>NZ_JAKEVD010000038.1 GCF_022398325.1 Shewanella sp. Isolate13
ACTTAAAATATTTGGTTTCTTTTTTATTATTTTAATTGGTTTCGTGCTAATAGAAACAATAGAAATGTACTTCAAGGAAAACGTTATTCATGCAGAAGTTATTTTGCTGGTGGCGGTAATTGCTGTTTCTAGGAAGGTGATCTTATTAGATTTAGATAAATATGACCCGTTAGCAATAATAGGTCTGGGCCTTATTATTGTTGCGCTAGGTGCTTGTTATGCGCTTATTAAATTTTGCTATCGTGGTAAAAACGCCTAACAAATGAAGGGGCGTACACAGCGGTGTCCTCAGGCCAATTGCTGAGTAAGCTCTAGGTCGCAGACAACGCGGTAGTGCAGCTAACCCCTTTTTCCGATTAACTTTATCGCTTTAATCCCCGCCGTAGTTGCTAAATCTTAGCTAAACTAAAAAAGAGCAACTTAATAGGGGAATGAAATGGATTCAATCAACGTAAAAGAACACATGGATCGCCAACCTGTATTGTTAACGCCTTCTATGTCGCTTGCAACGGCTGTTGAACAATTGCTAGAGCATAAAAAGATTGGTGCACCTGTAGTTGAAGCGGACGGTCGCTTAGTGGGGTTCTTATCTCAGCAAGACTGTTTAGCTGTAATGCTTAAGAGTAGCTATCACTGTGATTTAATTGCGATAGTTAAAGATTGCATGCGTACCGATGTGTTGTCGGTCACACCAGACTCGAGCGTGTTACAACTGGCTGAGCAGATGTTAGGCCCCAAGCCTAAGATCTACCCTGTGGTGGAGGAGGGCAAAGTGGTCGGTACTATTAGCCGCGCAAATGTACTCGAAGCGATTAATACCTATATGCAACAGTGTTATCTGTCGCCAGCATGATCGTAGTCAGAATCACTTAAATAACGCACTACTATCGATTGTAATTTGATAAGAGTGAGTCATGGTGCTGACTCTTATTAATTCACCTTAATTTGAGTATGCTCTAGCAATGTTAAATAGCGTGCTTAGCTTGAGAAGATAAAGTATTTTTAAGCCAGCTATACCAACCTGCAACGTTCCTTGCTAGGATCACTCTCTTTCGTCTTGGCTATGGAATTTGCACTTGAGTTCGCAACAGCATCCTTTATCTAACGCATTCTTAAAATCCTGTTATGAAGCGGACGCCGCAAAAATTAGGCGTCGTCTGTTTAGGCTCAGAAAAGAGCCTGACTCTGAGAAAAAAACGGCCACCCTCGAAAATCTTGAGCAGTTGGCGCTTGAATCACGTAAAAAGGTTGAGCAGCGTTTAGCTAATCGCCCAAGCATTAATTATCCCGATAGTTTACCCGTTTCGCAAAAGCGCGATGAAATTGCAACAGCGATTGCCAATAATCAGGTGGTGATTGTTGCGGGTGAAACCGGATCAGGTAAAACCACTCAGTTACCGAAGATCTGTCTCGAGCTTGGCTTAGGCTCTCGCGGTTTGATTGGTCATACCCAGCCACGCCGATTAGCGGCCCGTAGCGTTGCCACCCGTATTGCTGAAGAGATTAATAGCCCTCTCGGTGAAGTGGTCGGCTTTAAAGTGCGCTTTGCCGATGCCATTAATAATGACTCCTATATCAAGTTAATGACTGACGGTATTTTATTGGCCGAGTTAACTAACGATAAATACCTAAATCAATACGACACCATCATTATTGATGAGGCCCACGAGCGTAGCCTCAACATCGATTTTATCTTGGGTTATTTGAAAAACGTGTTACAAAAGCGTCCAGATCTTAAGGTGATTATTACCTCTGCGACCATTGATGTTGAACGTTTCTCGAAACACTTTAACAATGCTCCTGTGATTGAAGTGTCTGGGCGTACCTATCCGGTTGAAACCCGCTATCGTCCACTGGTGCAAGATCAAGATGAAGACCTCGATCTTATCGAGGGTATCTTTGCGGCTACCGATGAGCTTATGCAGGAAGGTCTTGGTGATATCTTGATCTTTATGAATGGTGAGCGAGAAATTCGAGATGTTGCCGAGCAGCTAAATCGCCGTAATTACCGCGATACAGAGATCTTACCGTTATACGCTCGTCTTTCTTATGGTGAGCAGTCAAAAGTCTTTAAGAGTCACGTTGGCCGCCGTATTGTATTGGCAACCAACGTTGCAGAGACCTCACTAACTGTACCCGGCATTCGTTATGTGATTGACCCCGGTACTGCACGGATTAGTCGTTATAGTTACCGAACTAAAGTGCAGCGCCTGCCCATTGAGCCTATCTCTCAAGCCAGTGCCAATCAAAGGCAGGGGCGCTGTGGTCGTGTTGCACCAGGTATCTGTATCAGGCTTTATAGTGAAGATGATTTTATCTCACGTCCTGAATTTACCGACCCTGAGATCCTGCGTACTAACTTAGCCTCAGTAATTTTGAAGATGCTGTCGATTGGTTTAGGCGATATCGAAGGCTTCCCATTTATTCAGCCACCTGATGCGCGTTACATTCGAGACGGTTTCTTGCTGCTTGAAGAGCTGCAAGCTGTCACAAAGGGTAAAGGTAAGCTGAATCTGACTCAGCTTGGGCGTCAGCTGGCGCATATTCCTGTGGATCCCCGGCTGGCACGTATGGTGATTGAGGCGCAGCAAAATGGTTGTTTACATGAAGCCTTAGTGATCACCGCAGGTCTTTCTATTCAAGATCCTCGCGAGCGCCCGATGGACAAGAAGCAAGCGGCAGATCAGGCACATAATCGCTTTAGCGATAAAGACTCTGATTTCGTTTCATGGCTTAATCTTTGGGATCACATTAAACAAAGCCAGAAAGAGTTATCGAGTAGCCAGTTTAGAAAGCAATGTAAAGCTGAGTTTTTAGCGTATCTGCGGGTTCGTGAATGGCAAGATTTGTACACTCAGTTAAGGCAAGCCACTCATGAGCTTAAGTGGAAGCTTAACTCTCCGACTGAAGAGCTTGATTATGAAGGCTTGCATCGCTCTTTATTGACGGGTCTATTAAGCCATATTGGCTTTAAAGATAAAGACAATGAATACTTAGGCGCACGCAATCGAAAGTTCTTTGTGTTCCCAGGTTCACCTTTAGCTAAAAAAGGCCCCAAATGGATCATGGCGGCAGAGCTCACCGAAACCTCGCGCTTGTTCGCACGTTGCTGCGCTAAAATTCAACCTGAGTGGGTTGAGCCTCTAGCGGCACATTTGGTGAAGAAAAACTATGTCGAACCACATTTTGAGTCCAAGCAGGGCTCGGTGGTCGCGCTTGAGAATCAAGTGCTCTACGGTTTGCAAATCGTTAATCGCCGTAAGGTGCAATATGGCCCAGTCGAGCCAGTTGAAGCCCGTGAAATCTTTATTCGCTCGGCATTGGCAGACGGTGAACTGCGAACTAACGAAGCATTTTTCATCAAAAACCAGAAGCTACTGCTGGATATTGAATCGCTTGAGCATAAGTCGCGTCGCCGAGATATTTTGGTGGATGAGCAGGCGCTATATGCATTCTACGAGCCCAAGATCCCTGATGGGATCTATAACGCACCTAAATTCTTAAAGTGGTGGAAAAAAGCTAAGCAAACTACACCAGAGCTTTTAGACTTTGAGCGCGAGTCGTTGATGCAGCGTAGTAGTGAGCATATATCGGCCTTGGATTTCCCAGAAAAATGGCATAAGGGTAACTTAGTGCTTAATGTCAGTTATCACTTTGAACCATCGGCTGCTGACGATGGTGTATCGGTGCACATACCTGTGGCATTGATTAATCAAGTTGATGAAGCTGATTTTGACTGGATAGTGCCGGGTCTTCGTGAAGAGAAATCTATTGCACTTATCAAGTCATTGCCTAAGGCACTGCGCCGAAATTTTGTACCCGCGCCAGATTACGCTAAAGCCTGTTTACAGGCGATGACGCCTTTTGAGCTGCCTTTAATCGATGCAATGTGCAAACAACTATTGCGCATGAGTGGTACCCGTATTTCGCCGGATGACTTTGATACTACTCAGTTAGTTAAACATCTTCTCGTTAACTTTAAGATAGAAGGCGACAAGGGTAAGTTGCTCGCTGAAGGACGAGAGCTGGAGCCATTAAAGGCAAGTATGCAAGGTCAGGTTGTGCAGGCTATCCGCAAGGTCGCGGATTCTGGTATTGAGCAAAAAGGGCTTGAGCAGTGGAGCTTTGGTGATCTGCCCAAGCAATTTGAGCAGAAGAAGGGCAACTTTGAGGTTAAAGCCTTCCCCGCGTTGGTAGATGATAAGAGCAGTGTATCGATCAAATTGTTTGATGATGAGTTCGAGGCACAGAAACAGCATAAGCTTGGTTTACAGCGATTACTGCTGCTCAATATTCCTTCGCCGGTAAAACATCTGCAAAAGTCACTGCCTAACAAAGCAAAGCTGGCGATGTACTTTAATCCATTTGGGCAGGTTAATATCTTGATTGATGATATTTTATCGGCAGCAGTACAGCAGTTGTTGGACGAAAAGGGCTTAGATGTGCGCTCTGAAGCCTCGTTTGCCGAGGCGAAAGACTGGGTGAGACAAGAGCTTAATCCAGCGGCTGAAAAAATTGCGCTGAAGGTAGAGGAAATTCTGACCATCTACAATCGAATTAAGAAACGCTTGAAGGGCAAGATCAGTCTAGATATCGCCTTTGCGATGAGCGATATTCAAAACCAACTGGATCAACTGGTGTTTAAAGGCTTTGTGGAGCAATCCGGTTGGCAGCGATTAGGCGATCTTAACCGTTATCTCAAGGGAATTGAAAACCGCTTAGAGAAGCTTCCAGTGGACCCAAATCGAGACCGCTTGCATATGCACAGCATCAATAAGGTGCAAGAGGTGTTAAAGGCGCAGATGGCTAAGTTGCCTAAGTCGATGCCAACACCTGAGGTGTTAATTGAAGCGCGTTGGATGATTGAGGAATACCGCGTCTCCTGCTTTGCCCAAGTATTAGGTACTGCTTACCCCATTTCAGAGAAGCGAATTTTAAATCAGATAGCCCAAGCATGATGTAAAAAAGAGCTGTTTTTCGTAAAAAAAGCGCACGTTTATGACGTGCGTTTTTTATTACCTTCCATCCCATCACGGGAATCCTGTCAGCTAAATTCCCAATTATTATTGGTCCTATGGGCTTTACTCTCTAGCTTCAATCTCTGCCGTATCGCGCAATATTTAACCTGTCTTAAAATAAGCTTAATACCTCTTAGTGAATATTTTGTTATAAAACTGCCAAGTTTGATTGAAATTTAGCCGCTCCCAACCCATTGTTTAGTATGTTATGGATAGCTTAATAAGTGTTTTTGATGGTTATTTAATCGTGGAAATGGGTTAGGAAGGGTGATCTTCGTACCTTGTTGTTGAAAATGATGATCTGGATCAACCAACCTATGGTTTTACCGAATTGTGGGTATACAGAACCTTGTTAACTTATTGATATCATTTTCAGCAAGATAAAAGTACATAATCAATACCTTAAAAAGGCAATGAGTTATCTTGTTTTACAGTAGTTCAGGCCGCCATAAAATCATGTTAGATAGCCCCACTTGTTGGAGGATTTATGAGTTCCACACCGAATGATGAGAAAAAGCTAGAATTTAGAATATTTATTTTTCTAACCGTTTTTCTCGCCCCACTTTTATCTATTTTGCTTGTGTCAGGATTAGGTTTTGCAATTTGGTTCGGCCAAATTCTAACAGGTCCGCCAGGTGCTGGCTAAATCGATAAAAACAAAATAAATACAAATAAATAGAGTGATAAAGATGAGCAATGAACTTCACGTAACTAGCTTAGTACTTCAAGTACAGCCTGAGCAGATGTCCACAGTAAGGCAAACCATTATTGATATGGAAAATGCTGAATTGTCGGTAAATAACGAAGTGAAATTGGTCGTAGTGCTAGAAGGCGATAGCCAGAAATCATTAATGACAAGTATCGAAACTATTAACGCCATACCTGGAGTGTTATCGGCTGCAATGGTTTATCACCAAAGTGAAGTGCTTGAAGAGGGTGAACAATGAAAATGAACAGACGCGAATTTATGAAGGCCAATGCAGCATTAACTGCTGCAAGCGTGGCTGGCTTAGCCTTACCCGCAACCGCGAGTAACCTGATCACAAGTTCAGAAGAAACAAAACTAGAATGGAACAAGGCACCGTGTCGCTTTTGCGGTACAGGTTGCTCGGTGATTGTCGCGACCCGCGATGGCAAAGTGGTTGCAACCCATGGTGACGCAGAAAGTGAAGTCAACAAGGGCCTTAACTGTGTTAAGGGCTACTTCCTATCTAAGATCATGTACGGTAAAGATAGACTGCAAACGCCAATGCTACGTATGACTGATGGTAAGTATGATAAGAACGGTGAGTTTACCTCCGTTTCTTGGGATACCGCGTTTGACACCATGGCGCAAAAGTGGAAGAAAACCATCAAAGAGAAAGGGCCAACCGCTATTGGTATGTTTGGTTCTGGCCAATGGACAGTTTGGGAAGGCTACGCGGCTTCAAAACTGATGAAAGCGGGTTTTGGCTCTAACAATATCGATCCTAACGCGCGTCACTGTATGGCTTCTGCGGTAGGTGGCTTTATGCGAACCTTCGGTATCGATGAGCCAATGGGTTGTTATGATGATATGGAAGCGGCCGATGCATTCGTGCTTTGGGGCTCAAACATGGCCGAGATGCACCCAATTCTCTGGAGCCGTGTAACAGACCGCCGCTTAAGCGCACCTCAAGTGAATGTGGCTGTTCTTTCAACCTTTGAGCATCGCTCATTTGACCTTGCTGACTTAGGCATAGTCTTTACCCCTCAAACCGACCTAGCAATTCTTAACTACATAGCTAACTACATCATTCAAAATGATAAAGTTAACTGGGACTTTGTTAATAAGCACGTTAACTTCCGCCAAGGCGAAACAGATATAGGTTATGGTCTGCGACCATCGCATCCACTACAAAAAGCGGCGAAGAATGTAAAGACAGCGGGTAAGTCTACTGCTATCGATTTTGATGCATTTAAGACCTTCGTTGCTGACTATGATGTTAAGTCAGTCAGTAAGCTATCTGGCGTACCAGAGCATAAGTTGGTTGAATTAGCTGAGTTATATGCCGATCCGAATAAGAAAGTCACCTCTTTCTGGACCATGGGCTTTAACCAGCACACTCGTGGTGTGTGGTGTAATAACCTTATCTATAACATCCATCTATTAACGGGTAAGATCTCGACCCCGGGTAACAGCCCATTCTCGCTAACGGGGCAGCCATCAGCCTGTGGTACCGCTCGTGAAGTCGGTACCTTCTCACACCGTTTGCCTGCAGATATGGTGGTTAAGAATCCTAAGCATAGAGCGATAGCAGAAAAGATTTGGCGTATTCCAAGTGGCGTTATTCCACCAAAGCCAGGTTATCACGCAGTTGAGCAAAATCGTCGTCTAAAAGACGGTGATATCAATGCCTATTGGGTTCAGGTGAACAACAATATGCAGGCAGGACCTAATATCAACCAAGAAGGTTTACCGGGTTACCGTAACCCTGAAAACTTCATCGTAGTTTCTGATGCTTACCCAACTGTGACCACACAGGCCGCCGATCTTATTCTTCCTACCGCTATGTGGGTTGAGAAAGAGGGTGCTTATGGTAACGCAGAGCGTCGTACCCAGTTCTGGCATCAGATGGTCAAAGCGCCGGGAGAGTCACGCTCAGATCTTTGGCAGCTGATGGAGTTCTCAAAGCGCTTTACAACCGATGAAGTTTGGCCTGCAGACGTACTCGCTGCTAACCCAGACTTTAAAGGTAAGACCTTGTTCGAAGTGCTATTTCAAAACGGTAATGTGGAGAAGTTCCCGCTATCGGATAGAAACAGCAAATACATGAACGACGAAGCGGAAGCGTTTGGCTTCTATGTGCAAAAGGGTCTCTTTGAAGAGTACGCGACCTTTGGTCGCGGCCATGCCCACGATCTTGCACCATTCGATACCTATCACGAGGTTCACGGTCTACGCTGGCCAGTTGTTGACGGTAAAGAGACCAAGTGGCGCTTTAAAGAGGGCAGCGATCCCTATGTGAAGCCAGGCAAAGGGTTCGAGTTTTACGGTAAGCCAGATGGTAAGGCGGTTATCTATGCTCTGCCATACGAACCAGCGGCTGAATCACCAGATGATGAATTTGATATCTGGTTGTCGACAGGTCGTGTGCTTGAGCATTGGCACTCTGGTTCAATGACGCAACGTGTCCCTGAGCTTTATCGCGCCTTCCCTGATGCAGTGTGCTTTATGCATCCACAAGATGCGAAAAAACGTGGTCTACGTCGTGGTGATGAGGTGCGTGTTATTTCTCGTCGAGGTGAAATCAAGACCCGAGTAGAAACTCGTGGTCGTAACAAGCCACCTGTAGGCTTGGTATTTGTACCTTGGTTCGACGCCAGTCAGCTTATTAATAAGGTGACACTCGATGCGACCGATCCTCTGTCTAAACAGACGGACTTTAAGAAGTGTGCAGTGAAGATCGTCAAGGCATAAGGAGAAATAATAATGAAAACATTAACACGAGTATCTGCAGCCGCTTTGATGAGCTTATCTTTAGCAAGTGCGTTTAATGTTGCAGCTGAGGTGATCCCTGCTGACAAGATAGCGACGCTGCGTGATGCACCGCTAAACGTAGAGCCAACGCCACCGGCAATGCAAAAAGTGATTAACTCTGATGTCAAGGAAGTGCGTAACTATCCGATGCAGCCACCCGTTATCCCTCATAAAATTGACGGCTACCAGGTGAACTTAAAAGTGAATAAGTGTATGTCTTGCCATGACCGTAGTCGCACAGGGGACTCTCAGGCACCTATGGTGAGTGTGACTCACTATATGGACAGAGAGAACAACTTCCTAGCTACCTTGTCTCCAAGACGTTACTTCTGTACACAATGTCACGTTTCACAGCTCGACGCTAAAATTTTAGTGCCTAACGAGTTTGTGGATATGGATCAGCTTATTAAAGCCGATTCTAATAAGAAAGCACACTAGGAGTAGTTATGATCGCTAAATTACGATCTTTCCTTAAAAAGGTATGGACGGTGCTGAGAAAGCCAAGTGTTCACTACAGCTTAGGTTTTCTAACTCTTGGTGGTTTTGTTGCTGGTGTGATTTTTTGGGGTGGATTTAACACCGCCTTAGAGGTCACTAACCAAGAAGCGTTTTGTATTGGTTGCCACGAGATGGAAAACAACGTCTACCAAGAGATGCAGTCGACTATTCACTTCACTAACCGAAGTGGCGTACGAGCAACTTGTCCAGACTGTCACGTACCGCATAACTGGACCGATAAGATAGCCCGTAAGATGCAAGCATCGAAAGAGGTTTGGGGTAAGGTGTTTGGTACCATTAACACCCGCGAAAAGTTCGAAGAGAAGCGTCGTGAGCTTGCAGAGCATGAGTGGGCACGTTTAAAGGCCAATGATTCGCTTGAGTGCCGTAACTGTCACAACTTCGATTACATGGACTTTACTCGCCAATCACCGCGAGCGGCTAAGATGCACTCTACTTCTTTAGCCAGTGGTGAAAAGACCTGTATCGATTGTCATAAGGGTATTGCCCACCACCTTCCAGATATGAAAGGTGTTGAAGGCTGGTAGCCCAATCTTGTTTTGATAGCTTGAAACTAAAAAGCCAGCGCATATTGCGCTGGCTTTTGTTTTTAAGGCTAAAGTCGCTGGTTTTTACGTAAGATTTTACGTTAGCTTTTTAACTGCGCCATAATGTTACCCGAAAGGTATTGCGCAAAATCATGACCATGATTTTGTAGCATCTTAGGGAACATAGAGATCTGGGTTTGACCTGGGAAGGTGTTGATCTCATTCAGCAGAATTTCGTTATCTTCAGTTAAGAAGAAGTCAATTCTCGACAGATGACGTAACTTCATCCCCTTAAAGGCTTTAATTGCATATTCTTGAATTTGCTTCGCAATCGCTTCATCAACATCGGCTTCAATTACCGTTTGTGCCTGGCTGTTTTCGGCATACTTCTCATCGAAGCTATAGAAGGTATTGCTGGCACAGATAATTTCACCAGGTTTAGTCGCGATGATCTCGCCATCAACTTCATAGGTGGCGACTTCTAGCTCACGGGCGGTAATCGTCTTCTCGATCACCACATAAGGTGAAAAGGTAAAGGCTTCTTCTAATGAGCTGGCAAGCTGCTCGATGTTATCGACGCGATAACAACCTACCGATGAGCCCTGTGACGCCGCTTTAATAAAGATTGAGCCCCAATTTTCTAGTGCTGCCTTGGCTTGTTCCAAAGCCTGCTGATTAAATTCACTTAAGAAAATATAAGGGGTGTTTGGGATCCCGAGTGCACTAAACCACATCTTGGCGGTTACTTTATTGAAGCAGTTGCTGCTCGACTCAGAATCACAGCCAAAGTAGGGCAGGTTGATCAAGCCGAAATAGGACTGGATGTCACCGGTTTCACCTGGGTAGCCATGAATACAAGGGATCACATAGTCCACATCCCAAGGGGCTTTCGTTTCATCATCGAAGCGGATCTGTTTGCTATTGGTTAACTCGCAAAGCTCGCCTGCCTGAGTGTGATATTGACCTTTAGCATTGAGCTCAACACGTAGCACATTGAAGTGGGGTAACGTGGCTAATTGCGCTTCAAAATAATTGGCCGATAACAGTGAGATGCTGTGCTCATCACCGCCGCCACCACACAATAGTAATAAATTCTTCTGGGTCATTTTGTCTCCACCTGTTACCCATGATAAAAGTCAGCTGAATCACTATGGCTTAATCACTTTTTAATGCAAGTATTGCCTAGCCGATTTAGCTTAAATGCTGTTTTTATATTCGAGTCCGTAGCCCCTTTGGCCTTACAGAGCTATGAGTGCAATTTATTTAGCCAATTTAGCGCACCTGTTTAGGCTAAGGTGCGCTATTGAAACTCGAGATATAAGGTTAATCGCGCCACAAACGCTGTGCCAAGCCCGAGGCGCGCTGGGTGAGGCTACGACTAGCCTGCTCAAACACTCTTTGGCTGCCTAGGCAGGTAAAGTGATGCTTAGCACGAGTGATGGCGGTATAGACTAACTCTTTGGTTAACAGTTGCTGCTGCGCTACACTCGGCTTTATCGGTAACACTAAAGACACATGACTAAACTCACTGCCTTGGCTCTTATGAACCGTCATGGCGTAACAGGTCTCATGGCTAGGTAACCGCGCGGGTAGCACCTTGAGTAAGCTGCCATCGGCTTGGATAAAGTGCGCCATTAAGCGGCGACTTTGGCTACTGCAATCGGGCAGGATAAGTCCAATATCACCGTTAAATAGCCCTAAGTTATAGTCATTACTTTGAATAATAACCGGGCGGCCTGCATAAAACTCTTGTTCTGGCTGGATTAAGCCTTTGGCTGCGAGCGCTTTAGTCACGCTTTGGTTTATTCCTTCAACGCCGTACTCTCCTGCGCGCATGGCGCATAAAATACGGTATTGGTTGAAGCTGTCGATAATCTTATCGGCGTCTATCTCACCCTGGGACATAGCCGCTAGGTAGACACCGTATTGCTCGACACTCTGTTCGAGCAAGCTGTCTAGCCCTTTATTGTCAAACGAGCTACTGCCATGGCTAGTATTGGCTAGCGCATGCTCTATCCACAGCAGCTCTTGATACCCTGATTGCCAGACTTCAGCGATGCGCGCTAAGTTTGAGTGGTTGACCGCTGTTGCGAGTTGGCCAATACCCGCATCGCCCTGAAAGCGGTGGCTGTGCATCAGCATACATAGGCTGTCACCAATCCTAGGATTTGGGCTAACAAACTCCGCTAACGAGGTGCGAGTTAACTGACCTAAGAGTTCAACTTGGGGTTGTGAATAATGCATCTTCCAGCGAGTTTGTTTAGTCTTCTTATTGACCTGTTTTAACCCTGCGCAGATATCGGCAAGTACCGCGCCAGCTTCAACCGAGGCGAGTTGGTCTTGGTCGCCGAGCAAGATCAATCTTGCATGCTCGGGTAACGCCGATAGCACCTTGTGCATCATGGGCAAGTCCACCATGGAAGCTTCATCAACGACGAGCAGATCGAGCCTTAACGGGTTATCTTTATGGTGCCTAAACTGGTGAGAGTTTGGGATCACCCCCAGCAGTCTGTGTAGGGTAGCCGCCTCTTCTGGAATGTTGGCGATGTTTTTATCCAGATCGACTATGCCCATTTGGCTCATCTCACTGGCAAGCCTCAGCTTTGAAGCCTTGATTGACTCACTCAGACGTGCCGCCGCCTTACCGGTTGGCGCGACCAGTCTGATGGTCATCTCTTGTCTGGAACACAACAAGTACAGCAACTTAGTCACCGTGGTGGTTTTACCCGTACCCGGGCCACCAGTGATCACCGCGAGCTTTTTGGTCATCGCCGTGGCGGTGGCTATTTTCTGCCAATCGTATTGCTGCTCAGATGCGGGAAACAGTTGATTCAATAGCTCACTGGCGTTAGTGAGTTCAGTATTATCATCAAGGCTGGAGTCGACTGCCGCGAATGCGAGCCGATTGAGATGCTCGGCGACCTGTGTTTCGTAGCTGAAATAGCGCTGTAAATATAAATTACCCTTATCGATAATCAGTGGCTTAAGCTCGGCGTCATCGGCGGTGCCGATGGCGTCAAACTGCAATAGCGCATCTTCAAGCTCATCGGTTTGTAGATTTATTTGGCACTGGCTGAGCTGCTCTTTAAACGGGTTTTCGGTATCGATCTGTTTTAGCGGCAAGCAGGTATGCTGGCTCGATAGATACTGGCTCACTAAGGCACAAATGAGGGTAAATAGTGGCGCAGACTCCTGATGAAGCTGGGCTAATTGCAGGGCAAAGTGGCGGTCGAGGGAGGTGATAAGTCTCTGCTCCTGCCACTCTTTGAGTAATTGGTTAATAGGCTTAGTGGTGGTGATCATTTTGCCTCCACTTGAGCGCTATTCGCTTGTTCAGAATTGTGTGCTGTCATCATGTTCCCGAATAAGGCATCGAGCTTTTCAATAAGTAACTTAGGCGGTTTATCGTAAAATACGCCGGATTGTGGACTGCTTGCCGACATGCCCCGTAGGAACAGATAAAAGCTGCCGCCGATATGCAGATCATAATCATAATTCGCCATACGCAGTGTCAGATAGCGATGCAGGGCAAGGGTGTAGATGATGTATTGCAGATCGTACCTGTGACTGCGGATCGCATGCTGCATCTTGGTAAAGTGATATTGGCTTAAGTCATCACCTAAATGATTCGATTTATAATCGGCGATAAAGAACTGATTATTATGCTCAAAGGTTAAATCCACAAAGCCTTTTAGCATGCCTTGTAACTCATCAAAATCAAGGCCGGCACTGTAACCAAATTCAAGTAAAAGCGAGTTGAGCTTGTCGGCATTGAGCTGAGTGATCGGCAGATAAAACTCCATCTCAACCAACTTTTGTGCCGGTTTTAGCTGCGCTAGCATTAGCGAGTTATCCTTGGCTAATGGCGCATGAAGTAAGTCTAGGTACCACTCTTTCAGTACGTCGGTCCAGCTCTCATCTATACCATATTTTGCCATGGCGATAGGCAGCTGCAGCTCAAGATCTGTTTGCGCTTGAGTGAAATCAATTAGCTCTAACACTAAGTGCATAAAGCTACCGGCATTGGCGCCGCGCTCAAAGGTAAAGCGCGATGGTGAGCTATCGACTTCATCTTGGATCACATCCAGCTCTGGGAACTGTTCATCATCCATACCCGGTAGCACCTTCTCATGGGCCAAATGTTTTACAAGACCTGAGTAACTGCCTACACGCCAAGGTGTTAGCATAGGACGATTGAGCGCTTTAGGCGCCAATTGTTGCTCGGCGGCGTCCTCTTTCTCTAGTACAACAAGTGTAGTGTCAGTGTATTCATCCGCCCCCGCCGCAGGCAGTTCCGTCAGGCTGATGGCCTTAGGGTCCTTTTGTTGCAGTTGTTTAGCCTGAGCCAGCAATCTCTCGTAATCACAAGCCTTATCTTCAACCCCTAACAGATACCCGATTGCCGTTTCGTGTAACTGACTCGTCATACCGGATTTTTTGGTAAACCGGCTGTGGTTGGCAATATACAGATAACACTTAAGCACGGGTCTCGTTAGCGCGACATAGAGTAGGCGTAGATCTTCGGCTAAGGTTTCACGTTTTTGTCGATCCCAGCCCTCATCTGTCTGCTCTATATCCCAGATAAGCCGATTGTCATCATGATATAGCATAGGGGCGGGGCGTTTACGGTTATCGCGACTCAGGCTGACAAACGGCACGAAACAGATAGGGTATTCAAGCCCCTTACTCTTATGAATGGTGACCACTTGTACTAGGTTCTGTTCGCTCTCTAAACGTAGCTGCGCCTCTTCATTTGGCTGGTTTTCGATAAGCGCTTGTTCGTACCAGTTGATCAGCGCGCTGCTGCCATCGAGCTCGGTGGCTTTTTGCTGCAGCAGCTCTCCTAAGTGTCTAAAGTCGGTTAAGCGCCTCTCTCCCTCTTCACCATTCAGTAAGCGCTCGATGATCTGGGTCTGGGCGGCAAGGGTCAGCAGGGCAGGCATGATCCCACGCCTTAACCATACCTGCTGTAGCTGGGCAAACTGCTCAAGCAGGGTCTGACGCTTATCTTCATCTTGGTTAAAGCTATGGATCGCCTCTGCGCTGTAGCCGAGCAGTGAGGTGGCTAAGGCACTTCGTAATGCGCGCTCATCCTTAGGGTCTGCCATGGCATAAAGTACCAGCGCAAGCTCGCGAGCTTCTAAGGTGTTAAACACGCTATCACGGCTTAAGAAGACCGAACCTATTTGACGTTGACTCAATGCGGCCCGAACCACATTGGCTTCGTGTCTGTCTCTGACCAAGATGGCGATATCTTTTGCTCTTAGTGGCTTTTTGCCAATCGCGCACAGGTTTTGCTGTGCATCGATTAAAAGTTTGGCAATCTCATCGGCCACATCATTAGCAATGAGCTGTCTAGCCGTGGTCTTATTGAGGCCTTTTTCTGCCTCTTCACTTAATAGCCTTAATCTAAGGGCGCTACTGTCAGCACTCTTTTCATTGAGTATTTTTTTGTCAGCAAAGCTTGATGGCTTTACTGGTTCGAAGGGAATCGATTGACTGATAAAGGAATCGTCTCTGTGACCGAAGATGCCGTTGACCGCCTCCACCATCTGCCGATTCGAGCGATAGTTGGTATCGAGATTATAGTGCTTAGCGGTTTGGGCGCGAGCCTGAATATAGGTATGAATATCGGCGCCGCGAAAGGCGTAGATCGCCTGCTTTGGATCGCCAATCATCAACAGGCTAAGTTTATCGTTCTGTGCCGGGGCGCTAGCAAGAGTGCTGGTTGTTGCAGCGCTTTGGTAAATCGAGTTAAAGATCTCAAACTGCAGTGGGTCGGTATCTTGGAACTCGTCTATTAGTGCAACTGGAAAACGCTGGGCAATACTGCTGGCTAAGCGATTCTCTTGACTTACCTTAAGCGCTTTAGCCAGTGTTAGTAGCAGATCATCTGGGGTCAGCAGGTTGCGCTCAAGCTTTTGCTTGGCAAAGCGTGTGCCGATGCCATCCCGCGCACAGTAGAGAAAGCTTGGAATAAGGTTGGCGATAAGTAGAGCTAACCTTTCGATATGATCCAGCATCGGCGCTTGCTGCGCCGAGGGCACTTCACCGCCTTTATTGAGCTTAAGCCCATTAAGCGATAGGGCTTCAAGTACTTTTGCAGGTGGCAGTGCCTGACCGAAGGCGACCCAGTTATCAAGATCATCGAGCATCTTGGCCAGTTTTGGGTAGCCATCAGTCTTCTTGCCAAAACGCGCACCATTAAGTGGCAGTTCATGCAATAAGGTTTCTGTTTGCTCACGCTCTCTAGGCCAGATAAGTTTAAAGCGGCTAAGGCTTTGGGTCAGCTCAGCCTCGAGCTTATCAAAGGCTTGAGGTTTGGGGCTGGCTACTGCACTACTTGCACCAAGAAGCGGCCTGAGTTGACGCGAGAGGGCATCGGGGTCGCTAAACTTGCCGATGATCGCATCTGCTAGGCAGCCAGATAAGGGATAGCATTTCTCGCGCCAGAAGTCTCGCACCGCATGGTGCAGAAACTCGCTATCATCGAGGGTAAACTCAGACTCAAACAGTAAGGATGACTCAAATGCCATATCCGCCAGAATACGCTGACAAAATCCGTGAATAGTAAAGATTGCCGCTTCATCGAGGGATTTAAGCGCCAAGTCGAGACGTTTACGGGCGATTGGCAGACTGGCTTCAGGCGTTGCACGATAAAGTGAGTTAATCAATTCATCATCGATCTCTAGGCCGATAAAGCAGCGGTAGGCTAGCTGGATCTTCTTACGAATACGGTCTCTAAGCTCACCTGTTGCGGCATTGGTAAAGGTTACCACCAAGATCTGCTCGCAGGTTAAAGGTGCGTCAATACCATGGCCGAGCAGCAAGCGTACATAGAGTCCGGCAATGGTAAAGGTCTTGCCTGTCCCCGCGCTGGCCTCGATTAAACGGCTACCGCCAAAGGGAAGGGTCAATGTATCTAGCGCTTCGGTCACAATATTGCCAGCTTGCGATGTATTGGCTGAAGTAGTCATATTTTCTGTTTGGCTCTCACTCATTTTATCGCCCTTACCATCACAAAAACCATCAATCATCTCGTCACTCATATTAGTTAGCCTCGCCTTGAGCATTTGGCGTCGATACTAACGCGAGATCAACGGTGTCGAGTCCAGCCTCAACGAAGGTGGCTAATTCACTGAGCTTGTCTTTGTGATACAAGCTTAGAAGCGGCTGCAGTAAGCGAGTCGCCGTTTTAGCGAAGGTTTGCTCACTAAAATCTTCAGGGAAGCGGTATAGACGTTGAAAGTGGGGCTCTAGTCCTTCACCTAACTGACTCTGTTCATCGAGCCACTGTGACTGCGCCTCAATAAGCTTCTGTTTATGAGAGCCCTCAGCCTCAACATAAGCCATGGCGGTGCGCGGCATAAACATCAGTGGCTGCACTTGCCCCAGTTTAAAGCAGCTTAGCCATTGTTTAAGCTGTGCTTTTGCCTGCTTGGGCGTAACGGGGGCGAAGGCATGGAAGTGGCCGATATCGAGCAGGTAACTCACCACATTGCTGCTGGTTACTAGCTTGCTAAATACTGATTGAGCCTGAACATGAGTTTCGCCTTTCATGGCGCAGAGGCAAAGATGGCGCAGATAGACCCGGATTAAGTCACGGCCATTGGCCGTTCCCGGGCGATAGTTAACGAGTCCTTTGGCACTTAAGTCATCGATACGGCCAACAAGGTTCAGTGCAAGGTCGGCATTACCGTTGTCACCAACGTCATCGAATAATAGATCGATATCTACCGAGTGAGCGCCTTCGCCTTTTAAGTATAAGCAGCGACCAATAAGCGGCTTAATATCATGTAAATATTGATTTAAAATCAGATCATCAAAGGGCTTTAATGGCAAGTTTCCTTGGGCTTTTAACCGCTCGAGTAGCGCCTGCTGTGGCCGCTCTTCGCCATTTTCGATGGCGTTATCCAGTAGTGTAGCCTGCAGCTTGTAGCGCTCAAGTGCGTTGAGGCTAAAGGGCTCGTCATTATCATCGGCTTGAATATCCAGCCCCAGATCGACCTTTAAGGTACGGTTGAAGAAATATTGCGCCGGATTTCTAAAAAAACGGATCAGTGCCGACAGCTCCAGCTCCTCGATATTGCTCCCCATGCTATCAATGGTTTCATCGAGGGCATTCTCGCTAAAAGGCAGTAGCTGAGTATGCTGGCCGATAAAGCCGTTATAGCTCGCGGTTGTTTGCGCTTTCTCTGTTGAAGCGTTTGTCCCTTCGCTTGATTGCGCAGGTACTGGGCACCACTGCGCCGAGTAGCTCTGTTGTAGCTTGGTATCATCTTGGCTCTTTGCGCTATTTGGCGTGCGATAGAGACGCGGATCGAAGGGCTGCAGAGGCTGCTTGCGGATCAGGTGCTCAGTCACGCCTTTTTCAATCTTATCGATAAGCTGCTGTGATGCGTTGCCATCCGCTTCTCGTGCCTGTGCGCTTGCTTGCGCCTCAAGAGACTGTGGCAGATAAACCAGTTGGCAATATTCGATAAGTTCAGATACCAGCATCGATGGGATCCGCTCCGAGTCATCGCGTTCGCTATTGCCGATATAGCTGATGTAGAGTTGCTCTCGAGCCGAAAGAATCGCCTCAAGGAACAGGTATCTGTCATCTAAGCGACGTGAGCGGTCGCCTTTTCTTGGTCCCATTTGCGCCACTAGATCGAAGCCGACTGGGTGTTGAACCCGCGGGTAGACGCCATCGTTCATGCCCAGTAAGCACACTAGCTTAAAGGGGATGGAGCGCATGGGCATCAAGGTACAGAAGTTGACGCTACCGGCCAGGTATCGCTGGCCGACCCGAGATTCAGATAAGCGGCTGTTAAACCAATTCTGAATCACTTCTATGGTTAACGGCGTGGTGTGACCCGCCTCGGTGAGCTCTTCATTGAGCTTAACAATGGCTTCACGGATCTCTTGGAGTTGGACTAGCTCGTCATCGTCAACCTCATAGAAGTCTTCAAGGATGGCTTCAAGCTGCGCCATACGTTCGCTTAGGCTACAGGCTTGAGCGAGTGATAGGTGCACGTTATCGAGGGCTTCGATAAAGTCGAGTAGCTTACCCAACGCCTGCGCCGTTTGCCCCTCAACGCCATTCACCGATAGTCGCTCTTGATAAAGCGGGGCATCGTCACTGAAGCTGTAGCCCAAAATTAACCGCTTAATACCAAATGACCATGAGTTTTGCTCGAACGCAGGCAGTTGGTATTCGCTACGGCTGTTTTCATCTCGTCCCCAGCGAACCCCGGCTTGCTCCAACCAGCGCTTGATCACCGCCAAACTCTCATCGTCCAGCTCGAAGCGGCGTAGCACAGCCGGGACCTCTAAAATGCTGAGAATATCGGTGAGGCCAAAACGGCTCTGGTTAATTTTCAATAGGTGTAAGAAACTGGCGATAAGCGGTGACTCTTGCGCTGCGCCGCGATCGGCAATGGCATAGGGGATATAATGCCCACCCTGTTTCGCGCCAAATACCGCATCGATATAGGGAGCGTAAGCCGCAACATCGGGCATCATGATCACGATATCTTTGGGGGCTAACGGCGTAACTCCGTCTGCAACTTGTTCCTCGGTGAGAGGCCTAGACAACATCTCCAGTAGATGATCATGCAGGGTTTCAACTTCGCGTAGCGGGCTGTGACAGCTGCGGACCGTGATTGAGTCATCTGACTCAGCAATGACACGGCGGCCCTCTAAACTCAAGTACAGCGTGGCATCGGGTCCTAGGCTCTGGCCGCGAGTGGTCAGCTCTAAGATGTCATATTGCACACCATTTAACATGCTGTTTGGAGTCGGCTCTTGGTAGCAGTCTAAGTTGAAGGCGGTATGTTCCTCGGGGAGCTCTAACAGTAAGTCGAGTAATTCACGGCCCATCTTACCGTTGTTAGCTAGCAGTGGGTTACCCACTTCGAGCTTATCTTCCCATTCCACTTCCAGCTTGTTTTTATCGGCGTATTGTAGCGCCATACGAGCGCGTAGGCGTGGATCGACAATATCGCCCCAATAGTGCTGGCATGGGCTTAAGTTGAGCATAATCACATCGATGCGCTTGGCTAAATAGTGCAACACATCGAGTGTTTGCGGCGCCATAGAGGAGATCCCAAATACAAATAAGCGTCTGGGCAGAGCCTCTAGGCTGGTGTTGGGATCATCGAGTGCATCGAACAGGGCTTGGTGCAAATTAGCGCGGTGATAGCGACTCTTACCTAAGGTGTTGCCATTAAATTCTATCAGCGCACGCCACAGGATGGGTTGCCAAGCCTGCGCAGGGCTGAGTTTATCGCCTTTTGGTGGCAAGGTGGGCTCATTGGCTTCCCAAGCACTGATCCAGTCGGGGCGATACACTAAATATTGGTCGAAGATGTCGGCGATTTGGCCACAAAGCTGATAGAGCTTCAGTGGGTTTTGCTCCCCCTGTTCTGATAGTGATTCAGTGAGTGAATAAGCTTCAGCATCGACATCTTCAGAGTTAGCAATATTGGCGCTGTTAACAGAGTTTTCAGGGTTTCCATTATTGAGATAATTTGCCAGTGGCGCAAAATCTTCTCGGTCGATAAGCGTGGGTAGCAGCTCCATTAGCTTCCATGTCATCGCGGCCTTGGTAAAGGCGTTCTCTTTAGGCACATCTTCTAACAGGGTATGACACAGTTGCCAGATAAAGCTCGAGGGTAGCGGAAACTCGAGACCCGCTGCGATATTATTCTGCCTTGCTATCTCTAGTCGTAACCAGGTGGACATACCGGGACTCTGCACCAAAATATGCTCTGGCATCAACAGTGGGCTGTTTGGCAATGGGCTACGTAACTCATTAGCTAAAAGCTTTGATAACGCTTCCATTTGGTTTGATTGCACTAGATATAGCATGGCGTTCCTTTAACAACAATGCAGGCGAATGGGCAGAGAGTCTGCCAGATCAAACCATTCTATGTGTTTGTTTTATTAAGTGCCAATCTCTGTTTAATGATATTGATTTTTAGCCATCTCGATTGCTTGATAAGTAATCGGGAAAAGCGTCTATGGCCACGCTTACTGAGGTTTTGATACTTAATAGTGATGAAGTACTGAGTCAACTTGCCGAAGTCTTCGGCAATGTCGGGAAAGGCGGCTGCCACTCGCTTGTTGTAATCGAGCGGGCCTTCGTTGTGGGCCCTGGCAAGTCCTCTTTGGCGCAGAAGCTTACAGACGGAGTAATAGGCGTTAAGGTGTTTATCACTTGAGCGGTGGAACTGAATTAGGCCAGCGCTATAGGCGATGGTCAAGCCGATCACACAGAGGCTAATGACAATAAAGATGGTGAGTTTAGTTTGGGTGACTTCGCCTAAGATCTCCTCAAGCACCCTTTGCTGTTTTTGGTCATTGAAACCGAGCACCCACACACTCCAGAAGTAGTCGACACTGGCCAGTTGTATGCGCATCTGGTTGAGTAAGGCGTTATCACGGTAGGCAAGGGCGCTAAAAGGGTTGTCCAATAGGTAGGTGGACTCGGGATCGAAAAAAGCATCGAAACCTTGCTCGACTCGCTCTGGGGCTATCATGGCTGTGGGGTCGAAGCGTACCCAACCTCGGCCCGGTAACCAAGCTTCAACCCAGGCATGGGCCATATATTGATAGATACTGTAATAACCTGCACTGGGATTGAACTCCGCGCCTTGATACCCGGTAACTAAACGGGCCGGGATCCCGGTTACGCGGGCCATAAAAGCAAATGCACTGGCGTAATGAACGCAGAATCCCGCCTTATTCTGTATCAGGAAGTCATCTATTTGCTGTCTGCCGACCCGAGGCGGTTGCAAGGTGTAGTAATAAGGCTGCTCAGTGAAGTAGCGCATCATGGCATTCAGCCTTTGCTCACTATCGGGGTAATTAATAGCAAATTGCTGTGCCAAGGCGCGGGTCTTAGGATTACTCCCAGTTGGAAGTGCAAGGTTAGTCGTTTTACTGCTATCGCTTAACTGCCTATCCATCATCAGCTCGTTGAAGCTGGTGACTTGATACAAGCGGCGTTGATCTATGGGACGATTGGCGTAGAGGCTGAAATCTGCAAGATGTTTTATACCTGGCTCTTGGCTGGTGGCAACATCTAGGCCAAATAGCCAATGTTGGGCGCTAGGCTCGGCAATGATCTGATAATCGATTGTGGATGAGTTTACGCCTAGCCGTGCAAGCTCAGTAGTCGGAAGAGGTGCGGTTTGCATCAATTGCGCCTCAATAATCCTTGGGTTTTGAGTCCAATCTTTGCCGTTATAATCTTCCAACACAATGGCGCGCCAATAAAGTTTGTCATTGCTTGGGGCGTTGCCATCAAAGGTGGCTCTAAAGGCCAAGGCACTGGAGCGGGTTAGCTTGCCGATATCACCAAAGCTCACTTTATCGGAGAGTCCCGTTTGGGCACCATTTTGTGGCGGTACCAT
This sequence comes from Shewanella sp. Isolate13, assembly GCF_022398325.1. Taxonomy (GTDB): domain Bacteria; phylum Pseudomonadota; class Gammaproteobacteria; order Enterobacterales; family Shewanellaceae; genus Shewanella. The sequence continues at coordinate 21,965 of NZ_JAKEVD010000038.1, forward strand.
CCACAATGGGGGGAGGCGTGGCAAGACTAGAAACAAGATAATGGCAAGGGGAATACTCTGCAAAATAATCTTAGCGCCCAATCGAGCCGCATATTTAAAGTTGCCTTCATCGTGATAGAGGCTAATGAGTACACAGGTGTTAATCATGGTGGCGACTAATAGATGAAGGCTAGCAAATAGGCTTTGCTGATCGATGAAGGTAAAGGCGATCAGGAAGTAACCCGCCAATACGACCGCACGGACATCACGGCGATTACGCATCTCGATGTATTTAAGTGCGTAACCTAGAATGAGTAGGTTGACCATGGCAGTGAGAACACCGATTTGACCCGCCACCATCGCTAGCGTCATCGCAGAGGCGAAGGCCAGGCTCGTTACCAGCCATTTAGGCGGCTTAGCGACTCTGCCAAGATAGATCCCGATGCGCCAGAAGATACAGATGGCGCAGATCGCCAGCGACCACAGGGTGACTTGCTCATAGAGGGGAGACAAGATGACGATATTGGTGATAAGCAGCCACATCAAGGTATGACGGGAGATCCTCTGCTGTTCTTTTACTGTCATAGAGCAGCCTTGGGAGAAGTATTAGGGTTGGGAAATAGGGCCAGTTGGGTCTGCACCTGCTTTCGGTGATGCTCGCCATGGGAGGGAGGGATTGAGACCGCGCCAATTTTTAGCCCAAAAACTTGCCCTTTGCTGCTCAGTTGCTCGGTATGCCAAGCAAGGTGGCTTAACGCCAACTCAAGGTCTTGTATTTCATCCTCAAGTGAAAGCCACATTGGCGCGCCTTGAGGTTCTTCAAACTCTTTGGTTAATAGGCCGCGACCCTGGGCCCATTGTTTCCAGGCGACCTGCTTTAATGATTCCCCGCGGGCGTATTCCTTCAAGCCTTTATATTCGTCTATGCCTGCCACATATTTACCTGTCGCTTGCTGATCCGCTGATTGTTGAGCACTTAAACACAGTGGTTTAGGATCGACTATCGGCTTAGCATAAACCAGCTGGGTTAGTGCTAAATCGATATGAGACCAGGCGCGAAAAAGCCCTAACGGGTAGCGAGTCTCTATTTTTATTCGCCCAGGGTGATTGATGCCGCGGTGGGCGTTATTGTAGCCGATGAGGGCTTGAGTCTGGTGTGGGTCAACCTTGTTGATGACTTCAATGGGTTGATTTTCAAAGTTAAGCTGAACTTCATAGGCGCTGTTAGGGGAGGTGAGGTTTACCGGAAAATAGATAGGCTGACCCGCAACGGGGTTATTGGCTTGAGTGCCAGATAAGGTCAGCCCCGCTAAGTTTTTATAGCTGTAGATGATGCAGGTATTGAAAACGCTAAGTAGTAGGAAGCTCAGCCCCATGACGAGGTTATTTTGGTAATTCGTGCCAAATAAAAACAAGATAATCAGCAGCGCCAGCCAAGTCAGGCCAAAGCCTGTCGGCAAAATAAAAATACTCTTATGGCTAAGGGTAATCCGCTCTTTGGCCGGCAGGCGCCGTGAGATCCAGCTTTGCCACTGTTGGTTTAACCTAGTTTTTATCTTCCTTTGATTTCGCATAAACTCCTAGTCATTAACTTAACCATTCATTTGTGAGTAAAGGAGACTCGGTAAACTAGGCTCCTTGTGCGAATAATTATAGTATTGGGTTGACTTTATTGAGAATTTTAGCCGATAGCGCCTCACCTTGCTGGTGGGAAAATGGCCTGATTCTATGTTCGGCGACATGTGGAAATATCGCTTGTACATCTTCGGGAACCAAGTATTTTCGACCGCTAATCATTGCCCAAGCCTTTGCGGCTTGAAGTATCGCCTTACTGGCTCTAGGGGATAATCCAGCGCCTTGTGGTGCATCCCTTGAGGCATTTACTAGGGCAAGAATATACTGCAGCAGTGCGTCCGATGCGCTGATCTCTTGGGTCATCGCCTGCAGTTCTTGCAAGGTTAATTGGGTTAAGCATTGAGGCAGTACTTGCGCCTTCGAAACGCTGTCTTGCCCCTTTAACATCGCCAGCTCAGCCTCTGGGGCTGGATAGCCTATGGATATTCGCATCATAAAGCGATCCAGCTGTGATTCCGGCAAAGGGAAGGTGCCTGATTGTTCGCTGGGGTTTTGAGTGGCAATCACAAAAAAAGGCTGTGGTAATGAATGGGTTTCACCATCGACGGTGATCTGCTGCTCAGCCATCGCCTCTAATAATGCACTCTGAGTCTTAGGACTGGCACGGTTGATCTCATCGGCGAGGATCATCTGTTTAAAGATAGGACCGGGATGAAAGATGAATTGGGATTGCTCTTTATCGAAGATAGAAACGCCGAGAATATCGGCTGGCAACATGTCGCTGGTGAATTGGATCCTTTGGTAGCTCAGGCCTAGTGTTTGCGCTAACCCTTGAGAGAGGCTGGTCTTGCCCATACCGGGCAGATCTTCGATAAGCAGGTGCCCTTTAGCCAGAATACAGGTTAGAGCCAGCTTAATCTGGTGAGGCTTACCGAGTAGCACTGTGTCGAGTTGCTGCAAGATAGCGTTAATATTGTCATTGTGCATAGGAGTCCTTGGTGCAAGCAATGTTTTGTTATTTTCAAAGAGGTGACAAATCCATTCTGACTCTTACTATGGTGGAAAACGCTTCTCCTTTCCAGATAGCCGAGGTTATTTTGCATATGCTAATGGTGTCAATAAGGGCGAGAGAGCTTGTGGAGGGCGGTTTTAGTTGGTTCTAAGTTGTTGAAATAATCCGCTTATTCTGTTTTCTTGGCTTAAGGGCTGTATGCTCAACCGCTATAAGGGGTTAAGCATACAGCTAAAAAGAAGCCCTGTGGGTTAGTAGCTAAATGTTAGCTCCTGCTCAGAAAGTAACTCAGGCACTTTGCCTTGCTTGACTTGATAAATGACTCGGTAGCTCAATACCGCTTGCACGTATTCCCGAGTTTCACGATAGGGGATCGATTCGATGAAGCTGACTACATCGAGCTGGCCATCACTGCGTTTAAGCCAGTTGTTGATCCTGTGAGGCCCCGCATTGTAAGACGCGGTAGCGAGTACTCGGTTGTGATTGAACTGTTTGAGTAAGTCGCTGTAATAGGCACTGCCTAAGGCGATATTGAGTTTTTCATCGTATAAACTTTTGGTGCCCTTGTAGGGCAGCTTTGTTTTCTTGGCCGTTTGTTTGGCGGTTGCAGGCATTAGCTGCATGTAACCTCTGGCACCCACTCCCGATGTTGCATTGGGGAAGTAGGCACTTTCACGGCGAGAGATGGCGCGGATATCATCGATATCGACGCCATACTTCTTACTGGCTTTAGTAAAGGATTGCTGCGCCGCATAGGGGAAACGCATCTGCATGTCGTTCCAAAGTTGCGCTTGAATACTGGCTTGTACGCCTAGGCTATGCCAGCTTTGCTCAACGGCATAGACGGCATATTCCTTTTGCATCGGCTTTTCATGGCGGTTGAGTAACATCACCCATTCGGCTCGGGCATCTGATTGTCTATCGATAGCGATAAGCTCTCGAACTCGCGCTAAGCCTTTGTCAGAGAATATCTCCGGTCTAAGGGCCTCATCACTGACACTGGTTTTATGTTGTAGTTGATGGGGAGCCTTCAGCTTAGTGGCTGCAAGATAACCGTAGAAGTTACGTTTTTGACTGAGCTTGTTAAATAGCGCTTGAGATTGCTCTTGGCTCTGCTGATTGCTTTCTTTTGCTAGCAGTGTCGCACGCCAATACTGCCAACGGGCACTGTTTTGTTTCTGCTCACTCAACTGTGGCAAAAATAGGCTAAAGCTCTTCTGGTCATTATCTCTAAGTGCCCAACGTAGACGCATCTCCACCAAGTCATCACTATCGAGTAGGGGCAGAATGGTGTCCACATAGCTTTGCAGTTCCGGTGTCTGATAAATTAGCGCACGTCTGACTAGGTAACGGCTCAGCTTTCGTCCTTGATAATCGCTGAATCGGTCAGATTTTTGATAAGAGGCGAATAGTTTGACCGCTTGCTTGAGATCTTTCTTCGCCAGCTTTCTTAAACCTAAGTCCACAATCGTTGCATTGATCTTGGCCGAGCCGCTAAATTTTGACTTATGGCGTAGGCTACGGGGATCTTTATAGACGGCCAGTAAGCGCTTAGCGTCATCTTTATTGGTGGTCAATTGGCGAGAAAGATAGGACAGTAATCCATATTGTCCCTGCTCGAAGCTGAGTAACATACGCGACCAAATTAACTCTTGGCTGCGTAGGCCCGCTTTTTGCCACTCTTTAAACAAAGGGTCGCACTCTTTTGGGCGGGATCGACCATATAGCCATAGGGACTCGGCACCATCAAACGCCACTTGTTTGTCGCCTTGCTGTAACTGAGCCCGAAAATAGTAGCACTGTAGCGTGACATTGTTTGGTTGCTCTGGACTGATGACAAGAAAGTCTTTCCAGCGTTTTTGACTGCCACTACGTTTCAGGTAACGGTAGCGAGCCGTGTTATACAGAGGGCTGTCTTTAAAGGTGTTGAACGCTTGTTTAGCCTGTTTAGCAGGCAGTTTGAGGATGTCGTTAATTTTATGATTAAAATCGAGGTAGATGGTGAGTGGATAGTCATCCAGCTCACCTCTAAGTGATTCATAGCGCGTTAGCTGCTTCTTATTGAGTGCACTGCGGGCATCCAGATATTGTTGCTGCTCTTTAGTGAGTGAGGAAGCCGTAGCGCTGGAGGATACAAGCACCGCTACCATTGTGATTAAAATGCGACTCAACTGCTTGTGCATTTGTAACTATCCCCCTAACTGCCTCTATTAAGAAATTCTTTCGCTTTGCAACGTCACAGGATCGTGATGAAAATCATCACCCGATAAGCTTAGCGCTTTATCCAGAAGTTGGGCATCCACTTTTTTACTGGTTTCAACACCGAGTTGCTGCATCTGGTGCGCTTGACGGATGACGTTGCCTTTACCGGTTGATAGCTTATTCATGGCGTTGGAAAAGTTTTTATCGGCCGATTCGATGGCACGGCCTAGCTTTTCCATATCGTCTAAATAGCCACACAACTTGTCATAAATTTTACCAGCTTGTTTGGCAATTAACTGCGCATTTTGGTTTTGGTATTCATAGCGCCAAATATTGTTAATGGTACGCAGTGCCACTAATAAGTTGGTTGGACTAACCAACATAATGTTGCTCTCAAGGGCGTAGTTTACCAAGCTAGGATCATGCTCAAGCGCTAACAGAAATGCAGGCTCGAGCGGAATAAACATCAATACATAGTCAAGGCTCTTTAAACCATGAAGTTTTTGATAATCTTTCTGGCTTAAGCCCTTGATGTGCGCTCTTACCGAGATAATATGCTCTTTAATTGCCTGCGCGCGAACCTCTTCATCATCGCTGTTAAAGTATCGCTCGTAGGCCACAAGTGACATTTTCGCGTCGATAACCACGTCTTTATTCTCAGGTAGGTGAACAATCACGTCGGGTTTAAAGCGTTTACCGATTTCATTTTTTAGATCGGTCTGGGTATCGTATTCATGACCCTCTCTTAGACCACTCTCTTGTAAGACTCGCTCTAGAATAACCTCTCCCCAGTTGCCTTGTTGCTTGTTATCGCCCTTGAGTGCCTTAGTGAGGTTAACAGCATCTTGACTCATCTTTAAGTTAAGTTCGGTTAATGAGTCTAACTGGTGTTTGAGCGCGCTGCGCTGGGTCTGCTCGTGTGAATAGGATGCTTGAACCTGAGCTCTGAAACCTTCTAACTGCTGCTTGAAAGGGGCTAAAACACTGTCTAGCTGCTGGTTATTCTGGCTTTGTAGTTTTTCACTTCGTGCTTCGAAGATTTTAGTGGCCAAATTTTCAAACTGGGCGTTGAGGCGAACCTCTGAATCTTCCAGTAGCTGTATTTTATCATTGAGCGCTTGCTGTTTAGCTTCGAAGCTGGCGGTGAGTGTCTGCTGCATAGCGTTTGACTTTGACAAGGCCAGTTGGGTTTCCATCTGTTTACGGCGGTTATCGGCCAGTGACTGTTCAAGCTCTTGGGTGCGCTCGGCTTGAGCTTGCGCCTTGCCTAATTGCTCTAAACGAAACTCGAGTTTGTCTTGATACTGATCGATGACTAATTCTTTCTGATGAATAGTTTCTTTTAGCTCAAGAATTTCACCGTTAAGCTCCTGCTTGGTCAGATCCATCTCTTCGAGTAGCTGACTTCGGGCTTGCTCCCATCTACTGCGGGTTTTCTTCTGATTAAAGAGTGCGCCTATAAGCATAGAAAGAAAGCCTATGGCGGCAATGATGACGATTTGTGGCGTAGTGAATGCAAGCTCTAATGGCATGTGAGAAGGCTCTTAACATGATAAATGAAGCCTTAGGGTGGCATGGCAGTTTTGTCACTGCAAGCCTAACCACACAATTAGTAAAGTAAGTGCTGCAGAGATAATCAGCTGTTAATGAGAAGTGGGTTGAAAGTAACTTTGTGTGAAAGCTTTTTATTTTCAACCTTTGGTTTGCGGTGATTATAGGCACTAGCTATGACGCATAACGATAGGGATACTGTAAGTCTAATAACAGGATTAATAAAGTAAGTGCTGACATAGTCATCTGTTCATGAGATCTAACTTGAAGCTAAAGTGAAACCTTTTTATTGTTTGCTCGGTCTGATTAGTTAAGCAGTTTGCATTAATGTAAAAGATGGGGCGGAATAGCGGATGAATATAAAAAAAACACTTGCCTGGAATAACATTAAAGATAGCGAGATTACTCCTGAAGCTGTCTACCACGATCGCAGAAGAATTTTAAAACAGCTAGGCTTTGTTGGTGCTGGCGCGTTACTCTCGTCTCATGCCAATGCTGGGGTGTTTGAGCTATTTTCAAGTGATAAGCAAAAGACGGCCTTTTTGACTAAGGCATTACCCTTCGAGAAGCAAACTGAGTATGACCATCTCCTCTATGGCGAGTTAACGCCCGAGTCGAAAATTATCTCTCATAATAACTTTTACGAGTTCGGTACCAGTAAGACTGACCCACAAGAAAATGCTCAGGAGCTTAAAGTCGACCCATGGACCTTGGTTATCGATGGTGAAGTCGATAAGCCAATGACGCTCGATTACGACGATCTGCTTAAGCTGTTTCCGCTAGAGGAACGCGCCTATAATTTTCGCTGTGTTGAGGCTTGGTCTATGGTGATCCCTTGGGTGGGATTCTCGTTAGCGAGCTTGTTGAAAAAGGTCGGGGTAAACAGTCGAGCCAAGTATGTGGCCTTTGAGACCTTGTACGATCCTGAGCAGATGCCGGGGCAAAAGAACCCCTATGTTGGCGGAGGTATTCATTACCCCTATGTGGAGGGGTTAACCTTAGCCGAGGCGATGAATGATTTAACCTTTATGTCTGTTGGGTTATACGGCAAAACACTGCCGCCGCAAAATGGCGCTCCCATTCGTTTGGTTGTTCCGTGGAAGTATGGTTTCAAGAGCATTAAGTCTGTGGTGCGCATTCGATTAACTGACAAGCAGCCACCAACCTCTTGGAATCAACTCGCACCAAGTGAGTATGGCTTTTATGCCAATGTTAACCCAGATGTCGACCATCCTAGATGGTCCCAAGCATCGGAAAGGCGAATCGCAGAAGGTGGGCTTTTCTCCGCAAAGCGTATCAAGACGTTGCCTTTTAATGGTTATGGCGAGTCTGTTGCCAGCCTCTATAGCGGCATCGATCTGAAACGTTTCTATTAAAGTGATGATACTAATATCGATGGGACTATCTACAGGGGACAATCATGGGCTCGACTAGCCGTAATCTGTTTTGGCTAAAAGCCTTGCTTCACTTTATCGCGCTGAGCCCAATAGCTTACATGGTTCTGAAGGTGCTGAGTGATAATGCGGGCGGCGATCCGGTGCAATATATTATCCACTTTACCGGCATTGGCGCATTAAATACCTTAGCCGCGACACTGCTGATATCGCCGCTTGCTAAACGATTTAAGCTGGGGGTTTTGATGCAGACTCGGCGCTTGGTGGGCTTGTATGTTTTCGTCTATGCCAGTTTACATGTGTTGGCGTTTTTTAGCTTAGATCTATTGTTTGCTTGGTCACTGTTTTTTGAAGAGGTGGTTAAGCGCCCTTACATACTTGTTGGCGCAACGGCCTATATTCTGCTGGCGGCGTTAGCGTTTACCTCGTTTAAAGTCGTTAGGCGAACAATGGGTAAACGCTGGCAACAGCTTCATAATGGTATTTACCTTGTTGCCATATTAGTCCCAGTTCATTTCTACTGGTCGGTTAAGTCTGAAATTATTGAGCCTAGTTTGTACTTGGTGTTTTTTAGTTTTTTACTTTGGCTTAGAGTTAGCAAAATTAAAAATATTAAACAGACGCTATTTAAGTATTTTAATATTTCGCTGAGCAATAAAAAAACTAAAGGCAAACAAAGCTAAATTGTGAATATATTGAGCACTGTTTTTATAGCATTTATATTCACTTGTCTGTAGCGAAGGGCGATAGGTTTGATTTAAGACGTCGAGGGTTATCTTGCCAATGTTAGCGACTTAAAGCTAAGCACTTTTATCTGATGAGGGTAGCGCAGTGTCTCAGCATCAGTGCTATTGCCAGTGATGGCGACATGGTTTCTAGGTGCAAGTTTCGAGGGTGCGAGTCTCTAGAGAAGGCTCTCTAAGGCAGGCGCGTTTTGCTAGACGCGATTAGTCGCGGAGAGAAAGCCCATCCATAGGCTGCAACATCGACTCGACGACATTATCGGTAGGTTATTAATTAAGCTGTATGCTTTTGTATTCAGTCTTAATAACTGTGAACAATATCGATGTAGAATAGTTGAATACTTAACTGTTTTCTTGTTGTTTCATTATCTGAACAACTTCATCATATGAAATATTAAATTGACGAGAAAGGTTAATTATTTTTGTTTTATATGTCTGAATATTTTCTTTTTGAGCGAGTAGTTTCTTTTCTTTTTCAACAAGCTCATCAACTGCTTCTTGCAATATTAATAATCGACGAAGACTAAAGTCTAGGGAGTCGATATATTTTAACATCTGGGCTTTATTACGAGCTTGCTCTAGGTCGCTAGAATGTTTCTTGTCATAACCATACTGGTCAAGCGCAGCGATAGCACTCTCTAATTCGATATTAGTGTTCATTTTTACCTACGGTTAAAGTACGGAGGATTCCGAGTACAAACATTGATTAATATTATAGTTTGTATTTTCATCGTGGAAAAGTCTCGATGTCATAAATTATGCCTAAATTCGGTTGTTAATACTTGGGTTTCTACGCTTTACCTGTCAGTCTATGGATAGTTTTACTTATCTGTATGCATGGAGGCTAAATGTTAGATCTATTACCCGACTTATTCGATGCCTATGGCGATGAACTGATTTTGCTTCCTCCGATGTTTACCTCCTTCGGTAAACAAGAGTGTTTTTGGGGCGAAGTGGTCACAGTTAAGTGTTATCGAGACAATTCAAAAGTTAAACAGCTTCTGGCCCAAGATGGCAGAGGGAAAGTCTTAGTCGTTGATGGCCAAGGCGCGATGGATTGTGCGCTAATGGGCGATATGATAGCCCAGAGCGGAGCTGACAATGGCTGGCATGGCGTGGTTATTTTTGGTTGCGTTCGCGATGTGGCGACACTGAAAACCATTAACCTTGGCGTCAAGGCTGTTGGCGCTAACCCGATAAAAACCGAGAAAAAAGGCTTGGGAGAGGTGAACCTTGCAGTTGAAATATATGGGGTTATCATATCTCCACAGTCATTTATCTACGCCGATGCTAACGGTGTCGCCGTTGCCAATCGAGCATTAGATATATCCGTGCTAAATTTAGAGTAATCTGTGTGTATTCGTCTCTTTAAAAGAGTCTTTTTACTTAAGTGTTTCAGTGATAATAGATGGGATCTATCATGAAATTTTTAAAATGGTTTTTTATAACAGTCTTAGGCCTAGTGCTTGCCTTGGTGCTATATGTCACAGTGATCTTTGACCCCAATGATTTTAAGCCGCAAATTGTCGATCTCGTAAAGGAGCAAACGGGACGTAATTTGACTATCGGCAGCGATCTTTCTTGGACTTTCTTCCCAACTTTAGGGATTGAGCTTGGGCAGATCACCTTGTCGAACCCACAAGGCTTCACAAATAGTTCTATGGTGGCGGTTAATCAGGTTGTTGCCGAAGTGGCATTAATGCCACTGCTAAAGAAAGAAGTTGAGATCTCTCAGTTAAATCTCGATGGCCTGACTTTGAAGCTTGAAACGCAAACCGATGGCCGTACCAGTTTCGATGGCTTGGCGGCGACGGCCGATGCCAAGGGCGCCACAGAGTCATCGACGCAAAGCCGTGGCACAAGTAATGCAACGCTTGCCCGCCTCGATATAGGCGGTATCGCAATTACCAATACTAAGATTATTAATATCGATCACCTGAATAACACAGAGCAATTATTTGACCTCAAAGAGCTGACTTTAGGTCGCTTTCAGCTGGGAGAGTTTGCTCCGCTAAAGTACGAATTTTCAGCCACTTTGCCTGATTTCAAGCTTGTAAGCCAAGGGGGCGGCCAGCTCAAGGTTGCTCAAGATCTGCAGACTATTACCATTAACGATTTCGCGGTGAGTAATCAAGTGACTGGTGAGGGGATACCAAATGGCAGTTTAAAGGCAGATCTTAACACCTCACTCATCGTTGCGTTAGATAAGCAGACGATGAATCTTGTGCTATCAAGTTTTAGTGCCGCTAATATCGATGCTAAGGGCAAACTCGATATCGCATATGGCAGTAAGGTACCGAATGTCGTGGCCAAGCTTGAGGTCGGTGATGTCGATCTTGATGCGTTATTGCCAAAACAAGAGGGCGAGGCGGCTAGCCAAGACAAATCGGCGACCACAGCATCGAACGCGGTTGAGCCAGACTTGAGAGCGATGAAGTCGGTTAATCTCGATGTTGGTGTGAGTGTTAAGTCGGTCAAAGTCGCCAACTTAAAAACTCAAAACTGGGTGATGAAGCTACAGATGAAAAACGGTATAGCCGATGTTAAACAGTTATCGGCTGATCTATACGGCGGCAAAGTCAGCGCCACTGCCAAGCTAGATGGTCGTGAAAAGGTTGCCAAATACCAGTTTGATGAACATCTATCTGAGGTAGATATTCGAGCCTTGTTAATCGATTTGGCCGAAGTGGACCTGTTAGATGGTAAAGCAAACTTTAATGTAGCAGGTAAGGGGCGCAGCCTACTGCCTGACAATCTAAAGAAGAACCTTGTTGCAAACGGTAAATTTGAGATTGCCGATGGTGCCATCCATGGCGTGAATATCCCACAGATGATCCGTGAAGCGAAAGCGAAGCTGGGCGGCGATCTCTCGGCAAGTTCGAGTACTAGTGAGAAGAAGACTGACTTTACCAGCATGACTGGTTCATTTAATGTCGCCAAAGGTGTGGTAACCAACCCGGATCTGGATATGGCATCACCATTGATCCGCCTCAAAGGCGCGGGAACTGCGAATATTATTAATCAGGCTTTAGACTATAAGTTAACCACTTCTGTTGTCGGCTCACTCGAAGGCCAAGGCGGTGAGAAGCGCGATGCACTCTACGGCGTTGAAATCCCATTTGCCATTAGCGGCACTATGTCTGAGCCGAAATTTGCCCTAGATACGAAGGCCTTGCTCGATTCAAAGCTCAAAGATGAGACCGATAAACTTAAAGATAAGTTGTTCAAGAAATTTGGAGGCCTTTAATGGCTATTAAACGATTTTTACCCTTAATCGCAGTTGCTTTGCTGGGCTGTTCAGGCCAGCAAATTGAGGCTGCAAATATGAAGAGCGCTGAAGACAACCTTAGTACGGCTGCGGTGAGTACGCCGAGCGAGCCTCAAGTGCAACCTATCAAGTCCTCTCCAGCGGCAACGGCCGGCATTGTTGGGGCTGGTAATGGCGAACCGCGACAGTTTAAAGAGGGTAAAACTATGGGGGAAGAGTTGTTAGACGCTAAGCTTGTGGTTAACACTAATACAGATATCACGCTGGAATACACTAATAAGCAGCGTTATGGCATTCCATTAATGTTCCCATCTGGTATGACGGCAGATCTATGGCTACTTAACCCTCAGGGTGAGCGAGTTTGGGCATGGTCAAATGAGATGATGTTCACCCAAGCGATTCGAGAAGGGGTGATGCCAGCGGGGAAAACTCAATACGTTAAGTTTAAAATCCCTGCGGATATAGCGGCTAAGATAGGTAAAGGCTATAGCCTGAAAGCGATTTTTGCAGGACGCGCGACAGAGTCCCAACGTCCTGCGATGCATCCGGTGATCTACCACTTCTAACATTGTTAATGTGACAGTGACAAAAAAGGCGACCTAAGGTCGCCTTTTATTTTTCTCGAAACGTGAGTGCTATGTCTATGTCGTTTAAGTTCTGACTTTTGTCATATCAACATAGAGCTTCAGCATCTGTCCCGGTTGCAGGTACTTGCTCTTTTCAAGTGAGTTCCAGCGTACAAGATCGTTAACGCTAACGTTGAATTTACTGGCGATACGCGCCAATGAGTCACCGCTGCGAACCTTATAGTTAACAGTACGCATTACTTCGCTTAACCCGCTCTTGCTGGTTGCGGTGCCAGACCAGATCACCAACTTTTGGCCGATCTGTAATGAGTCTTTTGGTGCCATGCTGTTCCAGCTTGCAAGCTGCGCTATTTTTACCTTGTGCTGCTTGGCGATTTTCCAAAGCGAATCACCAGACTTAACTTTGTAAGTGATTTTACTCGCGCCGCGAGCTTTATTTTGCTGACGGGCCAAGCGTTGGTCGGCAGATAGAAGGTACTCATCGAGATCTTTCGCAGCAACTGGGATAAGCAGGAACTTGCCAGCGACAATGGTATTGCCATTAATATCGTTGACCGCTTTTAATGCCGAAACCGTTGTACGATAACGCTTTGCAATTAAGCCTAAGCTGTCGCCCGACTTGATCTTATAGCGTTCCCAATTAAGGCGTTCAGTCGTATTCGTCTTATTTAACGCAAGTTTAAACGCATCTGCTTTATCGATTGGTAGCACAAGTTTGTGCGGCCCTTCAGGTGCAGTAGCCCAGCGGTTAAAGCCAGGGTTTAACTTGTGTAGCTCCGATGTAGTCATCTCGGCGATGTCTGCCGCTAGTGCTAAATCAATTTGACTGCCTATGTCGACAACTTCGATCTGAGGCTCATTGCTGATCGGAGTCAGTTTAATGCCATACTTATCGGCATTTTTAATCACATCGGCGAGTGCAAGTAACTGAGGCACATAACGCTCAGTTTCTCTTGGCAGGTTTAGGCTAAAGAAGTCTGTCGAAATTCCTTTTTTCTTATTTCGCTTAGCCGCGTTGATCACCCGTCCTTCACCGGTATTGTAAGCGGCGATGGCGTATAGCCAATTTTGACCTGTTTTACCATGCAGGTACTCAAGCATATCTAAAGCAGCGGTTGTGGCCGCAGGCACATCTCTTCGACCGTCATACCACCAGTTCATTTGTAGCCCGAAGTGGCGTGCCATTGGTGAGGTGAATTGCCAAAGGCCCGACGCCGCACCATGTGAGTAGGCAAAGGGATCAAATGCACTTTCAACAATTGGTAGAAGGGCTAACTCAATTGGTAGATTACGCTTTTCAATTTCATCTACAATCAGATACATGAATGGCGTAGCGCGTTCAGATACGCGCTCTAAATGTTGAGGATGCTTTATGTACCAGTCGCGATATTGGCGAACGAGTTTCTCATCGGGTATTTCCATCTGCAAATTGAGACGAATACGTTGCCAAATATCGGTGATCTCAACGACCTCAACAACTTCTGGCTCGATAGGTTTTTGGGCGACTTTCTCAACTGCAACTGGCTTGGCAGGGATCCTTTCCGAAGTCTGCTGGCTGTCTAATGTTTGACAACCTGTCAACAGGGCAATGCCCCCTGCGACGAATAAAAATGGTACGCGCATCTAAAATGTGTGTCCTCTAATTAGGCTCAAAAAAGCCAGAATAGATCTGGCTTGGTGGCGCTCGAATAGCGGGCTATTGTAGATTATTTTTTAGAAATTGTCTTTCCATTGACGCAGAAGTGCGAAGCCTTGCAACGGATTTTCGATAGGTTGTTGGAATTGAATGGATAAAGATTGCCAAATTTCAGCACGATCACTTCTTAAAAAGGGGTTAATCGCCTTTTCTAAACCGATAGAGGAGGGTAAGGTCGGCCGGTTTTGAGCGCGCAGTGCATTGGCTTTCTCTGTGTAATCGATAAGTGCCTCATTGTCAGGCTCGACCCGATTAGCAAAGGCCAAATTAGCTAAGGTGTACTCATGAGCGCAGCAGACCCTAGTGGTATCGGCTAACTGAGCTAACTCGGTTAATGAGTTGTACATCTGCTCGGCTGAGCCTTCAAATAGACGACCGCAGCCGCCGCTAAACAGGGTGTCACCGCAAAATAGCACATCTTCAATGAGATAGCAGATATGGCCTAGGGTGTGACCCGGCACCTCAATGATACGGGCGGTTAAGTCGCTATGATCTAATGTGATATTACCGCTTTCTGAAATAGGGCGGTTAATACCGACGATATTTTCAACTTGGGGGCCATATACGGGCAGGTTGTCACCGAACTTGGCGACAAGTGCCGCTATCCCTCCAGTGTGGTCATGGTGATGATGGGTAATGAGGATCCCGAGCAGAGGTTGCTGGGTCTGGGATAAATAGTCAATGACAACTTGACCATCACCGGGGTCGACCACATAGACGCCAGTATTTTGCTGAGATTGAAACAGCCAGATATAATTATCATCAAACGCGGGTAATGGAGTGATATGTAACATGTCAAAACTCTCTCATTTAATTAAGTTACCGCTCTCGCTAAATAATTTGAGCGCTTAAACCAGTTTACTGAGCAAAGCTATTGCTTGTATACCGCTTTCGTTATTAAAGTAGAGCATCAGTGATTTTGGAGATTGATTTGTCACAGTCAGCATTACCGTTAAAGCCTTATCATTGGTCAGAACTCCCTAATGGCCCGGTTATTCGTGAAAGCGTAGAGCAGACGCTGTCTCCTTGGTGGCCAAGAATTTTTGGCTACTACTTACTGAGTTTAGGCCCCTTGAGTCATAAAATGGCTAAAACCGGCGTAGGTATCAATCGCAAATATTCACTATTCGATGAGGCGCAGGCAGATATTGAGGGAGATTACTGTCAGTTACCGATCCAAAATGCCAGTATCGATGCGGTGGTGATGAACTTTCTACTTGAGTTTGAGGCCGACCCCTATCGCTTACTTCGCGAAGTGGACAGAGTATTAATCTCTGGAGGACACTTGGTCATCACCGGATTCAATCCCCTTAGCCCGATGTTTTTTGGGAAGATGTTGCCTAAACATCAGCAAGAGATCCCTTGGTGCGGGCGTTTCTTTATGCCATCAAGGGTTAAAGATTGGCTAGGCCTCTTGGGTTATCAAGTGGTTGCCGATGAGCGTATTCTGCATCATCATCTGCTTGGTGATGTTAAAGTTGGCAATATTTGGTCCCATGCACTCAAATCCTGGCTGCCTAGTACGGGGAGTGTTTATGTTTTGGTGGCGAAAAAATTAGAAAGCCCGTTAACGCCAATACAGGTAAAGCGTAAAGTGAAGCGGCCAAACTGGTCTACAGCCCCCAGCGCGAGTCGGACAGGACATGCGCCAAAATCTTCAAACGAATTTTAAGAGTCTCAATGCGTATTACATTAAAACAGCTGGCCGTCTTTGAATCGGTCGCTCGAAGTGGTCAAGTAGCAAAGGCGGCTGAGATGCTCAACCTGTCATCTCCTGCGGCATCGATGGCGTTATCGGAACTAGAGAAGCAACTGGATACGCGATTATTTGAGCGTATCGGCAATCGTTTGCGCCTGAACTCCCAAGGAAGTCTGTTATTACCCTTAGCCACTCAAGCACTGCAAAAAATCGATCAGATTGAACATGCTTTCTCGCCAGCAGGGGCAGAACTTGGGGGGAACCTCTGTGTGAGTGCCAGTTCCACTATCGGCAATTATCTCTTGGCAAAGTCGGCGGTCGCATTTTGTCAGCAGCATACCAACACGCTTGTGAATGTGGATATCGACAATAGTCAAAAGGTCATTAACTCTGTACTGGAGTTTAGAAGCGAGATGGGCTTTGTCGAGGGGCAATGTCTCGATAGCCGTATCGCGGTCGAGGCATGGCACAAAGATAAGTTATTGATATTTTGCCATCCAGCGCACCCGTTAGCCGGTAAAATCGTGGCTCCAAGTGAGCTAAGTGGAATGCCTTGGGTGATGCGAGAGGAGGGCTCTGGCACCCGCGACTGCTTTGTTAATGCCGCGAACGCATTGGATATGCAACCACAAGAGAAATTTCGTTTCTCGACTCCCGATGCCATTAAGCAAGCGGTCAAACAAGGGGCGGGGCTAGGGGTGTTATCTGAGTTAACGCTTGAGAAAGAATTGATCCGTAAGGAGTTGGCGATTATTGAAGTAGAGGGGTTGGCGTTAGAGCGCAAGTTTTATCGTATTCATCATAAGAGCCGCCAATTTACGCCAGTGGGCTTGGCCTTTATCAATTTTTGCCAGACTTTTTTAAATACGGAAAGTTAATCTTGTTCGTTTAAAGCGCTGGCAAAAGTTGATACTAAGAAACTGCATGAGTGCAGTTTCTTACGGTTTAAACCATAAGCTTAAACAAAAAGCTTAAACGGCAAGTGTTAATCTTGTTTCTGCTGAGCAATATAGCCGCTATCTTCTTGTGTCGGTTTAGCTTCGGCGGCTTGGCGAGCCAAGTCGTCACAGCGTTCGTTTTCGCTGTGGCCAGCGTGGCCCTTAACCCAACGCCACTCAACTTGATGACGTTGAGACACTGCGTCTAGGCGTTGCCAGAGATCGACATTTTTTACTGGCTGGTTGGTCGAGGTGATCCAGCCTTTACGTTTCCAGCCATGGATCCACTGAGTGATGCCTTGACGCATATATTGGCTGTCGCTGGTTAATATTACCTGACACGGCACCTTTAATACCTCTAGTGCGATAATAGGTGCAAGTAGCTCCATACGGTTATTGGTCGTGAGAGAAAAGCCATCGGCCAATTCTTTGGTGTGTTTTTTGTACTTTAAAACGATGCCATAACCGCCAGGACCCGGATTTCCTAGGCAAGAACCGTCGGTATAGATAGAGATCTGTTTCAGTCCAGTCATCAAGTTGCTACCATAGCTATAATTGCGGGCGAGTATACCCAAAAAATTTAACTGAGAAATGTATAAATTCATATGAATATTGTTTCAAGTGCCAAGCGGCAGATTATTCTCGATACCGAAACCACAGGTATGAACCAATCCAGCGGTCCGGTTTATTTAGGTCACCGTATTATTGAAATTGGTTGTGTCGAGGTGGTTAACCGTCGTTTAACCGGCCGTCACTATCATGAATATATCAATCCGCAGCAGCCCATTGATGAAGAGGCGATTGCGGTCCACGGTATTACCAACGAGTTCGTGGCAGATAAGCCCAAGTTTCATGAAATTGCTCAAAGTTTTATCGACTTTATCGATGGCGCAGAGATCGTGGCACATAACGCAAACTTCGACGTTAGCTTTATGGATCATGAGTTCTCTATGCTGCAGCCTCTCGGCCCGAAGACCACAGATATCTGTCAGGTACTTGACTCCCTTGAAGTGGCTAAGTTTTTACACCCAGGGCAAAAGAACAACCTAGATGCCCTATGTAAACGATACGGTATCGACAACTCGGCGCGTGATCTTCACGGCGCATTACTCGATGCCGAGATTTTGGCTGACGTCTATCTGTTGATGACGGGGGGACAAACCAAATTTAACCTTTCTAGTGAAAAAGCAGGACAAGAGGGCGGCGGGATTAATCGTCTAAGTCCAAATCGATCAAAACTTAAAGTGATCGCCGCATCGGCCGATGAACTGATTAGACACGAAGAGCGATTAGACCTAGTCGCGAAATCAGGACAATGCCTCTGGCGCGGATAACTGTCATTTTATGAGTCCCAATATGATTAGAAGAGTCAAACTTTTTACGGCTTTTGTACTCTGCTACCTCTCTATTAGTGCAGTCGCACTGGCGAATGTGGTGCTCTCCAATCATGCTTCCGAACTGAAAAATCGTTTTAGAATTGATCATATGGTCGATTCTATGACCTTACTTATTCACCGTGAGTACGGTAGTGCTCCAGTGGTGATAGTGCTTCCTGATGGCAGCAAATGGTATGTTAATCGTCATCCCGAAGCCACCGTCACTTGGATGGAGGGATTAACCGGTGACATGATCACCATCAAGAAACCTATGCCTGGTCCCTGGCAACTGCTCGGGCAAGTGGTCGAGGGCTCAGTGATTGAGAAAGTCTCGGCGCTATCGGTTGATGTTGACGCCATTCCGCAGCCGCTTTTTCAAGGTGAGCGCCTTAAGTTAACGGCTCGACTGCTTGGTGATGAGCAGAAGGTTCGTTTGCCCGGTCTCGATTTTATGATGAACTGGACGGCGCGCTTTATCAGTAAAAATAATACCGCAGATGAAAACTACGCCGCAGGTACCATAATCGTTGGCGCATACCGAGACAACGGTGAGGCACTCGATGAGCAGCCCGATGATGGTGTCTTTACCAGTGATTTAAATCTAGAGCAGCCATGGGGGGATTACACCTTACAGGTTCAGGCAAAAAACACTGTGCTAGAGCGTGAGTACTCACAGGAGTTTAGGTTGTCTAAAAGGCCAATTACTGTGGCCCTGTTAGAGACTGATAACCCCGATTCGGGGATCTGGACATTAGACATTCAGATAGATGATGAAGTGCTATTGCTAGAGCAAACCCATCTCGAAGCGGAAATTATGGGACCTACCGGGAAGGTTATTCCGGTAACTGTGGCTCACTTCAGTGATAAACAGACTCAGTTTATCTTACCGAGAGTGATAGATTTCGGTAGCTATGATTTAAAACTCAATGCGGTAAGTACCACACACGATGGCAGAGAGATCTATTTAACTCTACCAGAGCTGTTTTTTAATCTTATCCAACCACCAGAACCACCACCGAGTGAAGAGGAGCTCGCCGCTAGAGCCGAAGCGATAGCAAAGGCCGAGGAGCAGCAGGCGAAAGAGAAGGCTATCGTATTGCTCGTTTCGATTAATGTGGTTTTAGTGATTATTGGGATTGTGGTTTTATTGTTTATCCGCAAACGCAGTAACCTTAAAAAAGCATTAGCCGCTACGGAGGCGCGACTGGAAAAAGAGATCCGCCGAGAAAAGGTATTGCTCGAATTGGACCAAATCGATCTGACTATGCCGGAAGATACTGATAATCCAGTCGGAAAAAGCTAGTTTCTGTCGGTAAATGCCCTAGAAAAATCGAATTGTTCGTTTTTCGACTAGTCAGTAAAGATCTTATAAAAAACTTATTGACGGACTACCTCTCTCTACGTATTATTCACCGCACTTGATGTGGAGCGGTAGTTCAGTTGGTTAGAATACCGGCCTGTCACGCCGGGGGTCGCGGGTTCGAGTCCCGTCCGCTCCGCCAATCAAGTACTAAATTTTAGTTATTTGTTAGTGACATAACGGGTAACATTAGAAATCAACATGATTGATTTCTAGCAAGGTTTTGGAGCGGTAGTTCAGTTGGTTAGAATACCGGCCTGTCACGCCGGGGGTCGCGGGTTCGAGTCCCGTCCGCTCCGCCAATTTTAGTAGTAAGTTCAGTTATTGTTAGTGACATAGCAATAACATTAGAAATCGAGTTAATGGTTTCTGTAAAAGTTTTGGAGCGGTAGTTCAGTTGGTTAGAATACCGGCCTGTCACGCCGGGGGTCGCGGGTTCGAGTCCCGTCCGCTCCGCCAATTTAGTAGCAAGTCCGTTATTGTTAGTGACATAGCAATAACGTAGAAATCAAGTTAACGGTTTCTAAAAAAGTTTAGGAGCGGTAGTTCAGTTGGTTAGAATACCGGCCTGTCACGCCGGGGGTCGCGGGTTCGAGTCCCGTCCGCTCCGCCAACACAAAGATGAAAGCCTCTACAGCAATGTAGAGGCTTTTTTCGTTCTGTGGATTTTAAATTCTTTTTGTTGGATAACCCCGTCACGCCGGGGTCGCGGGTTCGTCAGTATTACGAGCCAATCCGCTGTGCCAATATAAAGATGAAAGCCTTTACACTTCTTACTGATAAAGAATGTAAGGGCTTTTTCTTTTGGTGTTTTAATTTAAACCCTTTTTAGTTATACGACTTTTAAATCTATATCTTGCCTGCTTTGCTATTTGCCTAACACCTAACACCTAACACCTAACACCTAACACCTAACACCTAACACCTAACACCTAACACCTAACACCTAACACCTAACACCTAACACCTAACACCTAACACCTAACACCTAGCACCTAGCAC
>NZ_JAKEVD010000039.1 GCF_022398325.1 Shewanella sp. Isolate13
ACTTTAATATTAATGATACTGCCTATCATATCTGATGAGGTTTGTATGACCTCTGCCGACGCTTGTGCATGAATACCAGCCTGAGTTGCATCAACTAATGCTTGGGTAGTGCTAACCTGAGTCGCGCTATTCTCAACGGTCGTGGTACCGGTAGCCGACTGGCTTGCTCCAGCAACATCAATCGTGGCTTGAGTTAAGTCTGACTGGGCAGACTGAAAACCATTTTGGCCAGAGATAATACTCGGTGGGATCTGCATAGTAGCGCCCTTATCAATAGGAACTTATTCGCTCAATTATTATCTAAAAATTATACAAAGTACAGCCACGCTGTCCCCTATTTTCAATCTTAAAAGTGTACTAATTCAGAGCAATACTCGCGTGTACAAGAGTGTTAAAATTAGCCAATACCTGAGCATAATGATAGACTTGTTGAATAAACGTGAGATCCTAGTTATAGGTGAGCATAAGAGGATAATTTGAATGGAAAAAGCAAAAATATTGGTCGTAGATGATGACCCTATCTGTTCAAGTCTCTTACTGTCAATTCTAGGCGATGATTACCAAGTTACCACGGTTAACTCCGGTGATGATGTGATTGATATTGCCAACATCCAGCGCCCAAACGTTATCTTCTTAGATATCATGATGCCCGGGAAAAACGGTTACCAGGTCCTTAAAGATCTGAAACAAGATCCACAAACCGCCAAGCTGCCCGTCATTATTGTCAGCGCACTTGCAGAGGAGTCCGATGAAAGCCTTGGACTCAGGCTGGGCGCCGATGGCTACTTGGGTAAACCTATCAGCCCGACGGAAGTCTTTGCGATACTGAAAAAGTACCTGTAACAGGTGTTTTAGGCCACGAGTCAAAGTAATTTGGGCTTGCTTTGTGCTACACACATTCGCCCTTGCCCGCTATTTACTGTCCATTTTAATGATATAAGCATTAGATTTACGCTCGCACATGGCAAGCGTAAATTCACGCCTATTAAGCGCGAGCCTAGCTACTGACGTCCCTCACTACCAAGCAGTTTCCCAGTCTTTCCATACGGGGTTTAATCCCCGCTCAAGCATGGCTTGGGCAACCACTTGCGGCGTACGCTCATCACTTATCTCAAACTGATCCAACTCAGTGTTAGGTTCAACATAGCCGCCAGGCTGCGTTGAGCTACCAGCA
Organism: Shewanella sp. Isolate13; assembly: GCF_022398325.1. Taxonomy (GTDB): domain Bacteria; phylum Pseudomonadota; class Gammaproteobacteria; order Enterobacterales; family Shewanellaceae; genus Shewanella. The sequence goes on from NZ_JAKEVD010000039.1 coordinate 1,175, forward strand.
CTGACATTGGTCACCCCGAGCGCAAACAGGTTATCTCTCAGTTTTGGGGTTTCTCGGGTCGATAGGCTAATCTCCAGTTGTTGATTAAACAGTCTAAATGCGCAAATCATCTGCACTAACCCCTTATCAGTAAGCTCAATTTTCGGGCTCACTCCCCCCGTACAGGGTCTTAGTCTTGGCAGCGAAATGCTATAGCGGCTGCGCCAATAGGTTTTTTCTAAATAATCTAAGTGATGCCCCATTAACAGCGCATCTAGGCGCCAATCATCTAGACCGAGTAACACCCCTAAACCTATTTTATCGACGCCGGCTCTGGCGACTCTGTCGGGCGACTCGAGTCGATAGCTAAAATCTCTCTTCTTGCCGCGAGTATGGTGCTCGCTATAAGTCACCGGGTTATAGGTTTCTTGATACAGCATCACCCCATCAAGACCTGCGCCCACTAACTCTCGATAGTCCGGCTCCTCAAGGGGCTGCACTTCCATGGCCACGTAGCTAAACTGCTCGGTGACTAACGGTAAGATCTGCTTAAAGTAAGGAACCCCCACTTTAGACTCATGTTCACCGGACACCAATAAGATTGAATCGTAGCCCATCGCCTTAATTTGACGCATCTCATTAGAAACATCATCACCAGACAAGGTCTTACGCTTAATTTTATTACTCATGGTAAAGCCGCAATAATCACACTCATTGGCGCAGAGATTCGACAGGTATAACGGAATATACATGCCGATACTCGCCCCAAAACGCTGACGAGTTAATGCAACCGCTTGCTGCGCCATCTTTTCAAGATACGGCTCTGCAGCTGGCGATAGTAGTGCGAGTAAACTCTCTAGATCGCCCGACGGACGCTGTAATGCCCGCTCCACATCTGCGCTAGTAGTAGAATACAGCTTTAGTTTAAGCTCAGAGCGTGACAGCTTTTGAAAAACATCGACAAAGCTCATAACCACTCCTTAAAGGCTAAGTAATTACGCATCATTTAAAAACCCCGTAAGCGGACTGGTATTGTGGGCTCGATGGCTCACAGCCCCCAATCCCGCAATATATGCTTGTCGTCCTGTACTAACGGCTTGAGCGAAACAACGTCCCATCACCACGGGGTCACGGCTGCTAGCAATGGCTGTATTAACCAGCACGGCATCGGCACCGAGTTCCATGGCATGGGTTGCCTGAGATGGCGCGCCAATACCCGCATCGACAATCACAGGCACCTTGGCCTGCTCGATGATGATCTTTAAGAAAGGTTCACTCGCGAGCCCCTGATTAGAGCCAATAGGACTGCCTAGTGGCATCACAGCAGCGCAGCCAACCTCTTCGAGTCTACGGCACAGCACTGGGTCGGCATGAACATAGGGCAAGACCACATAGCCTTGCTCACATAAAATGCGCGCCGCTTCTAAGGTTTCGATGGGATCGGGCATCAGGTATTTAGGATCGGGGTGGATCTCGAGTTTAACCCAGTTAGTGCCTAACATTTCTCGTGAAAGGTGGGCGGCAAACAGCGCCTCCTTGACGTTACGCGCTCCCGCAGTGTTAGGTAGCAACTTAACCCCGCTCTCAAGCAAAGGCTTAAGAATATTGTCACTGCCAGTATTCAGATCCAGCCTTTTTACCGCCAAGGTCACTAATTGAGACTCAGAAGCGGCCACCGCTGCTAACATGCTCTGAGCCGTTGCAAACTTGCCTGTGCCAGTGAATAATCTTGATTGAAATTGATGATCGGCAATCGTTAACATATTAGCCTCCGGCAACAACTGAGAAGAGTTCTAGTTTATCGTCCGCTTGACAGACTTGGCTCTGCCATCGACTGCGCGTGATAACATCACCATTTAGCGCTGCGGCAATGGCACTCATATCAACGCCGCGGATCTCGCAATAACCTTCAATCACGCTTTGCAGCGTCGCGTTGACCGCAACCTGTTTTACCTCATCATTTACAATGATTGAGATACTGTCATTTCCTTTATACATAATCTTTCTCCCCAGACTGAAAGCCTGTTTGCACGCGCTCAGAGCCTATGACTGAAGCTTGCTTTAAATTTGAATCTAGCTCCGTCACCAACTTGTCACCTAACTCAGAGGCTTTATCGCCTTCAGCAACGCCGCAGACGCTACAAGCCTGATTGCGTGGTAAGTTAAGCTCGCGCCAACTAAAACGTTTACCATCAAATCTAAACAGCTTACCCACGGCCTGCTTATCGCCTAAAAGCTGCTGCAGCGCCATTAGCGCCTGCATCGATGCTAGCGTCCCCACCATAGGCCCAAGAATGCCGACGGTTTGACAGCTTTGGCTTACCGACATATCGGCGGGAAACAAGCAGTGGTAACAGCCTGTATTTGGGTTGTGGCACTGATCGATTGTGAGCAACTGCCCGTTAAAATGTGCTGCTGAGGCTGAAACTAATGGGAGCTGGTTTTCTATCGCAAACCGATTAACTCGCTGGCGGGTAGCAAAGTTGTCGCTGCAATCGAGTAGCAGATCATAATGCTTACCGTCATCCCCCAGAACTAAACCAATATTATCGTCTGTAAGAAATTGCCCCACCCCATCCACTTGGGTCTGAGGGTAGGCCTGACTCAGCTTTCGTTCTGCAACCTCAGCCTTGTTGTGTCCTAAGTCGGCATCATCAAATAACAGTTGTCTCGGTAAATTGGACAGCTCTACCCTGTCCCCATCGACAAGGGTAAGCTTACCTACGCCCGCGGCGGCAAGCTGCTGCGCGGCTAAGTTACCTAAGCCACCGACACCGATAATCACGACATGAGAATTGGCAAAGACCAGCTGCCCAGACTCACCAACTTCGCTCAGCAGCACTTGACGAGAATAACGGATAAAATCGCTATCACTGAGTGACATCACTATTGCCCTCGAGCCATGCGCTGTTTAGCGTCTTAAAAGCAGTTGCCGGATCATCGGCCTCGGTCAATGCCCGCACCACGGCAATATCATCCACGCCAGTGGCCTTAACACAGATCAGACGCTCCGCATCGATACCACCAATAGCCACTATTGGTAACTCGCCTTTCATCAGCGAGACATAACGCCTTAGCTTTGCAAGCCCCTGAGGCTGAGATGGCATCTGCTTGGTGGTTGTCGGAAAAATATGTCCGAAGGCGATATAGGACGGCTGATGTTGTTTTGCCAACAAGATCTCAAAGTAGCTATGGCTCGATAACCCAAGCGCTATGCCAGCTTCAGCAAGCTGTTTTAGATTGCTATCAAACAAGTCTTCTTGGCCAAGATGCACGCCGTAAGCCTGATGTTTGATGGCGAGCTGCCAGTGATCGTTAATAAACACCCGCGCTCGATAATCTCGGCCAAGAGCCACCGCTTTGATGATCTGCTCTTCAAGCGTTGGTGCATTCGTGTCTTTTATCCGCAGCTGAATGGTTTTAGCGCCCGCTTTGAGTAAGGCTTCAAGCAGCGCGACATCGGCTACTACTGGGTATAAACCCAAAGGTTCATCTATCTTCGTAAAGCCTGCCTGCTTAGCGGTCACCTTTGGCTCGTTTTCAATCACAGAGCTCGGCAGTGAGCATTGAGCTGTGACTTGTTTGATATATGGAAACAGGCGTAATTCTCTTGGCCAAGCCGTTCTGGCTAAACACCCCGCTCCACTGCCCGGCTGATAGCTCGCCAATAGCCCCGCACTGACGTAGGCTTTGGCCACCACAATGGCATCGTTAAGCACAAAGCCATGAGCCAGCACGGCGGCAATCGCCGATGACAAGGTACAACCTGTACCATGGCTATTGTTGCTATCGATTCGCTGGCTAGATAACCAAAAACTTTGGTGTTGATGTTGACTCGATATACCTTCGACCTCGCTGCAAACGAGCAAGTCATTAGCCTGAGCATGACACCAGCTTGGGCCTTTATCGCCGCCCTTTGCTAACACCGAGGTAGCAAGTTGTACAGAGAGTTGCTCTGCTGCGCGAATGCAGTCCTCAAGCTTGTCGAGTGTTTTGCCAGACATTATTTGCAACTCGCTGACATTAGGGGTGACTAATGTCAGCAAACCTTTAAAGGGGCTAAAATCCAGCGCAGAGCCCATGGCCAAAGGATCACCGCAGGTTGCCACCATGACTGGATCTAAGATAACGGGTACAGATGTCCCCTTCTGCAGCCAAATTTGTTGCTGCCGCTTAAGCCACTTAGCTAAGCAACAAATTTGTGACTGCTGTGCAAGCAATCCAATTTTAATTGCAGCAGGTTTAAGATCCGCCGCTAAGGTATCGAGCTGAGATAGCAGCATCTTCTGAGAAACGGACTCAACTAACGACACTGTGACAGAACTTTGCGCCGTCACTGCGGTGATCACGCTACAACCATGACACTCAAGATCAGATATGGTCGCGAGATCGGCCTGTATGCCTGCGCCGCCGCCACTGTCTGAACCTGCAATCGTCCACACGATAGGCCGACTATCCATACTAGCTTGGTTAGCATCTATCATGACTAATCCTCTAACACGGCATCGGGTTGCTTATCGGTCGCTTCATGATAAAGCTCAGCGCCCTTGGCTTTGAATTCGGCTGACATCTGCGCCATCCCCAGCGCTTGTTGAGCGGCTAGACTCTGTCTAGGCTCTACACCATAAGATTCATAGGCTGTGGCAGGTTTAACTTCAATGGCGTTAGCCTGCTCGTCACGCTCTTTGGCTGCGGCATAATCTCGCACCTCTTGGGTGATCTTCATCGAGCAGAATTTGGGGCCACACATAGAGCAAAAATGAGCGACCTTAGCGGACTCTTGAGGCAGAGACTCATCATGAAAAGCCCGCGCGGTTTCAGGATCTAAGCCTAAGTTATATTGATCTTCCCAACGAAACTCGAAACGCGCCTTAGACAGTGCATTATCGCGGATCTGCGCGCTCGGGTGGCCCTTAGCCACATCGCCGGCGTGGGCTGCAATCTTATAAGCGATTAGCCCTTGTTTTACATCTTCTTTGTTAGGCAGTCCGAGATGCTCTTTTGGCGTAACATAACAAAGCATTGCGCAGCCATACCAAGCGATCATCGCCGCGCCTATGCCCGACGTAAAGTGATCGTAACCCGGTGCAATATCGGTCGTTTGCGGCCCTAAGGTGTAGAACGGCGCCTCATCACAAAGCTCAAGCTGCTTATCCATATTTTCTTTGATAAGGTTCATTGGAATATGACCAGGACCTTCGATGATGGTTTGCACGTCATACTCCCAAGCAATCTTCACTAACTCACCTAAGGTTTCCAGCTCTGCAAACTGCGCTTCATCGTTAGCATCGGCAATCGAACCTGGACGCATACCATCACCTAATGAAAGTGATACATCATAGGCGGCGCAGATCTCACAGATCTCTCTGAAATGTTCGTAGAGGAAGTTCTCTTTATGGTGCGACAGGCACCACTTGGCCATGATAGAGCCGCCGCGAGAGACGATTCCGGTCAAGCGTTTTGCCGTCATCGGTACGTAACGCAGCAATACACCAGCATGAATGGTAAAGTAATCGACCCCCTGCTCAGCTTGCTCTATCAAGGTATCACGGAAGGTTTCCCAGTTAAGCTCTTCTGCAACACCGTTCACTTTTTCAAGCGCTTGGTAGATTGGCACCGTACCGATAGGCACTGGCGAGTTACGAATAATCCATTCCCGAGTCTCGTGAATATAGCGACCTGTCGACAAATCCATTACGGTGTCGGCGCCCCAGCGAGTCGACCAAACCAGCTTCTCAACCTCCTCCTCGATGGATGAAGTCACCGCCGAATTACCAATATTGGCATTCACTTTGACCAAGAAGTTACGGCCGATAATCATAGGCTCGGCTTCAGGATGGTTGATATTGAGTGGGATAATCGCGCGGCCGCGGGCGACCTCTTGTCTAACAAACTCAGGAGTGATCGGTTCTCCAATCACTGCACCAAAGCTTTCGCCGCTATCTTTTTGGGTCAGGAGCGGATCTTGTACCTCAGCCATCGCCATATTTTCACGGATGGCGATATACTCCATTTCTGGGGTGATGATCCCTTGGCGAGCATAATGGAGTTGGGTCACTCGTTTGCCGACTTTAGCGCGGCGCGGCGGTAATAGCGACTCAAATCTTAGGTGATCTAAGCCGTCATCGGCCAAACGCTGCTGAGTAAAACCCGAGCTTGCACCTGCAAGTTGCTGGGTATCATCTCGCTCTGCAATCCAGTTATCACGCAGCTTATCTAGGCCTCTGCGTACATCGATATTTGCATCGGGATCCGAGTATGCTCCGGCACAGTCATAGACTTTTAGGGGAGGATTCGCTTCAAAAACAGGATTGTCTTCGGTGCCACCCACTAAGGTATCTGTTTGGTAAATTTGACGCATGCCCACTCTAAGATCGGCTCGGCTACCTTCAAGGTAAACCTTCTCAGAATTTGGGTGCTGTAACGGCTTTAGGTTATCGATAAATTGTTGAGCTTGTGCTCGGGTTTCGCGACGATTTGACATTAGCAAACTCACTTTTTATAAGAAATGAAGTTGCTTGTCAGGAGAAATGAGAATGTGAAAAGTTGAACGGATCCCTTAGCGAATAAACGCCAGTGATACGTAACCACCGAAAACTACAAAAGCGTCTTTAAAATAGGCTTTTTGTGCAGTATTTCGCTTGTTTCCTTCGCAGGTTCTAGCCTGATCAGGTTCAACGGATCCCGAATTAACGGTCTCAGCCATATGGCACTCCGACAAGATGAGCTGGCAGTATAGACCGTTCAGCTTGCAGGATACAAGACTCAAGTTACCAAGGCTGACCTGATGACCATTCAAAAATGATGAAGTGTAATGCTTTGTATTTAAAGTAAATTAAAGTAGTTATCTGTTGTAAGCAAAATTTAGATGAATATTTATCAACTGAATTTTATTATTTTATTGGCAACATTCGCTTTTCTAACCGCGCCGATATCGCCTCATTAATCGCTTTTTTTATCTTATCGCCACCGCAATTAAATGGATAACCTAGGTTTTCTGCATAGGGGTTGAGTTGAGTGGGCACCTTTACGATCCGATAGCAGGTATCACCGTGTCTTACGATACGGTTAGGGTCTAACCTGTGATCTGTGGTGATCACTTTGCTGTACTTATCCACTTCAGGAAAAATTAGCTCCTGCATATCAGCGTCCATCTCACTGAGAGAACGCTTTTGGGTATATTGCTCAGCTTTGTCGATGATCAATGCATCGAGTTGACTGGCTTTTTGTTTCTCTAAATAAGATTGAGTAAATTGACTCACACTCGTTCTGGGGTGTTTGCGCGCTTCAGTGCTAAGTAGAGGCTGGGTTGAAACATTCGATGGGGCTTGTGGCTTAAGCTCTGATAAAGGCTTACGTTTCGCTAAAGGCTTTATCGCTTCTCCCCGCTCAGCCTCCACCTCTTTCAAGGGCTGTGCCTGTAACTCTGGTGGCATGTCTAAGTTTGTGCGAGACGCTATCTCTGGTGTAGCCGCGGCGTCTGCGCCAGTTTCTAATTCGCTAACGGTTTGTGGCGCCTGATAGAGGTAAGAGCGAATTTTTACAGGCGATATCTCTTTTGTCATCAACACCGCACCAGTCCAAAACTCATTCAGCAACAAAATTGCCAGCAAATGCAGTAGCAACACAAATATGATCACAGCAAGGCTATTACTCAAGCCCGAGAAGTTATTATCTAAAGGTAAGTTTTTGAATGAATGAGCTGCTTGATTATCATCTTCAAACTCAGCCTCTACTTTAGCTTCTAATAGGCTGTCGAATAGCGTGATGGTTTCATTAATCGCGATGACTTGAGCTCCGTAATCCACCGTAATCACATCAACGTCTATCAAGTTCGACCTTTGAGCGACAAAACTATTCGCGATTGGCATAGCTACAGGAAGGCTGAAGTCGTCATCAATCTTCTTTTCAAGCTGTCTTGCTTCCCGCCTAGCTAATTTCAATCGCTTCATCCCTTTGCTTGTCCCTATAGCGCAATAACTTAGAACAAAAGGTCTTCACATTGGTTCAACATTATTTCCAAACGAGTTCATTTGCCTATTTTCTCAATCCTTTTAGCTTAACCATAGGTAGAAACAAGGCTCTACAAAAAGGTGCTTAAAGTGCCCCGCGATATTAGGTGACCCTGCTCTTTAAAAATGACTGGCTATCACTGTGATGCTTAACCTTTAAAGAAAAAACAAAATTAAGCGTACACGTGTTAGCTTAACCTATAGCTTTTCCAATCAAAGCTGTTAAACTGCTTCTAATTGTGGTCAAACCAGAAGTCTTTTATACGATGTCAGTAGAACAAGCGACAGTTTCAAACAAGCCAACTCCTCAGCAAGGAGCTAAGCAGTTCACGGCTGCGAGTTACTGTGTCAACGAAGAGCGGGCTAATAGCATTAGTCATGGTATTGGTGTCGTTGCGGGGATCATTGGACTGATTTTGTGCCTGCTAAAAGGTTATGACCACTTGAGCTTTATTCAGTTAACAGGTGTGGTTGTTTATTGCTGCAGCATCATTTTACTGTTTCTCTGCTCGACCCTTTATCATAGCGCCACCTCTCCCTTGTTAAAGCACCGACTTAAGATTGCCGATCACTGCGCTATCTATCTGCTCATTGCTGGTACCTATACACCGTTGATGCTGATCACCCTAAACAGCAGTGATGCCGATCTGGTGTTAATGGCGATTTGGTCACTGGCAATTGGCGGGATCTTATTTAAAACACTGTTTATTGGTCGCTTTAAGGCATTTAGTCTAGTGCTGTACTTAGTGATGGGCTGGCTATGCGTAACGGTTATGCAAGAGCTGATCGCTAATATGTCTGATTTGGGCTTTAATCTCTTGCTTGCCGGCGGTCTGTTTTACAGCCTAGGGGTCATTTTTTATGTGGCTAAACGTATCCCCTTTAATCACGCTATCTGGCACCTGTTCGTTTTAGGTGGTGCGTTCTGTCATTTCCTATGTGTTTACTTAACGGTGATTTGAGCAATTTTGCGTTAGGACGTAGGCGAGCGCGTACAAATACTCCAATATAAAAAATGCACATTAAGTGCATTTTTGATATTGATATTGGCGATTCATTTTCGTGTATACAGCGCAGCCTATTAAGCTAAATCACTGGCAGAAATCTTGAAACGCTTCTGTTAATCGTGCCGCCTCATCAAACATATCCGCTTGTTTAAACAGCTCAATAATACACTCGAGGGTGCATAATCCCCCCTCTATTTGATTGCGCCGTAAGCTAAACTGAGACTTAGGTGTTTCCGCTAGGGAAAACCTTTTTGCTGTTTTTAAGTAGGGACTTTGGCGTAACATCTTACGCGCCTCTTGCCAGGTCGCATCTAAGATAATTAACGTCTTGGGCAGTGTTTCCAGTATTAAATCGCCATGACTCTCTCGAGTTAATTCATTACTACTTTCACTGCCACTCTCAGCGCCCTGCTCGGCTTCCTCGTTGGGAAGCTCTTTTGGAAACAACAGCGCACTCCCGCTTTCATTTAACTTGGCGAGCAGTAATTCAGATGGCGCAACCCGTGACCAGATAATTCTTTGACAAAACTCAGGAAAATACTCAAGAGCGATATTACCGGTATTGGTTGCTCGAGTGGCTTCCCGCTCATGGGTTAACAATATAACTTGCAATAGATAGACTCAAAAGTTAACAAGGCAAAGATTATATACTCAAATAAGATAAAGATGCAGAGCACTAGTGAAAATCCCGTGAATGCACACTGAGCTTGGCGAGTTCATCTGAGATATCATACAACTTCCCCGCAACCACATGGATCACATCAGACTTTCGCTCTAATATTCCCGTCACTTTCATAATAGTGGATACCAGATAGGCTTGACGCTGCGCCCTAGCGGTGGCGCTCCACACCACAAGGTTAACATTGCCAGTCTCATCTTCTAAGGTGATAAAAGTCACTCCCGATGCAGTGCCCGGCCTTTGCCTCCCCACAACAAGGCCTGCCACGGTCACCAGTTGCCCACTACGGCAGCATTCAAGCTGTTCAGCCGTTAGGCAATGACGTAAGTGAGGCTTCCCCCTTAATAAGGCCATCGGATGCTGACCTAAGGTCACACCTGTATAGCTGTAATCGGCTAACATCGACTCGGCGATGCTGGGCACTGGCAGCTGTACCTGTGTATGTTGACGATCTCGACCATGACTCAGGCTACCTGTTTGAGATTGATGCTGTTTTTTTTCATTTTGGTTTGTATCAGTTATGCCCGTATCGAAAAGCTGCTTATCAAAGCTAAGCTGCTCAGCCTGAGCAAACAGAGGTAAACTCGGCTCACAAGCAGATAGTTGCCAGCGCGCTTGATGCCGGTGACCAGCTACAGATGCAAAGGCGTTAGCACTGGCTAAAGTCTCTAATTCATGACGGGCAATGCCTAAATGATAGAGCTGTGCTAATTGGCTAAACCCTATCACAGGCCTAAGCTCAATCAGACGGTTTATCTCTTTGGCATGTAAACCTTTAACTAACCTAAAACCGAGACGAATTTGAGCTACCCCCTCAGCTGTCGGCTCAAGTGTATGCTGCCATTGACTGTGATTAACACACACAGGTAACACAGTGACACCATGTCGCCGCACATCTTGCAGCAGCTGCGAAGGACTATAAAATCCCATAGGCTGGCTATTGAGTAACGCGCAGCAAAAGGCCGCAGGATAGTGATACTTTAAATAGGCCGACACATAAGCCAGCAAGGCGAAGCTGGCCGAATGAGACTCTGGAAAACCATACTCTCCAAAGCCTTTTATCTGCCTGTAGATCTGCTCGGCAAACTCCGTTGAGTAACCACGGCTTTGCATCCCACGAAGCAGTTTATCTTCAAACTGCTGCAACTCACCAGAACGCTTCCAACTGGCCATTGCCCGACGAAGCTGATCGGCTTCTCCACCCGAAAAACCCGCAGCAACCATCGCTAACTGAATCACCTGTTCCTGAAAAATAGGCACTCCCATGGTACGTGAAAGTACCGACTCCACCTCCGAGCTGGGGTAGCTGATCTTTTCCAGCCCATCACGGCGCTTTAAATAAGGATGCACCATATCACCTTGAATGGGGCCGGGTCTTACAATGGCGATTTGTACCACTAGATCGTAATAACAGCGGGGCTTGAGCCTTGGCAACATCGAAGTTTGTGCACGAGACTCTACCTGAAAGACTCCCATGCTATCGCCCCGTTGTAACATCTGATACACCTCGGCTTGCTCCCAGTGCACATCGGCCATAGAAAATGTCCGCTCTGAAGTACTGAGCAGTTCGAAGCACTTTCTAATTGCGCTCAACATGCCTAATGCCAGTACATCCACTTTAAGTAAGCCTAAGCTCTCCAAGTCATCCTTGTCCCACTGGATCACCGTTCTATCAGCCATGGCCGCATTCTCCACCGGTACTAGCTCACTCAGAGGTCCAGCTGAGATAATAAAGCCGCCCACATGCTGCGACAGGTGCCGTGGAAAACCCAAGATCTCCTGCACTAAGGGCAATAAATAACGTGCAACGCCCTCTTGAGGCACTAAAGACTTAGCTTCTAACTGGGCTAACCAATCAAATTTTGTGTCTCGCCTGTCGATACTGTGCAGCAGATGCTCAATATGTTGCTTATCGATGCCCAGCGCTTTACCTACATCGGCCATGGCACTTTTAAATCGATAACTGATCACGGTTGCGGCGAGGGCTGCACGGTCACGGCCATATTTAGCGTAAATATACTGGATCACCTCTTCACGTCGTTCGTGCTCAAAGTCCACATCGATATCTGGTGGCTCATTACGCTCCTTCGACACAAAGCGCTCAAACAACATATTCACCTTAGTCGGATCCACCTCGGTGATCCCTAAGCAGTAACACACCACAGAGTTCGCGGCAGAGCCCCGACCTTGGTGCAAAATAGCCTTAGACTTCGCGAACTGGACAATGTCATAGATGGTTAAAAAGAAATACTCATACTGCATCTCTTTGATGATCTGCAGCTCTTTCTCATATTGCGCCTTGACCTTAGTTGGGATCTCTTTCCCAAAGCGCCACAAGGCTCCCCTATAAACCTCCTCAGCCAAATATTCACTGGCGCTAAGGTGGCTAGGCACCACTTCACTGGGATACTCATACTTAAGTTCATCTAAGCTAAAGCTGCAGCGGTTGGCTATGGTCAACGTGTTATCAATCCAAGATTTTGGATAACGCTTAATGGTGGCTTCAATGGGTTTTAGGGCAGTTTCGGCATTTGCCAACAGCCGCGAGCCCGCCTGCTGGAGCTCTGTGCCATAACGAATACAACTCAGCACATCTAGCAGTTTCTGCCGCGACTGAGCATGCATACGCACATTTCCCGCAGCAACACACTCGATATTCAGCTGCTTAGCAAGATGATGCCAGATCTCAATTTTTAACGCTTCGCCTGCCAGCAGGTTTCGCTCCATAAGCAAGTAGCAGCGCTCCTGAAACGCATCGCTTATCTTGCGCCCAATCACTAAGTTTTGACTTTGATATTGCTGCAACTGCTCAGCGAGTTCACCACCGGAGGTATCAATCGCTTCTGGAGAAGAGGGTTGCCAGAGTAAAATCGACTGCTCCAGCCCCAGTAACAAATCGGTAAACTCCAACTCATACTCGCCCTTTTCTGCTCTGCGGCGCGCAATGCTGATAAGTTGGCTAATTTGGCCATAGCCCTTACGGTTCATCGCCAATAACACGAACAGGCCTTCGGCAAGCCTAAACTCGGCGCCAACTAGCAGCTTGATGTCGTGCTCTTTTGCCGCCTCATAGGCTTTAACAACTCCGGCAAAGGAGCACTCATCGGTAATGGCGATCGCCTGATAGCCCAGTTTTACCGCCTGCTCCACCAGCTCATGGGGATGAGAAGCGCCACGCAGAAAACTGTAATTGGAAATTGCATGCAGCTCAGCGTACATCAGGCAAACCAACCATGCAGGTAGAAACCTTGTTGATCACGATATACCCAACACAGTCCACCATCGATATGGCTGGCAATATAGTAATCTCGACAAGCCCCCTCATCTTGCCACCAATGGGATTGAAATCGCTCTGGTCCCTTAATTAGCTCAAACTCTGCCAATGAAAGCGCTTGGGGCTGTTCGAGTAACCAAAACGGTCGGCACGCACCAATGATCATCTCGGCAGTCGCAGCCGCTTTAGCTTGATTGGATGAATAACAAGATAATTCAACACTTTGCCAACTTTTCTCTGGCAGATGACTCGGTACGCTACGTAGTCCCTTGATCTTATCACTGCCCAGCCTTGCCTGTAGCTGTGACAATAAACGCTGCCGTGCCCCCGACTGCGCATCTTCACTAAGCCAAGCTTCTTGCCCGAGCGTGAGTGGCACAAACTTATCGGCGCTAATGATGATCTCAACAATAGGTTGATATAAGGTCATACGGGCTAACTGCATATGACACAGGCTTAGCAAAGCTTCGGCTCTGTGCTCGGCAAAAGGGTAATGGATCACTATCTGTAGTGGCGCAAGTTCTAAATCTCTATAACGAAATGTTAGGTTTAAGGTTTGCACTGCCAACTGCCGCAGCAGCAAATAATCGGCCATCTCGTTGATCATCCGCCTTAAAGGAAAGATGATCCCAGGCATAGACTCGACTTCGTATAGTAGGCTCAACTTCTGCCTGTAATGCTCCGCAGGTTCAAAGTACACCATAGGTTGCGGCAACTTACCCGTGATCTTAGCTAACATCTGCAGCAGGGCTTGACCAAAGCGCTGCCCCAACTCCTTATCGGGCAGTGCCATGATCTCTTCAAGCGTAACGAGACCAATATTGGTAAAGGTTTCAATTAAATAAGCCGAAATGGGTAAACGACTTATAGGCAAACTTGCGAGTAAATGCCTACTTTGCTCATGCTGCAGATAACGAGACTGCATCGCTAACGTCTGGGTAAGGGATGTTTGAGCAATAGCGGTGTTGCTAAGCTGTTCTTGGTTAAGAGGAGCTGGGTTAACGACTGGCTCTCTACCTAATAGTCCTTCCTTCTTACCACATAAAACAGCTGGCTCTTGCTCATTTAGCTCATCGAGTGCTTCTGCCTTCAAGGCGCAGTACTTAGGTGCCTGCAGTGCAAGTAGCTGAGCCCCAAGTGGAGTATTGGCTATCGCAAGCTGCAACTCTAGGCCTAGACTCTGGGCTTTTTGTGCATATTGAGCCGCAAGGCTGTCGAGCCCCCCAAATATCCGCGCCATCGAGCTCACCTCAAGTAACAAACAGTCACTGACACAATCAGTCACTGCGAACTTGCTATTTGAGCTTGTAGAAGATGGCGGCATCAAAGCGCAATGCAGCGGCACAACACGGGCACTAAAGGCATAACTCCACTGGCATAACCAGTCTGATGCTTGCTGACATAACCCGGGCTCAAACTCTATCAACACCACATCGGGCAGTAAGCTTTGAGCCGTACTAATGCTCATTCCCCTGCCGATCCCAACTTGCTCTGCAATCTCATCTTGGGCTAGCACCCGTAAGCTGCCAGGCTCAAATAGCAAACAGCCTTGAACCGACTGCAGATCATGGTGATACCTTAAGTATTGAAATACCCACTGGGGGTAGTAGGCTGCAAGCCATAACATTTTTATATACCTAGAATAAAACTTAATTAAAATTAAGTTGATGACGCTTCAGCAACGCTAAAGTCGCCTCTTCATGTGCAGAAGTAGAACACTTAGTCACAAGAGTTAATACCGCTTTTGAGCCGCCACTTTTATCATGAGTACCATCTAGGTTAGGGCTAGAACCTAAACCACTTGCAGACTCCTTATCCGAGTCATAGCCTGAGCTATTAGCCAAGAAAGACTCTACGCCCAGTAAGCTCTGTTTTAGGTGAGCTGGCAGTAATGACAAACTAAACTCCGCACTAGGCCAACCGCCACGGCGTTTAATGATATCCACTCTCGTGTCCCCCACAGTCGTAACTGCGCGAAGGGGCTGATTTTGAGCCTTTTGTGCACTGTAATGCTCTCGCCTAAGTGATAGCCGCAGTGTCACCGGGTGAGAGTCATTGGCCACCTTTGACGGCAGGTATAGGATACATAAGGCTTTACCTTTTTCTGCCGCCAGCTGTAACCGCCTCGACTCAGTGATCGACAAATGATCTAACCAGGCTAATACTAAGGGGACGGTACCACTACCAAGGGCTTGCTCTATCGCCCACAGCTGCTCTTTTCTGTCATGACTATCGACCCAAACTAAGCGCTCAACATCGATACCTTGTAACTCGAATGCTCGAGGATAGGGAACAAAAGGCGGCGCCACCATGAGTACCAGAGGATCGGCAAGCTCGCTGCTATCAATCATGTTAGCTTGAGTACCGTTTATTAGACGCTTCAATAACGGCAAGATAATACTCAGCTCCCCCTGACCTGTACCATGACATAAGAATTCACAAACTCCCTGCTGTGGCCAGCCACTATCGGCTAAATGCCTATCGAGTTCAGCAAAACCACTCGGATAACCAATTTGCTTAGCTTGATGCTCTCCTTGCCACAGGCCAGCTCGCCACAAGTCTTTACGCTCGAGCAGCGACTTAAGTGGATCTGCAGCTGTCGCATTTGGCTCCTCGAACTCTCCCCCCATGCCTGCGAGCGAATCATTGGCTACTTTAGCGTAACTCATCACCTTGCCTCTTTTATCCACCTACTGAGGGCGGAACCAAACCGATAGAAAATATAGTGCTGTAAAATAAGGACTGCGGACAGATAATCCACAGTCACACTGTATATTTATACAGTATAGATATCTTTCTTTAGATCGCAAGCGATCTAGCTCAAAAAGATCCCTCTTAGGTTGATAAATTCTTAAAATTTAGGCAAAAAAAAGCGCCCCGCAATTGCGGGGCGCTTAATCGAATCTCTATCGAATCTCTATCGAGGCTAAGAATACAAGCTTACTGGTTACAGCCTGATTGCCAAAGCTTAGCTATATCGCTTTTGACTATCGGTACTTTTTAACTTTCTTCAGCGCTACCTGCTGCTTCAGCATCGAAAGATGATCGGTAAAAACAATACCATTAAGGTGATCCATTTCATGCTGTAACACGATCGCTAGGAACTCATCGGTGTCGATTTCAAATGCTTTACCGTGGCGATCCAGTGCCGTCACCTTCACACCTTCGTGGCGATTCACTTTGGCGCGATAACCTGGAATGGATAAACAGCCCTCTTCGCCTTGGTATTCACCACGAGACTCAAGGATCTCAGGGTTAATCAGTACCATTGGCTGATCGCGCTCATCGGACAGATCGATAACTAAGATAGCGTGCAAGCTACCAACCTGAGTTGCTGCTAGGCCGATACCGTCTTCGGTGTCATACATAGTCTCAATCAGATCATCGATAAAACCTTGAACAGACTCAATATCTGTTACAGGAACCGCTTTGCGTTTTAGACGCTCATCGGGGATCGTTAAAATGTCTAACACTGCCATATTATTATCACACTAAAAGTAAACTAAAAATTTTCGCGCTATTATGACCGAATCAAGCACAAAGGCAACTCTAACAGGAATTTAACCTTCATCTCTGTGCGACTTATTTCCACTCACTCCCCTTGCTGGGCGCTATTTGCCAATACTTCAGCTCTATTTACTGCGCCAACCAGCTGCTATTTTGCACAATAAGCTCCACTTTTTCATAACATGTGTTAGCATAACTCAAAATGTATAAAATATACGGATTATAATATGACTCGAGCAGGACGCACTGCGCTGCCCCCTACATTCTTCGTTGCCAATACCATGGAGATTTTTGAACGCCTTGCCTGGTATGGTTTTTTTGCCCTCTCTTCCCTCTATATGACCTCCCCACAGAATCAAGGTGGTCTAGGTTTCTCTGAGCAAGAGCGTGGTTTACTTCAGGGGATGATCCCCTTCTTTCTCTACCTATTCCCCGTATTAACAGGCGCCCTTGCCGACCGCTATGGCTATAGGAAGATGTTCCTAGTTGCCTACGCCATCATGTGCCCAAGTTATTATCTACTCGGTCAAGTCGATAGCTTTATGGGATTTTTTGTCGCCTTTATGGGCGTTGCGGTAGGCGCCGCCTGCTTTAAGCCCGTCGTCACTGGCACCGTGGCGCGTACCACAGATGAGACCAACCGCGGCTTAGGCTTTGGGATCTTCTACATGATGGTCAATATCGGCGGCTTCTTAGGCCCTTTTATCGCAGGTTATGTCAGGGCTATTAGCTGGGACTGGGTATTTATCATGTCGGCTTTTTGGATTGCGGTTAACTTCATTCCCGCTTACTTCTTCTATGAAGAGCCTACGGATCAGAATCAACAAAAAGGTAAGCCTCTTAAAGCGGTATTTCAAGATATCCAAGAAGTATTGGGTAATGCCCGCTTTGCCATCTTATTCTTCGGTACCTTAATCATCTTGATGTCTTACGGCGCAAAATGGATCTCAGGGGAAACCACATTAATCATCTATGCCGTTTGGTTCAGTGCTCATATCATCTGGAACAAGCTCGCCTCCTCTAAGAAACAAGCGCCTTGGTATGCGCAAAAGATCAGCCTAGGTAATAAACCCTTCGTGATCTATCTACTCATTCTGTCTGGCATGTGGATGGTCTACCAACAGATCTTTATTACCTTGCCTATCTATATTCGTGACTTTATCGATACCTCAGATCTGGTCTTGATGCTAGCAGGCTACCCTGACTTATTGCAGTTCTTTGCACCTGTCGATTTAGGCCTGTTGCAGGCAGAGCTAACCCGCTTAAGCCTAGAAGTCAGCGCCGGCACACTCGATGTGAAACAGGCTTATTTTGAATTGGTGCATACTAAAGTGATGGTACCGACTGCAGAATTAAGCCAAGCGTTTGCCGCTATTGCACAAACGCCGGCGGTTGCGGCTCAATACGCACAGACTTGGGCTAGCGAGTATCGCCAGATTAACCCTGAGTACCTCATTGGCCTTAACTTCCTATCGATTGTGGTGATGCAGTTGATGATCAGTCGTTTTGTCGAGCGTTTCCAAGCCCTGCCAGTCCTCGTGGGTGGCACCGTCATTCTCGCACTAGGCACCGCCATTGGCGGTATTGCCCACGGTGCTATCATGGGCGGAGCTATGGTCTTGACCTCCATTTTGGTCTTCTCTGTCGGAGAGATGGTCGCCTCACCTAAGAGTCAAGAGTATGTCGCAAGCTTTGCGCCACATGACAAGAAAGCCATGTTTATGGGTTACTACTTTGTCTCTTCGGCAATTGGCTTTTTGCTCGCAGGTCCGCTATCGGGTTACCTATACGCTGAGGTGGCCAAGGGGGCAGAGCGTCCAGATATGATGTGGTACATCATTGGCGGCTTCGGTCTACTCACCGCGTTTGGCTTAGTGATGTTCCATAAATTTGGGACCACGCCACAGGCAGATGATGAAGCCGAAGCAACGCTTGTTCAGGCAAGCTAACCTCGTTTTAAAGTGGTAACAATAAAAATGCCCGTGTACTAAGTTACACGGGCATTGTCTTTAGATACCAAGCTAAGATTTAGAATCGAGAGTTTAAAATTGCGAGCGCACCGCAAATACCCATTGTGTGTCTTCACTTTCAAAACGCTCTAGCTTTTCCCAATCATACTGATAACGTACAACCCAAGACCACTGCGGATTGATCTGATACCCCAGTGCTAACCAACTTCTTGCTTCATAGCGCTCTACACCATCGATCCCCATATTGCCCTGTGCATAAAACTCACTATACCAATGCTCAGTCATCGGCTTAAGTAGTGTCATATTCACGTTCGCAGCAGTGCTGTCTTTATAGGATTTAACCGCCAAGTGATTTACTGCCAGCTCGGTAAAGACCTGAGTCGAAAACCAACCTTGATGCTCGGTCATTAAACCTAGCTGATACTGATAATGGCTGGCTTTGCCCTGCGGGGTATCTGTCTTGCCATGTTGAACCGAGGCTCTCACATTTACCTGATTCGTCGAATACAGGTAGCCCAAATGCCATTTATCGCCGCCTAGGTTAGTATTAGCAGAAAACTTTTGATGACTCGTGGCAAAACTACCTCCGAGTTTAAAAACATCACCATCGAAACCTAAATAGAGCGAATCATTTAAATTCAGTGGGTCGGCAATATGCCTGAAATCATTGGCATAAGTAGGCGCAGAGATAGCTGAGAGTAATAACAGGGAGCCTACAAAAGGAGTGAACGCCTTTACTGACATTATATATACCGGTAAAAAAGCGCTATTATTACTTTAGCGCCAAGACTCAGCAAGACTTTTTACTTTATATTACAACGTATTAACCTTGAGGTGTATTTCAACCATCGAGTTAACAGATGCTACTGATATATACAGGCTAATTAATACAAACGGGTCGAGAAGTTGATCTTAATGGCGTTAAAAATTACGGTAACAAAAGGAAGCAAACTGGATGCAAACCAGCAATAAACCTTCACCTATGGCGCAAATTTGGCACATAGTGTCTATGATCCCTGAAGGTAAGGTCTATTCTTACGGTAAGGTAGCTGATTTGGCAGGCCTGCCCGGTCGAGCACGTTTGGTCTCAAAAGCATTACGCGCAGCGCCCCCCGAGATGGCACTTCCTTGGCATAGGGTCATCAATAGTCAGGGAAAAATATCCTTTGCTGAGCATACGCCGCCATTTATAGAGCAGATGCAGAGTCTACGTGCAGAGGGAATTATAGTGAACCGTGGCAAAATTAAGTTGTCTGACTATGAGTGGCAACCCGATATCGCAACGTTAGTGCTTTCAATGCCATATTAGAAAGCGAGTAAGGAGTTATATTTGCCTAAAAATTTACCGACTCTATTCGCCGTCAGCCTGTTATTTGCAAGCGGTTCAACATTTGCAGAGACCACGGCACTAACGCCTCATACTGCCGAATATCAAGTCTATTACGGCAGTATAGAGCTCGGCCGAGCCCGCTATATTCTCGATGCCCCCCAAGGAAATTTCTTTCGGTATCGTTTCGATAGCGATGTCGGTCTGCTAATGCTGTCCGATAGACGTCATATCCGTAGTGATTTTACCTTAGAAGCTGACAACCAACTGGCCCCCATGCGCTACTCTGTCGAGCGAACCGGAACGGGTCCAAGCTTTAGAGAGCAAGCGGCCTTCGCTAAAGGGCAAAATGTGGTTCATAGTCGCTATAAAGAGGAGCGTGCTCAGTTTGCCTACGATAGCGAGCTATTTGACCCACTGATGGTGCAACTTCAGTTTAGGCTCGACATGCAAGCCGATAAAGATGAGCTGCATTACACCATGGTCAAAGAGGGCGAAGTCGATGATTATGCCTTTAAGGTTGTGGGTAAAGAACGGGTTAATATCGAGAGTGGTAGCTATCAAACCGTCAAGATTGAGGTCGTACGCGATAGCACAAAACGCCAGACCTTCTTCTGGATGGCGCCAGATCTAAGTTACCTGCCGATACGGTTAACCCATTTCGAAAAAGGCAGTAAGCAGCTAGATATTAAACTGCTCAATTATCGTTTTGAACCGACCACGCCAACCAAGACATCCACCACTGAGCAAGCACAAGTGATCGATGATGCCAGTAATGAAGAAGGTTAGCGTTATCGCCTGCATCAAAGCTGTTAGGGTAAGGCAAACAAAAAAGCTCGCTAAGGTAAACTTAGCGAGCTTTTTGATTCAGTAGTAGATTAACTAGCAGATGAACTGATAAGTTCACCCTTCTTAAATAACTTCCATTCGCCAGGAGTCAACACATTCCACTGCTCATTATTAGTCAATGGACGTGTGGCGATAACCGTTACCACATCGTTCGGGGTCGTCTCTTTATCGAAATCAATCACCACATCGGTATCGATAAGCTTAGCTTTACCAAAGGGCGCGCGGCGAGTGATATAGCAAAGATTATTACTGCAATAACTCATGAGGTGTTCGCCATCACTTAAGATCATGTTGAACACACCTAAGGCGCGAATTTCATCGGCCAGAGTTGAAATGTAGTGATACACAGCCAACCTATCGTCGGGAGCCTTATCGCCAAACTTCTCTACCACTTTGTCCATGATCCAGCAGAAAGCCATCTCGCTATCGGTATCCCCAACGGCAGTAAAACGTGTCGAAACAAACTTTTGCTCGTAGTCGCTCAACTGGCCATTATGAGCATAGGTCCAATATTGTCCCCAAAGCTCCCGAGTAAAAGGATGGGTGTTTTCTAATGACACACAGCCACGGTTAGCTTGGCGGATATGGCTCACGACCACTTCACTCTTTATCGGATAGGACTTAATGAGCTGCGCAACATGGGACTCACTGCTAGGGCGTGCATCTTTAAAGGTACGGTTACCCTTACCTTCATAAAACGTGATCCCCCAGCCATCGACGTGAGGCCCAGTGACGCCACCTCTTTGTGCTAATCCTGTAAAACTAAATACAATATCTGTCGGAACATTGGCACTCATGGCCAGCAATTCGCACATTAATCTCAATCCCGTTCAATCAACGACTTCTATATCATTATATTCTAACCACTTGGACGCTGCAGTGGAATGTTTAGCGAATGAGAAATAAATTTAAACATTTGTTTAAAAAAATCTTGTATTAAAATTAACTAAGGTTTAGATTTTATGAGACACAGGTCTGACCACACACTATAATTGTGATGTGAACCCTAAAATAAGTGCCTTTAGGTCAACTATAGGTCACACATAAAAGGAGAATTACAGTGACTACCCTACTATGGATCTTGGCGTTGATTTTTACGATAGGCGCCTTCGCTTATCTAAGAGTCGCTCTGCTTACCGCCACCTTAGGCACCGCGATTGTATTGGCAATCGGAACCGGCGCCGCTAGCCTAAGCCCATTACTATGGGTAGTGTTTCTTGCCATTGCTCTCCCCCTTAATATCAGCTCATTCAGACAAAATGTCATCACCCGTCCATTACTGAAAATGTATCGTGGGATCATGCCTGAAATGTCTTCGACAGAAAAAGAAGCTATCGAAGCGGGTACCACATGGTGGGAAGCGGACCTATTTGCTGGCAAGCCAGATTGGAGCAAATTGCACAACTATCCCAAAGCCAGCCTAAGTGCCGAAGAGCAAGCCTTCCTCGATGGTCCAGTGGAAGAAGTTTGCCGCATGGTAAACCAACACCAAGTCTCTCATGAGCTAGCCGATCTGCCTGAAGAGGTGTGGCAATACCTCAAAGATAACGGCTTCTTTGCGATGATCATCAAAAAGAAATTTGGTGGACTAGAATTTTCAGCCTACGCACAGTCACGAGTACTACAAAAGCTTGCAGGCTTGAGTAGCGAGCTGGCTTCAACCGTTGGCGTACCTAACTCATTAGGCCCAGGCGAATTGCTACAGCATTACGGTACTCAGGCTCAGCAGGACCATTACCTGCCACGTCTTGCAAAGGGATTAGAAGTTCCCTGTTTCGCCCTCACTAGCCCAGAAGCAGGCAGTGATGCGGGTGCCATTCCCGATTACGGCATTGTCTGTAAAGGGGAATGGGAAGGTGAAGAAGTATTGGGTATGAAGCTCACTTGGAACAAACGTTATATTACCCTTGCACCGACTGCCACAGTATTGGGCCTAGCGTTTAAACTGCGCGATCCTGACCAGCTACTTGGTAACCAAGAAGAGCTTGGGATCACCTGTGCACTTATTCCGACAGACATCGACGGTGTTGAAACAGGCCGTCGACACTTCCCACTCAACTGCATGTTCCAAAATGGTCCAACCCGCGGCAAGGATGTGTTTGTACCACTAAGTTTCATCATTGGCGGCGCAGAGATGGCGGGCCAAGGCTGGAGAATGTTAGTTGAATGTCTATCGGTTGGTCGTGGTATCACCCTGCCTTCAAACTCGGCGGGGGGCATTAAGACAGCTGCAGTTGCAACGGGTGCCTATGCTCGCATTCGTCGCCAATTTAAGCTACCTATCGGTAAGCTAGAGGGGATCGAGGAGCCAATGGCGCGCATTGGTGGTAACGCCTACCTGATGGATGCAGTCACTACGCTCACCACAACCGGTATCGATCTTGGCGAAAAGCCATCGGTGATCTCAGCCATAGTGAAATACCACCTGACAGACAGAATGCAAAAGTGCGTTATCGATGCAATGGACATTCACGGCGGTAAAGGGGTGTGTTTAGGCCCAAATAACTACCTAGGTCGTGGTTATCAAGCAGCACCTATTGCCATTACGGTAGAGGGTGCCAACATCCTAACTCGCTCGATGATCATCTATGGTCAAGGCGCGATTCGTTGCCATCCCTATGTATTAGCCGAGATGGAATCGGCGTTTGATCCTGATGCAACCAAGGGCCTACGTGACTTTGATGCCGCTATTTTTGGTCATATCGGCTTTACCACCAGCAACCTAGTGCGCAGCTTATGGATGGGCTTAACTTCTAGCTACTTCTCTAACGCGCCCTATTCCGATAAGACCAAGCGTTACTATCAGCAAATGAACCGCTTTAGTGCAAACTTGGCCCTATTATCTGACTTAGCGATGGCAACCCTTGGCGGTAACCTTAAGCGTAAAGAGCGTATATCGGCGCGCCTAGGTGATCTGCTCAGCCAGCTTTATTTGGCATCAGCGACCCTAAAGCGTTATCAAGATGAAGGTCGCCTCACCGAAGATCTGCCGTTAGTACAGTGGGCGGTCGAAGATTCACTGTATAAGCTACAGTCTTCACTCGATGAGCTGTTAGACAACTTCCCTATGGGACTGGGTATTGTTCTTCGCGCAGTTATCTTCCCATTTGGTCGTCCACTTAAGCGCCCAAGCGATGTGCTTGACCACAAGGTCGCCAAAATCATGCAAACGCCTTGTGCAAGCCGTGAGCGCTTAGGTCAAGGCCAATTTTGGACGCCGAGTGAACATAATGCCGTGGGTATTCAAGAGCAGACCTTTAAGGATATCTTGGCATCAGAGCCTATCTACGACAAAGTCTGTAAGGCCGCAGGTAAACGCCTACCCTTTATGTGGCTAGATAAAGTCGCAGCCGAAGGTAAAGCCTTAGGTGTGCTAAGCGAAGAGGAGGTCGCGCTACTCGAACGCGCCGAGATCGGCCGCATGAAGTCCATCAACGTCGATGATTTTGACCCTGAAGAGTTAAAGGCACGCACGCTAGAATACACAAAAGAGGTGCAAGCGGCGTAAACGCTAGCTGACTGGCATAAACGCTAGATAAAAGGAGGCCTAAGCTGATAACTTAGGCCTCTTTTTTAATTGAAAAACCTGCCCACAAGCACCATATTATCGCGCTAACACCAATACTCATCCGTACAATTCACTGCCAATTTTATTATTTGCTGTTAGCAGCTGTTCATGACTTGCAGTTAAATGTAACGCTTAAGGTGCAAAGTCTGAGTAACCTTCGGCGGCGATAAATTCAACACCCTTGATGTTTGCCTTCACAAATTGCTCAACAAGGCTTCTATGGAAAAACACCTGCTTGTATCAGGCAGGATCGAAGAAAATTAATCGCTCTTCTAGTGCTATCACCTCTAGCGCTTGCCTATCAATACAAAGATCCACAGATAAACCTATCTATCGTTTGCTTATTTACGGGTTTTTGCTGAGTACATTTGCTAGAATCCCCCATTATTTTTGGCAGCAATCCAGACATAGAGGCTTGCTGCCACGCTCTGTTATCAATAACGGTTATTCACTGATGATTATTAACTAATTGTTTCGCAATGTTGAGTTTGCACCCGTTCATTTTCAGACAGAGCACTTTGGTATTACTATTTAAAGGCAGGCTATGACCGTTCTTCTAATGACCCCACCTATGACCCAGCTGAATACGCCCTACCCGGCGACAGCGTATTTAACGGGTTTTTTACGCTCTCAAGGTTATGAGGCGGTTCAGCGAGATCCTGCTATTGAGCTTTTCCTAGAGATGATGACAGCGCCAGCGCTGGAGATCATTCGTCAACATGTAGAACAAAACTTCGAACACTTTGAAGATGATGAACTGCCCGATGTGATCTTTAATTTTCTGGCGGAGTTTGACCGTTACCAGCTAGCCGTAGAACCTGCTATTCGCTTTCTGCAGGGCAAAGATCCAAGCCTAGCACTGCGTATTAACTCCCGCCGCTTTTTACCTGAAGGTCCAGCGTTTGACACGATTGCGCAGATGGAAGCGGTATCTGGCGATGTACTGCAAGCAGCCTTTGGCAATCTAGGCGTGCAAGATAAAGCCAAATACTTGGCAACCCTGTTTATTAATGATCTTTCCAGCGTCATTACTCAGGGGGTAGATCCCTACTTTGAAGTGAGCCGTTATGGCGAACAATTAGCGGCGGCCAACCCAAGCTTTGACAACCTCTACGATACCTTGATGGATGAACCGAGTTTCAGCTCTGAGATCTTAGAACAGCTTGTCGAGCAGTACTTGGAAGAGACACAACCTAGTGTGGTTGCGTTAACCGTGCCCTTCCCCGGCAATATGTTAGGCGCCCTGCGTATTGCGCAAACCTGTAAAGCGATCAATCCTGAGCTCCCTATCGTAATGGGCGGCGGGTTTATCAACACCGAACTGCGTGCGCTTAAAGATCCTAGAGTGTTTGAGTTTGTCGATTTTATCTGTCTCGATGATGGCGAGCGCCCTTTTATCACCTTGCTGGAATACTTTGAAGGTAAACGTGGGGTCGATGAGCTGGTACGCACCTATTTCCTCGCCCAAAACGACAGTGACAGTGGTGAGATCTACGTCCATTTCAATGAAAATGCAGAGCTACAGGATATTCCACAAACCGACGTTGGTGCCCCAGTGTATGATGGTCTGCCATTGGCTGAATACCTGTCATTATGTGAAATGCTTAACCCGATGCACCGCATCTGGAGTGATGGACGCTGGAATAAACTGACCATAGCCCATGGCTGTTACTGGCGTAAGTGCAGTTTTTGCGATGTGAGCCTCGACTATATCGGCCGTTTTGACGCCGCAAGCGCCGATGCGCTAGTGGATAGAATCGAGCAACTTATCGAAGAAACTGGCGAGACTGGTTTCCACTTTGTCGATGAGGCGCTACCGCCAAAGCTTCTGTTTGCGCTTGCCAAACGACTCATTGAACGCAACGTGGTGATCAGCTGGTGGGGCAATATCCGCTTCGAGAGAACCTTTAGCCAAGCGCGCTGCCAATTACTAGCGGATTCTGGTTGTATAGCAGTTAGCGGCGGCCTTGAAGTGGCATCGGATCGTCTATTGAAGCTAATGAAGAAAGGCGTCAGTGTTGAGCGAGTCGCTCAGGTAACCAAGGCCTTCAGTGATGCCGGAATATTGGTTCATGCCTATTTAATGTATGGTTTCCCAACCCAAACCGAGCAAGAAACGGTCGATTCGTTAGAGATGGTACGTCAGATGATGCAGCAAGGGTGTTTCCAGTCTGCCTACTGGCATCGTTTTGTCGCCACGGTTCACAGCCCTGTTGGCATGAACCCTGAAAACTTTGGTATCACGCTTACTGAGCGTCCTGAGATCTTATTCGCTGAAAACGATGTCGAGTTCACCGACCCAACCGGTACCGATCATGAGATGCTTGGCGAAGGGCTACGAAAGGCAATCTACAACTATATGCACGGCATCGGCTTTGACCAGCCGATGAGCTTCTGGTTTAACCAGAAAGTGGCCCCCACGCAGATGAAAAAAGATCTGGTCTCAAGAGCGATTAACAACCTCATCGACAGCAGTGAAGACTAGCCCTCTGTTATTGAAGCTCAACTGGTAAGCTTCTAGTACAGTTGACACTTCATAGCGTTTACCTATCAACAAGGCCACTTTCTTTATTACAAAAGAAAGTGGCCTTAAACCGTATAGAGTCAAACTCGCTGCATAGATAGCGCTATATATCCCCATTGGCCTTTTTGAAAACAGCAATCACAAATTGCTGTGGCTCAGTTTTGGACAGAAGTTTGTTGGAGCTTGCAGCTTGCTTCATTTAATAAAGATAGCGAGCTTCAAGCTCACAGACGGACTTCAAGTTAGACTCCGTCTAACAATTAACCTCGCGGCGCTTTGCCCCTTCCTCCAGTCAAGGGTCTAGCTAAGGGGGAAAGCGCTTGTCCTCCTTAACAAACCCTCAGCGCCCCAGACGAAGTTGTTGCTCCTCAGTCCTTTTCGAAAATCACTATGCCTCAGAATCGCCATCTGATAGGCAGGAAGCCTGAATGTCTTGAAGTGCATGGATGCACGAGAAAGACCATGCCTCGCTCACGCCTTTCTATTCACAAGAGTTCTTCAATGACCTCGGCAACTCCGATGGAGATTAAGTGTTTTCTGTAAGTTCAATATAAACAACAGACTATTCGCTTATGGCTAAGACTAGATGGTCACGAATTCAGCTCCACGCATCAATGCAGAAAGTTTACTCTGACCCCACATATTTCCTGGACAGAACGTGTAGGACTAAGACGCTAATGATAGGACGCTAGACTAGGTAATTTATGCGAATCAAAAAGTTTATCCAGCTCCTACATATCCAACTATAGCGCGGCGAGATTTTTTCTGTATTCAGAAGGAGGAACGCCCACTACATTTTTAAACAGTTTTGTAAGTCCACTTTGATCGTTATAGCCAAAATCAATCGCGGCTTTCTTTAAATTCCATTTCTCACGTATTAGCTGGCTCTTTAATCTTTGAAACTTGATATGTTGCAGCGTTGCTGTGGCAGGCATCGAGAGTGTATGTAACGTTTTCAGTAATTGCCTTTCACTGCAACCTAAATTAAAGGCAATATTATTTAGGCTGAGTTTATCCGGAGGTAACATATTGGCCGCTGCGTTAATTTTATGCAGTGTAGGGATCGAACTATTTAGGCTAACTTTTTCAATAAGACGACCTTCGGATGGGTGCTTAGCCACAGTAATGCTAAACGCATTGGTATCAAAATAAACGGTTTCAAACTTATCAGCATATTTGCCATAAAATCGCTTATCAAAGGGAAGTTCAATATTTAAATCTTGGCTTGATAGTGTCATAAATGGCGAGAGAATACTCTTAATGGTTGTATGCAGCATCAGATCGCCATACTTGAGCACAGCGTGATTACTAAAACGCTGTGAAATGAGTTTGACTTCGCTATCGGTTTCCAACAATTGCAGCTTAGTTGAACTTAATTTGCTTGAATAGATTGATGCAAAACAGGCAAGCATTGCAGCTGGAGTCTTTGCCTGAACCCCCAAATGCTTAGCCATGCTGCCTTCATTACCTTGAATGTAAGACTCAAGTTCATAGTAAAAAAATTTATCTTCACTGTGCTTTTCAACCGTGTCTAAGGCGGTGAAAATAGTTTGGCCACTGATTAAGTCAGTTGAGTCGAGGTTTTTAAAATGATCAAAGCTTTTCGGCATCGAAAAGCGAATATCATCGCAATATGTTAACAATCTTTGCGTTGATGCCGCAGGTCTAACACTATACTTAATCATAGGTAATCACCTTTACATATTCTTGGCTAAGTTCTTCCTAAACCTTATTCATCCATACCAACCCATTATTTAGCTCATACCTCTTTATAAAGTGAGCCGCCTAGTGATGAGCCTGATTATAGCGAGATATGTTTGAGCTATCCGTGCACAAGTAAGCAAATAGTTAGAAATGTGTACCTTGCATGTGACATGAATCACGTTAGGTATTTGGGGGACAATTTTTCAAATTGAAGCAAATCATCAAGTCTCTAATCTGTTAATAGAAGGTTTACTCAATAAACCTATTATAAAAAGTAAAGGTGATGAAGATGAAAAAATTAAGTGCAGTGTGCTTAGCATTATTACCATTAATGTTCGGTTGTAATAGTGATGACAACTCTATAGAAGTACCAACCAATCGAGCGCCCGTTGCCATGCCGGATATAGCAAAGGTAACACAAGGTAGCACTGTGATGATTGACGTTTTAGTCAATGATAGCGACCCAGATGGTGATGAACTAAATGTGGTTTCCGCTAGCGATTTAGAAATCGATAGTAACCATGTGGTTTACTACTCAGCTGATGATCAACTTGGTGAACAAACCTTTAGCTATACCATTTCCGATGGCGAGTTAGAGGCAAGTTCAACGATCACGATTACCGTTGAGGCAAAAGAGTTACCGCCTGAAAGCGAGGCCAGTTTTGTTACAGCGCAAACCTGTAAGGCTTGTCATACAAACCACTATAATGAGTGGAAAAGCACGACCCACGCCGATGACTATCGCACCCTTTATACCAGCGATCCAAACAAAACAATCGAAGCGATTATACCTGAGCTCGACTGGGGTACTGAGGCCGAACCGCAAACCCATACCATTAGGTTTAAAGCCAATAATGTTATCACTACTTATAAAGGTAATGATGGTAAGTATTACGTGATTTTGCATGACAAGCTCAACTCAACTAATAACCAACGTTACCGTATCGATGGTATTTCATCGACTATATCGAAGCAGTTTATCAGTTACGACTATGAGCAAAAGTCTGATGATCCACAAGACGCGATAGGTTTTACTATGCCATTTGCCTGGGTGAACTATGAAGGCGAAAGCTATTTCAGCGGCTTCTATACTAGCTCAGTCTTTTGGAATGCTGACGGCAGCCTAAGAAAAATGGACGATTACCATACTAATGGTGCTACGGTTGCTGAAGAGTTACAAAAAATGAGCTGGGAAAACCAATGCATGACTTGCCATACTACCGGCTCTAAAGTCATGGGATGGGAACAGACTGACTACTACGGCATGCTAGTCAGTAAAGGTAATATGCACAGCGGCGAAGTGGAAGATGGAATATCTTGTGAAAAGTGTCACAACGCAGGCTCTATTCACGCCAGCTCTATGAGTGCGGATGATATTACTAATCCTGCTAATATGAGCTTTGCGCAAAAAAATGACAGCTGTATTCAGTGTCACCAAATGTCAAAACATCACGATCTAAAACAATACTCGCAACTGTATCAATTCGTGCTTGATGAAAATGGTGAGCCAACAACTGAGCTAGGTAAGTCATTTAAAGTTGGCGATAGCGTATTAGATTTCACCACTTTTGATCCTCAAGGCATATGGTTAGGTACAGATAGAGTTAAAGGCCAGAAAAACTCAGTACTTGAGTACAATGGTTCAAAACATGCTGCAATGCAGGTGGCTTGTAGTGATTGTCATAACCCACACAGCATGGAAATCAAAGCGCCCGCAGATAACCCAGATAAACTTTGTCAAAACTGTCATGACAAAGGCGCCGAGCATAAAATGCCAATCCACGACATGATTGGGGCAACCTGTATGGATTGTCACTCTACCGCAATAAGCTCTACCGCCTTTATGTGGGACAACAGTAGCCATGATTTTGAGGTGATAACACCAACAGAATCACTCGCTAACTACGATGCACTACTCCCATATAGCCGTAATGAAGGCAGTGACCCACAGCAACAAGCTTACTTTAATATGGCACTAAGCTGGGGGCCTGCGTGTTCAAGTGGCCCTCACGTTCCTAACGCATTTGTATGTACTTCAGCAGCGGTATTACCAAACGCTTGTGCATCTTGCCACACATCAGAAATGCCAACCATAGGTGTGTTTAATGATGTTGAGCGCACTAAACTACTAAAAGGTGAAGAGCGTTATCAGCGATTCTTAGACGCTTATAATTAACATCCCTTCACTAAATTCTCCCGCCAAAAGCCACTATATTTAGTGGCTTTTTTAATGTGACTATCACAGTCCAAACTCTAGTTTTTAAGGCCCCACTAAAGTTGAACTTGTGCTATTTGAGACTATGAAAGTATTTTATTGGTCTAAGCACTCTCTATATACCTAAACCATAAGCTCAATTATTATCGTTGGCGATTGCGGTTACGGCGCCAATAATCGCCCCGCCCACTATGACACCAGTCAGGAAATTATCCTTGTTGTTTGGCCTATGGTGATGGCGATTATCATGCAGTGCATGACGGATTTCACGGCGAGCTTCGCGTTTTTCTCTGGCGACCTCTCGGTAACCCTCACGAATTTCACGTCTGGCACATTTACGGGTCTTGCAACGTAATACTTCACGGGCGGCTTCGCGCTTTTCCCGGTTAACTTCGCGGATCCCCTCACGGATCTCTTGGCGCACTTCATAGCGGCCAGCATTGGCATCAAAGCTCCCTAAACCAGTAACCAGCAATACAGCCAGGGCGAGTGTCAGGCCTTGTTTCATTTCTCGCCTCTCATATCTTGCTGAAATGCTGCGGCACGTTTTTCAAAGTTTGCCAACGCCTCTGTGCACTCCTGCTGATTGAGTTCAATATTAGTGCCGTAACCAAAGCTAGCAGCATAGAGAAACGCTCTGTCACCACCTAGGGTACGGCTGATTTCGTTACTAATATTCATAGCTTCGGTTTCTAACTGCGCACTTTGATCTGCGGCCACGCAGCCCAGTGCTAAGCCGGTCAAATAGCCGAAGTTCTTCAGCCCTGTATCGACCTGCTCTTCTGTAGGCACAACATCCTCCTTAGCAGCATTGGCCATGACAGGTGTTGCCAGTGTCGTTATCGCGACGAGTAACAATATATTAGAGGTGCTACGCATAAATCTTTCCAGGCTCCCAACCTTTGATTAATTTCACTCATTGAAGTGTTGTACTTCACCATAAGTGAGTCAGTTTCAGTGATTATTCACTGATGGCGCTAGTAGGCCTGTGTGAAGATGAACGCAAGCTGAACGCAGACAGCCGCTCTGGCAGTGCAGCAACAACAAGGAATGAATCAGATTGGCTGTTATAACGGCGTTTAGAATATTCATCACGGCGACAAAGAACCGAGTATCGCAATATAAAAACACCGCTATATAGTCTGTACTTTAACGCAGCGTTCGGTAAAGCAGCCTATTAAAACATTATAAATCAGCTAGATAACAAAAGCTCACTGCAACAAACAGGCGCTCTTGGCACAATATGACTCTTAAAGCCAGTAACGAAGAACCACTTCATATGGCAAAGGCAAGAATATGCCTAACTTAGCTAATAAATGGTGTTACCTATGAATTTTAAGCTGTCTAACTGGCTGTTTAATCAGCTTTCAGAGCCAGTATCATGGGTTATAGCAAAGAGGCTCAGCACTAGGATGTTAATAAAAGTTGAGCTTAAAACGAACAGACTGGCCGATGAGCAGTGCGCGAAAAATGAGCAAATGACAAAAGTGAGGCTAAAACTCAGCCTTAGTGGGGGTTGTATCAGAGAGGTTGAGCGCCAGTACTAGTGATGAGAAGCGCTGTCGATAAAGAGAGCAAAAACCTATGGTTCTTGCCCTCTCTCGTTTTACTGCACCAATGAATAGAAGATTGCAGAGATTGAGACTAAACCGATAATCACCACAAAAACATTGCTTATGGTGCCTGAATATTGCTTCATCGAAGGCACTTTCATGATGGCGTACATCGGCATGATAAACAGCAGCAGTGCGATGATTGGACCGCCAAGACTCTCAATCATTCCCAAAATATTCGGATTGATTGTGGCTACCGCCCAGGTAGTTAACAGCATAAACACTGTGGTAATGCGGTTAAGAATGACAGGGTTAACCTCTTTGCCCTTGCCGCGTGCAGCCTTGATGATTAGACCATTAAAGCCTTCGCTAGCACCGATATAGTGGCCAAAGAATGACTTAGTGATGGCGATTATCGCAACAATCGGTGCCACATAGGCGATGATAGGCGTATCAAAATGGTTGGCCAGATAGGTTAATATCGACACATTTTGCGCTTTCGCCTCCGCTAAATTGGCAGGCGATAGGCTAAACACACAACTGAATACGAAAAACATCACTGTGACAACCATCAGAATATGGCTGAAAGCTAAGATCCGTGAACACTGCTTCTCGGCATTTTCACCGTGAAGTTTCCTACGGTCTACTGCGAAAGAGGAAATAACCGGAGAGTGGTTAAAAGAGAATACCATCACCGGCAATATTAACCACAATGCCATTAAGATGGTGCTGACACCACCTTGAGCTGGTATCACATTGCTAAATATTGACGTGTTCCAGTAAGGGATTAGGTAAAATGACAGCAGCAAAAGGACGGCAACGAATGGGAAAACCAACAAACTCATCGCCTTGATAATTAACTGCTCACCTAAGCGAACCACCGCAATCAAGCCAATAATCAAGATCAGAGCCAATGTTGCGCGGTTAGGCGGAGTCATACTTAACTGGTGTTGCATAAAGCTTTCGACAGTATTGGTTAGTGCAACACTGTAAACCAGCAAAATGGGGTAGATAGCGAAGAAATACAGTAAGGTGATCACCTTGCCCATACCAACGCCAAAATGCTCCTCTACCACTTCGGTGATCCCACCCTCAGGGTTTGAACCCGAAAGCACAAAACGTGTTAATCCGCGGTGAGCGAAGAAGGTCATTGGCAGTGCTAGGAGTGCCATGATGATGAGGGGGATTAAGCCACCTTGAGCTGCATTAATCGGCAGAAAAAGTGTACCAGCCCCGACGGCTGTACCATAGAGCCCTAATACCCACAGAGTATCACTCTTGCTCCAGCTTGATTTTACCTTCAGTTGTGCCGAGGTATTTTCAGTTTTGTTAATTACAGAGTCCATTATGGACATCTCCTTAGACGGTTCTTATATGACCTTTTAAGGGTTCTGTTTTCATACCTAAGTCACACCACGCAGCCGCCGAAAATATCAACCTCGACCACACAGACAACATAAGATAGGGAGTTTATTCACAAAGAGTGAATGAAAAACTAGCAGAACCTAATAAAGGCCGCGCAGTATAGGGGAGAGATTTGGCGATAAATGTGATTTCGGACAAACTTATTTAGGTTTTACAAATAAACAAACCTGTTCGTTGGTTTTTCGACCATCCAAGGGCCGTGTAATGGCTAGGTACACATCTCGTGGGGGAATGATCCGCTAGGGAGGCGAAATAAGGGCTTTTAAATTTCAACCATGATTTATTAACTGAGGGCTCCAATTCAAGCCTAAGTAGCGACTCTTCTAGAGAAGGTTGGACAAAGTGTGCTCATAATTACAGTTGCATAAAAGCCTAGTTGGAGAAGTTCACGGCTCGTTCGAATTGGAGGTAAGTCAACTATGGGGGCAACTGGGATTCGAAGCGCCGCAGCCTAAATCAAAGCAGCCACTCTCCTACTAAGGTACATTTGAGCTCATCGCCATATTTACCCTGCGACTTGGCAAACTGCCTCATGATCCTTGGGGCGAATGTTGCAGTTCAATGCTTATGTTTAATGCTTATGTTTAATGCTTATGTTTAATGCTTATGTTTAATGCTTATGTTTAATGCTTATGTTTAATGCTTAGTTAGCTAAACGCCAGCATCCACGACCACTGGTCTTTGCTTGATACAGAGCAATGTCAGCTTTTTCTATCATCGAGTCTAGCGTGCAGTCAGGCGATGACAGAGAAATACCAACACTGGCCGAAACGCGTATGCTTTTTCCGTCGGAGGCTTTAAGATAAGTCTTGGACATCACTTCTTGCAGTCTTTCTGCAACAATCTCTATGCCCTCCCAAGTAATACCGTTAAGGACTATTACAAATTCATCCCCACCGATCCGCCCCAACAAATCACTCTCTCGTAAAACTAGGCTCATCGCTTTGGCGGAAGCTTGAAGTAATAGATCGCCAAAGACGTGACCATAGGTATCATTTACTCCCTTAAAATAGTCAATATCAATCAACATAATAGCCATTTGTGACGCACTGCGATGAGCCTGTTTTAGCTGCGCTTCTGCGAGGTCGAGTAGGAATCGACGAGATAATACTCCCGTTAATTGATCCGTGCGTGCTTGTTCAAAAAATTTATTCTTAAGAGATACGACCTCAGAGATGTCGGTAAAGATGTTAATTAAACCAGAAACTTTGTTATTGACTTTAAAGGGTGCCCTAGCAACCCAAAAATGAACGTTTTCGCCATGAATTCCGATGGCACTTTCTTCACTTATGAGTTTTTCTCCCGTTCGCAATACTTGGGAATCTAGTCGGATGGTCTCATCTGAAATATATGAAAGTGTTACCTCTTTATCGCTTTTACCGACAATGTCGTCAGCGTTTATCCCCAGCAATGAGGCAGCATTGGAATTGATATATTGATACCTTCCTTGTGCGTCCTTCATGTATACACATGAAGGGATGTTTTCTAGCACAAGGCTCAGGAGTGCTTCCTTCTCTTCTATCTCCTTTCTTATCTGAACATTTTCAGTAATGTCAGATGAGATCCCGCATAAGGCCGTAATATCACCATTTTCATCATATATTGGTAACTTTACAGACCAATAGGTGCGTTCTTCTTCAGTCCCTTCAATGACTGATTTTTCTTCACTTTCAATACGTTTACCTGTCTGTAAGACGATTAAATCATTTTGACGTAACTCACTGCAGGCCTTAAGATCGAAGAACTTTTCATCGGTTTCTCCAATAACCTCTTCTGCCGGGTAACCAAAAACTTGGCATGTCTGATGATTTGCATAGGTATATCGCCCATCGGTATCATTGGTGTATACGCAGGCGCCAATATGATCCAAAATAAAATTAAGACGTTTATTTTCAGCTTTTAAACGTTCATTATCTGCTATTAGCTTTTCGATTTCGGATTTTTCTTTAATCATTGTACCTACATTTGAATTCAAGTATGAAGCCCGATGCCAGCATTATTCCAAACAATTTGGTAACCATTGTAATCAACTAGAAACTATAGCGTTATGGTTTATATCAAGTGTAGATACGGTTTAGATCATAGCAAGCAAATGCACTTATACGGCCACTAAAATTCCATGTTGATTTAGCCTAGCCTCCATCCGTAGAGGCCTAATATCGCAGCTTTGCTGGTAATAC
Source organism: Shewanella sp. Isolate13 (assembly GCF_022398325.1). Classification (GTDB taxonomy): domain Bacteria; phylum Pseudomonadota; class Gammaproteobacteria; order Enterobacterales; family Shewanellaceae; genus Shewanella. Next base: position 36,948 of record NZ_JAKEVD010000039.1, read on the forward strand.
TTACGAGTCACTCAGCGCTTCGGCTACGCTATTACTACTGTCACTTAATTTAATTGCATCGGCTGGAATTAAGCTGATCAGCTCAACACCTACAGGTAACTCTGTCTCCATTTGCCCCCTAATCACCCTCACCTTCCCCTCTTGCAGGTAAATAAGTGGGATCGCAGCTTGTGAATATTGCGCCATAAACATCGCGTAATTGAAACTCTCGGTCAGGCGGGTACTCTTTATCGTGGCGCCTTTGGCCATTAAACTGGCAAGTTTTGAGTATGAGATCGCATCGCCAAATAGACACAAACGCTTCATATAGGACTCAGAGAGCTGATGGCGTGCGCTGGATGTATCGCCATTATTAAGGCCATAGACCTTTTCTTCACCAAAAACATCTTGAAAATAGAAGTTCACTAAGGGATTAAGTTGGCGATACGGAGACATCACTAGGACTCGGCCTATTCCCGCCATATCCATATGGTTTTCAGCATGCTCAGATGCAGGGTTACCAAAATACACGGGGATATTATCCATACGGGCGAGACGAATATTGTCCCAGTTATTGTCTGCCAGCAGCACTGTCACACCTTTGCTTTGCAGTGTTTTTGCCAGTGCGCGTGAGAACTGGGAGGCCCCGAAAATAAGCAGACCTTGGGAGGAGTCCGCGGTAACACCGAGCACCTTAGCCCAACTGCCCGCTGTTAGGCTCTGGATCACCACAGTACCGATAATAATCAAAAATACCAAAGGCACAATAAGCTCGGCGCCTTTAATACCAAGTGCTTCAAGTTTTATGGCGAATAAGGATGACACGGCTGCGGCGACGATACCTCGGGGCGCAACCCAGCTTAAAAACCATTTATCGCCATTAGATAATGAGGTTCCGACACCACAGCACCAGATGCTTAATGGCCTTGCGATCAGCATAACAACGGCTAACAGTGCTAAGCCTTCCCAACCTAGACTTAACAAGGCATCGGCATTGAGGCGCGCTGCCAACAAGATGAACAGTGCAGAGATCAACAGCACTGTGAGGGTTTCTTTAAATTCGAGAATATCGGCAATGTCGACCCCCTTCATATTTGCCAGCCAAATGCCCATCACGGTCACAGAGAGCAAGCCCGCCTCTTCCTGTAATAGATTTGAGCCAACAAACACGGCCAGCATTATGGTCAGTACAGCGGTATTACGAAGATAATGGGGCAGTAAGTTGTTGCGCAGAACGAGGCCGACTAAGTAGCCACTTATCACTCCAAAACCTAGACCTACAGCCAGCATGGCGCTCAGGGCGTGCAAAACATGGGTAGTCGGATCCGCTGCCACCGCGATATACTCAAATACTAATACCGCAAGCAGCGCACCAATAGGGTCGATAACAATCCCTTCCCAGCGCAAAATACTGGCAAGCTCAGTTTTAGGCCTGACGCTTCGAAGCATGGGCACGATTACCGTTGGCCCAGTCACAACCACCAGCGCACCAAATAGCAACGCCATCGACCACTCAAAGTCGAGTAAATAAAAGGTACCAACAGCAATACAGGCCCAGGTGATCACGGTGCCTAATGTCACCAGTCGAGTCACCATTACGCCGTGTTCCTGAATCTCTTTAAAGTTAAGGGTTAACGCTCCTTCAAACAGAATAACCGCGACACCGAGTGAAATAATCGGAAACAGCAGATCACCAAAAATCACATCGGGTTTAAGAAAGCCAAGCCCAGGTCCGAGTAATAGACCACACAGGAGTAATGGTAAAATCGCAGGAAGCCGAAGTTTCCAGCCTATCCACTGACAAAACAATGATAAAACACCTAGCAAAGCAAGCATCGCAGTGATCTGCTCAAGCATACCTCTAATCCTTATCTAATCATTTCTATCGAAATCTTGGTTTGTTAAAAGAGACGGTCAAGTGTAAAAACTATAGCCAAACCTGAGTAAAATACGATAAGGCTAAGAAAAGTAAATCAATATTATCGTTAAATAATCCGTATGGATAAGAATGCAGCAAGCAGCTAAGGAAAAAACAAAGGTGTTAGGTGCTAGGTGCTAGGTGCTAGGTGTTAGGTGTTAGGTGTTAGGTGTTAGGTGTTAGGTGTTAGGTGTTAGGTGTTAGGTGTTAGGTGTTAGGTGTTAGGTGTTAGGTGTTAGGTGTTAGGTGTTAGGTGTTAGGTGTTAGGTGTTAGGTGTTAGGT
>NZ_JAKEVD010000004.1 GCF_022398325.1 Shewanella sp. Isolate13
ACCTAGGTTCATCCAATCGCGGAAGGCCCGAAGGTCCCCTCCTTTCCCCCGTAGGGCGTATGCGGTATTAGCAGTCGTTTCCAACTGTTATCCCCCTCGACTGGGCAGATACCTAGGCATTACTCACCCGTCCGCCGCTCGTCACCTCAGGAGCAAGCTCCCTTGTGTTACCGCTCGACTTGCATGTGTTAGGCCTGCCGCCAGCGTTCAATCTGAGCCATGATCAAACTCTTCAATTAAAGTTTTTTTTGCTTCATCCATTCTTATAAATAAGAGTGAAATCAGCGGCTCAACGAATTCTGTATTACATATTGCTATGAACACTCATTCATTAAGTAAATTTTTGACTGCTTCGTTAGAAGACAGTTTCGAATAACTTAATCTCTGTGAGTGTCCACACAGATTTGCTTGTCATATTGTTAAAGAGCGTTGCCTGCTTGGCGTTCTCAGCGAACCGTTCCAAGTGGCTAGGGCTGCGTATTCTACACTTCCCGTTGTTGGCGTCAAGCGTTTATTTTAAGAAGTTTTTCAAGCGATGATTCTTTATACAAGGCACATCAAATGAAGCTCTTAAACCGCTTGTCACCAGATTCAAATCTCTTTCGATTTTCGAATCCCTAACACCGCTGCAAGTCCCGTGCTATCTAGCGTTTACGTTGGGTAGTTGGCCTGCTGTGCCGTGTCAGTGGATGCGCATTATAGGGAGATTTAAGATGAGCGCAAGCGGAGTGTCCACACAGATTTGCTTGTCATATTGTTAAAGAGCGTTGCCTGCTTGGCGTTCTCAGCGAACCGTTCCAAGTGGCTAGGGCTGCGTATTCTACACTTCCCGTTGTTGGCGTCAAGCGTTTATTTTAAGAAGTTTTTCAAGCGATGATTCTTTATACAAGGCACATCAAATGAAGCTCTTAAACCGCTTGTCACCAGATTCAAATCTCTTCCGATTTTCGAATCCCTAACACCGCTGCAAGTCCCGTKCTATCTAGCGTTTACGCTGGGTAGTTGGCCTGCTGTGCCGTGTCAGTGGATGCGCATTATAGGGAGATTTGAGGCGAGCGCAAGCGCTTTTTGAAAGAAAAATACATTTAATTTTTATACCTTTACTAGGCACAGTTAACCAACAAGTTATCCACAGAGTTACGCAAAAAACACAATAAAACTGAAGCGAGCACACACAACCTAGAGTGCTAAAAGCGTATCAAAGCTTCTTTTTAGCAAGCTAAACGATGACTAAACCATTAAGAGGCGTTTAAAAGCCTCAAGTTTCAACCATAAATACACAGCTCTTAATAATTAAGCACATGATTACGATCGAAAGCTTCTGTCAAAGGGAGTTAAATACTAAAACAGGAATCTTGCTATATATAGAGAGTCACTAACCATATATATGAAAAGTGTCTCTACTATAAGGTAAAGGTGAAGACACCGAGCAATTACATAATGAAAAGCCAGTAACGAGTATAGCTCGGCTACTGGCTTTGGAAGATGCTAAACACCTTTATATAGGGTGTTTGGTAAATGTTATTCAGCAATCCACTGTCCGTTCGATTTTGGTCGAACCCAAGGTTGCGAAAACCAGTAGTAGCTTCCTTTGCTCTTACTCGGAGCCGTACAGTTATAACGTGAACGCCCTGCGGGCAGATCCAGCTCAGCCTGAATGCTGAACTCATTGTCAGAGATCCAGTTAGGTTTCTTAGCCCCTTGACCTTGAATAAAGCACATTAGCTGTGAGGCATTGATATCACTCATATCCAAGGTAACCTTTATTTCTGGGCGCCATTGGCCTTGAGAAAGTTCAGGGTTACTATTAGTTTGGGCAAGTACTGGCATATTCAAACTATGTAGCTTCACCTTTAAACTATTTAGATCGGCGTAGACGCCAGCAACAGGAAAACGAGGCAGTGCCGTTAACGGCGAATAAGGGCCCGCTGCACCGGACTGCTGACCAAATGCCACAAAGCCATGCTTGTCGAGCATCTCTTCTATCTGCTCATTATATTCACCATAAGGGTAAGCCAGCATTTTCAGATTCTGACCAGTGGCCTTTGCTATCTCATTTTCTGTTCGTAGGATATTACTCTCGATACGCGCTAACCATTGCGCATCGGTTTCTCCCGTCAACTTACGAATAAGATGCTCATGCCCCCAACTGTGATTGGCAATTTCTGCCCCCTCTTCAGATAAAGTAATCAGCTGCTGCCAACTCATCATTTCACCATACTCTTTTAGAATAGGCTCCACCGAGACAAAAAGGGTGTAGGGGAATTTATATTGCTTTAAAATGGGGTGCGCTGTATTAGCAATACTGCGATAACCATCATCGAAGGTAATCGCTATCGTTTTTGCAGGCAGCGCTTTCTTAGCCTTAATTGACTCCACCACAGTTGAAAGTGGCACTACATTGAAGTTGTTTTCCGCCAGGTACTGCATCTGCTCTTTAAATTGAGCAGGGGTAACGCTGGTGATCGCTGGCGTACTATCCGAAACATGATGATACTGTAATATCACCGTCGCGTGAGCCGAAAAACCTGTCAGCGCGAGTAGCGCTAGCAACACGTTTTTAACCATAAATATTAGACCTCTAGAATGATTGCCTTATTGTTAAACCCACAAAAAAATCGACAATTACTTGCACTCGCACTGCCGATGATTTTATCAAATATCACGGTGCCACTGCTGGGACTCGTCGATACCGCCGTTGTTGGACATCTTAGTAACGCCTATTATTTGGGCGGCGTGGCAGTTGGGTCAACGATTATAACCTTAATTTTGTGGTTGCTAGGATTTTTACGCATGGCAACTACAGGATTAGTTGCTCAAGCCTATGGTGCAAACGACACCCAGCAACAGTTTAGACTCTTGGTACAAGCAGCAAGTCTAGCACTGATGTTCGGTATTGCAGCCATAGCGCTACAGTTACCTATCGTTAATTTAGCGATGGCAATGTCTGATGCCAGTATCGAAGTCGAACGCTATTGTCGGGAATATTTCCAGATCCGGATCTGGTCGACCCCGTTTGCACTGATGAACTTAGTACTACTTGGCTGGCTACTCGGCAGGCAGCAGCCCAAAGCGGCGATGTGGCAGCTGATTGTAGCCAACCTAGTGAATATAGTCTTAGATGTTCTCTTTGTTCTAGCGCTTGGCTGGGGCGTAAAAGGGGCAGCTATCGCATCGGTATGCGCCGATATTGCTGGCTTCGCAGTGGCTCTGACTATGGTGCGCGGCCAGCTCTGCAAACTCGGTGACTTTAAGCTGATTCAAATCGCCAAGCAACTATCACTGCAAAGCTACGCCAAGCTAATGAGTTTAAACACAGATATTTTTATTCGTAGCCTTTGTCTGCAGCTGTCATTTGCTTTTATGACCTTCTATGGGGCCGGCTTAGGTGATAACACCGTTGCCGCTAATGCGGTGTTACTCAACCTACTACTTCTTATCTCCTACGCACTCGATGGCATAGCCTACTATGCTGAGGCCGAGGTCGGACGCGCTCATGGCCAGAAAAATAGCCGCTTAATGCAAGAATCTGTGGCTCTCGCCTGGGCTTGGTCCGCCATCGCTGCACTAGGTTTTACGGTGTTCTTTACCCTTGTGGGGTCACAGATTATCTCTATGCTCACCAGTATCAGTGAGGTGCGAGCCGTGGCCGAGCAATACTTGATTTGGGTGATATTCCTGCCTCTGCTCGCCTTTGGCTCCTACCTTTTCGATGGTGTCTATATTGGTGCGGCGCAAGGAAAGGTGATGCGTAACAGCATGATCTTATCGACCTTTGGTGTGTTTTTCCCGGTTTGGTATCTGTTAGAGCCACAAGGTAACTTTGCCTTATGGGCAGCGATGAGCTGTTTTATGTTGGCTCGTAGTGCTTCATTATCGCTGCACTACTACTTCAAACTCAGGCTGGTACTGGACTAATTACCGTCTCTTCAAGCATAAAAAACGCGACCATTTGGTCGCGTTTTATTTATTCATGTCGCTGTATTACTGGTAAGAATGAGCACCATGCTGGTGTTCTGTCACATCTTTAACGCCAGTTAATTCGCCTGGGAACTGTTCAAGTAACTGCTTCTCGATGCCATCTTTTAGAGTCACATCAACCATTGAACAACCATTACAACCACCACCAAACTGAAGTACTGCGATGCCGTCTTCGGTGATTTCGACTAGCATGATGTTACCACCATGGCTGGCAAGTTGTGGGTTGATTTCAGACTGGATCATGTACTCGATTCGCTCAGTCAAAGGCGCATCGTCAGACACTTTACGCATCTTCGCGTTTGGCGCCTTAAGTGTTAGCTGAGAACCAAGTTGGTCAGTCACATAGTCGATGCTAGCTTCTTCTAGGAAAGGAGCGCTCTTCTCATCAACCATGGCGCTAAAGCCATTGAACTCTAACTCTGTATCATCTGCTTCTACAGCATCGGGTGGACAATATGAAACACCACACTCAGCCTGAGCTGTGCCAGGGCTGATAACGAATACTCGAATGTGGGTTCCTTCAGGCTGATCTGATAACAATTTAACAAAATGCGCCTGAGCTGCTTCGGAAATGGTAATCATGAAAACATGCTCCGTCAGGAGTAAACCTGAGTGTTTTAGTAAGAATTAGCCCTATAATACTCTTACTCTGCACTCCTTTGTAGCCCCTATCCCTCACAGTTTGAGAATAAACACCATCCAGATCACAGTTTTTTATCATATCCGGCTGTGGTTTTGTCAACGCCGAGCTGCTAATTTAATAACAATATTATAAATATAATGAAAAACCCATGCTCAGAATCTGCCTCGTTTTTTTATACGCCTTTTTAATATCATCCTCTTTTTTTGCCGAAGCGAAGAAGACGCGTTTAACAGACAGTCCCCTATATGGCGTAAACACGGTTAGTCCAGAGGAGTTTTTAGGCTATCCCCTCGGAGAGCGTTTACTGCGCCACGATCAGATCAATTACTACCTCAAAGAGATAGCCAAACAAAACCCCAGAGTATCACTGGAAAATACAGGACATAGCCATGAGGCTAGGCAGCAGTTAACCGCCGTTATCACCTCAGTAGAGAATCAAAACAAACTCGATGAGATCTTAGCTCAGCGACAGCAGATCAAATACCAGGGTAAGCAAGGTGGACCACTAATCATCTGGTTGGCCTACTCTATTCACGGTGATGAGATCAGCGGCGCCCATAGTGCACTACAACTTAGCCATATGTTAGCCACCAGCGAAGAAAAGTGGGTCACAGAGTTGCTGGAACAGGCGGTAGTTCTTATCACCCCAAGCCAAAACCCCGACGGGCTCGACCGATTTTCAACTTGGGCCAATGGCTATGCAGGTAAAGTTGTCGTTAGCGACCCCAATCATAAAGAGCATAAGCAGGGCTGGCCGACGGGTCGAAGCAACCATTACTTCGCCGATCTCAATCGCGATTGGCTATTCCTGCGCCACCCCGAATCCCAAGGCCGCGTAGCACTATTTCACCGCTGGCAACCCCACTATGTGGGTGACTTCCATGAGATGGGCCATAACTACAGTTACTTTTTTCAGCCCGGCGTGCCCGAGCGAACCCACCCACTCACACCAGCAGGCAACCAGAAGTTAACAGCAAAACTCGCCGCCTATCACCAAGCGGCACTCGATGAGAAAAAACAGAGCTATTTTAGCCGCCAACTATTCGATGATTTCTTCTATGGTAAAGGCTCTACCTACCCAGATATCAATGGCGCAATTGGCGTGCTGTTTGAGCAAGCCAGCGCTCGTGGACAACAGCAGGACTCAATCAATGGCGTAGTTCACTTTCAACAAGCTATAGAGAACCAATATGCAACGTCCATTTCCAGTCTAAAAGGCGCTCTAGCGTTAAAGTCTGAACTAGAGCAATACCAAGCGGAATTTTTTAACGACAAGCATCAAAAAGCGATGCGAAAAAAGCCTCGCCAAGCGGGGTTGCTGCTCAGCACGAACAATGACCCAAGCAGAATTCGAGCGTTAGCCCATCTACTCAACCAACACCAGATCGAATACTACTACCTCACCAATAAACTCACTCAAGGTGGCGTGGATTTTGATGTCGACAGCAGTATTTTTATCCCTAACAAGCAGGCACAAAGCGCACTACTTAGCGCAATGTTTGACGATAGAACCGAATTTATCGACCCGACTTTTTATGATATCTCGACCTGGAGCCTACAACACGCATTCGATCTGTCAGTACGTCGTAATGTCAAACTTGAGCTAACTGTTTTAAGCCAAAGCCCAGCTCAGTTTTCATTACCAACATGGAATGATGATGCCGTCGCCTTACTCATTGACTGGCGCGATAGCCAAGCCGCGGTATTACTACAGCAACTACTCAATCAAGAGATAAAAGTTAAGTTTGCCGCTAAGCCATTTAGTATTTTGACTGGTGATGGTGAAATAGATTTTGTAGCCGGAACCCTGCAAGTCCCACTCAAACAGGATGGCTTATCGGCGAGTGAAATACGCCAAGGTGTAAAACAGTTAGCACAAGAGTTTAAGGTCGATGTTATAGCGACCAATACCAGCAGCGCGACTAAGGGAATCGATCTCGGCAGCCCTGATTTTAAGCCTATAAAGCCGATTCGACCTCTCGTTGTTAGCGGTAAAGGGACTTCGATTGCCGAGGTTGGTCAGCTCTGGTACTACTTAGATAACACTCTAGGCGTAGCTACCACGCTCATCGACAGTAACGATCTTGCATCAATAACATTAACCGATTACAGCCATGTACTACTAGCCGATGGCAACTATAAAACCTTAAATGATCGCCTTGCTCGCAAGCTGGGTCAGTTTGCCTCTGAAGGTGGTGTAGTCATTGCCCAAAAAGGCGCACTGAATTGGTTAAGTGACTCCAACCTACTCGCGACCGATCTTCGCAGTGAACGTTTTTATAAGCAGCTATTTACTGCCGATGGATTGTCCTTCGAGCAGAAATCGGACTTCAATGCCAAACAGCAGATTGGCGGTGCGATTGTCGAGCTAAAGTTAGATACGAGCCATCCTCTCAGCTTTGGGCTTAATGGTGATCGTCTGCCAGTGATGAAAAACAAAGTATTAGGCTTCTCACCGAGCAGCAAAGCCTTTTCAGTCGCGGCGAGCTATGCTTCTCAGCCACTGCTGAGCGGCTATCTGGCCAAAGAGTACCAGAGCAGCTTTAGTCATTCCCCCGCAATGATTATCGAGTCACGTAACAAGGGCGCCGTGGTAGCGCTAGCCGATAATCTGCTGTTCAGAAATATTTGGCTTGGAGCTGAGAAAGCCTACGCCAATGCGCTCTACTTCATTCCGGCGCTACATTAATACTCGTAGACATGGCCCTTGTGACCATATCATTACACTATTTTCCTGGTGCCTCGGCTCTCGCTAGGCACCAAACTTGTACCTGAGTGTGCTTTCGCTGCAATAGTCTCGCAATCTCATCCACCGTGGTACCCGTGGTCACCACATCATCAATTAACGCCACTCGCTGCCAGTTAAAATCGTCAGAGAGAGTGAAGGCATCTTTAAGGTTTTTACGGCGCAACTTACCTGACAGTCCCGCCTGAGGCTGAGTTTCTCTCACTCTTAGCAGTACATTATCAACAAGGGGGATCCCCAAACGCTTAGAAAGTGCCTGCGCGATTAGCCAAGCCTGATTAAAACCGCGTTGTTGTAGTCTTTTTTCATGTAGTGGCACCGCTATCAACACCTGCGGCAGATCGGTGAAACCTAAATATTCTAGATATAGAATACGCTGCACTAGCGCATCGACCAGCACATCTATCACAGCAAACTGCGCCTGATACTTTATCTGTCCAATCCAATGGCCTAGACCTTGGTGATAGCTACAGGGAGCGATAACACTTAAAGGTGTCGATGCCAGACAATGGCCACAAAAAGCCATTAGCAGCGGGATCTCACCACCACATCCCAAGCAAACTGGCGTTTGATAACGACTGGCATGCAAGCACACGCTGCAGACCCCTCGGTTACTAGACTCTATCTGTTGATGGCACATTAAACAGCGATTGGGTAAAATTGCTGCCAGCCACCGAGTCCAAGGTGCTTTCTTGATAATGAATTCCTTTTCATTGTTAAGTCTCAACGCTAACCCATGAGGCATAAAATGAGTTTAACCAAGCTATATATCGAATCTATCGGCGAAGGGCCCGATCTAGTGATGCTTCATGGTTGGGGGGTTAACAGCGCCGTATTTGCGCCACTGCAAGGCGCATTGACTAAGTATAGGATTCACTTCGTTGATCTGCCGGGATTTGGCGATAGCCAAGCCGTTGAGGGAGATATCCACGACTGGCTTAATGCTATCTTAGAGGTTGTGCCACAACAGGCAATCTGGGCTGGTTGGTCTTTGGGAGGGTTAGTCGCAACACTTGCCGCCATACACCATCCGCGACGTGTTTCAGCCTTGTGCACCATAGCATCATCCCCTTGCTTTATGGCCAATGACAACTGGCCAGGGATCGCACCTGAAGTATTAAATCAATTCGCGCAACAGCTGACCCACGATCTCGATAAAACCGTTGAGCGTTTTCTTGCAATTCAGGCCATGGGAAGTGCAACCGCCAAAGGCGATATCAAACAGCTACGTGAATTAGTGCTGGCTAAGCCTAAAGCACAGCAATCTGCATTAGCCCAAGGATTAACCATGCTGGAACGTGTCGATCTGCGCAGCCAGCTAGCCCAGATTGGTCAACCTTGGCTCAGAGTCTGGGGACGATTAGATGGTCTAGTGCCCCGTAGAGTCATCACTACGATGCCGCAACTTAGCCGAAGCCAAGACCTACTAATCAACAAAGCCTCCCACGCACCGTTTATTAGCCATCAGCAGGAGTTTGTCGAAGGCTTTAATCAATGGCTAGATGAACTAGTCTGATATAAAAGCATTTTGTTATTCTAGATTTGCCCAACATAAAGCCAACTAGTCAATATTGTTAGCTTTATTTCCCGCCCCGAATTGGTTAATATTTAATCGAGACTTTATAGGGGAACATTATGTTAGTGGTGACCAACTATCCCAACGTGCCGATTGCAACATCTAATGCTGCAACCGATTCTGCGCGCACGGATGGTCAACAGCGTCCACCGATTATCCCCCCACAGCAAGCAACTAAAGGCCACGAAGAGCGTGCCTTTAATCCACAACATGAACGTACTGCCGAACATGCTCAAAGCCAAGCTAAGCTGCGCGAGTCTGTGCAACAGAAGCAGCAGGGTCAGTCCCAACAGCAAGAGCAATCGGGTCAAGAAAAGCAGAAACAGCATACCGCACTCAACCTAAAACAGTTGCTTAGCCAACGCAGGCCACTCAAGCGCAGCGATATCAAGATCCCAGAACAAGTTGTTGCTAGTAGCGATGTGAAGAGTGAAAACAAAACAACCATGCCTAATGAGCCCCTACAGTTTTATCAAGCTTTTGGCGTCCGTATAGAAGCGTTTTACCACCAGCGCACTGAGCCCAATAATCCCCCCGGCTTTTTAGAGACCGCATAAAAAAACCGACAAACTCAGTTGTCGGTTTTTTTGTATCTCACGTTGCGCTTTATCGGACTTAGGATTACTTCTTCAGTTTAGCGAACGCATCGGCGAAAGCATTGCCCATAGCCGCATTAGCTGGTTGCTTCGGCTTATGAGTCTTTTGCTGACCACGCTGTTGATTAGCACCGCCCTTATTTGAGTTCGCTTTATTATGAGCTGGACGTGGCGCACTCTTAGGCGCATCACCGGCCTTGTCATCAAGACGCATACTCAAACCGATACGGCGACGCTCGGCATCGACTTCCATTACCTTAACTTTAACGATATCGCCAGCTTTAACCACCTTGTGTGGATCATCGATAAACTTGTCTGTCATCGATGAGATATGCACTAAACCATCTTGATGAACGCCCACATCGATGAAGGCACCAAAGTTAGTCACGTTAGTGACCACACCTTCTAAGATCATATCCAGTTGCAGATCTTTTATCTCTTCAACCCCCTCTTTAAAGGTCGCCGTCTTAAACTCACCACGAGGATCGCGTCCTGGCTTATCAAGCTCTGCAAGAATATCTGTGACGGTCGGTAGACCGAACTCGCTGGTGATAAAATCTTTCGCCTCAAGGGATTTAAGTAACTCAGCGTTACCCACTAACTCGGCAACAGAGATGCCTTTAGCGGCCGCAATCGACTCTACTAATGAGTATGCTTCTGGATGCACTGAAGAGCCATCGAGTGGATTCTCCCCTTCACGAATACGCAAGAAACCCGCCGCCTGCTCATAGGCTTTCGGTCCGAGACGTGCAACCTTAAGCAGTGCCTTACGGTTATTGAAACGTCCCTGCTCGTCACGGTGCATCACTATATTACGCGCCAAGGTTTTATTTAGACCAGCCACCTGTGCTAACAACGCCGCCGACGCCATGTTCACATCGACACCAACACCATTCACACAGTCTTCAACTACGGCTTCTAGGGAACTTGAAAGCTGGCTTTGGCTCACATCGTGCTGATACTGACCCACACCGATAGCCTTAGGCTCAATCTTCACCAGCTCCGCCAATGGATCTTGTAGACGGCGTGCAATCGATACAGCGCCTCGAATAGACACATCGATATCCGGAAATTCTTCTGACGCTAGCTCAGATGCCGAATAGACAGAAGCGCCCGCTTCGCTAACCATAATCTTTGTTAACTTAGGTAACTCGGCCTTCACTTGGCTGATCAGATCCGCCGCCAGTTTGTCTGTTTCACGAGAAGCTGTACCGTTACCGATAGCAATCAGCTCAACCTTATGCATCTTCACTAAGTTAGCTAAGGTTCTTACCGACTTATCCCACTGATTTTGCGGCGCATGGGGGAAGATAGTGGTATGCGCAACTAACTTACCCGTATCGTTAACGATAGCGACTTTCACACCGGTGCGTAAACCTGGGTCTAAGCCCAGAGTAGCCTTGGCACCAGCTGGGGCCGCCATCAATAGATCACCTAAGTTACGGGCAAAAACCTTAATCGCTTCTTGCTCGGCGTTATCACGCATGCAACCTAGAAACTCGGTTTCCATCTGCAGGGCAATCTTAACCTTCCAAGTCGCAGCAACTACGGTTTTCAACCATGCATCGACATTACTATCGCCTAAACCTAACTTGAAGTGATCCATAATAATCACTTCACAATAACTCGCCTGCTTAGGATCCTGAGCAGGATCAGCATTAATGCTTAAACTGAGCATGCCTTCATTGCGGCCACGCAACATCGCCAATGCACGGTGAGATGGCACCTTGGCAAGCTTTTCTGAATGCTCGAAGTAATCTCTAAACTTGGCGCCTTCTTTCTCTTTGCCTTTGACCATTCGACTTTCAAGCTGGGCATTTTGCTCTAGCTGAACACGAATTTTTTGTAGCAACTCTGCATCTTCTGCAAAGCGCTCTATCAAAATAAAACGCGCGCCATCGAGCACGGCTTTAGCATCGGCAAAACCCGCATCGGCATTGATGTACTCGCTAGCAACCGCTTCGCAGTCGGCTTGACGATTGGCCAATAGATAATCGGCCAATGGCTCGATGCCGGCTTCAATGGCAATTAGGCCCTTGGTGCGACGCTTTGGCTTATAAGGAAGGTAAAGATCCTCTAGGCGAGTCTTACTATCTGCAGCATTGATTGCGGCCTTCAACTCTGGCGTTAACTTACTCTGTGCTTCAATACTCGATAAGATAACGTTACGGCGGTCATTAAGATCCCGCAGGTAGCCTAAGCGACTGCTTAGTGTACGTAACTGAACGTCATCTAAACCGCCGGTCGCCTCTTTACGGTAACGGGCAATAAACGGCACGGTAGCGCCATCATCGAGTAATGAAATGGTGTCGATAACTTGTTGCTGGCGAACATTAAGTTCCTCAGCGATGAGCTGTGCAATATTCTGCATAAATAGAGGTCGAGCCTAGTTGGTAATCGGTATTTCGCCAAAGATACCACAGCCCATGGCTTTGGTTAATGCTAATGCTTAGACAAATATGCTATTTGAGGGGCGAAACCTTGCAGCCTTAGAAAAAGGCTGCAACTAAAAACGCTGTATGAGGAAGAAAGGCCTATTCAAAGCCATGATAGGAGATGCGATTGACGTACCAGGTCTGTTCCCCTGCAGGGGTCTTGATCACGGCTTCATCGTCGACCTCTTTTTTCAATAAACCACGAGCCATCGGCGAGTCTATCGAGATATAGTCTTTCCGACCAAAGATCTCATCATAACCGACAATCTTAAACTGCAATTTGTCACCATCATCATTCTCAATTTCGACCCAGGCACCAAAAAATACCTTACCCTCTTGTGCCGGCGAGTAATCGACAACTTGTACATTTTCGAGGGTTTTACGCAGGTAACGCACTCGACGGTCGATTTCACGTAGTTTTCGCTTATTGAAAGTGTAATCAGCATTCTCACTTCTGTCGCCCAAGCTCGCAGCCCAGCTAACAATCTTAGTGATCTCTGGACGATGCTCGCGCCAAAGGTAATTCAACTCTTTTTGCAGTTTCTCGAAACCTTCACGGGTGACGATAGCGGTTCTCATAAGTTCTACTTTATAAAGGGAGTGGTCATAATTCAGGGACAAAAATAATAGCATAAATTCCGCTAAGCTTAGCTAGGTCACATTCAGCTTTTAAAGATAATAATGACCTATTTCAATTTGCTTACAATTTTACGCCCTCAGTTGGGTACGCGCTTTTGAAATTAAATTCAAACACTTAGCCAACAAAAACCACCAGCTAATATAAGCCTTCTCATCACTGAAGGAAATGCCTGCTAGTCATTAACATATTAAAACGGCTATATTAGGATTAATCATATTCAATATCAGATATTTGCCTACCGATAAGAGGTGGCCGCCGAGTTAAAAGGACCTTAAACATGGGACAAGAAACCTCAAAAATTCTCGTCGTCGACGATGATATGAGACTAAGGGCATTGTTAGAGCGTTATTTAATGGAGCAAGGCTACCAGGTACGTAGCGCCGCTAATGCCGAGCAGATGGATCGCCTACTCGAGCGCGAAAACTTCCACTTGCTGGTACTCGATCTTATGCTCCCCGGCGAAGATGGACTCTCTATCTGTCGTCGACTACGCCAAACGGGTAACCCTATCCCTATCGTAATGCTTACCGCTAAAGGGGACGAGGTCGATCGTATCATAGGCCTAGAATTAGGCGCCGATGATTACCTACCTAAACCATTTAATCCTAGAGAATTGCTGGCACGGATTAAAGCCGTGATGCGTCGACAGACTCAAGATGTACCCGGTGCTCCAACCCAGCAAGAGGAAGAGATCACCTTTGGCGAATTCTCCTTAAACCTTGCGACTCGTGAGATGTACCACGGAGAAGAAAGTATCGCCCTAACCAGTGGTGAATTTGCGGTACTCAAAGTGCTGGTCAGCCACCCACGGGAACCCCTTTCACGGGACAAACTAATGAATCTCGCTCGCGGCCGTGACTATTCAGCACTTGAGCGCTCGATTGACGTGCAGGTTTCGCGTTTACGCCGTCTGATTGAGAAAGATGCAGCTAACCCACGCTATATCCAGACGGTATGGGGCCTTGGCTATGTATTTGTGCCTGACGGCCAATCGCGTAAATAGATAAGTGGCTTTAAACAGACGATGGTGGCAACGCTTTTTGCCACGCAGCTCCTTCAGTCAAACAGTAATGTTGATTGGCTGTTTGCTGCTGACAAATCAGTTGGTGTCGTACATATCTGTTGCCGTTTACTTCATTAAGCCCAGTTATCAGCAAATCAACCAACTAATAGCCAGACAGGTCAAACTGCTGTTTGTTGATGGCGTCGATATCGGCCGTGAACACCTCACCATGGTGGATGCCCTTAACGCCAAGGTGCGTGATGACACCATGCAGTTTTATAACCAAAAGCAAGCTCGCCAAGCGGGCATCGAACGCGCGACTTACTACAGTTTCTTATCCTCTCAGATGTCCGAATACCTAGGTGGAGAGGCAGAGGTGCGTATCGCTCAGGGGGAAGAATTTGAGATCTGGATCCGTCCCCCTCAGGCTCCTTCTATCTGGATCAGAGTTCCGCTTACCGGCCTCAATGAGAAAAGTCTTTCACCGCTAACCCTATACTTAATGGTGATCGGCGCATTGAGTGTTGCGGGCGGATGGTGGTTTGCTCGCCAACAAAACCGTCCACTGAGACGACTACAAAAGGCCGCTATTGCGGTATCTAGAGGTGACTATCCGAAACCGCTACCGTTAAGTGGCTCAACGGAAATAGTTGAGGTAACCAACACCTTTAATCAGATGTCTCACAGCATGAAACAGCTGGAACAGGACAGAGCACTATTAATGGCGGGGATCTCCCACGACCTTCGCACACCGTTGACTCGGATCCGCTTAGCCTCAGAAATGATGGTAGAAGAGGACCAATACCTCAAAGATGGCATCGTCAGCGATATTGAAGATATGGACGCCATCATTAATCAGTTCATCTCCTATATCAGGCAAGATCAGGAAGGTACACGAGAACCCGAACAAATTAATGATTTGATTCAGGATGTGATTCAAGCCGAGTCGAATCGTGAAGGAAAGATAGCTTCAGAACTTAGTGAGTGTCCAAGTATTCCGATGCAAGGGATTGCCATTAAACGTGTGATCAGCAACCTTGTCGAAAATGCCTACCGCTATGGTAATGGCTGGGTACGGATTAATTCACAGTTTAATGGTCAGTATGTCGGCTTTAGTGTCGAGGATGATGGCCCCGGGATTGAGGAAGAGCAGATCCCGAAACTGTTCCAGCCTTTTACCCAAGGCGATACGGCCCGCGGCAGTGTTGGATCGGGTTTAGGTCTGGCTATCATCAAGCGTATTGTCGATAGGCATCAGGGCAAGGTCATCCTCACCAACCGTAGCGAGGGCGGATTGCATGCTCAAGTTTGGTTACCGATTGAATAGTTTCTGTGTAATTTATCTGTAACCCAAATGCCATACTCTAGCGCCATGTTTTAAACTTGGCGCGTACAATGAAAATATCCACCCTCTCTCTTTCTGCTTCCATCGCACTTGTGGCTATCGCGGCATTGCTGGCGGCCAGCCTATTATTCAGTAACGACAAACGTCAATATATAGAGCAGCAGACAACAGCCTTGCAAGAGATCCAGCACAGCTTTCTAGTCGATATAAGACGAGAAATCGACAGCTACCTGTTAAGTGGCAATAGCATCAAACTTGAAGATGCCAAGCTAAAATTAACCGAGTTGGCCACGAAAATGGCTAAACTAAATGCGCTTGATACCGAGCAACTGCAGCGGTTCATCACTCGCTTTACCCAAGCCTTAAACAGTGAATACCGCACTGCAGGAAAATTATCAGGCAACCCAAGACAGCTTTTAGCCCATGCTGAATCTGAAATGTTAAATTTCAATAATCACTTGGTCGACTACGCTATTCTTGGCCAAGATGAACATCCAAACTTAGCCAACCAATACTTGGTATTAACTCGTGCCCTGCCTCCACTTGTCTACAAACTCTCGCAGTTAAGTGATAACTACCTGATCGGTAAACAACAGCACCTAAAACCTATCCTATCAAGCCACATCAATGAGCTTGAAGCTTGGAACAAGCAACTGACAAACCTGCCACTTATTGGGCTCTACACAGCAGAGGAACAAGATGAGTTCTCCCTTGGCGACGATGAGCCAGAAACCATCGAAATTGGAGAAGATACCATCGCAGAGCTGTTAAGTTTGACTAAGCGGTACAGTAAGGAGATCAGCAATACCCATAACCAGCTGACTGAAAACCAAGATTCCCAGCGGCTTTTGAATCAAGATATTAATACTATTGAGCAACAATTAATGGTCTTGGGCGACCAGCAACGTCAGCAAAACCAACAACTAAAACAACAATTAACCTTCGCTATCTATACCATGGTTTCGGTACTGATCTTATTTGCCGTTGCTTACCCGATCCTGCTACAACAGCGGGTAGTCAAACCGCTAAAACAGCTTAGCCACGCCTTTCGCAAACTCACCGAAAGCAATAGCCGAGAACGGATCGCCATCTATAGCCGCTGCGAAACGGGTGGAATTGCCCACCACTTCAATCAACTGCTCGATCGCTTCGAGGAGGAGGAAGAACTGCAGCGCAAGCAGATCACTCAGGTGTCTCATTCATTAAGCCAACTGGTCAATCGTATAGGTCACATTTCAACTAGTACAGAGCAAACCCAGCAAATTGTGCTTACCGCCCAAGAACAAACAGAGCATATTCGCCTGCTGGCTAAAGAAGCCTGTGACACTTCTGAAAAAGTGGAGAATAACGCTCAGCAGACCCAGCAGCAGATGTTGCAAAGTCAGCAAGAAGCGCAAGCTGTGCTCAACGCCACCGACGAAACGCAAAGCGCAGTGCAACATTGCCATCACGCCCTTTCTAGCCTAACCACTTCTGTTAGCCATGTGTCGCGGATCATCGATGTGATCAGCAATATTGCCGAGCAAACCAACCTATTGGCGCTAAACGCCGCCATTGAAGCAGCCAGAGCCGGTGAGCAGGGGCGCGGCTTTGCAGTGGTGGCTGAGGAGGTGCGAAACTTATCTCAACGCACGCAGATATCACTCAAAGAGATCGTGGGGATTTTAGAGCAGCTAACTGCGGCTAATTGCGATTTAGACCATAGAATGAACGGCATAGAACACGCTACACAAACACAAAAACAACGAACTCAAAAACTGTGGCAACTCGCACAAAGCGTACAGGCCCAAGCGAGCAATATGGCACTCTCAGCGCAACAAGGAGCCAGCCACACACAGCAACAGGTTTGTTATTTAGATGATTTCGCTACAGCGATGAACAGCATGAAAAATCATGCAAAGGCAGCATCTGAGCAATCGGCCATCATTGCCTCAGAGGTAGAGCAAAGTGTAACGTGCATCGAAATTAGCCTCGGAATAAACAGCCTTAACATTAAGACTGCTTGATACAATAAAGCCGTTTTACAGCTCGGCTAAAATCGCTTCTGCCGTGCTGACTTCAAAGGATTTAGGCGCCTCGACATTAAGTAAGGTCACAACGCCATTGTCGATCACCATCGCATAACGCTGTGAGCGAACACCGCCGAAGTTTCCAGTGTCCATATCAAGCCCTAATGCTTTGGTGAAACTGGCATCACCATCCGCCAACATCATTAATTCAGACGCATTGTGCGCTTCGCCCCACGCTTTCATAACAAATGCGTCATTCACCGAGATACAGGCAATAAGATCAACGCCCTTACCTTTTAATTGATCGGCAAAAACCACGAAACCTGGAAGGTGTGCTTCTGAACAAGTGGGAGTAAATGCACCCGGCACCGCAAATAAAACGACCTTCTTTCCAGAAAAAAGCGCCGTTATATCATGAGTTACCACGCCATCTTTTGTAAGCTCAGCCAAGGTTCCAGCTGGTAATGTTTGTCCTTTTTCAATCATGAGAAGCCCCTTTAATATCGTTAGTCAAAAGGTATGCTAATAAAATTGAAACCAAACAAACACCGAGAGAGAGTAAGGGCTTTGTTAAAGTCGGCCTTTTATCGGCGACTTCGGCTTATTGAGACTCCGTTGTCGCGGCATATTCTTTAATAATCCAATCGACAATCTTAGTTATACGGGCGTCTCGTTTTCTCGAGGACTTATAGGCAATTGAGTAGGTCCAGCCTGTATAGCAATGGGGGAGCTCCAACTTCACAAGATTTCCTGAATCTAACTCTACCTGTAGTGTTTGCTCTAAACCTAACACGATCCCCTGACCAAAAATTGCCGCCTGAACCGCCAGCATATTATGATTGAAAATAATTTTTCGCTGTAAGGGGCCGACTGCAACTTTGTTATATCTAAACCAGCCTTCCCAATCGACACCATAGTCTTTATGTTTTGAGTAAAGCAGTGTCTGCTCATGGAAGGTGCTCAAGGAGATCTCTGGATGTTTTTGCAAATATTCAGGGCTACAAAAAGCCACCAGCTTCTCTTCAACTAACGGGGTAATGGTATAGCCGTCTTGGCATTCGCGGGTGATGATAAAGATATCTGCGATCATATCGCTCATCTCGACATCATCTTGGAACATACCAACATTGATATTGAACTCTGGGTGCTCTGCTCTTAGCTTCGCCATTTTAGGTACTAACCAGCGGGCGGCTAAGGAGTTATAGGAATGAACCCTAACTTCGTTAGCCATATCAGGCACTAAACTCGCACATACACTGTTTAAATCATAAAAAACTGGCGCTAGCCTTTGCCTCAACTCCAAGCCTGACTCAGTCAAGGTGATCTTGCCGGCATTGCGATGAAACAGCTTTTCTAAGAAGTAATCTTCAAGCAGCTTTATCTGTTGCGAGACCGCACTCTGAGTGATGCATAACTCATTCGCAGCGAGTGAGCAACTTTCCAACCTTGCGCATGATTCGAAAACCTGTAACGCCCTTAATGGGATATTATGATTCATATTTTATATACATAGTTTAAGTGCATGATGCTCGAGATTAGCACAAGCCTTGAGCGTAAAAATGTAACTGTGACCACAATAAATATGAATTCATTCACTCAAGGGAACAAGTTAACAGATCTTCGAACAAGCTCACGAAACTGTTCGTTTTGCGAACACATGCAAAAGCAAATTTCAGTGGATCATTCCAAGATCTCAATCAGATCTTGCTTAAACTCATTGAGAAACTCGTCTGCTTGGTCAAATACTCCAAGCATTTTAATAAAGCCGTGGATCACACCATCGAAACAACGGTATTTAACCTTTACCCCACAGCCTTGCAATTCCCGTGCGTAGAGATAACCATCGTCACACAAGGGATCGAATTCGGCGGTATAGATCAGGGTTGGCGGCAAATCTTTATGACTCTGTGCATTTAACGGAGAGCAATAGGGGTTTTGTGCATCGGCTTCACTGCGCAAATAATGCCCCCAGTAATACTTCATACTCGCCTGCTGTAATAGATAACCTTCTGCGTGGGCGATGGCCGATGGGGTCTGCCAACCATACTGTACTGCCGGGTAGACCAAAGCCTGAAACGCCAATTGCGGCCCTTTTTCATCGCGCAGCCTTAGGGTGACTGCGGCCGCAAGGTTTCCACCGGCACTGTCTCCCAAAATACCGATACGCTTTGGATCCAATCCCAGCAAGCTTGCATGCTCAAAGATCCATAATGTCGATGCATAGCAGTCATCCATTGGAATAGGGAACTTATGCTCAGGCGCCTTCTGGTAATTAATTGCTACCACAACAGAACCTGTGCGATTGGCAAGCGCACGACTAAAATGATCGTTGGTCTCGATATTCGATACCACCCAACCGCTACCATGAATGAAAATGATGGCAGGCTGAGGTTCATCATTGGCACAAACTGTTGGACGATAAATTCGCACAGGAAGATCGGCTGTGGGGCCGGGAATAAAGCTATGCTCAATCGCAGCTACGCTCTCAAGCACTCGCTCTGCCCGCGCTTTGGTCAGTTCATTCATATCGATACGTCTCGATTCCGCTGGGGTCATATCTTCATAGGCCTTGGCACCGGACTCGCGAACTTGTTGTAAATACAGTGCGACTTTGGGATCTAACGGCATACCACTTTCCTTCTCTATCATCGTCCCAACGCGGGGACGACAGCTTAATATTGCAATCATGAGGTGTGCCGCCTGAGGCGCTAATCGGTTTAAGCGTTATCGGGATCGCATTCCCCTTAAACCTCGAGCCCCTACGACTCGCTCAGGCGGCATTGATTAATCGACTTATGCAGGCTATGCCTTGGGTTGCACTTCAGTCACCCCTTTCAGTCTTGGCCTATTGGCTTCTGGCCTAGTTAGCGGCGTGACCAACTGCATTGTTTTTGCTGAACGCTGGGCTAAGACTTGATACTCCAGCGTATTGAGTCCCTTCCAGTGCAGATCCTGTTCGGTCACCTCACGCACCACTTTTGCGGGCTGGCCCATTAGCAGCTGTTTAGCCCCACCTTGAAAGCCAGCTTTAACAAAACTCATGGCGGCGACAATGCTATCTTCACCAATGACCGCACCATCCATAACCACGGCATTCATTCCCACTAAGGCGTTACGCTTGATTACGCAGCCATGCAAAATCGCCCCATGACCAATATGGCCATCTAGCTCGACGACCGTATCCATGTCGCAGTAACCGTGCATGATGCAACCATCTTGAAGGTTACTGCCACGCTGCAAGATTAAGCGGCCATAGTCGCCACGCAATGAAGCATTGGGGCCGATATACACTCCAGCTTCAACAATGACATCACCAATCAGTACTGCTGTTGGATGCACATAAGCAGTTGGATCGACAACGGGTACTAATCCTTCAAATTCATAGCAGGGCATAAACTTTTTTACTCTTCATAAATTCACACGGCTCTCTACTTAGCAGTTAGGTCTCTAACATTAAGACCTAACTGCTAAATACAGATGTCGTTAAGCTCTCCCCCTTTTCTAAACAGGGGGCAAAGCCCCCCTATACAGGCTTACTTCCACTCAACGAGACCAAAGTTGAGGTAGAAGGTGTCGGGAGCATTTGCATCCGCGACTCTGAAATGGACACAATTCTCGCCCCATTTCCAGATCTGAGTTTTGACTCTGCAGCCCGGATACAAGGATTTAGTCAGCCGAGTCTTAAAGCGCGTCAGACGTTCAGGCTCACC
The DNA here is from genome assembly GCF_022398325.1 of Shewanella sp. Isolate13. GTDB lineage: Bacteria > Pseudomonadota > Gammaproteobacteria > Enterobacterales > Shewanellaceae > Shewanella. The sequence goes on from NZ_JAKEVD010000004.1 coordinate 20,685, forward strand.
GGCGAACATAGCTTGGATCACATGACGACAAGCGACACCAGCGGTACTGACTCCATGTAGATTTGGCTTAGGATGGCCAAACTCCTGGGCATACTCCCAATCCACATGTTGCGGATGATCATCGCCAGATAAACGGTAGATAAGTGCTTGGTTTAATGGAATGTCTTGCTCGATTTCAAAATCAGGTTCACGGTCGGGGATCTCGACAATGTCTTGAGGCGCCTTGGGGCCGCCAAAACCACCGTCATATAAGGCACAATCCCAGCTTTCGTTGGTAAACAGCTTAGTGCCCGCTTCATCGAAGGTTTCACCTATGTGTTGAGCCAAGCAGCCCCTTCCCTCACCGCGATCAAATAGCCCTTTCAACAGTACCTTAGTGGTCAACCTCCCGGGGTTGGTGGGCAGTGGCTGATGGATATGCAGATCGAAGCCCCAATGCAAAGAGCCGCCCCAATTAAAGCCATAATCTATCGTCTTAGTCACCTCGGCATCGACGATTTGGGTTGCTGCAAAGATTGGCAATACTTTTAATTGCTTTTCATACACATAATCGAGATCGGTTTTACCATCGCTTCCCGCGCCACAGCCCAGTGCAAACAGCATCACATCTCTAGCGGTATACTCATTAACGAATGGGCCATAGGTTTGCCCTTGCATCTCTAATTTCAACGCCATCTGTAAATCCTTCCATTACCGACAAACAGTTAAAATAAAACCCGATATCTCATAGAAATATCAGGCTTTATCCAGCGTAAACACCTTGAAACCTATCTACCTTTCCACACAGGGTCGCGCTTTTCAGAGAAGGCTAACGGGCCTTCTAATGCGTCTTCAGAATGCAGAACCGATGGGTAGTTTTTCAGGCCACCAGCGCGAATATGGCGATAGCCCTCTTCCACTGAAAGCTCACTCGTTTCACGGTAGATCTCTTTGATCGCTGCGATCGCTAATGGTGCGCCTTGGGCAATCTGTTGCGCCAATTCACGAGCGCTTTCCATTAATTGCTCACTTTCTACCACACGGTTTACCACGCCCCAGCGCAGTGCTTCTTCTGCCCCCATGCCACGGCCGGTCATCATCAATTCATTCACGATTGCAGGTGGTAATAATTTAGGTAGACGCAACATACCGCCGCTATCAGGTACGATACCTAGCTTGGCTTCTGGCAGCGCAAAGCTGGCATTTTCAGAACAGACAATCATGTCGGCCGCTAACGCCAGCTCAAATCCACCACCAAATGCGTAACCATTTACAGCTGCAATCACTGGCTTATCAAGATCAAAAATTTCAGTTAAGCCTGCAAATCCGCCTGGACCGAAATCCGCATCGGGAGCCTCGCCTTCGGCAGCCGCTTTTAAGTCCCAGCCTGCAGAGAAGAAGCGCTCACCAGCACCCGTGATAATCGCCACACGTAACTCAGGATCTTCACGGAACGCTAAGAAGACCTCACCCATTTCAAAACTTGTTTTTGCGTCAATCGCATTGGCCTTTGGTCTATCAAGAGTAATTTCTAAAATAGCGCCATTGCGGGTAACGTGTAATGATTCACTCATGCTAATACTCCAATATAGAGCCACTTCAGACTCATTTATTTAAAAGCTAATTAAGTTAACTTCACATTAGAAGTTTTTTTTGTACTTTGCAGGTACAGGTTCTTGGAAAAGATTTTTTTATTTCGATAAAAGATGGAACTTTAAATTTCGCCATATTTTCAGCACAGTACTGTAAAATTTGCTCGACACTTAAAGACACACCCTCATTAAATATGACAAATGCTTTAACGGCCTCATCGCGAATTAAATCTGGCACGCCAATAACGGCTGCATCGAGAATATAGGGATGGGACATTAAAACTTTTTCAATTTCGGAGCTGGAAATATTTTCACCAGAGCGCTTTATCATGTTTGTCTTTCTATCGACAAAGTAAAATAAACCACTTTCATCGACATAGGCTTTGTCACCGGTATAGAGCCAACCATCGGCACTTAATACTTCTTCAGTCGATTTTTGGTCTTGATAGTAGCCCTTCATGATCGTGCGACCGGGTACACCTTTCACCCAAAGATCGCCCACCACATTCGCAGCCAGTTCTTGGCCATTTTCATCGGCAATTTTGGCTTCATAACCTAGGCCGGGACGGCCTATTGACGGCCAGTGACGCTCCTCTGCGGGGCTATCACCAATCAGGCCCACTAAGGTTTCTGTCATGCCATAAGAATTAAACAATTGCACATTAAAGCGGGTTTCAAAATCCAACTTCTCTTGATCTGAAATATGTAAGAAAAACAGCATGTCACGTAGACAATGGTCACGCTCAGTTGCCACTTTAGGCTGCAGCATTAAGGTGCGAACTATCATAGGCATACTGTGAGTAATCGTCGCTTTGTAATCACAGATCTGTTGCCAGAACTTACGTGCGCTGTATTTCTCTAGCATCACCAACTTAGCGCCAACGGTAAATGCTGCCATGGCGGCATTACATTGAAAGTCGATGTGGAAACTCGGCATCATGCTCAAGTAGGTATCATCGCTTCTCAGGCAGGTTTGCCACGCCGTGTAATAGCCTGCAAACTGCAAATTACAATGGGTGATCTCCACACCTTTTGGCCGCGATGTTGTACCTGAGGTAAATAATATTTCGGCCACATCGTCACTACTAATGGTGATCTGTTTGACTAACTCAGCCGCTTGCTGACTCACGAGAATATCGAAGTTCATCGATTCCGATATCTCAGGGTTAGTCGTTCTTGTAACCAAAATATTATTTATTGAGTTACCTACTTGCTGTTTCATCTTGCTATAAATAGCGAGAAACTCTTCTTCAATAACGACGGCTTTAACATCACACTTATTTATAATGAATAGACTCTCATCAAATAAGTATTGGTTATTAATAGGCACAATAACTGCGCCTATTTTAGCTAAACCAAACCAACAGAAAATAAACTGCGGACTGTTATATAACTGCACCGCAATTTTATCACCTTTATTAATGCCTAGACTCAAAAATAAGCTAGCGGTTCTATTAATTTCGTCGTTCAGTTGACTATAGGTAAACTCTTGGACATCGCCGGCAGCATCCTCATAAACCAACGCTGTGTTATTACTAAATTTACGAGCACGCTCATCCCACATGCATCTTAATGTTTTGCTACCAACGATATCCATTCTTCTAGCCTCACTTACACTCAGATACTTTTGCTAAGCCTTTCTCGCTTAAGCTCTGTATTTGCTCTGCGGTGTAACCGATATCTTCCAAGATTGCAGCCGTGTCCATACCGTGCTTTGGCATACCACGCCAGATCTGACCAGGGTTGTTCTTGAACTTAGGCATCACGTTTGGACCTCTGTAGGTCTTACCGTCGATGTTCTTCCACTCAGTAATCGATTCACGCGCGATATACTGAGGGTTGCTATCAAGCTCAGGGATGGTCAAGACTTTCGCACAAGCAACGTTTAGCTCGGCAAATCTTGCCAACACCTCTTCAATGCTCTTATGTGCTAGGTATTCATCTAAGGCATCTTCAACCTGTTGACCGAATGGACACTCAACACGATGAATTAGCTGTGTACCAGCGGGGATCTCTTCGCCACCATACAGATGCATGATATTCATATCCTTGAACATCTCTTCGATCTGCATGCCACCCACAAGCTCCATTACGATATAGCCATCTTCACACTTATATAGACCGCAACCTGCGTAGTAAGGATCTTTACCCTTAGTCATACGTGGGCAAACTTCGCCGCCATTGAAGTGATCCATCATGAAGTATTGACCCATACGCAACATCACTTCATACATAGCCACGTCGATACTTTCACCGACACCGGTTTCACGTACACGGTATAGTGCAGCGAGTGCTGAAGTAGTTGCCGTCATACCTGAGAAGTAATCTGCTGTGTATGGGAAGGCTGGCATTGGCTGATCGATATCGCCGTTCTGAATTAGGTAGCCACTGAATGCTTGAGCAATCGTGTTGTAGGCAGGTAAGTTAGTATATTCATCGGTGCCATACTGACCGAAGCCAGATAAGTGAGCGATGACTAACTTCTTATTACGTTCCCATAGCACTTCATCAGTGATCCCGCGACGAGCGAATGCAGGCCCCTTACTCGCTTCGATGAAAATGTCAGTGGTTTCCATTAACTTAAGGAATGCATCACGGCCTTCGTCTTTAAAAATATTAAGTGATAATGCATGAAGGTTACGACGTGATAGCTCTGGGTAGTTCGGCTGTACACGGATGGTATCCGCATAAGCAACGTTTTCGATCCAAATCACCTCAGCGCCCCACTCCGCAAGCATTTGTGCTGCGAATGGACCCGCAATTTCAATACCAGAAAACACCACTCTCAAACCAGAAAGAGGACCAAACGTAGGTGTGGACAATTTATTTGACATGATACCCATCTCTCTAAATATTCGAACAAAAATTCATCACGACAACAGCGCCGAGAAGATAGTCATAATTGGAATTTACCAAGCACTACAGTGATGAACGGCAACCCACTGGATTTAAGAAGCAGTGTCGATCTGCTTAAAATTAAAAAGAGGCTCTCAAATCCCAATCTAGCTGCCGTCCAGGCTAAGTACTCACTTACTCAGTACCTAGCCTGTTATCAGTGCATGTTTAGCGGTAACGCTTTAACACTTCACGACCTAAGGTCAGGATCTGCATTTCATCAGAACCACCAGAGACGCGGTCAACTCGGATATCGCGCCACATACGGCTGATACGGTGCTCACCAGCAATCGCATAACCACCTAGCACTTGCATCGCAGAGTCAATGACTTCAAAGCCTGCATTCGCGCAGTAGAACTTACACATTGCAGAGTCACCTGAAGTCATCGTGCCGTTATCACACTTCCAAGCCGCCTCATAAACCATGTTCTTCATGCTGTTAAGCTTGATAGCCATGTGTGCGAACTTGTCTTGGATTAACTGGAAGCGACCAATCGTTTCACCAAACTGAACACGTTGGTTAGCGTACTTAGCCGCATCTTCAAATGCGCAATACGCTGCACCATAGTTAGTTAGGGCCACAAGGAAACGCTCAGAGTCAAACTCCTCTTTAACGCGCATGAAACCGTTACCTTCAATACCAAACATGTCTGACTCTTCTAGCTCAAACTCGTCAAACTGAAGCTCACAGCAGCTATCCATTTTCAAGCCTAGCTTTGGTAACTTGCTCATCTTGATGCCTGGCTTAGACATATCGACAAACCACTCAGTGAAGATTGGTTTTTCAGAGTCAGCATCTTTAGCCATAACCACTATGTAAGGTGCACCCGCAGCACTGGTAATGAAGCACTTACTACCGGTCAAATACACCTTGCCATCACGGCGCTTATAAGTGGTTAGCAAGCTACCCACATCAGAACCCGCACTTGGCTCAGTGATCGCTGAGTTCCACATCTGCTTGCCTGTACCACGAAGCGCCATGATCTTATCGATCTGCTCTGGGCTACCGTGTCTTAGCATAGTAGTGATACCTGGTAGCTGATATAGCACGTATGTTGGTGCGCCTAAGCGACCTAACTCTTCCCAGATCACGGCTAGCGTCACCATGCCTTCGTTGAATCCACCGTGCTCTTCAGGCAATAACAAGCTGTCGATGCCCATCTCGGCTAGCTCTTTAACGAAGCGCTCTGGGTACTGGCTATTCTCATCACACTCTGCGAAATAGCTTTCCCAGTTTTCTTTAGCCATTAAGTCGCGGATACCTGCTACAAAAAGCTCTTGTTCGTCGGTTAATTTAAAATCCATTATTTATTCCTCTCAATTTCAACTGTGGATCCCAGGTGTGGCTAAGCCTCTTCACCGACAGGTTTCCAATTATTTTTACGAGCATCTTTTAAGAAAGAGACGATGATCATGATGTTGACGATAATCAGCGGCGCACCACCGGCAATAATTGCCGTTTGCAGCGGCTTCAAACCACCCAGTGATAACAGAACAATACCGATAACACCCACAAGTACAGACCAGCCCACACGAACCCAGATAGGTGGTTCGTTATCAGCGTCGGCACCTTTACAGGTCGACATGGCTAAGGTGTAAGAACAGGCATTAACTAAGGTCACAGTGGCAAGGAAACATAGAATGAAGAAGCCCCACATTGTGATTGTGCTGAAAGGTAATGCAGCCCATGTTTCGATGATGGCTCTCGCCGCGCCATACTGCTCAATAAGCTGAGGCATGTTGACAAGGTTTTCATTCATCAAGCTCATGGTGTTACTGCCTAGGATGGTCCATAGGAACCAGGTAGAAGCAGTTAGACCAGCAACCATAGTCAAACAGAGTTCGCGTACAGTACGGCCACGAGAGATCTTAGCTAAGAAGATACACATCTGGATGCCATACACTACCCACCAAGCCCAGTAGAATACGGTCCAGTCTTGAGGGAAGCTGCCGCCACTCACTGACGCTGTATAGAACAACATGCGAGGAAGAAGCTCTAACATAACCCCGACAGAATCGGTGAAATAGTTGATGGTGAAGCTGGTTGCACCGATAAGGAACACCCACACCAACATGATGATGCTTAAGTAGCTACGTAGGTCACTGGCAATCTTAACGCCCTTAGTTAGACCGAAGGCCACACAGATAGCGTTGAAGATGATCCATGCAGAGATAATGATGGTGTCAACTTCAGGGGTACGTGGAATACCGAATAGCCATTGAATACATTCAGTAACCAGAGGAGTCGCTAGACCTAAGCTGGTACCCATCGCAAGGATCAATGCAACCACATAGACGTTGTCGATAAAGATACCGATGAAACCTTTATGGTGCTTACCTAACACAGGCTCTAAGGTGCCGCTTGGGCGAACCACGTCCATTTTCTTAACGAAAAGGAAGTAACCGAGTGCCACAGTAAAGAAGCCATAACCCATCCAAGGAAGTGGACCCCAGTGGAATAAGCTATATGCAAGCCCTAACTCTTTAGCTTGGACAGATAATGGGGCAAGATCGAATGGCGGGTAAGTCACGTAGTAATAAACTTCTAGTGAGCCCCAGAACAGCACCGCTGCTGAAGTACAAGAAGCAAACATTAGGAAGATCCAACTTCCAGTACTAAATTCAGGCTTTTCCTGACCTAAGCGATTGTTAGAGTATGGTCCCCATGTTAACCAAGCCCAACCAGCTCCCATAAAGATCATATACCACTCAAACGCCCACCCCCAAGAGTGAGTTAAATAGTGGAATACTTCTTGAATCGCAACGTTAGCCGCATCTAAATCTCTTACCGTAAAGTAAGAAAGTAATATGACGGCAATTAATGAAGGAAAAAAGATAATGGGGTCAATTGTGACCTTCTTCTTCCCAACAGTGGCATTTACATCCATCGTTTTATCGTTCATATCAATACTTCTCCCTCTCTGTTTTAGGAGGATAATTGTTAAAGTTTCAAACTAAGTACTTTAGAATTTAATTATTTACTTTTAGTTATAAATCACTACTCAATAAATATAACTAGCAAACAAAACCAATCACCAAACAATAAAGTTAATTATTTATAAAACCAAATACGCTTATAGATAATTAATTAGTTATTTCAAGCCCGCTGATTTGCGTAAGAATCATGCCAGCCAATATTTGGGTATACAGTGATCGTTATCACGTTCATTTGAAATAGAAACTTAGGGGGATAAAAGTTGCGATACACACTAAATAAATCAATTGAAAATCGATAAGTAAACAATAACAAAAAGTCACTTCCACTATGCCACTACAGCGTTAAATAACTGCAAGAGTAATGACCAAAAAGAGCTGAGAAAACATATAATTACAACGAACGTCCAATTTGAGCCGCTACAATTTCTTAAGCCAGAACCAGCCTGAAACGCACCATAAAAAACAGTAGCACAACCGGAAAACTATAATTCTAATAAGCGTATTAGAATTACTTAACAGCCACTTTTTAAGAATAACTAATAGCCACATTAGTCGCTCTAAAATCCACTATTAGCAAACCTAATAAGGTTATTAAATTAACTTAAAAACCGATAAGCAAAGCCTATTAGAGTAACTAATATCTCTGTTAGAAAGACTAACCAAGCATCGATTAATAAGTGTGACCAATATAACATTAGCTTGCTAATTTATGGTCCTATAATTGATTCAACTTACAACGTTAGGCAGCAAAAAACGTTTAAGAATATATAAAAACTTTTTTCAACTAACTAAGCGTTTTATATAAATCAGTAATTTTAAACCTATTTGACTAACTGACACCACTAGATAGAAGTTAAGTTTCAGAAAAACGGATAATAAGTGGTGATTCTACAGTCCATTTTTATATTAGGTTTATCAATACTTAATATTTTAACGGGAGAAATAATGAAAATTATTACGTGTTACAAATTAGTGCCAGAAGAGCAAGATATCGCAGTTACTGCTGATGGCAGCTTAGATACCAACAAGGCGGCCCCAAAAATTAACCCATTCGACCTATGTGCGGTTGAAGCGGGTGTAGCGATCAAGGGACTCGTCGATGGCGCTAGCATCACAGCAATGAGTGTGGGTGGCAAGGCACTAGAAAACCCTAAAGCACGCAAAGACATTCTTTCTCGTGGACCCGATGACTTAACCGTTATCGTTGACGAAAAATTTGAACAGCTTCTACCTCATCAAACCGCTCGCGTATTAATGGCTGCAGCACAAAAAAATGGTTTTGACCTCATTCTTTGTGGTGATGGTTCTGGCGACCTTTATGCGCAACAAGTTGGCGTACAGTTAGGCGAGTTACTCGGTGTAGCCAATATCAATGCCGTAAGCAAAATCATCTCGGCCGAGCCAGGCAAACTCACAGTTGAAAGATCGTTAGATGATGAAGTGGAAGTGTTAGAAGTCACGCTACCGGCTGTCATCTCTGTTTCTGCAGATATTAACGAGCCAACAATCCCTTCGATGAAGACGATTCTTGCGGCTGCGAAAAAACCTGTCACCAGCCTAAGCGCCTCTGATATTGAGTTAAGCGAGTTTCCAGCGTTAGTTGAACTGGTTTCGGTTATCGCACCTGAACAGAAAGCACGTCAGAAAATTATTATCGAAGGTGATGACGAGCAGCAGATCGCCCAATTCGCAGAACACTTACGTAAAGCACTTAACTAATTAAGGATAAATGATGAGCAAACTATCTAATATTTGGGTATTTAGCGATATCGCTTCCCGTTTACCTGAAATGATCGCAGCTGGCGTAGCGTTAGGCGAAAAAGTATCGGCATTTGTCATCGGCAGCGAAGCCGATATCGCTACAGCCTATTCATATGGTGCAACCCATGTGTACTACCTAGGCGACAAAGACAGCCAAAAAATTACTGAAGACTACAGCCACACTATGGCGCAAGTTATTTCAGCCGCTAACGACAACACTTTGGTGGTACTTGCCCCAACAAAACGCGGCAAGGCACTAGCCAGTAAGTTAGGTGTTCAGTTACAAGCCGGTGTTGTTAACGATGTGACTGAAGTTAGCATCGAAGATGGCGTACGTGCTAAGCACATGGCCTACGGCGGTTTAGCCATCGCAGAAGAGAAAATCAATAGCCCAGTCGCCATTATCACCTTAAGCAGCGGTGCTTATGAGGTGCCAGCAGCTGATACCACTCGCACAGGTGAAGCGGTTAATGTGGCGTTTGTCGAACCTACATCAGCAATTAAATGTATAGAGCGCCGCGCTAAACAAGGCGAAAGCGTAAACCTAGGCAAAGCCAAGCGTGTTGTTGGTGTTGGTAGCGGGATCGGTAGCCAAGAAAACCTACAAGTGGCAGGTGAACTCAGTGCATTAATCGGTGCCGAGTTAGGTTGTTCACGTCCTATTGCTGAAACAGAGAAATGGATGGAGCGCGAACGCTACATTGGTGTATCAGGCGTGATGCTAAAACCTGAGATCTACTTTGCTCTAGGTATTTCAGGCCAAATCCAACACATGGTGGGAGCCTTAGGTTCACAAACTATTTTTGCCGTAAACAAAGATAAGAATGCACCTATTTTCCAATATGTGGATTACGGCATTGTTGGTGATATCAACAAGGTAATGCCTGCACTAATTAGCGCTTTAAAAGCCTAACTGAAACACAATTTTTATTGTTATTTCAATCGCCTCTAATCGCAAAATAGATTAGAGGCGAGTAGACAAATATACCTAGAGAGTGACGAGTATGTCAGAAGAATCATTTGACGCCATTATCGTAGGAGCAGGGCTTGCAGGTTGTGTTGCGGCGTATGTTCTTGCAAAAGAGGGAGCAGACGTTCTCGTAATCGAGCGCGGTAACTATGCTGGTAGCAAGAATATGACCGGCGGTCGTTTATATGCCCACAGTCTAGAAAAAATTATTCCCGGCTTCGCTAAAGAAGCGCCAATAGAAAGAAAAGTCACTAAAGAAAAAGTCACTTTTCTTACCGATGATACCGGTGTCACTCTCGACTACCACAACGGTCGAGCACAAACGGCAACTGAAGAATCTTATACCCTATTAAGGGGCGATTTTGACCAGTGGCTAATGGGGAAAGCCGAAGAGGTTGGTGCCCAATTTATTACTGGGATCCGAGTTGATGAGATCTTAACTCAAGACGGTAAAGTCATTGGTGTTAAGGCCGATGGTGACGAACTAACAGCAAAGTCAGTTATTTTAGCAGAAGGTGTTAACCCCATTCTGGGCGAGCAACTTGGCATGGTTAAGCGCGTAAAAGGTGATCTCATGGCGGTTGGCGCCAAAGAACTCATCGAGCTTCCTCAAGAAGTTATCCAAGATCGCTTTAACCTAAAGAATGATGAAGGTTGCGCCTGGTTATTTGCTGGCTCACCCGCTAATGGCCTAATGGGTGGCGGCTTTATTTACACCAACAAAAACTCCGTTTCACTCGGTATTGTTTGTGGCCTGCACGATATTGGCAGCTCAAACAAAACCGTACCACAAATGCTTGAAGATTTTAAAAATCATTCAATGGTCAAGCCTCTGATTGAAGGCGGAAAGCTCATTGAGTATTCGGGCCATGTTGTTCCTGAGGCAGGCATTAACATGGTGCCAACCTTAGTTGATGACGGCGTGTTGATCGTTGGAGACGCTGCAGGTTTTTGTCTCAATATTGGTTATACCGTGCGCGGCATGGATTTAGCCATAGCATCAGGCGAAGCCGCAGCAAAAGCCGTTTTAACAGCCCGCGAACGCAATGACTTTAGCGCCGATGGTCTGTCTACTTATCAAAGCTTGCTAGAAGACAGCTTTATCATGAAAGATCTCAAGCTATATAAAGATCTTCCAGCCTTTATGGAAAACCCACGCATCTTCAATCAGTACCCAAAGATGGTGGCAGACATAATGCAAAGTATGTTCACTGTTGACGGCAAGCCATCACAACCCATCAGAAAGACATTGATGAAGCATTGCAAAGAAGTCGGCTATATGAACCTGATTAAAGATGGAATTAAAGGAGTGACCTCAATATGAGTGAAGTAGTTAATGTCGATGTCAAACTCGGCGCCAATAAATTCCATGTTGATGAAGGTCATCCACATATTATTTTAAAAGATAACCCCGATATGAATGAATATCGAAAACTGGTCAACGCCTGCCCTGCTGGTCTTTATAAATTAGAAGATGATGGCAGCATAAGATTTGATTCAGCCGGTTGTTTAGAGTGTGGAACATGCAAATTCCTATGCGGAGAAACCATTTTAGAAAAGTGGGAATACCCTCGCGGAACATTTGGCATCGAATATAGATACGGCTAGCCGGCAAATTAACAAAAAGATTATAAAGACAGAGTTGAAATTATTATTTCAACTCTTCGTCGTACCTATAAAAAGCTAAATCCATTTAACTTCACAATTACAGAACATTTATTAAAAAACATAGCAAAACATTGGTCAAATCACCGTTTTAATATTTTTACCTAGTAGTATTTCACATTAGGTTATGAAATAGCCAAGTGGGGAATCAACTCCATAAAAATAATTACAACAATCATATAGCTTTATATTTAAATTTATATTTGGTGGTAAGTAGCATGAAACCAAGAACAAACTTCGATGATATGGAGTTTACTCCATTACACAGAAAAATAATGTTGTGGGGAAGTGGAGGCCCTTTCTTAGATGGCTATGTTTTGGTGATCATCGGCCTAGCACTTCAGCAGCTCACCCCAGCGCTAGAACTTGACGCTCAATGGATAGGTTTAGTCGGTGCGGCAACCTTGGCAGGTCTATTTATTGGCACCGCACTTTTTGGCTATGTCGCTGATATATTCGGCCGAAAGCTAATGTTTATGATAGATATCATTGCAATCGCAGTGCTCTCTTTCGCAACCATGTTCATCTCCTCACCTATTGAATTAGTGATATTGCGTTTCTTAATCGGCATAGTGATCGGTGCAGATTACCCAATTGCAACCTCTATGGTGGCAGAGTTCTCCCCAACAAAAAAACGTGCCTACACCATGGGGTTCATAGCGGCAATGTGGTACGTCGGTGCAACTGCAGCCAATATGGTCGGCTACTTATTATATGACGTTGAAGATGGCTGGCGTTGGATGTTCGGTAGCGCGCTAATCCCTTGTTTAGTCATATTACTGGGGCGTTTTCACTTACCAGAGTCTCCACGCTGGTTACTCAAGAAAGGGCGCGTACAAGAGTGCAAAGAAACGATGGAGAAGTTCTTTGGCCCTGATGTCGAAATAGCCCATGAATCAGCGGAACAGACCAAGTACAGCAAACTATTCGAGCCCGTCTATCTAAAGAGAATCCTGTTCATCGGTATTATCTGGACCTGTCAGGTTATCCCTATGTTTGCCATCTACACCTTCGGGCCGCAGATCATTGAGCTTCTCGGATTTACCGATGGTAAAGACGCCGCCTTAGGCAATATTGTTATCAGCCTATTCTTTATGGCGGGGTGTATCCCAGCTATGTACTGGCTAAACTCAATAGGTCGACGACCACTCCTTATAGGCAGTTTCGGCATAATGACCGCCTCATTAGCACTATTAGGTGTGGTGCCCGATCCAAGCGTCTGGTTAATTATTGGTGCATTTGCCACATATGCTTTCTTCTCAGGCGGTCCAGGGATCTTGCAGTGGCTCTACCCAAATGAACTGTTCCCTACTGAGATCCGAGCCTCAGCGGTTGGTGCCGTCATGTCATTTAGCCGTATTGGTACGATTATCTCAACTTATGCCCTGCCGATATTTATGGCGAACTACGGTATCTCTCCCACCCTATTAGTCGGTGCCGCCATCTCGTTATTTGGACTCGTTATCTCAGTCTTTATGGCACCAGAAACCAAAGGGTTAGCATTAGAAACCACAAGTTCAGCTGAGTTTAAAATAAAGGGAATAGCGACAAACAGCTAATAAGTTCTGCGGCGCTAATTAATGATGCCATAAATATTAGCAATTAGCGCCGCAATAATATACACGGCTCAAACTTATTAAGAGAAAAAACTCAACTAAGGATATTAAATATAAGCCAAAGGAGTTTATAGCAATTTAAAAGAACTCAATTCGGTTTCTATAACTACCGAGTAAAACCAATAAAAGATAATTTATAAAATACAACTTAAAAACATGGGGATAATATGATCATGAAATCAAATAAAAGGTTCTACCTGTCTATTTTAGCAAGCGCCATTGCTCTAAGTAGCTTTAATACTATCGCTGCAGAACAAGAAGAAGATGGCATTAATATTCACGGTGGTGTGCGAGTTAACTATGCCTACAAAGATTACAGTGATAGCTCAAAAGATAAAGGCGGCGATTTTACCTTCGATATGGTCTCTTTACGTTTCGATGCCAAGCAAGGAAACTGGGGCTTAAAATCAGATTACCGTTTTACCGCTAACACTAACTACATAAAATTTGGTTATGGTTACTATGACTTCAACCCTGACTGGCAGTTACAATTTGGTATAAACAAGGTGCCCTTCGGTAACCTAGGATATATTTCAAATAGTTACTGGTTTGGTTTGCCTTACTATCTCGGCTTTGAAGATGACCACGATATCGGTGTGAAAGCCGTGTACCAACACAATGGCTGGCAAACCGACATGGCCTTTTACAAAGGGGCTGAATACGGCCCAACAGAAAACAAGCGCTATGCGGCCGACCTTTATAGCGGCACGATCAATGGTACCGAGTACCACAACGAAGAAACTAACCAAGTTAACCTTCGCCAAACTTACACCATGGAGCACCAAGGTGGATCAACCACTTTTGGCGCCTCGGTTGAAGCGGGTCAGATCTATAACTCTGAGACAGGTAACAATGGTGAACGATACGCCTTCGCAGCTCACTTAGATAGCACGTTCAACGGCTGGAACCTACAGCTACAGGCGATGCAGTATGAGTTTAATGCCGCCGATAGCGCCGACGATAATAAGATTGCTGTATCCGTAGTTAGCTGGCAGTACGAAGTCGCCTCTAAGGGGCAGGTCTACAGTGCAAATATCGCCAAAACACTGCAAACCGATTGGGGCAATATCAAGTTCTACAACGACTTTGGCTTAATGACCCCAGACGTCGATGACGATAGCTACGATAACAGTATGCAAAACGTGTTAGGTGCTGCAATCAGTGCTGGCCCTACTTACACCCAAATCGACTTTATCATGGGTAAAAACATGACATTCTCTACTGCTAACAATGACCATATTGGTCTTCCTGAAGTAGGAGATGACTGGGATAAACGCTTCAACGTTAGCGTGGCCTATTACTTCTAAAAGTAAAATATACTAAATTTAGTGGGGCTCACATTTTACTCAGTTTTGACTCATCACTCTTAGAAATGTTGATTTAACCACGCCACCTATAGCCTTCATGATTATGAAGGCTTTTTTTAGCCCATCTCAGTCCTACTCAAATAGCCCAATGGCTTCTTTTAACTTAAACAATACACCTACTATGCTAAGACTTAGCGTATAATCACCGCCCTTAAGCTGTATCATGCTCATACTGCAAAATGCTAATATTGCGCAGCTAACATACAGCAACGACTTGCATACTCATTGTAAGTCAGTAATTTAACCAAAGTATTTTTTATATTAGCTTTTTCAAATTAGCTTTCGAACTTTTCAAAGTCCCATTAAAGGTCGGTTAACCATGTCATTGCCAAAAGATGAATCCCCTATCGATAACAGCCAACATCTAAGCGATTCAGAATATGAAACGCCTGAGTTAGCTATGGTAGAAGTGAGCCAATCGGTTGAGCAACTGACCAATGCAGAAGGCGAGCAGCAGGCCGAGCTGTTTAATGACATGCTAGAAGAAGCGGAACCGGGAACCGTAGCCCTACTACTAGAGTCACTACCTCTAGACGAACGTTACGAACGCTGGTCTCAGGTCGATGCTAACGAGCGCATCGCCGTATTAGACTTGATGCGTGCCGATCCTCGTAATGGCATCTTGAAAGAGATGCCAGAAACCGAGTTAGACTCGCTGTTCTCGCAGATCTCACCAGAAGACTTGATTGAGTGGAGCGATACGCTACCCGAGGCAATGACCGACCGTGCGCTATCGCAGATGGGCGAGCGCCAAAGAGAGCACTATGACCGCTACGATCAATATTCAGAAAATGAGATTGGCCGTTATGCCGAGCATCAATTCTTAGCGTTAAATCTGACATCGACGGTTTCACAGGCGCAGCGTTTCTTCCGCCGTATTAAGCTCGACTGTAATGATCATGTATTCTTGCTCGATGATGATGACAAATATATTGGTAGTGTGCGCCGCCACGATGTATTTCGTGCCGCGCCCGAGTGCACCTTAGAAAGCTTATTGTGGGAAGACAGCCGCTCAATTCTGGCCGATGCCAGCTTGATTGAAGCCGCTGAAGCGATTGAACACAGTAATGAATTAGAAATTGCGGTCGTCGATGCCAGCGGCATCATGATCGGCCGTATGACGTTGCGCACCGCCACCGCTCTGGTGCGTGAGCACTATGAGTCACAATTAATGGCAACAGCGGGTATGGACGAGGACGACGATCTGTTCGCCCCTATTACCGTTGGTGCCCGTCGCCGCGCTGTCTGGCTTGGCATTAACTTGCTGACCGCATTTTTAGCCTCGGCCACCATTGGCCTGTTTGAAAATGTTCTGGAAAAAGTGGTCGCCCTAGCGGTACTGATGCCGATAGTGGCCTCTATGGGCGGCATTGCTGGCAGTCAGTCGCTCACCCTGATGATCCGCGGCATGGCCATGGGGCAGATCTCCTCGGGTAACGTCATATCGCTACTCAAGAACGAACTTGGCATAGGTATATTAAATGGCGTGCTGTGGGCGATTGTGATTGGCCTCATTGCCGGATGGTGGTTTAGCGACCCTATCATAGGCACAGTGATCGGCGCGGCTATCTTAATCAATATGGCAGTCGCTGCCGTAGCCGGGGTCATGGTACCTATGATCCTACAAAAAATGAATCAAGACGCTGCGCTATCAGGTTCAGTTATTCTTACCACTGTTACTGATGTTGTCGGCTTCTTCTGCTTCTTGGGCCTAGCTTCAATTTTGTATTTATACTAATAACAGTCAATCAAAAACGATAAAGCCTAGCTAGAATAGCTAGGCTTTTTTTAATCGGTTACTCGCGAATCAACTATACCTGCAGCGCTTTCTCAATTAAAAGATCCACATACGCTTTGTGTGCCTTAGTCACTTGGTCCGCTCCCCAAGGAGTACTGCGATCTGCAATGGCGCGAAGTTGATATAAAGCAGCAGACTTATTGATATGTGAGTACGCTGAATCAAGCCCTATGCCTGCAATCTTTATCAATCTTTGTACATACTCAACCTGCAGGTTTTGGCTGGTTGACTTAAGCGCCTGTGAATCTACGAAAATAGCAGCAGTCAGGTCGTTCAAGTACGTATTAAGGCCGTAGTCATTGCCATATAGCTCGGTATCAGAGATGCGTTGCAACACATTCTTATGAAGCAAATGATCCAGCACTGACGATTGCATGTTAAGCACCATTTGATGAGCCTTTGGGTCTTCATTTTTTCCGCTACTATCCCAGCCCCGACGTTGATGCTGCATATAGCCATAAAGCGGCTCTAAAGACGTAAGTGCCTGCTCAGAAAACACATACTGAGCCAGTGCATTCATTGCTTGTAGCTGTTTTTCAACTGTCACAGGTGTATAAGGCGCACGCGTATTATCGCCAACAAAGCTACGCTCGACATTCACCCCACCAATTTGGCGGGAGATAATCACAGCCTGCTTCTTATAGTCACCATAGAGGGCATTAACAGAAGTTAATAGCTGTTGATACGATTCACCTCTCACTAACGCTGTTTTCTTAAGCTCTCCCAAGTTCTGATTAATCAGTGCCATTCGTTCAACCGCGTAAGCGACTGGGTTAGAAGACATATCTCCGGTCATACTCATAGGATCAATATGCACTCCTGAACGTCGCATATCATCTGCGTCATTACCAAAAGCTAACCCCTTCTCTGCGGAGCGACTCAGTATTTGTTGCAATCGCTTTCTTTCTGCTGATTTATCTTTCAAACCTACAGAATAGCCATATTCAATTGCCCAATAATCATAAGGGCCAAGTTCCGTCTGAAAATAGTCTCCCTGCTCAACACCAATTGGAGCCAAATTGATAGGTGCATATTCCATGATCGACCCGGTGAGTACACCTTGAGTGATCGATTTATTATGGATTTCCCTTTCATCCCATAGGCTTGACGCTTTCATATTATGACTTAAACCCAATGTATGCCCGATCTCATGCATGACCAACATTCGCAATCCTTCTTCGAGTACAGTCTCTTGGGTCATATCTTCTGTTGCAATAGACTGAGCCAATAGCTGCCCAAGTTGCAATTGGTGACCTGAGCTACAATTAAACGGCTGAGTATTTAAATTATTTGTTTCGGCTTTAAAACCAGCATCTATTCCTTGGCTATACATCTGATGCTCTGCCCAAGTGTTCCTCATGAAACGATATTCTAGAACTAGATCTGCTCCCAAAATCTCCCCAGTAAGGGGATTAGACACAGCATCACCATAACCATTGCTTAATGGTTTAGGCGATGACATCCAGCGTAGTACGTTGTAATTAATGTCCCCTGCATCCCAATTTGCATCATCAGGCTGTATCTTTACTTGAATAGCATTTTTAAAACCGATTTTTTCAAACGCTTTATTCCAAGTTAATACCCCTTGTTTAATCGTATCGCGCCATTCATAGGGAGTCGTATTCTCAATCCACCAAGTTATCGGCACTAGGGGTTCAGATAAAGCCGCTGATGGATCTTTTTTCTGTAAGTTCCAACGTACTATTACATCGTCATAGGGCGTCCAATCAGCAGAAGTTTTATTGTCTAACTGATGTGGAAAATATCCCACTCGGGCATCATCAAGACGGGACTCAAAATCAGTATCTGGGAGTTCAAAAAATGAATGTTGGATTTTAAGCGAGGCAACTCGAGGATCTGTTAGGGCTTTTGAGCCGACCCCCCAAGGATTATCATTATTAAAGACATACTCAACAATCACATCAATATTATTGTCGTAGCTACGATTTTTAACGATACGGGATTTTGTAATATCTAATTGCCCAAGCTTGAACTGTTTTTTATTTTCTTGAGCATCGGCAACAGGCCATTGTGAAATTCGGTGTAACGACTCACTTAAGAATAAATCATCAACATTCACCAATAACTTGCCATCTTGCTCGCTTTCAATTTGTAAACTTGCAAGTACTGGCTCACTAAGATTCGCTTCTCTAGAGTGTCGTAATGGACTACTCTCATCAAACACGAATCGAGAAGACTTAGCTATGATGTCAATACGATCGAAATAGCGCCTAAATTCAAGTAACTTTTCATCTCGCTTAAGACCTCTAAATTGCCAAATATCGGCTAAACCATCGATTGTATGAGCCGTATACAAAACGGGCTTATTTAATTGAGACTCTTTAACTAACATAAAAGTCTCACCAGTTTTTCTATCTTGATAAAAATCAAACAAACCTTTTGACTCAGTTTTATCAGCTAAGATCTGCTGCAAAGTTTGTTGATTCTCTTCGCCTGCCGCTATCGCAGAAGGCACACAGGTAATCGATAACACTACAGCTAAAGAAAGGCTGGATATTTTCATTTTCTTTCCTTCTTATTGATTATCTTTTTTTTATTTAAAATATTAACACCCTGAATTTAGGATGCACAAAGCCCCTCTTCCTAAAGAAGAGTTTTAAATTTCTATTGCGTTAAATTTCTATTAATTAGCAGCAAATGCTAATTATCAAGTAGCAGATACTTGTACGAAGCTAATGGATTAAAACCAACCGATATGTAACCCCGCCGAATCACCTGTTAAAACAATTCGAGTGATTAGTTGTACGCTAGTTCCATTTCGTGACAAGAAATGAGACCTATCGCACCCCTTTATAGGTAGATTGCAAATGAAGCGACACCATGAGTAACTAAAATAATAAGACTAAGGACGGGGGATAGCAGATTATAAGGGCGAGATATGAGGGTAAATAAAAAGCAAACATTAGACCCTTAAAAACTGTATTAAAAGCAAGATACTATAATCAGTTTATGAGGGCCTTCTCTT
Organism: Shewanella sp. Isolate13; assembly: GCF_022398325.1. GTDB lineage: Bacteria > Pseudomonadota > Gammaproteobacteria > Enterobacterales > Shewanellaceae > Shewanella. The sequence continues at coordinate 40,251 of NZ_JAKEVD010000004.1, forward strand.
ACTGTATTAAGCCGTCATTGCCGCTTTAACATAAACATCGAAACGGTTTTTCTTAGTGGCAATCACCATGCTGGGTTTTGCGCCATCTAAATCATCGGCATAGTCAGGGCGTTTAACGACTACGCGCTTTGTAGCTAAAGCCATCGCAGGTGCTAGCAAGCCATCGGCATCGAGATCGGCGCCAACTAGTGATTGGAACACGCGCATCTCTTTTTTCACTAATGCCGATTTCTCACGGTGCGGATACATGGGATCTAAATAAACCACATCGACTTCAGTATTTGACGCTTGGGCAGCGACGGCTAATGAGTCTATGCTCGAGCCATGAAATAGACTCATACGTTCACGCATCCAATCACCAATTTCGGCATCTTCATAGGCGCGGCGCAGACCATCTTCTAACAGTGCTGCCACAACAGGATGACGCTCAACCATGGTTACCTTACAACCTAAACTTGCTAATACAAACGCATCACGCCCCAGGCCTGCAGTGCCATCAACCACAGTTGGGGTGACACCTTGTTTAAGGCCTACCGCTTTAGCAATCGACTGACCTCGGCCGCCGCCGAATTTACGACGATGAGCCACTGCACCGGAAACGAAATCGACAGAGATCCCTTTTAGTTTAGGTTCATCGCGCTTGATCAGGGTCAGGATGTCATTCTCAAACACCAACTCAAACTCTGCGTTTGCATCGAACTCCAGCCCCCAGCGCTCGCAAGCAGATTCAAGGGTTGGATAATGGCGATTAAAGAAAATGCTGGTCACGATTAGGCTCTATGTTTGAGTGTTAACCTGCAGATAATACCACTCCTCGCAACGAAACCATATCAGCCAAAGGCGTCTGTTTTGATGAAATCAGGCTTATTTTGCTGGATTTATCTCCTCAAAACTCCTCAAAACAGCTCAAAGCGGCTGAAATCGACCTAAAAAACTTCAATATAACTATAAATAGGTATCCGTTCACGTCACGCCATTGACTCTTAAGGCACACTTTTTTGCGTCGTTGATAAATCAAACGACTTTAAGAAAATATAAAAGAGAGATACGTGATGATGAACGCAAACAGATTCAAAACAAGACTGTGCTATGCCACGCTTGTCGCGGCCTGCTCAATGAGCATGGTGGCGTGTTCCGGCGATGACGGTAAAGACGGTGAAGATGGCCAGCCCGGTGGTAACGTTACCACGACCGCCGAAGTGTTAACGGTAACTATCGATAAGACCACGATTACAGATAACATCCTTAGCATCGATTTTAGTGCCGAGAACGAACTGGCAATTCCCGTTGTTAAGATTGCTGCAATCAAGATCAATGCCGCGCAACTATTGCCACAGATTGAAGGTGAGCGTTCACAATGGCAGAAACTTGCCAGCGAAACCTGTTCACCAGAAAAGGGCTGTGACGGTAACTTAGTCGACAACATGGATGGTAGCTATAGCTACACCATGGATGCTGCGTTAGTTGCTGGCGACATAAGTCACAACGGCGATTTTACTCAGCGCGTACTGTTTAAGGTCTTGGAAACAGACCAGCTACCGGCCACAGAAGTGATTACTGACTTTAACCTTGATAGCAGCGAGATCACCGACAATCGCAGCATTATTGATGGTAGTTCGTGCCTAAGCTGTCACGATGACATAGCTTCAATCAAACATGGCGGCGACAACATTGAAAACTGTGCCAGCTGCCATACCAGTAACTACATGTCTGACGCTAGCAAGGTGTGGCCTGTACTGGCTCATACCGCGCACATAGGTATCACCCCACAAGCGTTGGGTAACTGTACGACTTGTCACGCTAAAGAAGTCAGTGAAACAGAGCTGCAGGCGACCAACTGGAACCTAGTACCAACCCGTGAGACCTGCTCTAGCTGTCACGATATGACCTCTAACCCAGTATACGACCACAGTACTCAACCTGATAACGGCAGCTGCTTGACCTGTCACTCACCAGAGAACACTTATGATGTTCATATGAGCAAGTCAGAAAAAGCGGTTGAGGAAGATCAGCGCAATATCGTCAACATCAGCCTAGAAGACGCTAAGCTGGTTGAGCAAGACGGTGAGCATTTTGCTGAGATCAGCTTTGCGCTACTCGATAGACAAGGTCAACGCATCGCCGTTGCCAATAACAACCCAGCCGATGCCGACTGGATTAAAAACCTGCAGCTATATGTTAACTGGGGTACCTCGGTAGACTTCACCACCAGCCGCGGTTACAGCATCTTCGTTAAGAGTAACAAGAAAGACATTACTCAAGATGGTAGCGATGGCATCACTCCAGCAGGTGAGCGTGCGCGCACCCCGCTACACAAGTCTGAAGACAATGTGTTTACCTACCTAATGGGTCCAGTTGTTACCCAAGATCAGTTCTCTGGCGATCTACTCGGAGATGCAGGTTTTATCACTAACCGTTTAATTTACTGTTTTGACGGTGCGCAAAACCTTGTGAGCTGTGATCAGGCTGGTCACACTAAAAACGCCGAAGCGAACAAGCGTTGGTTCTTCGACAAAGATGGCCTCACAGAAGCACCAGAAGCTAAGCGTCCTTTAATTGTCAGCAACAAAACCTGTGGTTCATGCCATGGTTATGATGAGTTTAACGACAACTCAGAGTTAGCCTGTCGTAACTGCCATAGCCGCAAGACGGAGATTAACAAAGAGCTGGCAGACACCACCTGCTTCTCTGGTCATGACCACGATGAACTGGGTGAGCATATTCGTCCATTTGAAGAACGTGCGATGGTTGCTAAAGGTAAGCCTGGCTTCTTGAGTTCCACTGCCGATATCGTTGACCCATGTTTAGCTTGTCATAACCCGAATACGCCACCGACTCAGGCCATTCGCGAAATGCACACTAAACCAAGCGACTGGGATTATGTAGAGCAGTTAACCGTAAGCCACCCAGACCATAAGGTATGGATGCACTCACTTCACACTAATCAACGTGCGACTCAAGACCGTGAAAATGGTGTGCGTAATATCGAGTTCCCAGCCGACAAAGCAAACTGTTACCGTTGCCACGAAGGTGACACCTTCGGCGTTGAGCGCCTAACCGCGGTGGGTCGTCCATTGGCCCTAGATCTGGACTACAACCCAGACTCAAGAGCTCACCCAGCGACAGATATCACGGTTGATGCTTATACCTCACCAGTCTCAGCGACTTGTTATGCGTGTCATGCTAAGCAAGAAGATGCCGACGGTAAGATGGTAATTAACAAGGCTGTGCGTGCGCATATGGAACAAAATGGCGGTCGATTCGGTGTGACGGCTAACGAGCTACAAGTGGAATCTTGTGCCGTTTGTCACTCAGTAGACAACCTTAAGAAGGTACATAACCTTTAAGGTTATCGCTTCGAGTCATTGATTTCCTAGACTGATGTCCCTGCAAAAGAATCAGGCAAAGAGATCAAGCAGCTCAACGCTCTGCGTTGAGCTGCAACTTTTTTAGCGTTCGATAAAGATRCTRAAAATATACTTRATTTTGCAGTGCTGCGGGACACAAGCTTTAGGCAAAGCTCGAACTGGCTCAAAGTTTACGGGCTAAAATTTCCATCGTTTTTAACCTATGTGAGTAGATAACACYGAATTAGTAATGTCAGAAGAGAAAGTTACGATAAAGATGCTGAAAATATACTTGATTTTGCAGTGCTGCGGGACACAAGCTTTRGGCAAAGCTCGAACTGGCTCAAAGTTTACGGGCTAAAATTTCCATCGTTTTTAACCTAAGAATATACTCAATTAGATATCCATTTTGTTAGAGAATCCTGTGCAGCTCACTCCTAAGTTAAGCTTGAATGTGGCTCAGCAACATCTATTTGATGCTGAAGACTCGTCACGTATTGAACTCAGCTATGCCGAGACCGCGGTGCTGCAACTGATGCTTAAACATCAGGGAACCCTTATCACTCGCGAAGCCTTGCTAGAAGCGGGCTGGCACGACAGAGTCGTCTCGCCATCATCACTACAGCAATGCATCAGCGTTCTGAGAAAGAAGCTGGCAAACTACCCAGAGATTGAGTTAAAGACCATTCCTCGTCATGGCTATATTCTGCATTTATCACCTGCAGAAAAGTCCAAGAAAATCACAGCCAAAAACAGAGCGATTTGGTTATTTTTCATTGCGGTCTTCGCCAGTTTATTACTCATGGCTTATGGTTACGTCAGCCATAATCAACCGCCTTACAGTGAAACACACATCGATAGCCAATTAAGCCAAGTTAAGGGCGAGATGACGCTGTTTTCTCCTAGGCATGGTGAGTCGGTTTCAGCCTCTATAGCCAAACAACGACTTAGCAATCAGATAGGTAACGAGTTAGATTGGCAGGCGCCCTTCAAAACATTTAGCAGCTTTGGCCTACTCACAGATAAGATGGACAACTTTGCCATCTGCCCCGACTACCAAGATCAGGCCTGTAGTGGTAAGCAATTGATCAATATCAGTAGCGAAAAAGGCCATGGTAGCAAGCTGGCTCTTTCTGACTTTCTGACCACGAAGATCAGAATGGAGCAGAAAACCTATAATAAGTTAGATCTGCCTGAGCTTAGAAAACATCAGGGCGACTTAAAGGAGCAGATCTATCACGGCGATCTGTACTTCGCCATTGATGATCACCGCCTCGTCCGTAGCGATATCCGTATTTCAATGGTGGATCTCGCACCAGACAGTGGCATCTTCTATTTCGCCGCCTGCATTACCGATGAGGACTGCTATACCACACCTATTCGCTACGAGATCCGTGGGCAATTCAAACGCACCACAGAGAAGTGGCAGCAACGTAAAGTAGAGAGATTCGATATCGAGGTCAGCAAGACCACGCTCTCCTCTCCGAATGCGTTATCCGATACCGCGCAAATTATCTATCTCGCTCTTAGAAAACAGCACCTAACCCAAACAGCGCTGAGTTTTTATCGCGTCTATCAAGACGATGGCACCGCGGTTTGGCAACTGCCATTGGTGAACAACAACATCATGTGGATGCAGCGACAGACACTCAAATTATGATCCCTTGCCTGAGTTGATATATAATCTAGCCTCTGTTCCTTTAGGCTAAAAACTCAATGTTAAGTTATCGTCACGGCTATCACGCTGGCAATTATGCCGATGTTCTCAAGCACGCTATTTTGCTGCAAGTGCTCAAACTCATGCACAAAAAAGATAAGCCTATGGCTTATATCGACACCCACGCAGGTGCAGGCGGTTATGCGTTAACAGACGAGTTTTCAAAGAAAACTGGCGAATACTTAGATGGTGTTGCCAGACTTTGGGACAGAAGCGATCTACCCGAATCATTAGTGCAATACATCGAGGATGTGAAGCACTTCAACCAAGGTAAAGAGGAACTGGAATTTTACCCAGGCTCTCCCGCTTTTGTTGATATGAACATGCGTGAAAAAGACCGCATGGTACTGCATGAGCTACATGGCACCGACTTCTTAACCTTAGATGAGCAATATACTGGCGACCGTGCCGTACGCGTGATCAAGGGCGATGGCCTTAAAGGTCTTATCGCAGCCGTGCCACCACTTGAGCGTCGCGGCGTGATTTTGATTGACCCAAGTTACGAAATTAAGACCGACTATCAAGATGTAGCGAAAGCCATTATTAAGGCTCACAAGCGCTTTGCGACTGGCGTGTATATGTTGTGGTATCCGGTTGTAGACCGAGAGCAAACTGAAGGCATGCTTAAACTGCTTGCCGAAAGTGGCATCAAGAATCAGCTGCGCATCGAGCAAGCCATCAAGCCTGATAGCAATGAGTTTGGCATGACTGCCGCGGGTCTGTGGATCATCAACCCTCCTTGGCAACTCGATACTGCCGCGAAAGAGATGTTGGATTATCTTGAGCGCCGCCTGGGCCATAACGGTGGCAAGACCATAGTTAAACAAGAAGTACCTGAGTAGGAAGAGCTAAGACGGTAACAGCCGGAAAAGCTAAGACGAGGACGGGCTACGCCCTGCGAGGGCGTGACTACGTCACTTCAAGAGCGCGACTTTGTCGCTTCTAGAAAAGGATTAAAAGATAGGTCCTAGGTGCGAGGCTCTAGGACCTAGGAAAAGCCAAGATTTAAAACAGACAAGCAATAGATTCAGGCTCCATGAATCGGCTTTGTCTTGCTTTTAAGCTATTAGCTTTTCCTAGCAGCCAACTTGTTGGCGTCCTCGTAGGTGCGCAGCACCGTTCTAGAAGTGAGCCTGCGAACGTCCTAGAAACGAGCTTGCGAGTGCCCTATCTTTTAGCTTTTCCTAGCAGCCAACTTGTTGGCGTCCTAGCAGTGAGCCTGCGAACGTCCTAGAATCCTAGAGCCTATAAGCGAGCCTGCGAACGCCCTAGAATCTAGAGCCTATAAGCTCACTGCAACACCGAATGCAACTCATCAAACAGCCAGTGCATCACTGGGCCGATTTGCTGGTCACGACGATTCACCACACCCATTTCAATCAATAAAGGGTTAGTAATATATTCACTAGAAAGCTCACATAAATCATCAATATACCATTCAGATTTAGCCACATGTTCAGGCACTAACGCCCAACCGACGCCCTGTAAAACCAATGCAACGATATAATAGTAACTATCGATATACCAATAGTTGGGCGATAACGCCGGTGTCTGTGATTGCCCAGTAATATCACAAATAGCCAGCTGCCGATATTGCATCAACTGCTCTAAGGTCGGCGCTTGAGTCGAGGCGAGTGGATGCGAGGGCGCTACCACTAAGCTCTGCTTAAATTGGCCAATAGACATAAAATCGAGCGAGTCCGGCAGCATAGTCGAAGAGTGAAACATAATGCCTATATCTGCACGGCTGGCATCCACCCAAGCAGCAATGTCCTCTTGTGATCCATTAATAATAGTGAGTTTCAGTAGCGGGAATTGGGTCGAGATCCGTTGAAACAGGGCTTCAAACGCGTTAACCGGTACCGCCTCATCCATCGCAACCGTTAGCGCCACCTCTTCGCCTGAGGTTACCGTCATCGCCCGCGCATTAAGGCGCTGACACTGAGCGAGTACTGACTGCGCCTCAATATACATCTCTTCACCAAGCGGGGTCAGCACTGGCAGTTTTGCACTGCGATCGAAAAGCTCGAAGCCAAGCCCCGCCTCCAAGTTACTGACTGCTGTGCTGATCCGCGACTGCGCCTTACCCATCTTTCTCGCTGCTGCCGAAAATGAGCCAAGCTTGACCGAGTTTACAAACGCGTTAAGCTCATCCAACGTCCAATTCATACTTTCAACCTGCCCACCTATATCTAAAACAGATAGAAGCTAACTTTATTCAATCTTAATAACAGAGTAACTTGCGACCTATTATTCTCCAAATTTTGCATATAAATGTTAGCCCCAAGTATCGAAAACAGCTCAAACCATACCATTAGCCGTACTTTTTGGCGTTACACTCTACCCGCAATTGCCGCCATGCTGGTTAACGGCCTGTACCAAATTGTCGATGGCATCTTTATTGGCCATTACATAGGTTTCGAAGGCTTAGCCGCCATCAATATGGCCTGGCCGGTGATCTACTTTATGGTGGGTTTTGGCATCATGGTGGGCATGGGGAGTGGCAGTTTGCTGTCGATTCAGCGGGGTAAAGGCGACACGCGTGCCGCGGCAAGCATTTTGACCAGCTGCTTGGTGCTAATGTTTGCCTTAGCGGCTATCTCAACCACGATTTTAAGCGTATTTAGCGACTTCTTTCTTGAGGCGCAAGGTGGCGCAGATGCGACCTTAGCGATGGCACAAGAATATATTGGCGTATTTACCTGGGGCACTGCAATCACGATTATTGCTTCAGCCTTGCCATTGCTTATTCGTAACGATGAGAGCCCCAATATCGCCACAGGTTTAATGGTATTGGGCGCTGTAATTAATATTGCGCTCGACTACTTGTTAATTGGCGTATTTGAATTTGGCCTACTAGGTGCATCTATCGCCACCATTAGTGCTCAGGCGGTTGTGTGTGTGCTAGGTCTTGGCTATTTTTGCTCACAACATAGCAGCATCAACTGGTCGGCAAAATTCAGCTGGTTTAACGCCTCATTTGCTCAGCAAATCGTGTTATTAGGTTCCTCAAGCCTATTTATGTACCTGTATACCAGCTTTGTGTTTGCACTGCATAACCGACTCTTTACCGAATATGGCACGCCACTCACCGTTGGGGCTTTCGCCATCGTTGGCTACCTTATGGTGCTGTATTACTTAGTTGCTGAAGGTGTGGCCGAGGGTATGCAACCCCCAGTCAGTTATTACTATGGCGCAGAACAACACGAGAACATCTACAAGATGCTTAAGCTCTCAATCAAGGTGACCTTGATTGCGGGTACCAGCTGGATTTTACTGCTCAATGCGATTCCAGAGACTATGGTGGGCTTATTCAATAACAGCGATAGTGCGCTGATTACGACGGCCATAGATGGAATACGCATGCATCTATTTGCCATGCCCTTAGACGGTTTTATCGCGCTTTCATCTGTGTATTTTATGGCGACTAACCAAGGTGTTAAGGCGCTAGTCATCGCCTGTGGCAATATGCTGATCCAGCTGCCTTTCTTGATGATTCTGCCTAAGTTTTTAGGTGTTAACGGAGTGTGGATGGCAATGCCGCTTTCTAACATCGCCCTGTGCCTTATTGTGGTACCTATGGTCTGGTTAGACGTTAAGTCGAGAAAAAAGCAGTCGAGAGCGCAGCATGATAATCAACAGACTATCGGTACAGCCAATACCGCAGCGCTCCTGAGTTAAGTATTGCGGTAGCGTTTTAGCAAGATCTGCACTCGTTCGACATAGGCTTGGGTCTCTGAGTACGGATAGAGTGTGGACTCTCTAGCATGACCCAGTGCTTTACCGTCATACTTATGCCTTGGTTTGACGTTAAGCCCAGAAGTTAAGTATTGCGGTAGCGTTTTAGCAAGATCTGCACTCGTTCGACATAGGCTTGGGTCTCTGGAAAAGGTGGCACACCATTATATTGCTCGACCCGTGAAGCTCCTGCGTTATAGGCTGCGCAGGCCAAGACTATATCGCCATTAAAACGTTTCAGTAACTGCGACAGGTAACGGCTCCCAGCTAAGATATTTTGCTCAGGGTGAAAGGCATCACTCACTCCCAGCTCGTTAGCCGTTGCAGGCATCAGCTGCATCAAGCCCTGGGCTCCCGTTTTAGACACCGCTGCCGACTTAAAAGCTGACTCGGCATGGATCACCGCCCTGATAAGAGCAGGCTCAAGTTGGTATGCACGCGCGGCATCGGCGATCTGCTGCTGATATTGAGAGGTGAATAGCGGAATAGCGTTCCAGTTGATACTGGACTGGGGCTTACAAGCGTAACAATCGAACAGCAGCACCTGATAATGCCCTTGCTGTGGCGCGGAATCGGAAAAAGCTAGCCCACCGCTGGCGGTAATGTAGTGATAAACCTTTTCGCCTTGCTTCAAGCTCACTCCAGCAGCCTGAGCCGTATTGTGCATAACATTATTGGAGACGGTTTTGCCCAGCACGCCCTTATTCGATGGTTTGGCAACAAAATGGGGCTTACTCGTCTCAGCGATTGCTGCCGCCGAGATACACAGCAAAGCTATCAGCACTCCCTGCTTCATCATAATCCGGTCTTTCGCTCTAATTGCAGTACATCAACTATAGCAAATAGCTGCTTCATCTCTTTATTGATCTGACTGAACTCGTACTCGAATGTCGCAGCCTTGAAGATGGACGCCATCTCGAAACGGTTATCCTTACTGCCGAGCATGATCAGTAACTTGTTGCGGTAGAACGCACACTGGATTTTATTGCCAAAACTCGCCGATAGCTCCTGCAGTCGCTCCATAAAGGTCACAGTTAACAGATAACGCGCCTCAATTTGATCGGTGGAGAATACATCAAACTGTTTCTCGAAGATCGGGTCTTCAAGCTTTACTCTTTCCAAGCCCTTAAATGAATCAGACAAGAAATTCACTAAACCACCACGGTTCTTTACCACCACGGTATGGCCGCGAAAATCTTTATGGCTGCTAAGCTCGATCATCACCCCTTTAAAGACGGTTACGGTATCGGTATTTTTATCACGCTTAACCTGCTTAGTTAGATGCAGTTCGTTAATGGCGATCTCTACATTTTTATAGGTTCCCTGCACATAATCATCAAAATTAGCAGCATCGTAATGGGGGAGTAACTTCGATGCCTTTAGTACGCTCAGGCTCATCTTATGTTGACGACAAAAAATGAAGTCATGACCAAAGTACTTAAAAATCAACGGATAGATTTTCTGTTTCACATCGGCTCTATAGTGCTTAACGGGATTGAAGACCCACCAAGCAAAGGGCAATGCCAACAGCACTAAGCCGATAAGATAGAAAAACATAGGATCTGCAACATCGAGGTAAGGCATAAACATAAATGCCAAGGCTGCAATACCAAGATAAATGGCGCAGCAAAGATATAAGCGCTGGCGACAGGACTTGAGACTAGCCACCCGCGCATTCTCAAACTTACTGGTTAATGGCTCAAGATGATCTTGATAATACTGCTTAAAATTTGCAATTTCACTTGGTGAAGCTGTTAACTTATTACGATTACGGATAGGCTTTATCGGCGCGCCAAATAGGAAGCTAAAGATATTCATTTTGTTGCCAGTTAACTCCAAGCAATTTAATCACCCATTGCTGCCGCAATACAAACATACTGCGGCAATCAGATAGCAAAATTTGAGTTACTTTAAATAATCGGCTGCATCAACCGGAGCTTTAGATGCCTCATCGGCTTCATAGAAAGGCATCACTTTGACGCTTGCCATAGAGGCTATGATGGAGCCGGGGAAGATCTCAACTGCAGTATTAAGCTCAGACACTGCCGAGTTGTAAAAACGACGTGCGGCAGACAGTTGAGCCTCAACTTCGTTATAGGTCTGCATCGCTTGCAGCATGGTATTGTCAGACTTCAACTCTGGGTAGTTCTCGACACTCACCATCAACTGAGACATCTTTTGATTTAGCTTTTCAGAGACTTCGAGGTGAGCTTTAACTGAGTCAGGATCAACATGATTATAGCCTTTAGCCGCTAAGCTTCTTAACTCGGTGATCTCAGTTAGCAGAGACTTCTCATGATCCATATACTTTTGTGCGATCTTGAGAATATTAGGTACTAGATTAGAGCGCTTCTTTAACTGAACGTCTATGCCCGATAGTGCCTCACGCCCAGTATTACGTTTCTTAATTAAGCTCACATACCAAAGGTAGGCAATAATCACGACTAAGCCCGACCCTAACAATATCCCTTCCATCTGTGCTTCCTATTTTTCTTTTTATTTAAACAACTTATATTTCTATCACATCAGTAGATTAGAGCTAAAAAATGACTAGGCTACTCTCTGACAACTTATACTGTTACTTATTTGAGCAACGAAATCTAGCCTCAACACCAGATAAACCAACCTATTCACAGTGTTACTTTTTAACCTCGCTAGCAAATAACTTGAAAAAAACTGCAGAGGAAACCCCAAAAAGCACTAACTTATCTAGCCTTAACGAACTAACTATTCTGAGTCGTACCAAAAAACATTATGCGTACACTATCTGTGCAATAAAAATTATTATTTCCTTAGAGAACAGGTGTTAGCAGTAAAAGCTAGAGTGTGATTTTTTAAACGCCCCTAAAATCATCTAAGGTTTTCAGCCAATAAAAACACTCAAATAATTAAAATTATTGGTACTTATGATTAACTTTAAGCTTACCCTGCCGTTTGTAGCATTTTATTTTCCACCTGATGTCATCGGTCACTGACAGCGGCCCTCCTCTGTGCGCAAGAGCGGCTCACAACTCATTCAGCTTAGATACAGTATCCCCTAGCTATAGTAATCACATCCCTTAGGAAATCGTTCAACCCAATCATCCCCTTCGGACTCATTCATTATGAGTTCTTTTTTTTTGCCTGTAATTCACAAATAGCCTTTCAGATTAAATAATTACCACCTCAATCATTTTAGCCAAACAAAGGTTAACAAGAGTTAATCTAAGTCACTTCCATCGTTCAGCTTAGATACAGCTATCCCTAGTTATAGTAATCTCAATCCCAACGGATACTGCAAATCAATCCCTTTTGGACTCATCCTACATGAGTCCTTTTTTTTGCCTAAAATTCACTACAAGATTCAACATCAGTTCTCGCCTTTTCTTCTGCAAAGCCGCATTGGCACTCGCAATGACGCTATATTAGCTAGTAAACAAAACAACTGATTTAAGGTTTAATTAATTTTTCTTATCCATCATGCCACATCGGCTTAACAATATAGTGCTCGTTAGTAGTCACGCCCGCCGCAACAACAAAACAAAAATAATAAAATAAAAAGCATATTGAGGAAGACACGATGAGCAGTAATGACGGCGATAGCTTGCCTTTATCTAACCAAACTCCATTAGATCCCAGTAACAAGCCTAGTGGCTGGTTTGTCCGCTTCCTTAACGTGGTTGAGCGTCTTGGTAACTTACTGCCTCACCCCATTACGCTGTTTGCACTATTTTGTGCGGCAGTGGTGGTTATCAGTGGTATCGCCGGTTACTTCGAATTAACCGTTGTCGACCCGCGTCCAGAGGGGGCATCTGGTCGTAGTAGCGATGGCCTTATCCACGTAGTCAGCTTGATGAACGCCGAAGGCTTACGCATGATAGTCTCCAACTTGGTGACTAACTTTACCGGCTTTACCCCATTAGGCACAGTGCTTGTTGCCTTGTTGGGTGTAGGTATTGCCGACCGTTCAGGCTTGTTATCTGCCGCGATGCGTTTACTGGTTATGGGCGCATCTAAGCGTTTAGTGACACTCACCTTAGTCTTTGCCGGTATCGTATCGAACACAGCATCAGAGCTAGGCTATGTAGTCTTAATCCCAATGGCGGCGATGATCTTCCACTCTTTAGGTCGTCATCCTCTTGCGGGTCTCGCTGCGGCATTTGCTGGTGTATCAGGCGGTTACAGCGCCAACTTATTGCTTGGCACCGTTGATCCTCTGCTTTCAGGGATCACCGAAGCAGCCGCGCAAATGATCGATCCTGACTACCTTGTAGGCCCAGAAGTAAATTGGTACTTCATGTTTGTCTCTACCTTCTTAATCACTTTCCTAGGTGCATTCGTTACTGAGAAAATTGTTGAGCCAAAACTTGGTAAATACGATGCTAGCGAAGCGGCAATCGATCTTAGTGAGCAGAAGATGGATACGGTGAGCGCCCTTGAAAAGAAGGGACTTAAAATCGCTGGCCTTGCGGTATTAGTGATGTCTGTACTACTGGCGCTAACCATTATTCCTGAAGGGGCTCCACTTAGAAACCAAGAAACCGGCCTAGTGGCAGGCTCACCATTCCTGAAAGGGATCGTCGCCTTTATCTTCATCTGTTTCGCTATTCCTGGACTGGTTTATGGCCGCGTGGTGGGTAGTATGAAACGCGATATTGATGTGATTAACGCCATGTCTAGCAGTATGAGCAGCATGGGCATGTATATCGTATTGGTATTCTTCGCCTCACAGTTTGTCGCCTTCTTTAAGTGGACCAACTTAGGCGCGGTACTGGCGGTATCTGGCGCGGACGCGCTAAACGCTGTTGGGCTAACCGGGCCGTTAGTGTTTGTGCTGTTTATTATGATGTGTGGCTTTATCAACTTGATGTTAGGTAGTGCTTCTGCCCAATGGGCGGTCACCGCACCTATCTTCGTACCTATGTTGATGCTAGTAGGTTACGCGCCAGAAACGATTCAGGCAGCTTATCGAATCGGTGACTCAGTAACTAACCTTATCACCCCAATGATGAGTTACTTTGGTCTGATCTTGGCAGTTGCCTCGCAATATAAGAAGAACCTAGGTATCGGCACCTTAGTAGCGACTATGCTGCCTTATTCAATCGTGTTCTTTATCGGTTGGACCTGCTTCTTCTTTATCTGGGTATTTGTGATTGGTTTACCGGTTGGTCCTGGCGCAGCCACCTATTACACGCCTTAAAACAAGGTTCTAGGTTCTAGGTTCTAGGAAAAGCTTAGACGAGGTCGGGCTTCGCCCTGCGAGGACGCGACTTCGTCTCTTCTAGGAAAGGCTAAGAAGAAAAAACAAAAGATAAAAAAGTGGAATGCTCAGCTTTTGAAGTGCTGTTAGCTTTTCCTCGCAGGTGCGCAGCACCGTCCTAGCAGTGAGCCTGCGAACGCCCTAGAAACGAGCTTGCGAGTGCTCTTGCTCTTATCATCTATCTTTTTAGTAGCTATATCGAGAAACAAAGCTATATTGACGATCTGTTTTATCATTCTAGGCATATAGCCCATGAAACTTTTTATCGCCTCCGATCTACATGGTTCTCTATCAGCCACTCAAGCCATGCTGAGCCGCTTTGAGCAATCTGGTGCTCATTACCTGATTCTGCTCGGAGATCTACTTAATCACGGTCCACGTAACGCCATTCCTGAGGGATACGACCCTGCGGCCTTGGCCGAGACACTGAATGCCTATGCCGATAAGATTATTGCTGTACGTGGCAACTGCGACAGTGAAGTCGACCAGATGCTGCTGCAATTCCCTATTACTGCGACCTACGCCCAGGTATTGATGCCGCAAATGCGCCTATTCCTGACCCATGGCCATGTTTATGGTCCTGATAAGCTACCACCGCTGCAAGCGGGTGATGCTTTACTCTATGGACACACCCATATTCCCGTCGCTGAATATCGCGACGAAGTATTACTGTTCAACCCTGGCTCAACCACTATCCCCCGTAATGACTGCCGCGCTTCATATGGCTTAATCACCGCAACTGAGTGTCAGGTACGTGCTATCGATAACGATGAGCTATTGCTAAGCTGCCCAATTCATCACAAGTTGTAAAGAAAGCTAAGACGAGGACGGGCTTCGCCCTGCGAGGCGTGACTGCGTCACTTCGAGAGCGCGACCTTGTCGCTTCGAGGAAAGGCTAAAAAGATAGGTGCTAGGCCCTAGGAAAAGCCAAGATTTAAAAGAGACAAGCAACACATTCAGGCTTCATTAATCGGCTTTAGTCTTTGCTTTTAAGCTATTAGCTTTTCCCGGCAGCCAACTCTGTTGGCGTCCTAGCAGGTGCGCAGCACCGTCCTAGCAGTGAGCCAGCGAACGTCCTAGAAACGAGCTTGCGAGTGCTCTGTCTTTTAGCTTTTCCTAGCAGCCAACTCTGTTGGCGCCCTCGCAGGTGCGCAGCACCGTCCTAGCAGTGAGCTTGCGAACGTCCTAGAACCTAGCTCCTAGAACCTATCTTTTAACAACAAAAAGCCCAGCATCTGCTGGGCTTTTTAGTGTTTCGCGAGCTAAATAACGCTTAGGTTACTTGTTCGCTTTCGCCGCTTTAGCTTCCGCCTTAGCTGCTTTCGCTGCATCTCGCTCGCGTTTACTGAACATACGCTCAACAATCACGAAGAAGATTGGGATAAAGAAGATCCCCATAAAGGTCGAGCTCATCATACCACCAAGTACCGCAGTACCGATGGCGTTCTGGCTACCCGAACCAACACCGCTACTAATTGCTAACGGAACAACACCCAGACCAAATGCTAGCGACGTCATTAAGATTGGACGTAGACGTACTCGAACCGCGTGAAGTGTCGCTTCAACAAGACCCGCCCCTTTCTCATAGAACTCTTTGGCAAATTCCACAATCAAGATAGCGTTCTTAGTCGCTAGACCCACAGTGGTCAACAGACCTACCTGGAAGAATACGTCGTTAGGCAAGCCACGACCATTCATCGCAATCAAGGCACCAATAATACCTAGAGGCACAACCAAGATAACTGCAAATGGTACTGACCAGCTCTCATACAGCGCCGCGAGTACAAGGAAGACCACCACAATAGACAGTGCGTATAGCATTGGAGCTTGGTTACCCGACAGACGCTCTTCATAAGAAAGACCGTTCCACTCAATACCAAACCCTGGCGGCAACTTCTTCACCATGGCTTCGATATCATCCATCGCAGCACCAGTACTGTAACCTTGTACCGTACCGCCTTGAATGTTCATCGCAGGTAAACCGCCAAAACGCTCTAGCCGTGGTGAACCATATTCCCAAGTACCCGATGCAAAGGCAGAGAAAGGCACCATTTCACCCTTAGAGTTACGCACATACCAAGAGTCCAGATCCTCTGGCTGCATACGATATTCGGCTTCACCTTGAACGTATACTTTCTTAATACGGCCACGGTCGATAAAGTCGTTAACGTAGCTACCACCCCAGGCTGTACCCAATACGTTATTAACCGCATTGATATCAATACCCAGAGCACGTAACTTAGCGTGATCGATATGCACTTGATAAAGCGGAGCATCTTCCTGACCATTTGGACGCACGCCCACTAGGTTTGGATTCTGCGCTGCCATACCTAGCAACATATTACGCGCTTCAAGCAGCTTATCATGGCCTTGGCCATTCTTATCTTGAAGATAGAAATCGAAACCGTTAGCCGTGCCCAGCTCGATTACCGCTGGCGGTACAAAGGCAAACACAAAGGCTTGTTTCATCTGCGAGAACATACCCATGGCACGGTTGGCAACCGACTGCACGTCTTGACCTGGGTTACTACGCTCAGACCAATCTTTAAGACCAACGAACGCGATACCCATGTTTTGACCCATACCCGCGAAGCTGAAACCCGACACGCTAAATACCGATCTAACGTTGTCGCCTTCTTCGTTAAGGTAGAAATCAGATACTTGCTCAAGGACTTTCTTGGTTTCTTCTTGAGTCGAGTTAACAGGCAAAATAGCCTGAGTAAACAAGATCCCTTGGTCTTCGTCCGGCAAGAATGCGGTTGGCATACGCATGAAGACCCAACCCACGGCAACTGTGATAGCTAAATACACCATCATAGTACGACCAGTACGCTTGATCATCGAAGCAACGTTCGCTTCATAACGAGAAGTCAGTGCGTCAAACTTGCGGTTAAACCAACCGAAGAAGCCTGTTTTAGCGTGGCTTTCACCCTTAGCAATCGGCTTAAGCATGGTGGCACACAGTGCTGGTGTCAGGATGATCGCAACCATCACTGATAGCGCCATGGCCGATACAATCGTAATTGAGAACTGGCGGTAAATAACACCTGTCGAACCAGACATAAATGCCATAGGCACGAACACTGCAGACAGCGTCAGACCAATACCCACTAGTGCGCCGGTGATCTGATCCATCGACTTCTTAGTGGCTTCTATCGGGCTAAGCCCCTCCTCCTGCATCACACGTTCAACGTTCTCCACCACAACAATCGCGTCATCAACCAGAAGACCAATTGCCAATACCATGGCGAACATGGTCAAGGTGTTAATCGAGAAGCCGGCCGCAGCTAGCACCGCGAAGGTACCAAGCAATACCACTGGTACCGCAATGGTCGGAATTAGCGTTGCACGGAAGTTCTGCAAGAACAGATACATGATCAAGAATACCAAGACCACGGCTTCAAGCAGAGTATGTACAACACCTTCAATCGACTTCTCAACGAATGGAGTGGTGTCATAGGGATAAACCACTTCCATCCCTTGAGGGAAGAATGGTCTCATCTCATCAATCTTTGCACGCACACCTTCGGCCGTAGCCAATGCGTTAGCACCCGTTGCTAGCTGAATACCGATACCAGCAGCAGGCTTACCGTTGTAGAAAGACTCTACCGAATAACTTTCGGCGCCAAGCTCTACACGCGCCACATCTTCTAGGAACACTTTCGCGCCTGATGTGTCAGCTTTAATGATGATCTTCTTGAACTGTTCTGCGGTTTGTAGTCGGCTCTGAGCCGATACAGTGGCGTTAAGCTCTTGGCCTGCAAGTGATGGCGCACCACCTAATTGACCCGCAGAAACCTGAGCATTCTGCTCTCTTATCGAAGCAATAATATCTTGGCTAGTCAGGCTATATTGCGTCAGCTTTAATGGATCTAACCATATACGCATCGCATATTGCGCACCAAATAGCTCGATGGTACCCACACCTGGAACACGACTTAGTGGATCCTGAATGTTAGAGCCCACATAATCGGCGATATCATTTTTACCTAGCGAGCCATCTTCAGATACAAATGCGGCAACCATCAAGAAGCCTGCGCTAGATTTACTTACGTTAACGCCTTGCGCCTGAACTTCTTGCGGTAGCAGTGGCATTGCAAGCTGTAGCTTGTTCTGCACCTGTACCTGAGCGATATCAGGATCGGCCTCGGCATTGAAGGTTAGGGTAATTTGCGCATTACCAAAGCTATCACTGGTCGATGAAATGTAACGCAGGTGGTCAAGACCTGTCATTCGCTGCTCAATAACCTGAGTTACCGAGTCTTCCATCGTCTTAGCCGATGCTCCAGGATAAACAGCACTGATCACCACAGATGGAGGTGCAATACTCGGGTACTGAGATACCGGAAGGCCCACAATCGAGAGCACACCTGCCAGCATCACAATAATAGCGATCACCCACGCAAAAATAGGGCGATCGATAAAGAAACGTGCCATAACTCTGCCCTATTTCTGTTGTGTTTCAGGTTTCTTATCAGCGGCCAAAGGCCCCGCTTTAACTGGGGCACCTGGACGAATTTTCTGCAAGCCTTCAACGATTAGCTGATCACCAGCTTTAAGGCCGCTAGTAATACGCCATTGATTATCAATCACTTCGGCAGTTGTTACGATTCGTGCAGCAACCTTGCCATCTTCAATAACCATAGCAACCGCTTGTCCCTTGGTGTTGCGGGTAATCGCTCTTTGAGGCACTAAAATCGCTTTAGGATCGGTACCCACTGTCAGTACAGTGCGCACAAACATGCCTGGCAGTAACAGGCCTTCAGGATTTGGGAACTCAGCGCGTAGTACCACAGCACCGGTGTTTTCATCAACGGTGACTTCAGCGAACTGCAACTTACCCTTATGACTATAAGCCGTGCCATCTTCTAAGAATAAGGCTACCGGAGCGGTATCATCATGCAACAATTGACCGCTGGCGATATGCTGTTTCAGGCGCAGCATTTGAGTGCTCGACTGTACGATATCGATGTTAATCGGATCTAGCTGAGAGATATTAGCTAATGCCTGTGCCTGACCAGCACCGACTAGGGCACCCGCTGTGACATTTGACTTACCAATACGGCCTGAAATTGGCGCTTCAACTTTAGTGTAGGCAAGGTTGATTTCAGCAGTGTTAATCGCCGCTTTAGCGACAGCAACACTGGCTTTAGCTTCTAGGTAGTTAGCCTCTGCGGTATCGAAATCTTGCTGACTAATTGATTTGCTTTTAATCAACGAACTGAAACGCTCAGCCGTTGCTTTAGTCGACTTCTCAGCAGCCTGTGCGCGCTCTAGCTCAGCCTTAGCACTAACCAGTGCAGCTTCATACTGCGATGCATCGATTTGATACAGAGACTGGCCTTTTTGTACTTCACCACCCTCATTAAAACTACGAGCTAGCACAATACCACTAACCTGCGGACGAACTTCGGCCTCCAAATAAGCTTTACTACGGCCCGGTAATTCAACCATTATTGATTGAGGCTTAGCTGCAACAGTAATGACTCCCACTTCCATAGGTCCACGCTGCTGAGGCCCCTGTTCAGGTTTTTGCTCACAGCCACTTATCCATAACGCCACACTTAAAACAGAGGCAATTTTCACTATTTGCCGCATGAGAACTCCTAATAAAAGCCATCTACTCGGTAATCTATTTTGAAAGCAGAAAGTGCCGTCAAACCCACCTTTGGAAGCATAATTTTTTGTCGAAAATTTAACGCACCTTTATCTCACAATGTCCATTAGTCAACAAGGAAAACTCCCAGTTTAAATTGTAAGATAATGAAAATTTTTGCATAAAATCAGCTGCATATGTTTAACAATTGTTAATAAATGAATGTATAAGCACAGCTTGTTAATTCAGCGTTCATTCAAGTGTAGCGAGTCGCTAATGCATTAACATTAACCAAGTATTATCGCTAATTTAAAAGGATTTTATGTCAACTGACTCGCCCTAAAAAACTACTGCTGAGAGTTTATACTCGATTGTCACCCACACTACAGGCCAACACTCTACTGATATCTGCGAGGCTACGCCCCGATTCCTGTTGCCAGTGGTTAAATACACTCTGTACCTGTTGCAAACCCGCCTTAGAACTAAAGCCATAATCAACAAGGCCGTGCCCCTTCAAATAACCTTGCACATCAGTGGTTAACAGAAAGGTGTCTTTGCCCATGGAGCGTAAAAAGTAAGGGCCGGTATTACCACCGAGTCGGCAACCTTTACGTTTAAGCACAGACCAGAGCCCAGTGATGTCTTCACTCGGCCAGTCAGCAATGAACTTAGCAAAACTGCCGTGTTTAGCCGCAAGATCGTTAACCATATGGGCATTGTCATAGATCGCCATGGTCTTTTTCAGGTGACGAATAAGCTTAGGATCACTAGCACGATCCTGTAACTGTTCCGGCGACAGCATCAGCACTTTAAACGGCTCAAAGCCAAAGAAGGCTTTCTCATACTCAGGCCACTTGGCCTCAACAATTCGCCAGACAAAGCCGCTTTGAAACACTTTCTTGCTGATCTCAGATAAAAGCTGTGCATCGCTATATTGCATCAACTCTTTATTCGTCAGTCCTGTCGGTAATAGACTTTCGAGACTGGCATCCCCACCTTTTCGCTGCGATGCTCTGGCATAGATAGCAGCAAACTTTTCAATCTGACTCATACTCGCTCTCGTGATTAAAAATTAAACCCTAAGCAATTAAGCTTCATCTTATATGACTAACCGTTTGAAGTAACATCTCTTTAATTATTAATGCCAGAATCCAGTCCATTGAACCTCTTGTGTACAACATTGAGAGTCCTACTGTTTACGACTAGAGTTAATAGTAACCCTTATATAACGAACCCACATCGGCTATGGATCTGTATTACCATCCACTGGCACGCCAGTCACAAAAAACACTGATTGCCCTCTATGAGAAACAGGCAAGCTTCAGCCCACATATCATAGATCTCAGCGATGCCTTTAGCAGACGCAGTTTTCAACAACTTAATGCTGCGTCCAAGTTGCCACTATTACACGTTCGAGCAAAAGAGTTTTTTAACGATGCCAGCATTATTATCGAATATATAGATAACTATATCAGCTCCGGCACCCAGCTTATCCCAATAGACAAGACTCAAGCCTTATATGTCAGGCTTTATGATAGATTAAGCGACAATCAACTAGATAAAGAAATTGAAGCCTGGCAGGAGGCGATTAGCACTAGCTGTAACCAGATCCACATCAAGCGATTAGAGAGGGCGATGCTAGCCAGCTTGGCACTCTTTGATCAGCGCCTAGCCAGTAACCACTGGGTTTGTGGCGAAAGCTTTTCCCTCGCCGACTGCGCATTCATCCCCTGCTTAAAAACCCTAGAGAGCCGATTGCAACTGTTAGATTACGAACACATAGGTCGCTACTGGATCCAGGCTAAATTACGCGGTTCAGTGAGCCAAGTATTCGAAGAAATGGAGCTCACTAAAGCCACATTGGGCCAAAGTGAGCAACTTATGCATACTTAGCTCGCCGCTCTAAACTCCATCGGCTCGCCCACAGAACTTGGAAGGTTGCACTCCTTCTTAAGCAGTAAAAAGCTCTTCCATTTAATCACCTCTGGCGGCAATTGCGGGGCGGGATCATTAAAACCGACTTCAGCGAGCATGGTCTCGATAGCAACCTGTTTACCTTTGCAGACAAACACTCCACGAACATGGGCGATGCAGTGCAGGCCGCGCTCACTGACGAAGCGCTGTTCAATGTAAAAATACTTTTCATCCCAGCCCACCAACTTAGTTTCTATCTCAAACTTGGCGAACGGCTTAATATCGCGGATATAGGTAAATTCAGCAGCATTCACTATAGGCATCCAGCCCAACTTTAAGAACCGCTTCAAGAAGCCCATCTCGGCCATCATATAGGTACGAGCGAGATCCATAAACGCAGGGTAACGGGAATTAGTCAGGTGAAAGTTGATGTCACAATCTGTCGGCAGTGCACGATATGCCAAGCGGCTAGTGTCTAAGAAGCCGATCTTGTTGCAGTGGCGATTACGCCAGAGAAATAACCAAATAAGCCTAAAATAGAGATTCATTGATGACTCAGCTTGCATCCTAATAAATATAAAGCGCAAGGCTAGCAGAGGTCATACCTGATAACAAGCGTGCGCGAGAGCAATAAAAAAGGCGCTCGAAGCGCCTTTTTATCGGATTTAAAGGCTAATTTTAGCCGTTAATGCCACTGTGTCTTAATAGAGCATCGGTTTGCGGCTCACGACCACGGAAACGCTTAAACAGCTCCATCGGCTCCTCGCTGCCCCCCATCTCTAGAATGTTCTCAAGGAAACGCTGTCCAGTTTCTGCATTGAAGATCCCCTGCTCTTCAAACAGTGAGAACGCATCGGCAGAGAGCACTTCGGCCCACTTATAGCTGTAATAACCCGCTGCATAGCCGCCTGCAAAGATATGGGCAAAACTATGCTGGAAACGGTTGAAGTCCGCCGCCTTAATCACAGCAACTTGGTCACGCACCTCATCAAGTTTCTGCTGGATCTCGGCACCTTTGGCTGGTTCAAACTCTAGGTGTAACTTGAAATCAAACAGTGAGAATTCTAGCTGACGCAACATCATCATGCCCGACTGGAAGTTCTTCGCCGCTAACATCTTGTCTAGCATGGCTTTAGGTAACGGCTCACCGGTTTCGTAATGGCCAGAGATCTCGGCGAGTGCCTCTTCCTCATAACACCAGTTCTCCATAAACTGACTCGGTAGCTCAACCGCATCCCAAGGTACACCGCTAATACCAGACACGCCGCCCACATCGATTTTAGTCAGCATATGGTGAATACCATGACCAAACTCATGGAACAGGGTTGTCACCTCTTCATGGGTAAACAGCGCAGGCTTACCCGCCACAGGTGCATTGAAGTTACAGGTTAGATAGGCCACAGGATCCTGTAAGCCATTTTCTGTCATCCGGCGCGCACGGCAATCGTCCATCCACGCCCCGCCACGCTTGCCTTCACGGGCATAGAGATCGAGATAGAAACTGCCGCGATGCTCATTGTTAGCATCGGTAATATGGAAGAAACGTACATCTTTATGATAACTGTCGAACTCTTTTTGCTCTTCCACCTTGAGGCCAAATAGGCGCGATACGGTGTAGAACAGACCCGATAACACCTTATCTTCGGGGAAGTATGGACGCAACAGCTCCTGGGAGATCTCGTATCTATGATGCTTGAGTTTTTCAGCGTAGAAACTTAGATCCCAAGGCTCAAGCTCTGTTACACCACACTCTTTTTCGGCAAACTCGGTGAGTTCAGCAAGCTCAGTTTCACCTTGAGACTTAGAGCGAGCCGCCAGTTCTGTTAAGAAATCGAGCACCTGTTCCGGCGACTCTGCCATCTTGGTGGCTAGTGATTTATGGGCAAAACTTTCGAAGCCTAACAGGTTCGCAAGCTCATGACGCAATGCGATGATTTCATCCATCAAAGGACCATTATCGAACTCGCCAGCATTCGGGCCTTGGTCTGATGCACGAGTAACAAAGGCACGGTAGCACTCTTCACGTAACTGACGATTTTCGCTGTACATCATTACAGGCAGATATGATGGAAAATCTAGGGTAAACAACCAGCCGTCTAACTCTTTAGCCTCGGCCATAGCCTTAGCCGCAACAATCGCCGACTCAGGCAGACCTTTAAGATCGGCTTCATCGGTGATCAATTTTGTCCAAGCCTGTGTGGCATCCAATAACTGATTTGAGAAACTGCTGGTTAACTCAGACATACGCTTAACCAGCTCACCGTAACGCTGCTTACCACTGTCGCTTAGGCCAATGCCCGACAGCTCGAAGTCACGTAGGCTGTTCTCAATCAACTTCTTCTGCGCTTGTGAGTAGTGAGCAAACTCATCAGATTCAGCCAGCGACTTATAGGCTTCATACAGCCCTTGATGCTGACCGACAAAAGTGCCATATTCAGATAGTAAAGGTAAGCAAGCATCATGAGCCTTGCGCCACTCTTCGCTGCTAACAACCGAATTCATATGTGAAATAGGCGACCAGATCTTACCTAGCTGATCATCCGCCTCCTCTAGTGGTGCCACAAGGTTATCCCATGTGAACTCACCTTGGTGCTTAAGCACCTCTTCGATTTTTTGGCGACAATTAGCGATACCTTGCTCAACAGCAGGCTGAATATGTTCAGGTTGAATACTTGAAAAAGGGGGAAGCTTGTTGCTGTTTAACAAAGGATTGCTCATCGATGATTCCTTAAGATTCTAAGTTGATAGCTATAGAGATAAGGGCGAATAAGGCAAGATTCAATCTATGGAGCACAATTGTTTGTAAACTAAATAGCTCCTAACAACAAAAAACCACTTCTTCTAGGATCTGTATCAAATTTTTTCAGAGCAAAGTTTATACAAGATTGGTATTGCAAACCATGTCGCAAATACGATCTATTATCATTTACATTCATAGGTATGGCTTTAGTATGCAAAGCGTCAATTCTTTCGCCAATATTTCGAGCCTAACAATGAAAAAAGCCAGTCTGTACACAGTATTAGTAACACTATCAATCAGTCCGGTTGTCTTTGCCGAAGACGCAGTAAGCATCGATGACTCTCACGCCACTCAGGTCATTGAGCAGCTGTCAGCAGATGATAACGGACAAGTTCAGGGACTTGTCGATCTGGGTTGGGACTCAAAATACATCTCAGAAGGACGCAACAATCTAGAAAAAGGCGGCATCTATTGGGCTACGGCCGCAGTACAAAAAGACAATCTGACGGTTTATGCCACCGTGGGGCGTGGTGACAGCCAGCATTATACCGAGTGGAATTTTGGTATTGAATATGGCTTTGACCTGAGTGAAAACTTAAGCGGTAGCGTTGGCTATCAGCGTCTAGAGTTTTACGGCGATGAGCGTGCCCATGACAATGAGCTATTCAGCTCTCTCGAATACACAGCGGTAGACTGGTTAGTGCCATCGGTTAGCTATACCTACTCCACCGAAGCGGCGGGTTACTTCGTTGAAGTAAGCCTTCACAGCAATTGGGAATTGGCTCAAGGCTTCACCGTTAGCCCCTATGTCACCCAAGGCTTTGATTTCCAATATGCTACTGAAGAACATGATGGCGCCAACCACTTTCAGTTTGGTGTAGAGGCTGAGTATCTATTACCGAATAACTTTGTCGTCTCTGGCCACCTCAGCCACACTATCGCTCAGGAAGATATTAAACTTGAGGCTCGCAATGAGGGGATCACAAGCAGTTTAGATGAAACCTATGCAGGCCTTCATCTTAGCTGGAACTTCTAGCAATTTCTAACTCATCGTTTCTACTTCATTACAGTTAGCTATACTAACAACTCATAGCTAACTGTCTTCGCTCTTGCTTGATAATGCAGATTTTAGCAAGAGCGCATACAACATCTGAAGATACACAACAGATTACACGGATAGTAATCTTGAGTAAGAGGAACAGGGAATGTTACTTCTATCGCGCTTAATTTTAGTCACGCTCATCATCGTTTATAGCCCGCTCAGCTTTGGCAACGACCCAGATAGCCCAACACTGGCCTTAGGTAGCGTACTAAACGATAAGGGACAACCGATCGAGCTCCCCGACAAGCCTAAGAGCAACTTTAATTACTCACCGCCCCCCATTGAAGACTCCAAGCACTCCTCAACACAAAGCCACGTGACAAAGAAGAGTTCGTCTAAGAAAGCTAAGGCTAAGAGTCGCAAGCAAAGGCTCGCCAGCCGCAGCAGTGTGGCCAACGATCCTGGTTGTCGCTGGCTTAACAGTCGCATGAACAGTCTAGAGCGCCACCTTAGTGCCGGGGTAAACTCACGCAATCGCCACTACCAGCAAGAGCTCAAGATTCGACAGGGTGAATGGGAGTGTATGAAATGCGGGGCAGAAGGCCCCGAGCAGAGTGACCATGCCGCCTGCCAATACCGACGCTAACGCCAGCCTAGTGACAATAGCCATCGACCTAAGTCTGTGGTTTATGGTTAATCATTAAAGTGTTCTAGCTCATAATTTATGGGGCTAGCTGGATCAAATTTTTCCCTCTACAATGGCTTGTTCTTGAACTGGCGCAAAGCCAATAAATTAATTCGTCATTAGCTGTTTAGCTTATTTAAACAATAAACGGGTTAATCATAATTACAGGCCCAGAAGCCCTCTATCCATCAGCTTTTGGCCAACAGTTCGCAACTTTATTGGAGATACACATGGCTCAACATTTTGATTATATCTGTCTTGGTGCGGGTAGCGGCGGTATTGCATCGGCTAATAGAGCGGCCATGCGTGGCGCCAAAGTACTACTTATCGAAGCGAAAGAGCTAGGCGGCACCTGTGTTAACGTAGGTTGTGTACCGAAAAAAGTGATGTGGTACGGTGCGCAAGTAGCTGAAGCCATGCACCTTTACGCTAAAGATTATGGTTTCGATGTCACTGTTAATAAGTTTGACTGGAGCACGCTTGTAGCTAGCCGTGAAGCCTATATCGGCCGTATCCATGGCTCTTACGACCGTGGCCTAGAAAGCAACGGAGTCACCCTGGTACGCGGCTACGGTCGCTTCGTCGATAGCCGCACCATAGAAGTAAACGGCGAGCACTATACGGCTGATAACATCTTGATCGCCACTGGCGGCGCCGCCACGATCCCGAACATTCCTGGTGCCGAGTACGGTATCGACTCAGATGGCTTCTTCTCGCTCGCCGAGCAACCTAAGCGCGTAGCGGTGATCGGTGCAGGCTATATCGCCGTCGAAGTCGCCGGTGTACTGCATGCATTAGGTAGCGATACTCACCTATTTGTTCGTAAGCATGCACCACTGCGCAACTTCGACCCAATGCTGAGTGAAGCGCTGATGGAGTCAATGGCGACAGAAGGCCCAACACTGCACACCCATAGCATCCCTGAGTCGGTCACCAAAAATGATGATGGCAGTTTAACCCTTAAAATTGAAAACGGCGAAAGCTACGAAGTTGACAGCCTGATCTGGGCGATTGGTCGCCAACCATCAACGGCAAATATCGGCCTTGAAAATACCAAGGTTGAGCTAGATGCCAAGGGCTATGTGATCACCGATGAGCAACAAAACACCACTGACCAAGGGATCTACTGTGTCGGCGATATCATGGCGGGCGGCGTAGAACTCACGCCTGTAGCCGTTAAAGCTGGGCGCCTGCTATCGGAGCGACTATTCAACGGCATGACAGATGCCAAGATGGATTACAGCTGCATTCCAACCGTAGTCTTTAGCCACCCAGCTATCGGCACCATGGGTTTAACCGAGCCAGAAGCTAAGGCTGAGTACGGTGAAGAGAACGTGACGGTATACACCTCAGGTTTCACCTCTATGTACACCGCAGTAACCGCGCACCGTCAGGCTTGTAAAATGAAACTTATCTGCGCTGGCGACAACCAGAAAGTCGTGGGTATTCACGGTATCGGTTTTGGCATGGATGAAATTCTGCAGGGCTTCGGTGTCGCAATGAAGATGGGCGCCACTAAGGCCGATTTCGATGCGGTTGTGGCTATCCACCCAACCGGTGCTGAAGAGTTTGTTACCATGCGTTAAGCATAACTAATCAAATGATTAGCAATAAAAAAGCCGCTGAATAAGCGGCTTTTTTATGTTTAGCGCTTAATGCCTGAAAATCCATTCCCAAGCATTAATCTATATTCTAATGATTAGTTAGGCGTATTCAGTCTCGCTTGAATCGCCAGCTTCACCTCTTCTTGCGCCAATAAAGCTTCTTCTTCAAGCTTCTCACGCATAAGCGTATCAAAGGCAGCTCGTGCTTCTTGCGCAAGCGCAGACGCCTCTAACTTAGACTCTCTAGCTTTCATTGAATCATCGGTTAACTGGCGTAACTTTTCGATGATCTCATCTGGTGCATCACCTAGCTCAACGCTCGACTCTCCACGAGTCAAAGCTTCTCTACGTAGTTGCTTTTTCAGCTCCCAAATTGCATCGTTCGCTTCACGCTCTAAATCTGCCGCTTGAATAGCGTTATCGCGCAATAGCTCAAAACGTGCCAACGCTTGGCCCTCTTTGCTCCAAGGATCGACATCTGGCAGATCAGAAATGTTGATAACAGGATCCACATAGTTATCTTGATGGCTTAAGTCTAACGTCGCGGCTTTAACCCCAGATATCATCAGCATCACAGCAATAATCAATAGTGGCAATCCACCAACAATTGCCGCGGTTTGCAATGTGGCTAAACCTCCCATAAACATCAATGCCGATGGCATAAACGATAACGCAAACGCCCAGAATAGACGGTTCCAACGCATTGGATCTTCGGTCACATTAGTTTGTACAACCGATGCCAAAATATATGAGATTGAGTCGAAGGTCGTGGCGGTGAAAATCACACATAACAAGGTAAATAGTGCAATGATCACTGTACTAAAAGGCAACTGCTCTAACGTTGCAAAAATAGCACGAGTCGCACCTTCAGTATTAAGAATATTCACCACATCTAACTGACCAGATAGCTGTAGAGAAAGACCATAGTTACCTAAAATGATGAAGTACATCGAACAGCCAAGCGAGCCGAAGAATACCGCACCAGACACCATCTGCTTGATCGTTCTACCACGAGAGATACGTGCAACGAACAGCCCCATGCTAGGTGCAAACACTAACCACCAAGCCCAGTAGAAAATCGTCCAGTCTTGTGGGAAGTGAGTATCGGCAAAAGTGCCTAAGCCACCAAAAGGTTCTGCCCAAGTCGCCATCACAAAGAAGTTAGATAGCATACGACCAATTGAGTCTAGACCTGTTTCCAACATGAAGATCGTTGGACCACAAACAAGCACAAATAGCAGTAAACCTAAGGCACCCCAGAAGTTGATGTTACTTAAAATCTTAATGCCTTTATCCATGCCCATATAAGCAGAATAAGCAAAGATTGCTGTACATAGCATCAACACGCCAATTTGGCTGCCGGTCGTGGTAGGGATATCGAATAGGTAACTGATACCTTCGTTGATCAACGGAGCCGCTAAACCTAAGGTCGTTGCCGCGCCGCCCAATAAACCGAAGATAAACAGAATATCGATAAACTTACCTAGCTTACCAAAGCTGTTTGCTTCACCGATAACGGGCATCAACGCCGCAGAAACCTTAAGCACTGGCTGCTTACGAACATAGAAGAAGTAAGCAATTGGGATCGCAGGGATCATATAGATACACCAGGCGATAGGCCCCCAGTGGAACAGGCCATAAGTCGCCGCCCAGCGTACGGCTTCTTCGCTACCAGGTTCTAACTGGAAAGGTGGGTTTTGATAATAATAGGCCCATTCAATGGTACCCCAATACAAGATACTGGCACCGATACCACCACAGAATAACATCGCGGCCCAAGACGCAAGTGCAAACTCTGGCTTTTCATCAGGATCACCGAGTTTAATCTGACCAATATCAGAGAAAACGATATAGATCATGAAGAAGAATGCAGCTAAACCAAGCCCCAAATAAGCAAAACCTAACTTATCTGTCATAAAAGTTTTAGCTACAGCAATCCACTCAGCTCCTTCTGTTGGAAACATCAATAGTGGGATCACCACTGAAAGGAGCAATACTAGTGCGCCGATAAATGTGGGCTTATCAATAAGCTCGAAGTGCTTTTTCATTTTTTTTGTCCGCAACAACTAAATACAGATTTGATTAAGTGCACGCCACAAGAGCCCGTCTGCGCAAAAGAACAGATGGGGTTAATACTAAGTAGAAGAGTATGAATATTGTGTGTGAACGGTTTTTTTTGTAGAGCTAATAACACCCGAAAGTTGCCCAGATTACGATTAATATGGACTTAGGATAAAATAATGTTAACCGAGCTTACTGTCGACAAACTTATCTCTCGAATCGTTCAATATTGTGATACAAGTCTCACCGAGATTTAGGTGATACTTATTTGTGATTTTTTAATGCTGTATAAATAGGCTAAACGCCTTGCTGGCGGCGATTGTGGGCCATTTTGTCCATAAATGAGTTTGCACTAAATATCGGCTATTTAACCTTGCGGTTTTTGGGGGAGTTCATAGATATCGATGGCAGTGATTAAAGGCAAAATGAGAGCAAAGCTGTAGATGTTGGCACAATAGCAATCGTGCCAACCGTAGCGAAAAAAAGCCTAAGCAGCGTTACGCTTTTTATATACCACGCAAAAATTACCGCGCTTAGTGCGACACTTAGAGCAACGTTCACAATCGACTTCCGCTCTGCGACCTGCAGACCAACGCCGAACCAAGTGTGGCTCAGCCAGTAACGGCCGTGATAACGCAAAAAACTGAATATTGGTGGTATCGGCAAGCTCTTCGATAGCGCAAATATCAGCAAGACCGCCAACGGTAATAACTGGCAGCTTCACCTCTTGGCTGATCACCGCGCCGTATTCACGGAAGTAACCTTCACTTTGAATGGTATAACCATCAAATGACTCGCCGACTAAGGTATTAGCATTACCGTGAATGTTACCAGAAATAATAATCGCATCGACGCCAACGGATTCCAGCTGCTTACAGATGCTGCGGGTTTCGACAAAAGTTAAGCCGCCGTCGAAAAACTCAGAGGCCGTTAACTTGACTAAGATTGGGTAATCATCGCCCACCAGCTGGCGGATCTCAGTATAGATTTCCAGCAACAAGCGCATACGATTCTCAAGGCTGCCGCCGTACTCATCTTCACGCTGGTTGTAATAAGGACTCAAAAACTGATTAATCAGATAAGTGTGTGCGGCATGGATCTCAACACCATCAAATCCAGACTCTTTAGCGCGGAGGCTCGCCGCGGCAAACGCCTTAACAATGTAATCGATCTCGGCTTTGGTCATCGCCTTACCCATGGTCTGGGTACCACGCTCGGCGATTGCACTCGGTGCGAAAATCACGCGCTCGCCCACATTGTAAGTGGTCTTAGTTCCACCATAAGCCAGCTGCATGACGATTTTCGAATCATAGCCATGTACCAGCTCAGTCAGCTTTTGATACTCGGCGATAAACGAGTCGTCATACATACCCATCATGCCCGCATTAGGCTTTTCTTCGGCAACAATGTTGGCGTAGCCAGTGACAATCAGACCCACCTCACCTTTCGCCAGCTCTTCATACACAGCGTAAAGCTTGTCGGTCATATGGCCTGTTTCAGTCGCCATATTTTCCCAAGTCGCGCTGCGTACAAAACGGTTTTTCAGTGTCATGTTGCCAATACGGCTAGGTGAAAACAAAGTGCTCAAGTGGATTCCTCTTAAAATCTTATTCCGTACTCGCTAACAGAATTAGCAAGCAACAAAAACAGCAGGCGCAGGATCCTACGCGCAAAATATAAGAAATTCCTTAAGCTAGATTCAGTTTTTAAACATTCGTTATATGCTGTGAAACCTAGGATATAAAGCCGCAGACCAACAACACCCAAATTATCACCAGAACACTTTGATTTTAAATCACTAACCCGCTATTGTTCCGCTTGAAATTTAGACCTATTACTCAGCCTAAATGACGCATTTTACCGTCACTTTTAGAGACAGCCCTATGTACACTCGAATACTTCCTTGTATTTTCGTTTCACTGATTTCTACTGTGGTTTTACCCGCATTCGCCAGTAATGACTTAGGCGGCGTCTGGCAAGGCACCTTAGGTAAGAGCAAAATCCGCGTCTGCTTTAATGAATACGGCACAGGCAGTTATTACTATCAGCGCTATTTAACGCCAATCAGACTCGAGCAGGTCGATAACCACTGGCAAGAAGACAAACAAACTGGCTTCTGGCAGTTTGAAAGTGTCAGTGAACAAGAACTTACAGGGCTCTGGTCTAATAAAGAATCGTTTAAGACTGAGCTAACTCAAAATCAGTCAGCTAAATCGTTAACCATTAAGCTTGAACGCCAAATCAGCCCCGATGGCATCGATGATTGCAGCAGCGATGCTTATAACCTGCCGCTAGAAACCAAGCCAACTGTTCGCCGTGGCAAATGGCAGCCTTTTGACAATACTGACGCAGAGCAAGCCAGCCCACTAAGCTACCGCCAACTAACATATGGTGCAGAGCTCGGCCTCGAACTTAAAGGTGAGCAAACAGGTATCCCAGCAATTAACCAGTGGCTCAAGCAAAAGCTGACTAGCGAACAACAATTTGCCGAGACTATTGAAACCCGCCGCAGAATGCTAGCGCGAGTCGGCCAGCCAATCGCAGATGAAACCGGAGCTGAAATCGATTTCATTAACCAACATTGGCTAAGCGTACGATTTTACCGCTGGGCAGCAGGTTATGGCGCCGGCGGCATAAGCCGCACCTATACCAGCTTTAATCTCAAAGATGGTCAAGCATTCAATCCATGGCAATGGTTTAGAAGCGACGCCCCCCTTGATCAAATGCGTCATCAGCTACCAGATGCTCTGCGCGAAAAGCTATTTACCGATATGCAAGTGTATGAGGACTGTGACAACTCAGACGGCTCAGGCTATTTCTATCTCACCCTCAGCCCAAAAGGCATCGAGCTTTGGGAAACACCCAACGGCAGCGGCTGCGAAAACGAGTTCACCCTCAGCCCCCAAGAGGCTATGCCGTTTGCCACAGAATACGGTAAGAGTCAGCTTAGATTACTGGATTGAGACTAAGGTAGGCTCGATATATAAAGATAGATATCTTTCAATAAAAAACGAACTTATGGGGTGTGTTTTAAGTTGGGAGAGTAATTGAGGAGAGTTACGACTATAAAAAATACTCCCCCCTCTGGCGGGCTTCGACTTTTAGGGCGTACAAAGTAAGACTGGCTTTCAAGAACTAACAAGCAATAACTTACGGTGAACAGATATCGCCAAATTATCTGTTTTAGCAAGCCTAAAATACTGACATTTAACCCAGTCAGCTTTTCTAACCATATGTGCCTAGAAATTATAGTTTTTACTATTTCTAAAGGACAAATAGCCGCAAAACGCCAATTCATTAAACCATCAAACTGTTTTAATTCGCGAATAGCATTTTCAACTATAGCTAAGTTAGCTCTATGAAACAGGGCTAATTTAGGCTCAATCGAACTACCGTTCACGTAGCCTACTTTTCGGCTTTTGGACATAAGCGAAGTACTAGCTTCAATTAGCATCGAATGAAGCCTACTCAGGTCAATATCCATAGAACGACC
Source organism: Shewanella sp. Isolate13 (assembly GCF_022398325.1). Lineage (GTDB taxonomy): Bacteria > Pseudomonadota > Gammaproteobacteria > Enterobacterales > Shewanellaceae > Shewanella. The sequence continues at coordinate 73,427 of NZ_JAKEVD010000004.1, forward strand.
ATTACGATTGGTGACGGTTAGCTTATTGTTCAATGATCCTCGCTAGAGCAAATATATCAGTCTTACTCAAGATACTTACCCTTTAGTAGAAGGTCTGAGCCTTCTCAGTGAAAAACAGATTACTTAGAAAAGAATTTCAACGTAATCATACCCTTTTGTGTATATATGTTTACAAATTACGTGTTTAACCTGTTTAGGTTTCACGTTACGTATTGATGAAAATCAATTTTGTTTTTTACTATTAGCTTTTGATTTCTTCGATAACATCCTCCATATTCGATAGCCAACATAAGCGAAATAAACAGCTAATAAGTAGAAATCTCCATAATAGAATGTATCTTCTATAAATGGGGATAGCCTATCAACCACCTTCCAAATCGCTATTACTTTAGCTACATATTTTTTAATAGTTTTATGACGTCTTCTCATTTCATTACTCTCTTAAAAAGATAATAAAAGAAAAGCCCAAACTATTTTTCACAATCCGATCGCGAGATAACGGATAAAAACTACATGCGGACTCACTTAGAGATTTTCAAGAGAATCAGTAAGCTAAATCATATTTTTTACTCACAGAAAACGCCAATTCCCATCGGAGTTGCCGAAGTCATTAAGGACAAATCGTGTGAGCGAGTCATGGATGACAAGGTAGCCTTAGTAGAGCCATGGATGGCGATTCTGAGGCGATAGCGATTTTCGAAAATGACTGAGGATCAACAACTTCGTCGGGGCGGCTCGGGTGATGCAAGAGGGGGAAGCTGTTGTCCCCCTTTTGCCCGAATGTGAGCTGGAAGCTCACGACCTTTATCAAGCACAGCTTGATTTCATTAAATTCAGGCGCAGCCTGATAGAATTATCAAACGAAGTTTGATTGCTTTAATCGTTAGACGAAGTTTAACCCCACCTCGCGACCGCTTGCCGCAAAAACCAAGCAACAAAAAAGGCTATGAACCTAAGCTCATAGCCTTAATCTAAACACTGCTATTTATAGCAAATAGTTTAAAACGAACTATTTAGCCAAACACTGTTCAACAAGCGTCTGCCAGTATTTCATACCTGGAACCAAGATATTGTCATTGAAGTCATAAGTTGGCTTGTGTAGCGCTACGCTACCACAACCACAACCTGCGCCGTTACCCACTAGGATGTAACAACCTGGTGTTTCACGTAGCATGAACGAGAAATCTTCACTGATAGTGAATGGCTGACAGCTACCGTTAACTTTATCTTCGCCAACAACTGTTTGCGCAGCGCGAATCGCGAAAGCCGTTTCAGCTGGGGTGTTGATAGTCGATAAGAAGCTGTTGTTAAACTTATAAGTGTAATCCACACCTGCAGACATACACTGACCCGCTACAACACGTTCGATCGCTTTTTCAATCTTGTGTAGTGCACCATCGGTAAAGCTACGAGTATCACCAGTGATAGTCACTTTAGTTGGGATAACGTTAACTGTACCGTTAGTGGCAAACTCAGTTACCGAGATAACCGCAGTTTCGTCAATCGCGCTTAGGTTACGCGAAACGATAGTTTGAATCGCTGTAACGATTTGCGCGCCAACGACGATTGGGTCGGTACCCATGTGTGGCATTGCCGCGTGGCCACCCGTTGCTAGCACTTCGATTTCGAAGCTACTTTCGCTTGCCATTACTGAGTGTGGGCGAGTCACGAAGTGACCGGCTTCAATACCCGGTAGGTTGTGCATTGCGTACACTGCGTCGATTTTCCAACGAGTAAACAAGCCGTCAGCGATCATCGCCTTAGCACCTGTGCCGCGCTCTTCATCTGGTTGGAAGATGAAGTAAACCGTACCATCGAAGTTCTTGGTTTGTGCTAGCTCATGAGCTGCAGCAAGTAGCATAGCCGTGTGACCGTCGTGACCACAAGCGTGCATTGCGCCTTCGTTTACTGATGCGTAATCGAAAGTGTTTTCTTCATGAATATGCAGTGCGTCCATGTCAGCACGTAGACCAATTGAACGGTCGCTATCGCCACACTTTAAGATACCCACAACACCAGTGCCGCCGATGCCAGTGTGCACTTCAATACCAAACTCTTCTAGTTTGCTAGCAACAAAAGCTGCTGTTTCATGCTCTTCGGTACCAAACTCTGGATGCTGGTGAATGTGGTGACGCCATTCAATAACTTTCTGCTCGATATTCATATACTTTTCTCTTATAACAACAAACCGGTGACTAGGTCACCGGTGATAAAAATTGACTTTATTCGCTAACTGAGTGGCTCAGTTATTGGCTACGACATGGCTTAGGTGCGATTGGCAGTTCTGCTTCAACCTCTTCCACTTTTGCCTTGTTCTTGTTACCAAGCTTCATGAAGGCAACCATCGAAGCAATAACCACAGCGATTGCAATCAAGCGCATTGGTGTTACCTGCTCACCTAGAGCAAATACCGCTAGAATGAATGAAGACAGTGGCATTAGGTTTAGCGCCATACCGGTACCGTCAACACCTACACGCTCCATACCGTAGATGTAAACTAGGTAGCTCATACCAGAGATACACACACCTAAGATAACGATACAAAGAATGCGTAGTGGCGAGCTAAATACGTTCAATGCAGAGCTAAAGTCAGCGCCAACAACGAACAGGTACAGACCAAAACCAAGTGAAGCGAACACGAACTGGTGGAACATAGTCGCAACTGAACCGTACTTGTCTGCTAGTTTGGCACGAGCGTAAGCCATAGTTGCAAAGCTTGCTGCTGAGCCTAAACAGATCAGGTGACCAATGTTGAAACCGTTAGTTTCAGACTGTGGGTCCATAACTAGAATCGCCACACCAATGAATGCACCTAGCGCACATAGCATCTGCATCGGAGTGAAACGCTCACCGTGGCGTAGGAAGCCCACACTCAAGATAAGGATTGGGATCAAACCTTGGATAACGCCGTTTTCAGAAGCGGTAATGTAGTCCAAAGATAGGAAAGACAAGAAACTGAACGCACCTTGACCAATGATACCGCAACATGCAGCCCAGAAGATGTCCTTACGGTTTGCCCAGTTAAGCTTGAAATCAGCTTTCTTAGTCATCTTGCCAGTGGCAAGACCGATGTTGAAGATCAAACCAAGAGTAATAAATGCAACAGTATAACGTAACCAAACAAGTACTTGAGGATCCATCACCTCAAGAATTGGCGTACCTACGATCCACGGGATACCCCACAATAGACCTACGAAAATAGCAGCCAACCAACCTTTTTGTGTATTAGTCATTATTATATTTCCAACGATATTTAATCGGTCGTCAACAGCTTAAGCTGTTTGATTATTAAGTAGTTTGCCGTAGCCTGGGCACATTGCCACGTTGCCAGTCAGGTGCATTGCATGCCAGAACATGGCAGAGTTGCTGCACACCACTGGAATGCCGAATTTCGCTTCGATCTCTTCGATATAATCGAGTACACGTAAGTTGGTGCATGACATAAACACTAACTCAGCGTCTGAATCTTTAAGCATCTGCTCAAGTGCTGCGAACATAGATTCTTTAGCCACTAGAGTGATGTCGGTATCGCGTTCGATACCTAATGAACCTAGGGTTACTACATCGAAATCTGCATCGGTTAGCTGTTGATACAGTGGGTAGTTAACGCTGGTTGGGTATGGAGAAAACACGGCGATCTTTTTCGCATTCATGTGTTTGAATGCCGCTTTTGCCGCTGTCCATGGGTTAGTCGCAGGGATGTCACCACGGTTTTGAGTCAGTAGACCGGCAACTTTTTCTTCGCCGATAATGATTGAAGCTGATGTGCAACCAAATGCCATCACATCCATTGGCAGACCCGTTGCAATCAAATCAGACGCTTCAACGATGCCGTTAGCGATTTGATCGAGTGCTTCAGGTGTCATTTCGCTTGAGTAATATACGCGTGAGCTAAATACGCCAGCTTGGGTACCGAGTAACTTTGCCCAGTCCATTTCTAGACTGTGGTCAGTACTTAATTGCACTAAACCAATGTGTACGCGATTAATTCTTGGTGCCTGCTTGTGCTCAAGCGGCTGTTCAAACGATGTAAAGGCTTCAAAACTCATCATAATGAGATGCTCTTCAGTGATGATTTCCCCAGTCCCCTCCAGGGAAATCAATGGCTATTAAAATTATTTGATAATCAGTAGTTCTGGCTCAGCACGCTTGCTTAACCACTCTGCACCGTTCTCGGTGATCACGATGTTTTCTTCGTGAACCATAGACTTACCTGGTGCGTAAACCATGCCTGGCTCTAGTGTCATTACCATGCCTGGTACTAATAATGTGTTGTCAGTCGCTGTGTTAGATGGACGCTCAGTTAGCTCCATACCTAGACCATGACCTAGACGACCTACGTCGTTACCTAGTGCACCGTTAGCTTCTAGTACTTTCCACATTGCGTTGTAGATGTCAGAAGTGGTGTTGCCCGGACGCGCAGCTTCAAAACCTGCCGTAGTTGCGTCATAAGTTGCGCGGTAAGCAGCTTTAGTTTGCTCACTCGCGTGGCCGAATGCCCAGTTACGGTCGAAGTCAGAGAAGTAACCGTCACGTACCGCGCCTGTGTCGATGATCAATACGTCGCCATCTTCGATCACACGGTCAGTTGGACCCATGATGATGCTGTCGTAACCGTCTTGGCCTGAACCAGCGATGATGTATGGACATTCATCTGCGCCTTCCATCAGCATGTCGATACCGAACTGCTTACAGATTTCACGCTCTGTCATACCGGCTTTGGCGTAACCAGGGATCTTGTCGAAGCCCACGTTAGTGATGCGACAGATTTCACGTACTTTTTCGATTTCAGCTTCAGACTTGACTTGGCGAAGCTCATGAATAGCCAGTGATACGTCAACGAACTCTTTGCTTACTAATGTTGTTAACTGTAGGTAGTTAGCAACTGGCATACGTAGGTGTGACTCAATACCTAGGGTTGCACCGACACGGCCAAAGCGTGAAGGTAGGCTGTTAAGCACGCTAGCAACGATGCTGATACCGTCGTCTTCTGGACGTGGTGAAGCCCAAGTGTGGATGTCTTCAACCCAAGTACCCGCCATGCCGCTTGCACCGATCTCAGGAATAACTGCGATTGGCTTGCCTTCTGCAGGCAGGATTAGGAACCATGGACGAGTTGGGCTGTGCCAGAACTGAGTGTGGAAGCCAGAGAAGTAACGTACGTTAGGCTCGGTCGTTAATATAATGGCGTCGACTTCTAGCTCGCGCATCTTTTGCTGAGCTTTAGTTGCACGCATTTCAAATTCAGCTGTTGTAAATCCACGCTGCAATATGCTTTTCATTTCTTTCTCCACATCCCACAAACTGGCCTAGTTGCCAAAAGGTCACTAAAGTGACCGGAAAACTGTTTTAGTCAACTATCGTTAACTTGATGCGCATCATACTGTTTGCTGAATTTAAAAATGTGACACATATCTCATAGTCAAAATCTGTTAACTCAAGATATGTCGGCAAACAAAAAAATCATGACCAAAGTCAAATATTTTAAACCATAGTTAAATTTAACTTGCTTAAAACCGTAAAAAAACGTCACATAGTTACATAAAGTTGATTCAAGACTTGAATTACTAACCCAAAAAGTTGACAATAACGGCATCTATAGTTCACAAAAGTAATCTGAAATGATCAAAGCGGCAGAACAGGCATACAAAACGGAATTTACACCTAGAGATCGTGAGTTACTGCAAAGCTATTTCCATCTAGCTGATAGCATGGCCGATTTAATTGGTCCTCACTGTGAAGTCGTGATCCATTCATTAGAGAGCTTTGAACAGTCGGTTGTCAAAATCGTTAACGGTCACCATACCGGACGTAAGGTGGGCTCACCGATCACTGATTTAGGCTTAAAGATGCTGCGTCAGTATGAGCAAACGGGCGAAGTCACCCCAAAAAGTTATTTCAGTAATAACAAAGGTGGCGAAATGCTGAAATCGAGCACCTGCATTTTGCAGGGCGAGAAAGGCAGACCGATTGGCATGTTCTGCGTCAATATGAACTTGTCATACCCGTTCCCAGAGATCATCAAGACCTTGATGCCTGATACATCACAGCATCACAGTTTTGATATGACAGAAAACTTCAGCGCATCAGCTGGAGATGTGGTTGAGCAAGCGCTTACCCACGCGATAGCCGAAGTTGAAGCTGATGACAGCGTCAACCTAAAAGGTCGCAATAAAGCTATTACTAAGGTGTTGTTTGATAACGGCATCTTTGAATTAAAAGAAGCAACTAACATAGTTGCTAACCATTTAAGTATTACCAAGCATGCGGTGTACAAGTACATCCGTGAATTTAAATCCTAATTATCAGAGATAACTAAGCTATGAAAACTGTAATCCATACTGAAAACGCTCCAGCTGCAATTGGTCCATACTCTCAAGCTCTTGCTTTCGACAAGCTAGTATTTACCTCAGGTCAGCTACCGCTAGACCCAGCAACTATGGCTTTCGTAGAAGGTGGTATTAAAGAGCAAGCTTTCCAATCTCTAAGCAACCTAAAAGCAGTGCTAGAGCAAGCAGGCGCAGGTGTTGACACTGTACTAAAAACAACTTGTTTCCTAGCTGATATGGAAGACTTCGTTGCTTTCAACGAAGTGTACACAGAAGTATTCGGTACTGAAGCAGCTCCAGCTCGTTCATGTGTACAAGCTGCTCGTCTACCAAAAGACGCACTAGTTGAAGTGGAAGCGATCGCTTTCATCAAATAACTTAAATTTGGGTTATTAACGACCTATTTAAGTCAATCTGCCTGTCCATTTATCAATTATGCGTAAATGGACAGCAGCTCCCCCAGTTCAAAATATATAGTGGTTACTATGCTAAAGCTGACTCAAAATGATTTCTTTAACGGCGAGACTTCTGACCTTTTCACAGCTGAAGTTGCTGAAAAAACTCGTCAATTCCACCAGCAGATCGAAGCTTACCAGCCAACACCGCTGGTCTCTTTAGAGCAGCTAGCGGCGCGCTTAGGCGTTAAAGCGATTCTGGTGAAAGACGAATCGTACCGTTTCGGTCTAAATGCTTTCAAAGTACTTGGTGGTTCTTACGCATTAGGTAAGCAACTGGCTGAGCACCTAAATGTAGATATCAGTGAAATTGATATGAAAACCGTTGCCGCTAAACTAAGCGCACCATTGGTTTTCGCTACTGCAACTGCTGGTAACCACGGTACTGGTGTCGCTTGGGCTGCACGTGAAATGGGCCAAAAAGCTGTTGTTTACATGCCAAAAGGTTCTTCTCAAGCAAGTGTAACCCGCATTCAAAACCTAGGTGCTGAGTGTATTGTCACTGATTGCAACTACGATGACACAGTACGTATTGCTAACCAAACTGCCACTGAAAACGGTTGGATGCTAGTACAAGATACTGCATGGGAAGGCTACGATAAGATCCCTACTTGGATCTCTCAAGGCTATATGACTATGGCTGTTGAAGCGCAAGAGCAAGTTGAAGCTATGGGTCTGAAGCCGACTCACCTAATGCTTCAAGCGGGTGTTGGCGCTATGGCTGGCGGGATCTTGGGTTACTTCGCTGACAAAGTTGGCGCAAACAACTTCAAGACTATTATTGCTGAGCCTGCAAAAGCAGATTGTATCTACAACTCAGGTATCAAAGGCAAGATGGTTGCCGTTACTGGCGAGCTAAACTCTATCATGGCAGGTCTTGCATGTGGTGAGCCAAACCCAGTCACTTGGCCTATCCTAAAGCAGTGCAGCAGCTTCTTCGCATCGGTTGAAGATCAAGTGACTGCAACGGGTATGCGTATTCTTGGTAACCCATTAGCGGGCGACACTAAGGTTGTTAGCGGTGAGTCAGGTGCACTAAACCTAGGCCTACTATACATGCTAGCTAGCCGTGAAGAGTACAGCGAGTACCGTGCTCAGCTTGGCTTAGACCAAGACTCCGTTATCATGCTGTTCAGCACTGAAGGTGACACTAACCCAGACCGTTACCGTCAAATCGTTTGGGAAGGCATGCACAGCACTGCTAAATAAGTCTCTGCGAATTTAGAGAACAAAAGCCACTTACATAGTGGCTTTTTTGTTTTTAAAAAATAGGTCCTAGGTTAAAGATAGAGCGCTCACAGCGCTCGCTTCTAGAACGGTGCTACGCACCTACTAGGCGCCAACAAGTTGGCTGCTAGGAAAAGCATAACAGCACATCAAAAGCTGCCCCGCAGAACGTCTTAGCTTTACCGCCTTAGCTTTACCGTCTTAGCTTTATCGTCTTAGCTTTATCGTCTTAGCTTTACCGTCTTAGCTTTATCGTCTTAGCTTTATCGTCTTAGCTTTACCGTCTTAGCTTTACCGTCTTAGCTTTACCGTCTTAGCTTTATCGTCTTAGCTTTATCGTCTTAGCTTTACCGTCTTAGCTTTATCGTCTTAGCTTTACCTAGGACCTAGAACCTCATACCTTTCTTAGCTTTGTCTCGCCCTCGCAGGGCGAAGCCCGTCCTCATCTCAGCTCTTCCTATGACCTATCTTTCAACCTTTTACATTCAATTTTTCTTACCCTATTAATAAGTAGTATTTAATTTATCAAAACAGGCGCAGACGCTATACTTTAGGGCTGACCCGCTATTTTTTGCAGCCATAATTGATGACCCCTCAATCCCAGAACCAGTCCCAAAATAAAACTCAGCTAGTGATCTTTATTATCGCAGGCCTCATCTGCCTGTTACCTATGGTTTCATCACCCATCGCGCTGATCTTGGGCTTTACCCTTGCTAGCATTGGCTGGGCGCCCAGCCAAGTCTATCTCGGCGCTTTAACTAAAAAGCTACTCGCCTACTCTATTGTTGGCCTTGGGTTTGGTATTCAATTAGACGCAGCCCTAAGTATCAGTCTAGAGAATCTGCCACTGATCCTTGGCTCAATCATTTTCACTCTGATTTTGGGTTTTGGCCTGACCCGATTGCTAAAACTAGATCATAAAACCGGCCATCTTATCGCCTCAGGCACGGCAATTTGTGGTGGTAGCGCCATCGCCGCTGTATCACCTGCAATTAAAGCCAATAGCGAGCAAACGGCTATCGCACTGGCCACGATATTTATTCTTAATTCGGTGGCGCTGTTCCTGTTCCCAGCCATCGGCCATGCCCTGTCTATAAGTCAGCATGATTTTGGCGTCTGGAGCGCGATAGCCATCCACGATACCTCATCGGTAGTGGGCGCCGCGTCAGCCTATGGTAATGAAGCGCTGACCACGGCAACCACCATTAAGTTAGCCCGTGCACTGTGGATTATTCCTATCGCGCTTGTTAGCGCCATGCTGTTTAAGGGCGACAACAAGAAAATTGCGATCCCCTACTTTATCGGCTTCTACTGCTTAGCCATCGCGATTGCACACTGGTTACCCGCTGGTGAATTGGTTTATGGGGCGATATTTGAGGTATCGAAGCGCATATTAGTCGTGTGTCTGTTCTTGATTGGTGCAGGCATTACCATTCAGAAGATGAGAGCAACTGGCCCTAAGCCACTGATTTTAGGTGTGCTGCTTTGGATTGCGATTGGAAGTAGTTCACTGGCGTATATTCTGTTGTTGAACTAGCTATTAACTAGCTGCCCCCTCATTTAACGATAGCAACTCTATGAAAACAGCGCCTATGAGCGCTGTTTTTTATCATTGTTTCGCCAAAACAATAAGCCCAATAAACAACTAAAGGCAGCTAAATCGATTAAGGCGCGGGTGAGCCCGCAGGTCAGTAAAGAGGCGGCAATTAACACTGCACAACACAATAATATTAGCCAGTTATTCAATGTCATCTCTCCTCTTCGGCAGACTGAATTTAGGGCTATTATTGATGCTTAAGCTAAAAGCTGCCAAGATCCTTTATTACTAATTAATAGCTTAATTAGATAAGGCTAGATGATTTGCTTATAACTCTTTTACTACAGCGAGTAAAAACTGCTATTTATGAACCACCGCATAGGGATCGTTATTAGCATCTTGATTCCAGTTGTACTCGGTTAAAGTTTCAATCCGCCGCGCTTCCTGCTCACCATGCAAGTGTTTAACCCAAAATAGCGCCGCATCTGTGCCGGCAGACACTCCCGATGAAGTTAAGAACTTACCATCGTATACCCAGCGAGCTCTAGGCTGCCACTGTGGATTATCGTTAAGGGATGTCACCCACTCAAAAGCCATTTTATTAGTGGTAGCTTTGCGCCCGTTAAGGACTGAGGTCATCGCTAGCAGTGCGGTACCAGTGCACACGGTAAACACATTTTGGCTACACGCTATCTGCTTAATCAGCCATTGGCGCATTCCTGTATCGCTCACTAATGTACGAGTGCCTAACCCACCAGGGATTAACAACAGATCGCAATCATACGTGTCCGTTGTTAAGCAATCGGCGACCACACGTGGCCCTTGGTAGCTTTTGATTATCTCCTTAGCGGCCACCAGCTTGATCTCCGCATTGGGCATATGGCCTAACATCTCTACCGGACCATGTAGATCTAAGGTTTCGTAATCATCAAACACCAGCGCAAGTATGCGGTATTTCCCTTCTGTAAACGGTGTTGCTGTTGCTAATGACTGCGAGCTTGTTTTAGCCTGTAGAGTCGGCGCGGTAACACCTGCGGCCAGCATCAGCGAAGCCCCTTTGATAAACTGTCTACGTTGCACTATTTGTTCCCCATCAATCTCAATATCTTGTGCGGGATTAGTCTATGGAAAAAAAGATTAATTCAATGATAATTAAGCTAAAGCAGCATCCGTTCATCAAAAATAGAGCAGGCTCAAGCTTTGAGGATAAATGAGAGATATATTCCTCTACATATAGAGCGCTCTCAAGTTCGCTTCTAGAACGGTACTGCGTACCTACGAGGACGCCAACAGGTTGGCTGCTAGGAAAAGCATAAAACCAGCGCCGCAGAACTTCTTTGCTTTACCTCGAATATAGCGATACAAAAAAGCGCCGAGTTGGACTCAGCGCTTGGCATATCAATAGATAAGATTTAATAAAAAGGTGTAGGATCGATCTCTAGGCTACTTGGCGATACGCCCTTCTCGATATTCAGTGGCGATCTGAGCAGATCGACAATCTCCACTTTGGTATAGCATTTATGCTTCACAGAATAGAAACACTTCACCTTAGGATGCAGCACATCTCGACCCTTAGCTTCCCAGACAATACCGATACGACCATCGGAAAGCTGTACTAACGAACCAACCGGATAGACGCCAATACAGCGAATAAACTCGTAGACGAGCCCTTGGTCTAAATGGGTTGGAGTCATGCCCAGTAAGATCTTAAATGCCGATGCTGGACTCATCGCCTCTTTGTAGCAGCGAGTTGCCGTTAAGGCATCGAAGATATCGACAATACAACTCATACGCCCATGAACGGGGATCTCTTCGCCCTTAAGACCGAGTGGATAGCCTTTACCGTCTAGCTTTTCATGATGCATCAGGCTGATATCTTTACTGATCTGAGATAGGCCTTTAGTTTGGCCCATGATCTCAACCGCATAAGTCTGATGCAATTTAACATGCTCAAACTCTTCAGGGGTTAACTTACCAGGTTTATTCAAAACCTTACTGTCGACCTTGATCTTACCGATATCGTGTAAAATACCACCAATAGCGATCTGCCGTAGCATATCGGCATCGAAGTTCAGATAACGGCCAAAAGTCACCAGCAAGAAGGCAACATTGATCGAGTGCTCAAGCAGGTAGGCGTCTTTAGAACGTAAAGCGGAAACACATTTGAGGGCATCGGCATCGAGCATAACAGACTCAATCATGCTGTCTGCTAACGCCTCGAACGGCTCAACCTCTACAGCCTTACCTTCAAATGTTTCGGTGAGCACTTTTTGAATAAGATCTTTAGCCTCAACAATCAGCTCTTTTGCCTGCTTCTGCGTCGTGGCACGTTCAACACTGACTTTTCTTATCACAGGTTTAGGTGCAGATGCGGCTCTGCCCAAACCTAACTCCGGCAACGAGCGTTCGCCATTGACCCACACATGGGTCACATTACTCTTATGCAGCCTAAGTATCGCCTCGGCACTACGAATTTGGCCAGCGCTGGCGATGTTGACTAAGCTCTTATTCTTGTCGATGGCCTCAACAAACATACCCACCTTCAATTTGGCGACAGGTATTTTTATTAAGTTGCTTGATTCAATTGAACCACCCATTATCTCTTAGGTCCCCGGATGATTAGCCTAAATTACAGTGACAATATTCAACTGTACTCTTCACAGTGCTTTTATGCTGTGACTCAGTTTACACCGAGCCACTTTTATATTTTGTGAGAAGTTGGCTATTCTATTCCGAGCGGTGTTAAATCACCATAGACAAAGTTAATTAATCCTTGCTAATGCACAACAAACTCGCTGCAAACGCTAATAAAAACCACAAATGGTTAACGCGCTTAGCCCTAAGGTTTGATGCGAGTTTTATAACACTGGAAGCTGCTCGGCTGCCAACGACGGTACATACAGTTATAGCAAGAGCGTAGAACATTATCCGTATGTTCGTCTTCATCATCACTCAAAAATACCTGGCAACTTGCCGCAGCCTCGCGAGCGAAGGGATGGTCTTCAACGCCAAACTTGAACTGCCATAGCCCATCTACCTGAGTAAACCACTGCTGCATACCCTCTCCTATATCCCTTATCCTGTAAAAACTAGTACGGTTTTAACTGCTGCTTAGTCGCATTCAGCCAGCGGCCATCTTCTTGACTCACCAACAGAGCAAACTGATGCTGAATATAGACCGCCTTTATCTTACCCCTAAGAGTCAGCAGCAGATCGTCCGCGAGCGTCTCGCCATCGAGGCTAATCACCGCCTGCAAACCAGTACGCGCCAACACTTGTGTCACTGACAGCTGTACTTCGTCTGATTCGCTCTGCTGCTCGGCAAGTTTAAATTGACCTTTTACCCGACCATCTTGACCGCTTAGACGTAAACCTAAGCCAGCTAATGCACCAATGACCCCTTGCCCCGTGCCTCCATGCTCACTGAGGTCAATCGCCAGCTCTTGAGCAAGTTCGTAAGCCTGCGCCTTCGTTTTCACCTCTACTTTAGCTTGTTGGCCGAAGGCGATTAGGCGCTTAATATCGCAATCTGAGTTGAGATCTAAGATGGCGAGACCCGGATCCGAGGCCGCCGCCGACTCCTGCTTAAGGTGAGCAACACTGATAGCCTTGATCTCATCGAAACTCAACGCCGTTTCAACTCTAAAGCACATGGCGCTGTTGTGAGAGGTATAAGGAATGTCAGGATGCACAAACAGCTGGTGACGAGTCACGAACCGTGGGCAGCTATCGAGCCCTGCCGTTGAAGCTAGGGTGAGTTTTGCTGCAATCTCCTCGGCGATCTCCCCCGTTCCCTTAGTACCAATATCATCTGTATCATCAATGCATATCAACCAAGCTTTCATCTATCACCCTTAATCTGTCGTTCGTTTTATTTTGTTATTCAAATCTATTTATCGTTATCTAGCTGACTTCGATGCAGCAGGTCATGGGCATGTAGTCGCCGCAGCACACTCGGCACTAACAGCGCAGCCGCGGTAGCAAACGCCGCGCCTTGAAGAAAACTGATGCCGAACTGCACGACTGCCACCTGAGCACTCATCCCCGCCAACAAGTTACCAATCCAGCCCTTAGCTGCCCAAGCGAAGCAGCCAACTAAGCCCAAAACAATGCACTGCCAACGTAGACTAAATAATCCGGCCATTACTAACAGCGCGATATCCATCGCCAAGGCTGGCAAACCAAACTTCAATAGAATCAGTGGCCCGCCTTTACCGACGCTGAGCATCATGGCGACGAGTCCTGACAAGAAACCACAGGCGGTGATGGCACCGACTCGACCAACCGCGCCGTAACACACCAGATAGAAGAAGGTCATCAGGAACATGGAGTGACCACTGAGGCCAAGCTTGAGACGCATCATGCTTTTTAAAACCACCAGCAAGGTGGCGCAAAAACCAATAAATAGAGCGTCTTGCAAATCGAATGGAGATTTCATTTATCCTCTCTTGGTGAAGGCCAATGGGTTGGCTTATTAACTTTACCGAAGTGACGTAACTTGGCCGCCTTTGCCATCTGTTTCGATAGCTTTAGCAGCTGGATCAACACAGGTAGCAACACGCAATAGACAAGTTCTGGCCAGTTCTTCGGGTTTCTCAGTGCCTTAGGCGTGATATTGGCACCACGCAGGCACTGAATGGCATAGATCTCTTTGGTTTCCTGCAGCATATAGGGCAATAAGCCGATGGATGCTGCGATAACGAAGGCCCACTTTGCTGGCAGCCCCCAACTCAATACCTCGCCAAGCCGCTCGGGACTTTGTGTGCTAGACAACCACCAGCCCGGTAGCATGGCGAGAAACACTCGCAGCACCACAATCACTCCATCAAACAACTGGGCTTCGCCGTGTAACAGATAGTAGAGCGGCAGAGTCAGAGCTAGCTGCGCTGCCGCCACCTTGAGTAAAGCGGTGATCTTGTTCTTTAGGTATAAGCCATGAATGACCAATAACAGGTCGATGATGATCAGCGCGCCTAGGCCACTGGCTGGTAGAAAGAAGGCACTACTGGATAACACTAGACTCAGCAACAAGGCCAAGGCGCAATATTGAGTCGCACTCAAGAGTGAGCCTGAGTGTTTGTTGACGCCACGATCTGCGCTACGTTTAGCCCACATTCGATTGCTCTATCACGCTGGCAGCATCCCTTAACTGACCAGACTCTATTAACCAGTAGCGATCCACTTCCAAAAACGGCAGCTCTCGGTGACTGGTCATTAAGATAGCGCAGCCTTGAGCGCTTAACTGCTGCAGCAATTGCACCACCTTTGCCACATGCAGTTTATCCAACCCGGCAAACGGATCATCGAGCAGTAAGACCCTAGGTTGCAGACAAACTAGCGATGCTAGGGCGATGGTATGCTGCTGACCATAGGATAACTTGTGTGGTGAACACTGAGCTAAATGGGTCATTTCCAGCTTTTGCAGGATCTGCTCTGCCCGAGATAGCGGTTGTTTGAAGCGCTTCAGACTAAACTGCAGTTCCGCCAGCACGCTTTGCTCAAATAGCTGACGATTAGGCCGCTGCATCAGCAAGCCCAGATCGGCGCCGTAAACCCCGAGTCGTGGGCGCTTACCCAATACCGAGATAGGAAAGCTTGGGATATTGGCTTGGATCCCCGCAAGGGTTTTCAATAGGCTACTCTTACCGGTGCCGTTATCGCCCACCAAGGCCACAATCTCCCCGCTATAAAGAGATAAGGGCTCAACACAATCGAATAGCCGTTCCTGCTCGATAAAGCGGAAATGCAGCGGTTGAATCCTGACTAGGCTCTCGCCGCCATGAATACGAGCCTCGGCCTTAATCCTGATAAGGCGCTGTTTATCATCGGCGGTCTTTAGCAGCTCATCTGAGCCGACTTGTAACCTGCCCTCTTCTAACTGCCATAGATAGTTGACTAAGCCTGCAAAAGCACGCGGATTATGCTCGACCATGACGATAGCGACACCGTCATCAAGCAGGGATGCCAAAACACTCTGCAATTCCCGCACGCCGTTATCATCGAGCTGTGCCCAGGGTTCATCCAGTAGTAACAGTGTCGGTTTGAACACCAACTGTGCCGCCATCATCAAGCGATATTTTTGTCCCAGTGACAACACCTCAACTGGGGTATCTAGGCTGATAAATAGCCCGACTCGCCTCAATGACTGCTGCACCTTCTCAATCATGAGATCCGCAGCAATACCTAAGTTCTCAAGGGCAAAAGCAATTTCAGCACCGACAGTTTGACGTAAAATCTGTACATTGGGATCTTGCATGACTAAACCGACCAACAATGAGGGACTCCGGTATACGTCCCCCTCATAAGGCCGAGACAGCTCACCTGCCAGTAGATGTAACAGGCTCGATTTACCACAACCCGTTGGACCGTTAATGCAGTGGCATTCACCCGAATTAACCAACAAAGTGAGATCATCCAAGATCTCGCTTTGGTTCGATCCATAGCCAAAATGAATCCCTTCTAGCGCTATGAGTTTCATAATATCCCCCGACGAAACTAGATCTGCCAGTTAATGCCGACAAACACCTGACGGCCAGCCTGTGGTAGGGCTTCGCTCTGGTCGTAGTTTTCGTCAAGTAGGTTAGTCGCGCGTAGATATAGCTCTAGCTTATCGCCCATTAGCGGCTGCACTAAGTTAACATCGACCAAGGTGTAGTCCTCTAGCGACTGCTCAACTAAGACCTTGTTACCATCGACTTTCTGCTGCGCGTAGTACACCTGATCCATGATGCGCTCAACATTTAAATTAACTCGCATCTCAAATGGCAATACATATTCAGCCTGGAAGCGTACCTGATGCTTAGGACGGTATTCCAAGGTCTGCATCGCCTCTTCTGCGCTCTTATCTTCGGTGTCTAAGAAACTATAAGACACCATCATCGAGAGGTTATCAAAGCTGTTGTTTTCTAACTGAATATCGACGCCTTTAAAGCCGTAGCGTCCCATATTCTGGTAAACACCATCGAGATCTTTAGCGATATAGTCTTCGGCATCTGTGTAGTAACCCGCGACATTCAACTCGGTAGCGTGACCAAGCTGTTGCTGTAGCCCTAGCTCATAGTGCTGAGATGTCTCAGCCTGCAGCTCGGCGTTACCCGAAGATTGCGCATATAGATTACGCATAGATGGGAAACGTACTTTACGTGCTACACCCATGTTAATGCGCGTATCTTCTAGCGCCTGCCAGTAACCCGATAGTTGACCCGAATAGTCGTTTTCAGACTCATTGAGACGATCTTGATCATGGAAAGCACCGCCTAGAGTCACACCATAGTTATTGCCTTGATATTGGTATTCCAAAGCAGCAGTGTATAGCCAAGAGGAATCGTCGAAGCTAGCATCGCCGTTACCACCACCGGTTCCGCCACCATTGCCACCACCTGAACCACCGCCGCTTTCGCCACCAGTATCACCGCCATTACCGCCACCAGTACCGCCACCAGTACCACCGCCGTTGCCACCACCAGAACCACCTCCGCTACCGCCACCGGTTCCACCGCCAGTTCCGCCGCTATAAGCCGCAGCTGCATTTGGCGTTACGGAATGAGATTCCCAGCTTTGCTTCTCGGCGATCACCGCAGTGGTCAATAGCCCGGCATCATCGAAGTTAGAGATAAACTGCAAGTTACCGCCCTGAACGATAGAGCGACCGTCTTGTTGAGCCTTAATGGCTTGATAGGTCTTATCTTTATACTGACTCTCTAATACATCACTTTGGTTGTGATAACCAAAACCACGTAAGGTGAACATCTCATTGAATTTATGGGCAACACCTAATTGAAAGGTTTTTGCTTGGTAGTCATCGACACGCTCAAACTTAACGCTGCCAGTACCACGTCCATCACGGCTTGGCTTGCCCCATTCACCATCACGGAAACTCATGTTAGCCATTAGCTGAGTATTGTCGTTAATGAGATAGCTACCTTGGGCGTAGAAGTTATTCAGGGTCTTATCGGCATTTTCACGCACGTCCCCTTGTTGATATTCGGTGTCTTTGTAATCACTAGACATAGGCCAGCCATCGGTCTGTTGACGCGAGTAGTTCACTAAGCCTTGCCAGTTATCACCGCTGCCTGCGGCGCTAATGTCACCGTTAAAGGTGTTATCCTGGGCCGCTTCTAAACGACCAGAGATAGCTGGCGCGTTATCGCCCTGCTTAGTGATAATATTAATCACACCACCCGCACCGCCTGGACCATAGAGTACCGATGATGGGCCGACAGAAACTTCGATAGAGGCAACTTGTGCTGTTGGAATTAGGCTTGGGTCAAACTGGCCATCTTCGGCATCATTTGCGGGTACACCGTTGATCAGGTAAATCACATGGCGAGCCTTAAAGCCACGGATGTCGACTCGTGGTGTGCCTTGACCGCCCGTTCTAACGTAGATCCCTGGCACATTCTTAAGGATTTGATCTAGACTCTGAGCACCCGAAGCCTTGATCTCTTCTTCATCTAGGCTCCAGTGAGTGGTTGCCGCTTCAGTCACAGAGGCTCGCTCACCATGTACCACGATCACTTCCGATACGTTGAGAATAGGGTCTCTTTCTAGCTCATCTGCTTGAGCTTGGTAGGCCAGAGTCATTGCCAATGCTAATGTGGATACTTTCAGCACTTTTTGTTGTTTTTTCATCGAATCTCATCATCCTAACGATATAATTTGCAGTATTTTCAAAAACCACCGCTTATCACTCAAGCAAATAAGATCATAAAACAAACTTAGATCGACTAATTTGAACATTCAGGAAAAGAATGATGACCTGAGCCAGACATATTGACCCACCTTTTACACTTAAGGGACAAAAGGGGGCATAGATGTCACATATTTAAAGAGCTTTGATTTCAACAAACTGCTATTTACTCGACTGAAATTGATTGGCTTTCTGAGCAAATCTGAAGCATGTCGATAAAATAGTCAGTGACAGTTCACACAGGCAGAGCAATCGACTTGACACTGTATGTTCAGACTATTACTTTGTGGTAAAGATTCTTATTACCAATAGTGCGTTGGGTGTATCCCGGTTAGAGGCGGCTTCCTCTAAGCAAGCCCTTATGATATTTGTGTGGAGTATTTATTGACCATCCCCTTGCTGCCTCAAGCTATTAAGTCTTTAACCGACAAAATCAAATCCTTTACTCTCCAGCCAAACAGCGACCCAATTGCACAGCTGTCAGTGGTGGTTTCGCCGATCCCAGTGATTGCCTGGTTGGCGGCGCAAACAACCTACCCGAGAGTCTATTGGAAGGGACGCGATACCGAAGAAGAGGTCGCCGCCATCGGCTGCTGTAAAGATTTTTTCTTTGGGGAAGATGTCGATGACATCGAGCTGGCGGCCGAATATCAAAAGCAGCGTGCACTTACCAGCAATCAAGAGATCCGCTATTACGGTGGCGTTGCCTTCGATCGTAAGAATGAAGGCTGGCCAGAGTTCGGCAAGGCTCATTTTGTGCTACCACGCATAGAACTGCGCCGCAGTGGCAATGAGTATAGATTACTCGTCAATCTCAACTTTAGCGAGAACGCCTTCGCCGAAGAGATTGATAATGCTCTGCTAGCCCTACAGAAATTAGATTCACCTAAGCCACTCACCCCACCTAACAAGGTGGCATTGATGGCCCGTAGCGATAGACCCGATAAATACCGCTGGAGCGAGTTGGTCAATCGGGTGACCCATCCAAAGTTTATCGAAGACACCCCTAAGGTTGTGCTATCTCGACTGACTCAGCTCGAGATCAATGAAGAGGTGGACCCATGGATGTTACTTGCCTGCTGGCAGGGACGTAATCCAAACAGCTTTCAATTTGGTTTTCAGTTTAGCCCTGAAAGCACCTTTATCTCCTGCACGCCGGAACGTTTATATCGTCGCCGCCAGAGGGAGCTGTTTACCGAGGCCCTCGCCGGCACAACGGTTCGTGGACTCAACCAAGAAGAAGATAAAGCACTGGCGCAAGCACTGTTGGACGACTCAAAAAATAGCCATGAAAATCAGTTGGTAAGGCAGCATATTGTCGATGTGCTCAATCCCCTTAGCAACTATGTTGGCGCCGATGAGACACCAACAGTATTTAAACTAAGCCATATTCAACATCTGCACCGCTCTATTCGTGCCGAACTAAAAGCTGGCGTGAGTGACTTTCAAGTTATTCAGGCGCTGCACCCGACCCCAGCGGTTGGTGGCCTGCCAAAAGAGTCGGCAATGAACTTTATCCGTCAGCAGGAAGGCTATGCTAGAGGCTGGTATGCTGGTGCTTGTGGATATTTCAACAAGTATGAGAGTGAATTCGCCGTCGCTATTCGTAGCGCGCTGATTGAACCCGGTCGTATCAATCTGTTTGCCGGTGCGGGCATAGTCGCAGGCTCTGAGGCCGACAAAGAGTGGACCGAGTTAGAAAACAAACTCACTACGATTTTGTCCATTTTGACTGAGCTATAACACTTCCTCTATATTCCATTAAGCTCAGCACGCAGAAATTATTCTACGTGCTGACATTTACACTTGCTCAAATAAAAATCTGCTCTATAATTTGCGCCCCCTACATATTAAGTAGGGAACGAACCATTATGTTTAACCAAAAAATTGTAAAATTATAGCGATGTTCGCTATTGCGGGTTCCCTCACCCCGCCCGATTTACTTAAAAAGGCCACAAGATGTTGATGTTATCCCCTGCACAGCTTCGCCGTGCATTACTGCTTTTAGCAAGCTTTCATATTGTTATTATTTGTGCGAGCAACTACCTTGTACAACTTCCCTTTCAGATATTTGGCTTCCATACCACATGGGGCGCTTTTAGTTTTCCATTTGTCTATCTAGCCACAGATCTAACGGTTCGAATATTCGGCCAACAAGCGGCAAGAAAAATTATCTTCCTCGCAATGTTACCGGCACTTGTTATCTCCTATTTGATGGGCGTTATCTTCCATCAGGGTAGCTTCCAAGGCGCTGTAGCATTACTTGAGTTCAACAGCTTTGTATTCCGCATCGCTTTCGCTAGCTTCGCCGCCTATCTCGTCGGCCAGCTGATGGATATCTTTGTATTTGCCAAACTCAGAGAGACTAAGTCTTGGTGGGTTGCCCCTTCGGCATCAACTATCGTCGGTAACCTAATAGACACTATCGTGTTCTTCGGCCTAGCCTTCTACGCCTCTACCGACACCTTTATGGCAACACACTGGCCTGAAATCGCCACCGTTGACTACGGTTTCAAATTGATTGTGAGCTTAGGTTTGTTTTTACCAGCCTATGGCCTGCTATTAAAGTTCTTACAAGATAAGATCTTACACAGCAGTACACGGAAAGCGGCGATTTAACGCTTAACAACAACTGGACTGACCTGTTATAATTTCGCCAATTCGTTCACCTTTCAGCCTATAGGTTTGGCTGTTTTACCGGGTGAACTGGCGAAATTATTGAGAGTTTGTAAATGTACACCATTGAAATTGAAGCTGTTACCGAGTTCACTCCCGAAGTCCTCGAACTGATCCAAACCACCTACTCTATCATCCCAGAATTTGAGCAAGGTTATGCCAGCCAAGAGATCGCTCAGCGCTTACTCGCAGGCCCTGCACTATTGCTTATTGCCAGAGTAGAAGGTGAGATAGCAGGCTTTAAGTTGGGCTATCAGACTGATGCTCAGGTGTTTTACAGCTGGTTAGGTGGTGTTGCGCCGGATTTCCGTGGTCTAGGTTTAGCTAAGAGCCTACTCGAATATCAAGAACGCTGGGCGACCGAACAAGGCTACCAACGCATCGAAGTTAAGACCCGTAACTGCTTCCCTGCAATGCTGAAGATGTTAATCAGCTCCCAGTACCAGATCACTGCAATGATTAGCGATGCGCAGAATCACAGCCAAAATAAGCTGCACTTACAGAAACAGTTCTAACACTGGCTCTGTGTGAAATTCAAAAAGGTGAGTGAATTAGCTGAAACCCGATAATAAAACTTGCAAACACAAATGAGAATGATTATTATTAACTTGCGTTCCAGAACTCGGGTTAACAAATAAAGTTCTCATCATCTCGATTTGTTAAATGAGTTTTTACAGCACGACATTGCTCACACACTCTTAAGTGGCCAGGATATTATCCTGGCTTTTTTTTGTCTGTCATTCATGACAGACAATATTGGATATGAATAAAAAGCGTCATTCACAATGTAAAGATTAAATGCTAACAAATTGTTTTATTTGGATTATTAATCAAAGACGCAAAAAGGTGCAATTTTCGTTATCGATTATACTTGCAAGACCAAATGATAATGATTATTATTTACACGCGTTTCAGGACTCGTAAATAACTTAAAGGCATCTCATCTCCCGCAAGTTAGAGTCTGTTTTATGTAAAGCACGACATTGCTCACACACTCTTTTGGCCGAGATATTATCTCGGCTATTTTTTGTCTAAAACTCAGCAGAGTAGGAATTTGAAGTCTGCAAATAGACTGCGAGTACAGGCCTTGCTAAAGCCGAGATGGCTCTCGACTCAGCGCTTACTGAATCTCTTACAGCGGTGTCTTATCGTTATGCTTACCGCTAAACTGCAACCCCTCGTAAGGCGTATTAGTCTGATCTTCGATAGCCTTATGGTACAAGCCGATAGTAAACAAGCTGCCCTTACCTACCTTAGAATTCACCTCAATGGTGCCACCGATACGTTTAATAATACCGTAGCTCAATGATAGCCCTAGGCCAGTACCGTCCTTACGAGTGGTGAAAAACGGATCGAAAATGCGATTAAGTTCCTCTTCAGGGATCCCTTTCCCCTCATCTTCAACCTCAATCTTAACCCCGATCGGCTCGCCATGTTGCACCCAATCATAGGTGCGGATCCAGATCTGCCCTTTGCCATCCATCGCATGAGCCGCGTTTACCACGAGATTAATCAACACCTGCAGTAGTTGCGGACGATTAACTTGAATAGGATAGCTAGCGTTAAGCTCTTGGTTGAGCACCACCTGTTGCTTTTGAATCGAGTGCCTTACTAGTACCAACATCTCTTCGATAATCGGCGTGATCTGGTGCATCTCGAGTGGCGCATTAAATTCCCCCGGACGGCTGTACTGTAGAAGGCTACGAATAATGGTGCTGATCCGCCCCACCTGCTGAATAACCAGCTCGATCTCCTCTTCAACATCATAGGCTCTATCGCCCAGCTCGTATTTAAGCAGCTCCATGTTGCCCAAAATCACCGCCGTTGGATTATTGATCTCATGAGCGATACCGGCTGTCAGTTCACCCAGCGCGGTTAGCTTCTCGTTGATCACCAACTGCTGTCTGGTCTCATTAAGCAGCGCGACGTTAGCTTGCAGTTCTTCGGTCTTCTCCTGCAGGCTGCGAGTTCGCTCCTCAACCTTAACCTCTAGCTGTTCTGCTGCAGCTTGGATCTGAGTATTTCGGCGCTGCAACAGATCCAGCATGCGATCAAACTGCTCGGCAAGGTTAGAAAGCTCATTGTCGCTATCTAATCCTAATGAACCTATGCGTAAGTTACGCCCAGATTGCACCGCCTTTACCACATGATGAATGCGCTCAATCGGCTGCAAGAGGCTATAGGCACCACGATATACCAACCAACCCGATACCAGCAGCACCAGCATCAAGATAGTGCCCAGCTCGATGATATTGAGTAGGTAGTTATGGATAAAGGGAGACTCAGAAAAACCGGTATAGATCATACCGATGCGCTTACCATTAATATCTTCAAGTGGTGAGTAAGCCGAAATAAACCAGTCGTTAAAAACAAAGGCTCTATCGACCCATAATAGCCCTTGATTTAGTACCTTCTCTCGCACCTCAGATGATACTAAGCTACCGAGTGCACGACCTTGCTGATCACCTCCCTGAGGGAAGAAGTGCAGCGGTACGTTAGTGCTGATACGAATATTATCGAGAAAGATGGTCACCGTACCGATTGAACGCTCAGGTAGCGTTCCCTTGTCATACACCAGATCGCGAATATGGTCGACGATACGGGTATCGCGGTTAAGCATGATGCCGCCATCTAAGTACCAAGCAACATTGCCATTCACATCGGCAATCGGAAATAGGCTACGACTTAATAGTCCACGCTTCTCTTCGCCTTTACTTGGCTCCTGTGCTCGCATGGTCTTTATCACGCTCACCTTGGCTCGTTCGGCGAGCGCAGAATCGATGCGGGACAGACGACTTGGCTCAAGCACCATCAGTCCAGAAAATGGTTCAAGCCCTTCGATATGCGGCAGCATCTGCCTAAGATCGGGATCGGCTGCGGCCTCGGAGACGCTAACTAAGCGTAAAAAATCTAAATTAAGATCTTTCTTCGCTTGGTCTAGCACTTTTTGTAGATTGTCACGCTGGGCAACAAAGTCGCGGCCTATTTGTCTAAAGTCATTCTGGAACTGCCAAGACTCCATCACCAACTCTAGCTGGTTTTCTTGGTTAGTTTGAACGGTCACTAGGGTACTGTTTGCCACGGTCAAGTCGGCCTTAACCTTCATAAACAGCTGCTTACCTGTATAGCTTATATTCCAATAGATGGTAATAAAAACCAAACTCACAAGCGTTAGTAAGATAGGCAACAAGGTTAAAATCAAGATGCGATAGCGCACCTTCGCCTGCATCTGCTGCCAACTAACACCAAACATATTGGAAAAAAAAGACACCTATACTCCCCCTAGAGTGATCTCGCCTCATCTATTTAACCAGAGCATGGGATAAGCCCAATCACCATCAAAACCAATGGCTCAATTTTACTTATCCCAGCCTCAGTATTTTTATTCTTCTTTATCGGCTTCGTTACCAAACCACTCTTTATACTTACGATCTAGGGTCTTACGTGATACACCAAGATCCCTTGCTGCCGCAGATTTATTACCACCGTGTACATCAACGACGCGAGTCACATGGTCACGCTCAACATCTTTCAGCGCCCACTGTAGTGGATAGCCAGACTCACCGGCCGCTTCACTCTTTGGCTGCACCTTCCAATACTCGGCAGGTGGTTTACCCAGTAGGATACAGCGTTCAATCATATTTCGCAGCTCACGAATATTACCTGGCCATTCGTGTTGTTGCAGCTTTAATAGATCTTCATGGCTCCAAACGACCTCTTTTACGCCAAGTTCTGCCGCCAACTGGCAGGTAAAGTGATGAGTTAGCTCTACAATATCTTCAGGACGCTCACGCAGAGGCGGGATCACGATATCGAGCACATTGAGGCGATAATAGAGGTCACGTCTAAAGTTACCCGCTTCAACCTCTTCCGATAGCTTACGATTCGTCGCCGCTAATACGCGCACATCGATATTGATCTCTTTCTCGCTGCCCACTGGACGAATGGTGCGCTGCTCGAGCACACGCAGTAGTGCGGTTTGCATCTTCAGCGGCATCTCACCAATCTCATCGAGGAAGATGGTACCGCCGGAGGCGAAACTAAATAGCCCTTCTCGGTTACCCTTGGCGCCAGTGAATGAACCAGCCGAATGACCGAAGAGTTCACTCTCTAATAATTCAGGCGCAATCGCACCACAGTTCACTGGCACAAACGGCCCTTGACGACCACTGAGAATATGTAGCTGTCTGGCCACCAGCTCTTTACCTGTGCCTGATTCGCCCTCAATCAAGACCACAGCATTGGTCGGCGCCACACGCTCGATGACATGCTTTACCTCAGTCATGGCGTCACTCTGACCAATAATGGTCGAGGACTGATTGAAGGAGACTTCACGGCGTAACATTAAGTTCTCGCGCTTCAATAGGCGACGCTCGATACAGCGGTCAACCGCCTTCATCATCTGTTCGAGATGGAACGGCTTCATAATAAAATCAGACGCGCCTGCACGCAGCGCCTTTATCGCCACATCCATATCGGCATAGCCAGTCATAAAGATGATATCTGAACGTCTCTCTTGATCGTTCAGCGCCTCATGCCACTCTATTCCAGAGCGACCAGGCAGACGAATATCGACAATTAGCAGATCGAAATGACAACGTGAACGCAGCTGCTCCGCATCTTCAACACTCGAGGCGGTTTCAACTAAGGCAAATTTCTTCGCTAACGCTTTCTTTAAAAAGCTGCGCATGCCCGGCTCATCATCGACGATCAATACAGATACAGCAGAAGGAAGTGGCTTCATATTATTCACTCTCTGTCCCACCTTGTCTGATTCAGGGACATTTTGACTCATTATGAGACAAGTCTATCATCGAACTAGTCTAAATAGGTCACTATGAACCATGTAATCGCGACCTTGGGACATAATGTCTGCGCTTTTTTTATTATTCATGGGACTAAGATCACACTAGTGTTACAAATGTGAACTGAAATAACCTAATTTAAGCATGGCATCAAACTTGCTTTTCATGAGCACTGAATTCGATTTTTGAACAGGCGCTCAGGTATCGAGTGGCCTATTTTATTTTTCCAAGGAGTAAAAATGCTAAACCTTAAACGCGTTATTGGTCTTGCGGTTACCGCAGCGCTAGTTGTTGGTATGCCAGCCCAAGCTAACGAAATTATCAAACTTGCGACAACTACAAGTACAGAAAACTCTGGTCTATTAAAGAACCTACTACCAAAGTTCGAAGCAGAAACAGGCTATCAGGTACAAGTTATCGCGACCGGTACTGGTAAGGCACTTAAGCTAGCTCGCCAGGGTGACGTTGATGTGGTCATGACTCACGCTCCAGGTGCTGAAGCTAAGTTTGTTGAAGAAGGTTACGGCCGTCTACCTCGCGGCATCATGGAAAATGATTTCGTTATTCTAGGCCCAAAGAACGACCCGGCAAAAATCCGTTCAAGCAAAACGGCTGAAGAAGCGTTTGCTAAAATCGAAAAATCTGGCGTACCTTTCATTTCTCGCGGTGACAACTCAGGCACCAACATGAAAGAACTTCTCATCTGGAAAAACGCTAAAATTACTCCAGATTTCAAAGGCTATACAGCTGTTGGTCAAGGTATGGGCAAAACCCTACTAATGGCTAGCGAATTAGAAGCTTATACGCTATCTGACCGTGGCACTTTCGTTGCTTATTCAGGTAAAATAGATCTAGCAGTAGATTTTGATGGCGGTAAAGCACTGGCTAACCCTTATCAAATCATACTTATCAGTGAAAGCAAGTACCCAACGCTAAACCACAAGGGTGCTCAAGCATTGAGCGACTGGCTGATCGGCGCTGAAGCGCAAGGCATGATCAATAACTATAAGGTTCAGGGAGAACAATTGTTCAAGGCAACATATAGCGAATGAATGAAGGCTGGTTAGCCCTAATACAGCAGGCATTGAGCCTGCTGTTTTCATTGGACCCCGAAGTGTGGTCCATTATCTCCGTCTCTTTTTCAGTATCATTTGCGGCTTTAGCGATCACGCTGCTGCCTTCCATGGTGCTGGGCTTTCTGTTGGCCTTTACTCGCTTTCCTGGCCGCTGGTTAGTCACCAATCTTATTCAAACCCTACAATCCATTCCAACGGTTGTGATAGGCCTGCTGGTTTATCTGTTGCTAACCCGAATGGGGCCCTTAGGGGATTTGAAATGGCTTTTTACTCAGCAAGGTATGATTCTCGGCCAGATGCTTATCTGCGCCCCGGTGCTTGTTGCCATGAGCCAAGCCGCCTTTACCAGTGTTGACCGCAGAGCATGGGAAACTTCCCGAACCTTAGGCGCTCCCGCATTAAGTGCCATATGGGCTGTCTGCAGAGAGCTTAAAGTTCCACTATTATTAGCTATTGTTGCCGCGTTTAGCCGTATCTTGACGGAAATTGGCTGTTCAATGATGGTCGGAGGCAACATAGCGGGAGTGACACGTAACATTCCAACCGCTATCGCCTTAGAAACCAGTAAGGGTGACTTCGCCCAAGCGATTGCACTGGGACTGGTGCTACTCGTCTTAGCACTGATTTTAAACTTTGCTCTCGGTACATTAAGAGGCAAAGCCGAGCCGAGGAGTCATTAAGACAGATGCCAACGTTCAATACCACGACTGATACAAGAGCCAAAGCAAAAATCATCGCCAAGAATCTCGAGATGCGTTTCGAAAACAAGCAACTGTTTAGTGCAGAAGAGTTGGTTTTTGAACAAAACCGCGTGATCCACCTGCAAGGTGATAACGGCTGCGGTAAGACCACCTTGATGAAGCTACTCGCAGGCTTTATCTCGCCAACGGCGGGAACGATTCAAGCACAAGGTTTCTCTATAGCCCCTTGGTGGCGCAGCAACTCGATTACCGGCAAGGCTATCTATCTGCATCAACACCCTTATCTTTTCGAAGGCAGTGTGATGTATAACCTCACCTATCCATTAAGATTTTTAAATGGGGATAAAGAGCTTCTCAAGGCCCGCACCGAGCAAGCGATAGATAAGGCGCAACTACGTCACTTGCTGACTCAGGCCGCCTCGAGTTTATCCGGTGGTGAGAAACAGCGTTTAGCAATCGCCAGAGCCTGGATTATCCAACCTAAGCTATTGATGCTAGATGAACCGACCTCCAATATGGATAAACATTCGCAACAGCTAGTATTGCAGATGATTGTCGATCTCAAACAGCAAGGCACAGGCATGCTAATTAGTAGCCATCAGACTTGCATGCTAACCAAAGTATGCGATCATGCCTGGCTAATTTGCGATAAGACAATTACAAGCGGTAATATCAGTGCCAATCAAGATATGACTAATGCTCACATAGACGTCTCAACCAGACTCAATGTGTCGATTGGGTAAATTCATTAGCGACTAAAAAACTGCAATAAACAATAGGATAACAGTGATGGCAGCACAAGTTGATGCAGTAATTCTTGCTGGCGGCATGGCCAGACGCATGGGTGGAAACGATAAAGGTTTAGTCGAACTCGAAAATCGCCCCATGATTGAACATGCAATCGATAGGATACGACCTCAAGTTAAGGAGATCCTGATCAACGCAAATCGAAACCAAAACCGTTATTCTGAGTTTGGTTTTAAAGTGATCAGCGACCAAGATTCCGGCTATTTGGGCCCTTTAGCTGGCATGATCACCGCGATGAGCAACACCCAAGCGGATTACTTATTAGTCGTTCCTTGCGATTGCCCACTGTTACCGACAGATTTAGTCGCTAGAATGCTAGCGAAGTTAACGGCTGAAGACGCAGAGCTTGCGGTGGCTAGCGATGGCAAGCGAGAGCAACCTGTGGTCATGTTACTTAAGCCGAGTTTACGCGCATCCATGAAGGCATTCTTAGATGCCGGTGAACGCAAAATCGATTTTTGGTATGCCAAGCATCACTATGTCGTCGCTGAGTTTTCTGATCAGCCAAATGCGTTTGTAAACGTAAACACACCAGAACAAAAACAGCAGCTTGGCGAAGCCATAGCTAATGAAAAAAATCACTAGAGGTGTAAATGAGCATACCTTTTACTAATCCGTTACCTATTCCTGTACTCGGATTCTGTGCCTACAGTGGCACAGGCAAGACCACATTATTGAAGCAATTAATCCCTGAACTTAATCGCCGCGGTGTGCGACTCGCAGTCATTAAGCATGCTCATCACAACTTCGATGTCGATATTCCCGGTAAAGACAGCTACGAAATGCGTAAGGCCGGTGCCAAGCAGATGTTAGTCGCCTCCCATGTACGCTGGGCATTGATGACAGAAGACGCCAAAGATGGCGATCCTGAACTACCACATTTGCTAAAACAGATTGAAGCCGACAAGGTCGACATCGTCCTCGTCGAAGGTTTTAAAAAGCTCGAACTTCCTAAGATAGAACTGCACCGCGCCGCTCACGGCAAGCCCTTCATCCATACCCATGATGATAATATCCAAGCTATCGCCTGCTGCGATGATACCGAACTCCCAAGCGAGCTGCGCCGTCTAGATATCAACAATATCGAGCAAATCGCCGACTATGTTGGTGAGTACATAGCCGCTTGGAAGCCTTGCCCTGTCGATCTGCCGATGGCTCCCACTTGCGGTTGCGAGCTAGATAACAGCAGCACGCTATCGGTACGCCAAGGTATCGATAAGATTTTATCTTACGTTAAGCCTATCACTGCGACAGAAGCCGTCGAGCTAGATGAGCTTGAGAACCGCGTATTAGCCAGCGACGCTATCTCACCTGTTGATGTGCCACAGCATACCAACTCGGCGATGGACGGTTACGCCTTTAAACTCAGTGATCAGCCAAACGCCTCATATAAGATGGTTGGTGAAATCATGGCTGGCCACGCCTATAACGGCACTATTGCTGCCGGAGAAGCGGTGCGTATCATGACAGGCGCGCCATTGCCAGCCGGCGCCGATACGGTGCAGCTACGTGAGCTTGCTAACGAGCAAGACGGTGAAGTGCGCTTCGAAGGCGAAATGAGCCTAGGCCAACATATCCGCCAAGCGGGCGAAGATATCGCACAGGGTGCAACCGCCCTTGCCGCCAACAGCCGTTTACACGCCGCCGAGCAAGGTTTACTCGCATCATTAGGTTTCGGTGAGCTACCGGTATTTAAGCGCCCTAAGGTCGCCGTATTCTCCACTGGTGATGAAGTTTGTCAGCCAGGTGAACCACTTAAAGCCAACTGCATTTTCGACTCTAACCGCTATACCATCAAGTCGATGGCGAAGAAGTTAGGCTGTGAAGTGATCGATTTAGGCATCATTCAAGATTCAGAAGCGGCACTGGCGCAGGCGCTAAAAGATGGCGCAGCACAGGCCGATATCGTGATCAGCTCAGGCGGTGTATCAGTCGGCGATGCCGATTATATTAAGACGGTACTTGAGCAAGTGGGGCAGATTAACTTCTGGCGTATTAACATGCGCCCAGGGCGTCCACTGGCTTTCGGTCAGATCGATGACTCACTGTTCTTCGGCTTACCAGGTAACCCCGTTGCCGTGATGGTGTCTTTCCTGCAGTTTGTACAGCCTGCGATTCGTAAGCTTGCAGGTGAGCAGAACTGGAGCCATACCATGGTGCCAGCCATTACCGATAAGCCACTGCGCAGCCGCACAGGCCGCACAGAGTTTACCCGCGGAATCTATCACTTAGGTGCCGACGGCAAGTTACATGTAACCACAACCGGTGCTCAGGGCTCAGGGATGCTTAGCTCTATGGTAAAAGGAAACTGTCTCATCGTGATTGGCGAGAAAGATGATCAGTTAAATCCAGGTGACACAGTTTACATTCAACCTTTTGCCGACCTCCTATAGGGTCATGTAGGTAGTAGTATGAGTTTAATCGTTGACACTTTTGGTCGCACGGTAGAGTACCTGCGACTATCCGTCACTGACCGTTGTGACTTTCGCTGCGTGTACTGCATGAGTGAAGATCCCTGCTTCTTGGGGCGTGAGCACGTACTCAGCCTCGAAGAGTTAGCCTGGGTCGCTCAAGCCTTTACCGAACTTGGGGTGAAGAAGATCCGCCTAACTGGTGGTGAACCCTTAGTGCGCACCGACTGCGATCAGTTAGTGAAGCTACTGGGCAAGCTACCGGGTCTGCAAGAGTTGTCGATGACAACCAACGGCTCACGCCTGACCCGCTTCGCGGCAGAGATGCATGAGTCAGGCCTAAACCGACTCAACATCAGCCTCGACACCCTAAAGCCAGACTTATTCACTAAGCTGACCCGTAACGGCAAAGTCGACCGTGTCATCGCTGGTATCGACGCCGCCATCGCCGCAGGCTTTAAGAAGATCAAGGTCAATGCGGTGATTCTGCGCGGACAAAATGATGATGAAGTCTTAGATCTTATCGAGTTTTGCCGCGAGCGCGACTTAGATATCGCCTTTATCGAAGAGATGCCACTGGGCATTATCGACGAGCGTAAGCGCAGCCGTCATTGCAGCAGCAAAGAGATCCAAGAGATCATCCAACAGCGTTATCCGCTTATCGTGTCAGATCGACGCACAGGCGGCCCAGCCCGTTACTACACCATGCCCGGCAGCGACATTCATGTGGGCTTTATCTCGCCTCACAGCAATAACTTCTGTCATGAGTGTAACCGCGTCCGCGTCACCGTAGAGGGTAAATTGCTGCTCTGTTTAGGCAACGAAAACTCGGTGGATCTCAAAGCCATCGTCCGCGAGTTCCCCGGCGACATCGAAAAGCTAAAGACAGCGATTCTGGAAGGCATCAAGCACAAGCCTAAGGAGCACCATTTTGATCCAAATGGGGAAACGCAGATCCTGCGTTTTATGAATGCAACTGGTGGTTAACTGTTGCTTGAACAGTTACTTTTCGCTTTGGTGGTCTGGTGTTTTCTGTCACCACAGTGGTTAACTGTTAGCTTGTACTTTTAGTTAGCTGTACGCTAGATACATAAAACCCGACGTAATGTCGGGTTTTGTTTTTGTATCACTCCACTTAGCATGAGCATCTTAACTGTTGCGATTTCGGTAGCTAACATCTGCATTAGTAACTGGCTGCACCTGATGCAACTAAAGGCCTGCGGCCAGCGTATGTGCAGATACTTCCGTGACACGCTGCAAGTCCATCCATGGAGGCTCGGCCATGACAAACAATATCCCTATTTAAAGGCCAGTTCGGCATCCCAGCCTCTCGCTCGAGAGCTTGATAACTCCGTTATCTCTCACCAGATCATGGACGGTCACGGCCGTATCTACACCGAGTTAGAAAAGCACGACCTTTCAGACTCAGTGCTCTCCTAAAAAAAGAAAGAACAAAACCAACAGCAACTCAAAGATTACAGAAAACACCTATTACCCCATCGGAGTTGCCGAGGTCATTGAAGTAAATCGCGTGAGCGAGGCATGGATGCCGAGGTAGCCTTAGTAGAGCCATGGATGGCGATTCTGAGGCGATAGCGATTTTCGAAAATGACAGAGGATCAACAACTTCGTCTGGGGCGCAGAGGGTTCGCTAAGGGGGACAAGCGCTTTCCCCCTTGGCTCGGGTGTGGGCGAAGCGCCACGATGTTAATTGTTAGACGCAGTCTAACTTAAAGCCCAAACGCTGCTTGAAAACACAATAAAAAAGGGTGCTATAAGCACCCTTTATGGTATCGAGAAAAAGAGAAATGGCTAATGAGTGTTAATTGGAATAGTGGCCACTAAAGTATCAACCCCATTTGGTGTTTCCACTTCGATGAGTAACGCACCAGAATTAACTGCATCTTCACCTTTCACCAGAATACCGAAACTTAGCCCACCTGGAGCATTGGTCGAAGGCCAAACGAAGCTGCTCTTGCTCACGACCGTCCCCGCCGTTGCGCTTATATTCACCTTGGTTCCCGCTGGCATCTGCTGATCATTGAGATCTTTTATTGTCAGTGAAACCTGCCCCGTCTCTTTGCCATATAAGTCCAATACGCCATCGCCGTTATCGCTTGAGCTGTCTATTACAATAATATCGCTTCCATATGCGGTACTTCCCGACATGATCAAAACTAGACTACCTCGCACATTGATGGACTTAGAGTTAGAGATGCCGTCAGCACAGCCACTATGGGCTGGCTCGCTACACAAGACGCCGTTATAAAGCTGGTCCCGTGCGGTAAACGCTCCGTCACCATTGAAGTCTATCAACTCCTCTAACCCATCCTCATTGAAGACGCCATCTTCATTGTAGTCGTTAAAGGCCTCATCCATATCATTAGAGCGCCCCGCTACATCTTGCGCCAAAAAGGCTGTCATCTCGGCGGCATCGAAACGACCGTTACCATTAGAGTCAGGGAAAGACTCTTCACCAATCGCTGTTGCCGTCACCGTTGCGCGACCGTTTAATGGACGTGGATGCTGACTCGTCCAAGTCACACTACACTCACCATTTTCAGTGAAGCAGGAAGAGCCGATTGCCCCACCTTCGGTGACAAATGAAACTGCGGTGCCATCGGGTGCAAGGTTATTAAATGCATCGGCTAGTCGAGCAGTGATCTTCACCTGCTCACCATCATAGCTCCAACCCTCAGGATTCAAGATCTCTGCAGAAAGTGAAAAACTATTTTGATCAGGGATCCCGGTGGATACGACTAAGGTGCTAGATTGACTGGATAGAAGTGGATCGCTGCTGTCGATAGTTGCCGTTACCCTTACCGGAGTCGCCACGGTACCAGAGGTCACTATCGTTTGGACGATACCGCTGCCGTTTGTGCTCGCCTGCGTAGGCTGTATCTTTAGACCACCAACTTCGGTATTCAAAGCAAAGTTCACCGCCGCATTACTGACTGGGTTACCATTGGTATCCAGCACCTTAAACAGCACTGTTGATGATTCATCCCTACCCGAACCTAAAATACCAATATTAGTCGGCGTCGCCGAGACGAATACAATACTGCCCTTTTCTGCGGCCAAAACATTAATGCTTCCGGTTGCGAACAGGTTTATTCCTCCGGCATTGGCACTGATATTGATGGTATCGTCACCAACACAGCCCTTTGCTAGATATGTACTGGTAGCAACGCCTTTGACTAGCATCACGGGCGAGCTCATCTCAGCTAACGGTGTAGACAGTAACGAGCAACCAGAGCTAAAGAAAACATCTATCGCCTCCATAAAAGGCTGCCCTTGTTCATCGACAATCATCACCGACACACTGGCGGTGCCGCCCGCCGATAGCGAGTCGGTACTCACCTCGGCAACACCGCTCTGCAGTGGGTCACCGCTACCCATCTCTAAGTTGGTGGCACCAATGACGATAATCGCCGTGTCCTGCTCACCCGAGACTAGGCTCGCGGTTACCGAGCCAGCTCCTAGCTCACTACCCGCATAGATAACCACGCTGGCATTGCCCTCATCATCAGTCACTGCCGTTGTGATGGGTAACTCTCCCAGAGTACTGCCAAAGGTGACAATAACGGGCTCAGTGATGCCACTGACATTAGCCACTAACTTTCCTGGATTAACCGAAGAGATAGATGAGATTTCATTGCCTTCGGCATCGGTAACGCTTAGAGAAACCTCATAGGTAACAGTCGCCGTAGGTGCGGCGTTATCGTTGATTAACTCGCAGGGAACATTGTTAGGACAAACAGGGCCATCCCCATCATCCCCACCGCAAGCTGTTAATACGAAACTTAAAAAGACAAGAGCAATTATTCTATTGAAGGACACCATATCTATCTCCATATAAAGCTTAGGTGTATACAAGGTGTATAAAAATGAAGCACTCAATAGGTATAGGTGAATATCCGCAATATTTCACATTTTATTTTGATAAACAGCAGAGTATCAGCCTCTTGATTCTAGGCGCTCAAGCTCAGCTCCTACGAGCCATCAAACCACAGCTGGATAACTGCGACTTGAACAGTCCCTCTCGTAGAAATCATCGCTGTTGGCGGTTTGATTTAGCCTAGGTGGTGAACCTTTGCTTCATCAATGCTTAGGCAGCCGTTAATGTATCTTCCAACATCTGTGGTTCCAATGACCTGCGGCCAGCGTATGTACAGAGGTTATGCTCCCTCAAAGCAGCGAACTTTTGCTTCATCAATGCTTAGGCAACTGTTGATGTATCTTCTTACATCTGTGGTTCCAATGGCCTGCGGCCAGCGCATGTGCAGAACCTAGAAGTTCACCCAAAGCAGTGAACCTTTGCTTTATCAATGCTTAGGCAACTGTTGATGTACCTTCCTACATCTGTGGTTCCAATGGCCTGCGGCCAGCGCATGTGCAGAACCTAAAAGTTCACCCAAAACAGTGAACCTTTGCTTTATCAATGCTTAGGCAACTGTTGATGTACCTTCCTACATCTGTAGTTCCAATGGCCTGCGGCCAGCGCATGTGCAGACACTTCTGAGGCTCGCTTTTCGCCATCCCTGACCGCTCAACGAAAACATCCATGTTTTCGACGGCCTCAGCCGCATCTGCACTGGGTTAGAAAAGCACAATTCCCAGCTTTCAGCGTTAGTCATAGAAAGAGCTAAATCAACATCTACTCAGAGATTACAGAAAACACCAAATCCCCATCGAAATTGCCGAAGTACGTTAAAAAAATAGTCGTAATGCCCACACGGACGTGGGCATAGCTTTCGCGGGGCAGACCGTTCTTAGGCATCCATGCCTTCACGGCATTTGTGAATCCATTCACATCAGATGCCCCATCGGAAGCGTTAGACTATTTCGAATAAGTACGAGCAGTCTTCCTTGCCCGGGTGTGGGATGGAATCCTACGACTTTGGTCAGGCGTAGCCTGATAAATTTATCAAACGAAGTTTGATCAAAAAGCGTTCAACGGTCACCCAACCGTTGCCAAATTTGTGAAATCACCACCTAACAGATACACTTATTAAATACCCAATATCAAACAAAAAGCTGAAGTAGCAATCATGGCTTTATCCCGCAAGAAGTGGAATACCATCATCATCCTCGCATCTATTTTGATGATCTCAGTCCTGACTGTCATCGAAAGGAATAGCCAGCAAACACCGATGCAAACTCAGGCGCTATTCGACAAATCTGCGCCTCTATCACAGCTGCAATATGGCGAGCTTTGGCTGCAAAAACGTCAGTCTGGCTGGCAGTGCAGCTCGCGGGTACTCAACTGTTTAGAGTGGGCCAATGCGTGGCAACAGGTGCATATCTCCGCCCTGACAGATAAACCTGAAACTTCTGGTGAGCCTATAGAACTGGTGATCCAAGTGGATGATCTTATCGATGCGCAGCTGTGGATTATGTTTAGTGAGCAAGGTTTGCTTAAGTCGCCTTCAGGAAATTGGTATCAGATCCCACCGAGCTTACGAGAGAGCTTAAAACCGATTGTTCGGGGGCTGGTAAACGAGCGCTAGCGACAGGCTAAAGGAGTCATAGGCTGTCAAATAACACGATAAAAAAGAGAGAGAATAAATGCCGGAACTCCCCGAAGTTGAAGTCACTAGACAAGGTGTATCCCCCTATCTAATTGATAATCAAGTGACGGATTTAATCATCCGCAATCCATCGCTACGATGGCCTGTTCCCGAAATTGCCAAGCAGATTATCGGTCAGACAATTAGAAACGTACGTCGCCGCGCCAAGTACCTGCTTATCGATACCGATGCGGGCACCAGCATAGTGCACTTGGGGATGTCTGGCAGCTTACGGATTCTGCCTGCCTCTACGCCTGCGGAGAAACATGACCATATCGATCTGGTGCTCGCGAGCGGTAAGGCTCTGCGCTTTAATGATCCACGACGCTTTGGCGCTTGGCTGTGGTGCGAGCTGCCCGAACAGGCGCATCCGTTACTGTCGAAACTTGGCCCCGAGCCGCTCACTGACGCCTTTAATGCCGATTACTTGCTCGAGTGCTTAGCTAACAAGAAGAAGGCGATAAAGCTATGTTTGATGGACAATCATATCGTTGTGGGTGTAGGGAATATTTACGCCAACGAGGCGCTGTTCGCCGCGGGTATTCATCCACAAGCTGAAGCGGGCAAGGTCGATGCCGAACGTATCGAGGTTTTGGTCGCTGAGGTAAAACAGATCTTAGCGGGCGCCATAAAGCAGGGCGGCACCACACTAAAAGACTTTACCAATGCCGATGGTAAGCCGGGCTACTTTGCCCAGAAGCTGCATGTCTATGGCCGTGGCGGCGAGACCTGCAGCCATTGCGGCCATCTACTTAGTGAGATAAAACTGGGTCAACGGGCAACGGTGTTCTGTAGCCTCTGCCAAAAGCTTTAGAAGAAGGTACAAGGGCGTTCGCGAGCTCACTTCTAGGACCTAGGCTCTAGGTTCTAGGGCGGACTACGTCCTGCTAGGAAAAGCAAATGCCAAAAACCTACCTTTGTCCTTGATTTGCTTTTCCATCTAAGCTTTAACCGCCTTTGCTCTTCCTAGGGCCTGTTTTTTCTAGAGCCTAGGACCAGCTTTTCCGTCTCAGCTTTAACCGCCTTAGCTTGTACCGTCTTTGCTCTTCCTAGGGCCTGCTTTTCCTAGGGCCTAGGACCAGCTTTTCCGTCTCAGCTTTAACCGCCTTAGCTTGTACCGTCTTTGCTCTTCCTAGGGGCTGTTTTTCCTAGAGCCTAGGACCTGCTTTTCCGTCTCAGCTTTAACCGCCTTTGCTCTTCCTAGGGCCTGTTTTTTCTAGAGCCTAGGACCAGCTTTTCCGTCTCAGCTTGAACCGCCTTAGCTTGTACCGTCTTTGCTCTTCCTAGGGCCTGCTTTTCCTAGGGCCTAGGACCAGCTTTTCCGTCTCAGCTTTAACCGCCTTAGCTTGTACCGTCTTTGCTCTTCCTAGGGGCTGTTTTTCCTAGAGCCT
This sequence comes from Shewanella sp. Isolate13, assembly GCF_022398325.1. Classification (GTDB taxonomy): domain Bacteria; phylum Pseudomonadota; class Gammaproteobacteria; order Enterobacterales; family Shewanellaceae; genus Shewanella. Next base: position 111,101 of record NZ_JAKEVD010000004.1, read on the forward strand.
AGGACCTGCTTTTCCGTCTCAGCTTTAACCGCCTTAGCTCTTCCTAGGGCCTGTTTTTCCTAGGGCCTTCTCTCAATAATCACTCCATCCAGCGCCCTGGGGTTGGGGTGAAGTACTGATAACGTCTATCTGGCTCGGCGCAGGTCGGCAGCATATTGGCTTTAGTTAACAATACCCAATCATCGCGATGTGCCACGCCCATGCTTTTAGCGCCAGTAAAGTCAAAGCAGCTCAGCTTTTGATGATCGCCGACTAAGATATAGCGGTTATCTCCTTCATGCATCCACTGCCAGGCATTACGCTCTTGCTGCTCAAGGGGCGCGAGATAGCTAAAGTGAGTGATATCCACCGGAGAAAACAAGATAAACTGCTCTTTGAATTTAACGAGGCCAAGTTGACCATTCGGGCCTATCGCCTTTGCGGCATTTGCCATCAATGCCTGTGGCGTTCGCATAGGCTCTAAAATACTGTAGCCCCAAGTGCCCATCACAACCCAAGTTAGTGCAAGACTCACTCCCATTCTCACCATGGCTTGAGAATGTCGCAGGGTCAGCAAGATCGCAAACCAGATAAGCCCCACCGTCAGCAACAGGTAGCCCATATGAGTCAGATCTGCAGCATAATCTGCCATCGCCTTAACGATAGCAGGGTGATGAATCAGCGCCAATACACCTGCTGTTGTAAACACTAGACCCAGTAACCACAACAGAGCCGTGAGGCCCCACTCAAACCAACGCTTGGTATCGGCCCCCGTAATAATTGCCGACAGTGCTAAGGCCAACATAGGCAGAGCAGGCAGGATATACACCCCGCGTTTGCCCGGGCTAATGCTGAAGAATACCAGCACCAATACCACCCAGATCAGCAGTATCGTAATCACAGGTTCGGCTTTGACCTTAGCCATAACTCGTTGCCAATGCGCAATTAACAATAGCGGCAACGGGAACCACATCACTGGCACAACACTGACTAAGAAATAGTACCAAGGCTTGATATGGTGCCATGCGTTGACGTAGCGCTCTCCCGTCTGTTTAAACAAGATATTATTTTGATATTGAATAAGCTCTGGTGTGCCTTGGCTCTGCACTATCAACACCATAGGCACCAACCAGCAGGCGATCACGGCTAACATCGCCAGAGGCCCCGCAAGGCACCACCACTGTAGGCGCCCCTTAAACAGATCTTTTTGGATCAGGGCATAACCAATGATCGGAATCAGCATCAACAGAGGCAGGAAGCCCACCCCCTTGGTGATCACCCCAAGCCCCATAAATGCCCAGCCAGCAAAGTACCAGCGCCAGTGAGGCCCCGTCATAAAGTGACGCAGTAAACCGTAACAGCCAAGGGTGATCCAACACATCACCATGGCATCAATTTGGGCGTTCTTACTCTGAATTAAGAACTGAGGCGCTAACATCAACAGCAGTGCGGCATTGCGGCCAACACGCACATTCCACAGCCTTGAGCCTAGATCATAAACCAGAAAGAGCGTTAAGAAGCCCGCTAAGGCATTAGGCAGTAAAAAGGCCACCTTTAAACTGCCGGTCAATCCATAAAACAGTGCGATGGCCCACATGAATACTGGCGGCTTATCGGGATAGAACTCACCACCACGCTGAGGGAAGAACCACTGCCCCGAGTCCACCATCTCTCTGGCGACTTCGGCGAAACGCGGCTCATCGGCAGGCCAAGGCGAACGCCAACCTATTCCCACCAGCAAAATGACTGCCGCAAATAGCAGCAACATACTCAACACTTGATAATAGTCATCGCTATTGAATCGTTGTTGCATCGATTTCAATATCATTTTTTAATTAACCTTATTATTCATCGGTAACTATCTCGCCCACCTGTTTACGCAACCGAGTCTTATACAGGTAAGCGCCAATCAGAGATGAGAAAATAAACAGCACTATGCTGATGATCAAGCTGTTGTGATCCGACAAGCCAATGCCTGCACCAGCAAAGCTAAAGATAAGCATCTGCGGGATGTAACCTACTCCGCTGCCTAAAAAAAACTTCCACGCACTCACATGAGTAGAGCCTGCGAATAAGTTAGTTAAGGCGTTACTACCAATTGGCAGTAACCGGATCATCAATACCTTTAAAAAAGTACGATGAATTATCAGTCTCTCAAAACGAAATAGCTTATCTTTAAAACGCTTTTTAAGACTGCTTCTGAAGGTCAGTCTGGCAAAGTAAAAGGTGACCGCACAGCCAAGCAGTGCCGATGCAGTGCCCAGTAATGCCCCGTAGACGCCACCTAAGGCGAAACCAAAAACAACGGCGATAACTTGGCGAGGTCCACCAACACTGGTAAATGCCGCCCCCATAAGAAATAGCACCACTAAGGCACTGTTACCGTTCTTTTCGACGTAGTTGCCTACCCAGTTGCTATCGGTCAGGTGCTCAAATAGACCTTGCTGGACTGCAAACATCAACAGTAGCAGTACTGTGATGACCAATAATGTTTTAGCTAAGCGTTTCATAGCTATTGAACCTGTGTAGTCTCGGTCTTAACCACATTGGGTAAACGAGTTCTACGGTTTAGCCACATCACCCCTAGGATATCGACAATCCCTACCCAGACGCGGTTCCAAGCGGTGTACTTAGACTCACCTTCCATGCGATCTCTATGGTTAACGATTGAGACCTTAACCTCTCCACCGAGACGACGAATCAGTGCAGGAATATAGCGATGCATATGATCGAAATAGGGTAGCTTCAAGAAGCTGGCCTTCGGGAACACCTTTAAGCCACAGCCAGTATCGGGTACGCCATCGCCGAGTAGGCCATCGCGCACCTTATTGGCCACACGAGACTGGAAACGCTTCCAGGCAGTATCTTTACGGTTTTTACGATAGCCCGCGATGCAAAAGTCGCTATGGGTCATGGTTGGAATAAGATCTAGCATGGCTGGAATATCTGCCGGATCATTTTGACCATCGGCATCGAGTGTCGCGATAATATCACCGCTAGCATGTTGAACACCGGTATGCAGCGCGGTACTTTGTCCGGTACTTTTTTCATGGCGAATCGCCTTAGTCGAGCAACCGAGTCGTTCACCCGTGCGCAGCAACTCACCGAAGGTATCGTCGTTGCTGCCATCATCCACAACGATCACTTCGAAGGGCGTCTTATCTTTTAGCGCTCGATGGATCTCTTCCACTAAAGGACCAATATTAGCTTGCTCGTCTTTTGCTGGGATTACGACTGAAATCAAAATACTTACTCCAAAAAAGTTGTTAGAGCCGAAGTTCGACCCTGTGCAATCTTTGACTGAATCCATTACAAAGAGATAAATTCGTTGTCGATGGATACAGGGAAGTTCAGGCTTTCCTCTAATTTACACCATCAACTCTCTTAATACAGAACGACTCACACTTCTGCTGTAACGTACAGATAAACAAAGATAAAAATATAAAAAAACACTAACTTAACTTAGCCCATGATTATGTTATTTTTAGTCAATGGGCGTGAATTGAGTTCTAGACTTGCTTAAGTCGCAATCCTCGAGCCCAAAATCTACCGAAATAAAAAAGCCAACGCTTCTTAGGCGTTGGCTATCTTATAAAGCTCTCTTAAAACTTGTACTCATAAGTGCCAAACACCGTGGCATTGGTCTCGTTTTCTTGCACCTCAAATTCAGATTGAGATACGGTTCCGCCAACACTTATCATGCCCTTCCAAATTGGCATACGATAGCTCAGCTCCAACATCAACAGATCTTCTTTAACAGGCTGAGGTGCCCAGCCATGGGTCGGACTTTTACCGTCTTTATTAAGCTGTGCGTAGCGCAGCAAGGAGGTAAAACCTTTACTGTTAGCAAACTGGCCAATCAAGCCAAGCACATACACATTGGCGTCACTGTCATAGGTGCTGCCTAAGGCGCGACCGTAGTAACGGGAACCACTGCGGTAGGTCGAGTGCTCATAGAAACAGTTAAAATAGTTCTCGTTTTCGCCGCAGAACACCATAGTGTCTGTGTACTCGAGGAACACCTTATACTGCTGACCATCTAGGTTAAAACGGGTATCGGCACCAAACATCGAGCCACAATCCACGATATCCCATGGCGCCGAGCTCTTAGCATCTTCACAGGTTCTCTCGTAATAAACGCCGAATGGTACATTGTACCAAGTGTCGCTAAAGCGGATATCGTAGCCCGCCATCTGGTTGCCATAGTTACTGCAACCAAACTCTTCTACGTTATCGGCACGACAATCTCGCTGGCCGGTGATCGATTTAAAGGCGCTTTCCCAGCTACACTCTTGGCCTTCGCCACAGAACTGCGTCGTCCAAGAAAGGCCTATCTCCAACTGCCTAAAGGGACGAATCGATCCGCGGAAGTTCCATAAAAGAGTATGAGGAGCATAACGCTCCTCTTCGAACATGCTCACCCCAGCGGTAAATGTCCAAGGGCCTAACCACGATAGCCAAGGCGTCTCGAAAGCTTGAGCATTATTGCGGCTCAGCATGAGTGATGGCATCGGACGGGCGTTATTCGATTTATGTAGCGATGAATCAAAACCGGGTCCCCACCACTGCTCGATGGCACCGAAAGTAAACATCCAGTTACCCATCGCCATGGCAAGATAGGAATCATCGAAGCGAAACTCTTCGTCATCTGCGGGATCGTAATTCGCCGATGCCGAGACTTTATAGGCAAACCTATCACCTAAATACTCGTAAGAAGCGCTGGCTTCTCCCTGCTCGCGATAGTCCGAGCCAAAGTGCTGAAAACGAGCAGGATCGCTCGCCGCAGCCAGCTTTACGCTAACATTGCCACGATTATCGACCGCATTGCGATAGTAATAATTAACACGGGAAAAGGCCTCGACTAATGCAGGAGTGAGTGTCGAAGGTTCGACCTTGGCCAAGTCGCCACCAATACCCGACCACATCAAGGGATAGGTATTAACCGGAACGGTAATGACTCCCGCATCGGCAAGGGCTTGAATATCGGCTCTGAGGTAGATATCGGAGGTATCGACCCAAGGCGCGGCAATGCTGCCCCCAGAGAAGGTTAGGGCTAGAATGGCTATGAATCTAACCGTGTAAAACTGGATAAACTTAAGCATGGACAACTATTTAGCCTTGTTTGTTAATGCATTTGCCACTTCAACATGAACGAACTGACTCACATCACCACCATGAAGCGCCACCTCTTTCACTAGGGTAGATGAGATAAATGAGTTCTCTTCCGCCGGCGTTAAAAATACGCTCTCAAGCTCTGGGCTCAGACGACGATTCATGTTAGCTAACTGAAATTCATACTCGAAATCAGATACCGCACGTAAGCCTCTGACCAGCACGCTGGCATTTTGTTCCTTTGCAAAGTCAACCAGTAGGCCACTAAACCCCACCACCTCGACATTATCTAAATGTGCAGTAACCGTTTTGAGTAATTCGACTCGCTCAGCAAGGGTAAATCTTGGCTGCTTAGAAGGGTTGGCTGCAATGCCAATGATGACATGCTCAAATAAATTTGCCGCACGCTCAATCAAATCGGCATGACCATTTGTAACTGGGTCAAATGTTCCAGGATATATGGCTCGCTTATGCACGTTAAAATCTACCCTTAAAGTTGTTACTTAGCAGTCTGAACTACCTTGAAATTAATCGTCCTAGAATATGGACTTTTTAGGCCCCCTATCCTACTCGTTATTGAGCGAATTGTGAATGTAAAAGCCCAGATAAGCGACAAGGCGCATCAAGGTATTAACTTTTCTCTGAGGCGGAAAAACAAAGAGATAACCCAGTTAACTGGTCGTGGACTTTTTCAGCTTGGGCCAAGTTAATTGATGGGGCTGCTGCCAAACATTAAGTTGCTGGCTTACACCAGTATCTTGGAAATGCTCACCAGTACTTGGTTGAGCGGTATATTGATACTCTTGTCCTTGATAATCAAAGTGCAAACAGTAGGCGTGGAGATAGCCTCTATCGGCACTTTCACCACCATAGAGGGTATCACCCAAGATCGGCGCACCTATGCTAGCTAGGGCAACTCTTAGCTGATGCGTCTTACCACTGTGGGGTTTAAGTAGATACAGTCGCTCCCCCTCGCCAATCGAGTGAGAGAAAAACTGAGTGATGGCTGGATTATCGGTGCTACGTAGAAGCTTATGCATGCTGCGACGAGACTTGGCCATATCGCCGATGACCCAGCCCTGCTTCTTCTTTGGTTTGCCCTTTGCTAGCGCAAGATAGTATTTCTGCACCAGATGCGCGGAAAACATACGGGTAAACTCGGCGGCAGCCGTGCTCGATTTAGCGAGGATGATCAGCCCCGAGGTCATAGTATCTAGCCTGTGTACGGCGTAGAGCTTAATGCCGAGATCGGCCTCGGCCTGAGCGACAACGCCGGCGCTGCCATCTTGGCTATGAAAATGCACTTCGGCCGACTTATTGATCACAATAAAGTCGCGCTCATCGGCAATGACTCGATACATAAATGAAGGTTCCACTAAGCCCCCTAGAGCAGCTTAGCTATCGCTAGACTAAAAGGTAATAATCACCTTTAGGCCAGGCTGATTATCGGTTAGGGCTATTTTAGCATTATGTCGCGACAGAATCGCCTTCACCATAGACAAACCTAAACCTGTCCCCTTGTGATGACGACTAGGATCTAAACGCACCAAACGTTCGAACACCTTCTCACGAGAGCCCTCGGGGATCCCTGGACCATTATCTTGGATAGAGATGACATTACGATTCTGGGAAATACTGATCGTGGCACCTTCACCGGAATACTTAATCGCATTATCGACTAAGTTAAACAAGGCTTGGAACAGCAGATACTTATCACCACTGAGCTGGAACTCTTCACCTGTAGTGAGCTTGAGTGACTGACCGTTGAACTCGGCCATCGCCTCGGCCATCTCAAACAGATCTTGGCTGAGCTCGATTAGGCTAACCTCTTGCAGCTCCAGTGTTTGCTGACCCTCTTCGATACGAGTCAACGACAGCATGGCATCGAAGGTAGCTAGGCAGTGATCTAGCTCTTCGGTGAGGATCGCACAGCTCTCCTCAAGCTCCTCTTTAGGCTTAGCCGGTAACTGCTCGAGTCCTATACGAAGATGTGATAGCGGGGTCCGCAGATCATGGGCGATGTTATCGGTCACGCCGCGCACTGCCGCAAGGTTTTTCTCTAGCGCATCGAGCACACCATTAAACTGTCGTGCAAGCATATCAAACTCATCTTCACGCCAGCCCACGGGCAGGCGCGTCGAATATTGACCACGCTCAATGCGTTTACTTAAGCGGTTATACTGCACCAAACGCCGCAAAATAGCTTTAGAGAACAGATAGCCCAAGGCTAACGTCAACACTAGAGTCAACATCAGCGCGGTAATGGCAGCATTGGTAAATTTATCGATAAGGGCACCAAGCTGATCGACACGAGTGGCAATCAGCATAGGGCCGTAACGGGTCATCACCATACCACCGGTTAAGATATGTAGCTTCTCAGGCCCACCGGTAAACACCGGAAACTCACGTTTCTCCGGTAGCATAGGCATATCTTTGGGGATCATACTCAATGAGCCGATAAGATCGAGGGAGTCGCGCCAAACAATCAAGGTCACTTTGGGATCGGCACTGCGTACCTGAGTCGCAAAGCTGCGCCTATCCAAGGTCAGCGCCATCTGTTGATAGCGGGTCTTTTCAGCATCGAGATGCAAGTCCAGCTGATGCTCTTGCTCATTGATCAGCTGGCGATACATTCCCAATAACAAGGTGCCAATGATGACAGTTACTAGGGCTGAGAATATGATGGTAATGCGCCAGGCACTACTCTGATAGGGCTTAATGCCCTTGGCGTAACCGATATCCAGCACCTCGAACAGTTTCGATTAACTCACCGTGGCCTAGCTCTTCAAACTTACGTCTTAGCTTAGCAATATGTACATCGATGACATTGGTACGCGGATCGAAATGATAATCCCACACCGCTTCGAATAGCAGCGTACGACTAATCACTTGGTTAACGTGCTCCATTAGGTACTTAAGTAACTGAAACTCTTTGGGCTGCAGCAAGATCTCCTGTCCATCGAGTGTCACCTTGCGCGTCAACAACTCTATGGTCAGCGGGCCCACATTGAGATCTGTGATAGTTGGCTGCGATTCACCACGTTGCATCAGCTTTTCAGCACGAACCAGCAGCTCAGAGAAGGCAAAAGGCTTAGTCATGTAGTCATCACCGCCCGCACGCAGCCCCTTAACACGCTCATCAACATGACTTAGCGCAGACAGGATCAACACTGGCGTTTGGCTGCCGGTGGCGCGCAGCGCCGCTAACAGTTTCAAACCATCTAGCTGTGGTAACATACGATCCAAAATGATCAAGTCGTACTTCATGCTGGTCGCAAGCAGTAAGCCTTGATGACCGTCTGTTGCCGTTTCTATATTGTGCCCTTGCTCAACAAATCCCTTTACGACATATTCGATGGTAGTCGCGTCATCTTCAACCATGAGTATTTTCATGTTCTAGTCCCATTTGAGCAGTGGTAATAATTGTTTGTTTTCAATATCGAAGGCTAACTGATGTTTACCATCGACATCGAGGATCTCTAATTCTATATAACTAATCCCTAGGTCGTTATCGACTTCGGCCTTAACAATATGGCCGCTATTTTCTTCATTCACTAGGGTCAACATTTCTGAGAGCGATAGGCCATTTTGTTGCAGTACGAGTACGCCAGCAAGTTCGTCTTTATCATCACCCTTTAGACGCCCTACTTCCCGCTCTTTCAAACTGCCATCTATCGCACGGTATTCATATTCTGTGATGGTTTTTGTCTGAGGATCGATCATCTTGAATTCATAAATCAATTCGCCATTTTCGATATCAGCTTCAAATTCGGAGATCACGCCATCATTCAACTGCTCAAGTTGCTGCATCATCTCTGTAGGCAAGGGATAGTTTCCCGAAGAGATCATTGAATACAAGCCTTGTCCAGCAAACGCGCTACCAGATACTAATAACAAACCAACTAGCCAGCGAGCCATGGCTCCTCCGAAAATAAAACGCTAAACCACTTTTTGAAAGGATTATTCAGAAACCAGACGCATACTGTCAATTTCTATTTCAATACCTTGCCACTCATCGTCTACTTCACCGACAAGTCTCACCTTAGTGTCATCCGATACTTCAATATTACGCCAAAGCGCATTATCGATCTCAACCTCAACATCACCACTTTCATCACGGAAAAGGTACTTTTCATCACCTAGGCTTTGCACTAGATAGCCTGTCAGCTCAACAGGGGTATTATCTTTAGCTTTAGCCGCATCAGACGCCGTCTTAACCTGAGTTTCAGGGCCTGGGCCATTGTAAGCAGCGAAAGCTGGAAGCGTTAATACCGCCGATAATACGATTAAACCCGTTAATTTTTTAGACATAAAATAGCACTCCTCTCAATATATGAGCCTAGTTTATGTCATTGTCTATAACATCTAGATGGAGCAAAGATTAAACTTTGATCATATGCTTAAAGCATAGATGAGCGCCGATAATCCCCACCTAAAAAAGCTACTTTTCCAGTATATGGATGAGCTCAGATTTGAGCGCAACGGTCGTTTGTGTGCCCACCGTCAACTCCAGTTTCTGGGCTAAATGCAGTGGCACTTCGGCATGGATCTTATGCTGCACACCAACGACACTTGCCAGCACTCGCACCGTCTCCCCCATGACCAGCATAGAGTCGACGGTAATATCAAGTTTATTGAAGCTGCGGCACAAACGCCCCTTCTTAATCGAGTTAAAGCGCACCCCTTGATTGGGGATCACCCAGCGCACCTTAGTACCCACATCTAAGCTTTCAAAATAAGTACTGGCGATCAGATGCTCACCAAATTTCAGCCAAGTGATCTGCCGCTCCTCTTCCTGAGCGATCACATGAGCATCGAAGATATTGCGCAGACCCATCTGTTTCGCAACCGCCTCATCTCGCGGGCGGGTTAAAACTTCATGAGGTCGACCTTGCTGCAGCATCTTACCTTGGCTGATCAAAATCATGCTGTCGGCTAATAGCAAGGCTTCATTGAGATCGTGGGTCACCATGATGACAGGAATCGCTAGCTGCTCTTTCAGCCGAGCCAATTCAAGGTAGAGACGCTCACGGGTCTCCCTATCGACAGCCGAGAAAGGCTCATCGAGCAACAGTACCGAAGGTTCTCGCGCCAAGGCTCGAGCCAGTGCCACCCGTTGACGCTGACCACCGGAAAGGTGTGCTGGAAGTCGGTCTGGCAGGCCATGAAGATTGACCCGCTCAAGCCAGTCTTTTGCCCGCGCCTCTCGCTCAGCCTTAGGGATATGATCCAGCGCCGCCACCACATTTTCGAGGGCGGTTAAATTAGGAAACAGACCAAAATGCTGTGGAACGTAACCTAAATGACGTTGCTGAGGGCTTAGCTGTATGTTCTGCTCGCGATCAAACCAAGGCTTATCACCATAGCGGATCACGCCATTTTCAGGCAGTGTCAAACCGGCGATCATCCGCAGTAAGGTTGACTTGCCGCCGCCAGAGGGACCAACAACGGCTAATACTTCTCCCGCCTTGCAACTGAACTCAGCATCAAGCTTGATATGCTTGGTCTGCTTAATGCGGCAATATAGATCAGCGACGCTTTGCAACATGCTGGCCTCCAACACGGCGCGACAAACTGGTCGTTAACGCCAATACGGTAATCGCAAACAGCAGCAGTACCAGCGACATATTACCGGCACTGGCAAAATCAAATGCCTGCACACTGTCATATATCGAGATGGCGATGGTCTTGGTTTCCCCGGCGATATTACCGCCCATCATCAGCACCACGCCAAATTCACCCAGCACATGAGAGAAACAGAGCACCATGGCGGTTAACACGCCAGGCCACACCATAGGCAGTTCAATCTTAAACAACACCTTAAGTCGGCTCATACCACAGCAGGCAGCGGCATCGCGCACATCTTCAGGCACAGCTTCAAAGGCGCGCTGAATTGGCTGAATCGCAAAGGGAATATTGACTAAGATGGAGGCGACCACTAGGCCGGAGAAGTGAAAAACCAGCTGGTGACCAAGTAGTTGCTCTAACATACGGCCTAGCCAAGATTCACTGCCGAGCCCTACCAGCAAATAGTAGCCGATAACGGTTGGTGGAAGCACCAAAGGCACCATGACTAAGGCTTCGACCCAAGACTTGCCACGAAAATGGCGATAAGCCAGAAAACGCCCCGCTAGAATCGCCAGCGGGATCAAAATAAGCACAGTCACACTACTGAGCTTAATCGATAGCAGTAACGCTTCCCAATCCATTAATTCATCGCTCTCGCAAAGCCGTAATCGGCAAATACATCCTGAGCGGCCTCAGATTGCAGATAGGTATAAAACAGTTTGGCGGTTTCGCCCGCCTTCAGGGTTAGCACCATGCGCTGACTCAATGGCGTATAGTACTCTTGTGGGATCACCACATAGTTAGCTCGCGCCTTGAAAGGTTTCGCCACCGCTAATGATAGAGCAACCAAACCACCTTGAGTGGCGCCGCTCACGGCAAATTGCGCCGCCTGTGACACGTTTTCACCAAAGACCAAGTTTGGCTGAATATCTTGCCACAGGCCTAGCTTCTTCAGCACCTCTTCGGCGCGTTCGCCGTAGGGGGCATGTTCAGGGTTAGCGATGGCAAAGCGTTTTAACTGCTTCGAGTCCATCAACCGCTTCACCCCATCTAAGTCAGGATCTAAGGTTAATGGCGACGACTTGGGCGCGGCAATCGCGAGCAGCCCCACGGCATACACAACACCGTCATCGGGTGTCTGTTTGGCTTGACTTAGCTGCTTGATATAGCGCTCATCGGCCGATAGAAATAATTCGAACGGGGCACCATGCTTTATCTGGGCAACAAAATTGCCGGAGGAGCCATAGGAGATCCGCACCTTGCGGCCTGTATCTTGGGTAAATTGCTTAGCGATATCATCGAGGGCAAACTTAATACTCGATGCCGCCGCTATAGCTGGCACATCTTGCGCCGCTAGCACACCTTTGCTCATTGCTAAAAACGGTAGCAATAGAGCAAGCACCATTACTCTAAACTTCATTGAGCGGTTCTCCTGGCATTCAAAGGCGTCAAGTTACGCCTTTTGATCCCACATCTTTGCAGCTTGTTCGTCGGCGTCACGGGCTTCCACCCAATTTGCGCCTTTATCACCCGCTTCTAACTTCCAAAACGGTGCTTTTGTCTTAAGAAAATCGATCAAAAATTCGCAAGCAGCGAAAGCCGCTTTACGGTGGGCGCTAGTCACGCCAATAAATACGATCTGTTCACCAAGCGCCATGGCACCAACGCGATGAATGATGGTCACCTTGTTTAGCGGCCAACGCTCGCGCGCCTCTGCTTCAATCTGATTCAGCACCGCTTCTGTCATGCCTGGATAGTGTTCAAGCGTTAAGTCGGTAACTGCGCTACCGTCGTTAAAATCACGCACCTTACCGACAAAAGTCACTACCGCGCCATCGCTATTATCTTGGCTAATTAGCTGATATTCATCGGGTACACTAAAGTCCTGAGTCTGAACACGGATCATCTTAACCCCCTGTTACAGGTGGGAAGAATGCCACTTCATCACCATCGACAATCTGTGTATCCCACTGACTGATGGTTTGATTAACCGCCACCAGCAGCTTATCAGATGCCATGACCTTGGCCCACTTGTCATCGGTCGCGGCTAAAGTAGCACGTAGGCCTTCGGCTGTTTGGGTGTGTTCACTGGCTTCAACTTTTACGCTAGCGGTGCCAAGCAGTTCTCTAATTTGTGCGAAAAATAGTACGTTAATCATATTGGTCTCTATACCTTAAAATGCCCAGACTTGCCGCCACGTTTCTCCAGTAGACGCACCTGAGAAATTACCATATCTTTTTGCACCGCTTTACACATATCGTAAATAGTCAGTGCGGCCGTTGAAGCTGCGGTTAATGCTTCCATCTCAACGCCAGTCTTACCCGAAAGCTTACAAAGACTGCGGATCCATACGCGGTTATGCTCTGGTTGTGCCTCTAGCTCAACCTCAACCTTAGTCAGCATCAGAGGGTGACAAAGTGGGATAAGATCGGAAGTCTTCTTCGCCGCTTGAATACCCGCAATACGGGCTGTCGCGAATACGTCACCTTTGTGGTGACTGCCACTCATGATCATCTCTAGAGTTTCACTCGCCATCTCAATATAGGCTTCGGCTCGCGCTTCACGCTCGGTAACAGACTTATCTGTCACATCTACCATGTGAGCATTACCATCTGCATTGATATGGGTAAAAGCATTGGTCATTGGGTTTACGCCTTTTTATAAATTTGGGTCTAAGTACCTAAAAACAGCACCGTAAAACGGGTCTCGATGAGACCTATTCGGTGATTTTTTTCACGTGCATCACAAAGTTACAAGGACGATGTGTTGCATCAAGTTGCTCTTTAATCAGCTTATTCCAGCCAGTCTTACACGCACCAGTGGAACCAGGCAGACAGAAAATAGCCGTTTTATTGGCGATGCCACCTAAAGCACGAGACTGCACGGTCGATGTGCCAAGCTCGGTATAAGTAATATGACGGAAAAGCTCACCAAAACCTTCGATATCTCTATCAAACAATGGCTTAACCGCTTCTGGGGTATTGTCCCTATCGGTAAAGCCTGTGCCGCCAGTGGTAATGATCACCTGCACGTCATCGGAGGCGATCCATTGGGATAGCACCGAACGGATCTGATATTTATCATCTTTGATAATCTGACGATCGGCAAGCTTATGGCCTGCCTCTAGCAACGCGCTTTCAAGAAAAGCTCCCGATGTATCCGAATCAAAGTTACGGGTATCAGATAAGGTTAAAACAGCAATGTTTAGCGCCGTAAACTGGCTTTGAGTGCAGTGTCCCATTATGGTCTCTTATTTATTCGAGTCATAGCGATAATTATACCTAGCTTCTGACGCAACTTAGTTGCGTCAGATCAGAGTTTAACTAGCCGCCGATAGAAGCGAGGTGCTGTGTCACACCTGTGATGCCGTCATGTAAGAAGTGTGTCTGCTTCTTCTGGGCAAGCTGACCATGTAAGCGCTCAATCAACTCCGCTTGCTGATCCGGTGTTTGTAGCAAGTCACGCAGATCGACGCCATTTTCAGTGAACAAACAGAGATGCAGTTTCCCTTTTGCCGATACACGTAGGCGGTTGCAACTGGCACAGAAGTTCTTTGCATAGGGCATGATAAGCCCGATGCGGCCTTGATAGTCTTGATGACTGAAGTTTTGCGCAGGACCATCGTCAACCGCTGGCGTATCGAACTGCCAACCCGCCTGTTCTAGTTGTAACTTGATGTCGTTGCCCGCTAGATGGTGGGCCTTGAAATAATCGTGGCCTAAGCCCGTTTCCATCAGCTCGATAAAACGTAGATCGATTGGCGTATGTTTTATCCAGTGTAGAAATCGCGGTAAGTCTTTATCGTTGAGACCCTTAAGCAGTACGGCGTTAATTTTAACACGCTCAAATCCAGCCTCTAGGGCGGCATCGACACCGCGCATCACCTCATCAAACTTATTCTCACCAGTGATCTGGTAAAACATCTTTGGGTCCAAACTATCGACCGAGATATTGATGCGTCTTAACCCTGCGTCATACCACTCTTGGGCGTGCTTAGCTAAACGATAGCCGTTAGTCGTGGTCGCAATGGTTTTAATCTTATCGTTGTCATTAACGATACGAATGATGTCGGTGAAATCTTTACGCAGTGAAGGCTCACCACCGGTGATCCGGATCTTTTGTGTGCCGACCTGTGAGAAAGCCGAGACCAAATGCTCGATTTCGTTGAGATCGAGAAATTTAGGCTTGCCATCTGGGCGGTAGCCATCGGGGAGACAATACGTACACTTAAAATTACATACGTCAGTGACTGACATACGCAGATAATGAAACCGTCGACCAAAGTTGTCTTGTAGTTGGGACATGATCACCTTTCCAAGTAAGGGGAGGTGAGATCATTTCTTTTCTCACCCCGGTGGCGTTATTGCCACGGCTAAAAACCCGTATCTGTCTCGACGTAGGGTAAGAAGCTCGGAGAACCGTCAACCTTGATTATAGGCGTATTTTTGTGACAAACCATACCCAAAACCCCACATTTGCCGTCAAAAATCGACACATATAAAGTTTTTGTGACAGTTGTCACGGCAAAAAATGCTTAAAATATCTGCAGCATAAGCTTGGAAACGCTGTGCCCTTATCCAATTTTAAGGTAAGGTGAACGAATAACATTAAAACACCCGTTTATAGTCTGCTTGATTCAATTGGCACTATTGTCATCGGGGGAAATAAGAAGGAAAGGTGATCTGATGGAACGCGAATCGATGGAATTCGATGTAGTAATCGTGGGCGCGGGGCCCTCTGGATTAGCTGCGGCATGTCGTTTAATGCAAATATCTCAAGACACTGGCCAGGAACTCACGGTCTGCGTCGTTGAAAAAGGCTCCGAAGTCGGTGCACACATCTTGTCAGGTGCAGTATTCGAACCTAAGGTGCTGGATGAACTCTTTGATGACTGGCGCGATAAGAGTGCTCCCCTGCTCACAGCCGTGACTCACGATGAGATGCATATGCTCAGCTCCGCAACTGCTGCGCGCGCGATACCTAATGCACTTATCCCTAAAACCATGCACAACGAAGGCAACTATATCATCAGTGTTGGTAACCTTTGTCGCTGGCTCGCCGAGCGCGCCGAAGAGTTAGGTGTAGAAGTCTTTCCTGGTTTCCCTGCAAGCGAACTGCTGTTTAACGAAGACGGTAGTGTCAAAGGCATTCAAATTGGTGACATGGGCGTTGGCGAAGACGGCCAGCCCAAAGATGGCTATGAGCCGGGCATGGAGCTACACGCCAAATATACCGTATTTGGTGAAGGTTGCCGTGGTCATCTTGGTAAACAGCTTATCGAGAAATATCATCTCGATAACGGTAAGACAGCGCAACATTACGGCCTGGGCTTTAAAGAGATCTGGACGGTACCCAGCGAACAACATGAGCTAGGTAAGGTAGTTCACACCGGTGGCTGGCCGCTTACCGAAGGCGCCTCTGGTGGCGGCTTCCTGTATCATATGGAAGACAACCAAGTTGCCGTTGGCTTGATTATCGATCTCAACTATAAGAATCCACACCTTAGCCCATTCGATGAGTTCCAGCGCTATAAGACGCACCCCGTTATCGCTAAAACGCTCACTGGCGGCGAGCGTATCGCCTATGGTGCCAGAGCCATCACTAAAGGTGGCCTAAACTCTCTGCCTAAGCTCACCTTCCCTGGCGGCATGATTATCGGCTGCGATGCCGGTACGCTGAACTTTGCCAAGATTAAGGGTACGCATACGGCGATGAAGAGCGGCATGCTGGCTGCAGAAACACTCGCTCAAGCTATGATGGCCGGTGTCGAATCGGGTAAAGATCTCGATTGCCTACAAGATAGATTCGATGAAAGCTGGCTCAAAGAGGAGCTATATGCATCACGCAACTTCGGCCCTGCCATGCACAAATTTGGCACCTATCTAGGTGGTGCATTTAACTATATCGATCAAAACTGGTTTAGCGGTAAGCTGCCTATCACCCTTAGGGACGAGAAGCCTGACTATGCACAGATGGCCGAATCGAGCGCTTACAGCAAGATTGATTACCCTAAGCCGGATGGTAAGCTGAGCTTCGATAAGCTCTCTTCGGTGTATCTATCTAACACCTTCCATGAAGAAGATCAGCTATGTCACCTGCGCCTCAAAGATGCACGCATCCCTATTGAGGTAAACCTGGAGAAATATGATGAACCCGCCCAGCGCTACTGCCCTGCTGGTGTGTATGAGATTGTCGAGGAAGCCGGCGAGAAGAAGTTTGTCATTAACGGTCAGAACTGCATTCACTGTAAGACCTGTGATATTAAAGACCCGAGTCAGAATATCACTTGGGTAACGCCTGAGGGCGGCGGTGGTCCAAACTACCCCAATATGTAATTGCGTTTATAGCCAGTCCAAGTAGAGCCACCCTCTGAAGAAGGTGGTTTAGGGCTGGAAACAAAAATGCCTATCGGATCTTTCCAATAGGCATTTTTGTTTAAAGCATCATGGCTATAGCGAGCTGATTAATAAGCTCTTGGCTTGATGAAGTTTATCGTCAGTGGGTATTTATAGCTCTCACCTTCACTGGCCTTAATCGCGGCGATAATGGTCACTATGATATCGAAGATGGCTAGGATCCCTATCAACAGAAAACCTACACCCACCAGCATTAAGATCCCGCTGATAATAAAGTAGATAATCACGCTAATCTTAAAATTCAGACAATTTCGGCCACAGCTTTCTACAAATGCATACTCATCGCGCTTCATTAGCCAAACAATAAGTGGGCCTAAAATACTGCCGAATGGGATGAGGTAACCAGAAAAGCTCGCTAGGTGTACCAATACTCCCATGTTCTTTTCATCTCGAGTCATACATTCCGCTCCTTGAAATTATTCATATCCGTAAATTAGTTATTTTTTGGGGCCATACAAACGCATCTGCCAGTCTTCGATGACCCTATTTTCGATGCGACGCTTAAGGCTGTTCACCCAAGCCGCCGCTAGCCCTTCGCAATCGGCTAGACGCTGGTATTGCTCGGCATTAAATTCAGGTAAAAAATAGATATGCATCGCCTCGGCGACACTGATATCCGTCAGGCGCTCAAGCAGCTGGACGGTGTCAGTCTCATAGATGGTGCCAGACTTTAACACTCGGTAAAACCAACCGCAGCGGCCGCTTTGCTGCATGGCTAAGGCAAAGTCATCATGACCGAACTGCAGATTAAGCTTAAAGCAGGGCGAACGCGGTTGCGTTACTTGTAGCTCCACCTCACCGATTTTGATGATATCGCCAATATTCACCTGAGTCTCATCTAATCCTACAGTACTGATGTTTTCTCCCATAGCAGGAGCATCTTTAAAACGACTCATTAAATCCCAGCGGCGATACTGGCCATAATGCTCCCGTGGGAAATGATGTAACACTCGATCTAGCCCACCATGATGCTTAGGATCGGCTTGCGCATCTCCGACAACGGCTTGGATACCGATTTTCAGTTCATTAGCCCTAAGCTTATGATTAATCCCTGAGGTTACGCCCGCGAGAGCCACTATCACTTCGCCGTGGTATAGGCCTGAGATCTGTTCGACCAGTGTTTGAGGTGCCATCCGTATCTACTCTGTTGAAAACCCAAAACTATCCTAACATCATCGCCAACAAAAAACGCCCCTAGCTCAAGCCTTCGAGTCTACGCCACTATTAACGGGCTAATAGGAAAGAACGACCCGGTTACGCCCCTGCTCTTTTGCTTGATAGAGCGCGATATCGACACGATTTATCAGCTCTTCGGCCTTTTCCGATGTTCGGCACTCAGCCACGCCGCAGCTTATGGTGACACTGATCTCGCAGCCATTGACGGTCAGTTGCCGCTCCTCAACCTGCTTTCTAAGCTTCTCGGCAATCTCACCAGCCTGACTTAAGCCACACCCAGGTAGTAAGATCAAAAACTCTTCACCGCCCCAACGACACAAGAGGTCATCGCTTCTTAACAGAGCTTTAAGTTGCTGGCTTAGGGTTTGGATAACTAAATCACCGATATTATGGCCGTGAGAGTCATTGACCCTCTTAAAATGGTCTATATCAAGCAGCAATACCGACATAGGCGTACTTTCTAATACCGATTGAGCCAACGACCGAGCAAAAGAATCCTCAAAGGCTTGGCGATTAGCCACACCAGTCAGCTTATCGGTTGAGGCCATCAGCTCTAATTTGCCTTGGTATTTCCCTAAGGTCATATTGGCGATAAGTAAGATCCCTAGCGTTATAAACAAGCTTAAACCTATGTTGGCCCAAAAGGTCGTCAGCAGCTTTTTCTCACCGCGCGCCTCCTGCTGCTCTACAATTAGATACCACTTGAACTCAGACACTAAGCGGCTATTGAGATAGACCGTCTCCCCACCCTTCTCGTACGAGAACGAGGTGCTAGGGCTGGTAAGAATTCGGGTTGCGAGGGTTTCGAGTCCAGGGCTGAGCTGTAAGCTAGCCCCGCCACTATATTGCTCACTGTGTAAGGTGATATTGCCTTGCCTATCGGTAAAGTAGACACTGCGATTATATCTAGCCTGATAGAGTTCAATCAGGCGTTTAACGCTCTCGACTGCCAGACCAACACCCGTTACCCCAATAAAGTTGCCATCGAAATCAAACACCTTGTAGTTAACATAAATCACAGTCCGATTGTTATCGGCTGTGTCTTGATCGATATTGACTTCATAGTGTTCATGCTTGGGAAGGGAGCGCACACGAAAATACCAGGCATCCTCCGGATCGATATCTTCTATCTGCTTTAACACAGCACTAGAGTGGTAATACTTACGTGAGGCTTCAGAGACAAAAAAACTGGTCACTGTGGCGTACTTATCTTGGATCTCCTTGAGGTAACGGATCAGCTTCTCTGGAGTCTGTTCATGGTTAATGGTCCAATCCCTGACAAAGGTATCCTGCGCCATTAATGAGGAGATAAAAATCGGTCTAAGCAGATCTTGCTGAATTTCCGAGTAAATATTATCGCTTGTCAGTGGCAAATTATTTTCTTTAATCTGCTCACTCAATGAGTCATGGGCAACTTTATAGCTGATACCACTCGTCACCGCAAAAGCCATTAGTAGCAATAGAGAAAGAATCCATATAAAGCGCCTTTTACCGTTCCAAACTCTATTACTCATACTCAGCCTCAATCACATCAACTAACCATTGCGAATTAGCACACAAGCATTGTTAATTTTTTGTAAATGATAACTAAAAAATAAGTGACTAGCATCGACTTTTAAGCAATTGTCGACATTTTTACCCATTATTCCAATTACATTAAATAAAAAAGCCCCGCAGGAGAGGCGAGGCAAAGTGCACCACTTAGGAACGGAAGTTCTACACTTAAAGGTTATCTGCTTCGTATCCTATGCGCTGAAGGTGACACTTATATGTCACTGATATGACATAGCTATGACTCTAATATACCTTAGCCATGACATGACAAAATCTACTCAGGGGCTAAATACGCCTTGAGCCCCTTACCTGGGATCGAGCTATTACAAGACACCGCAAACCCTGACCAAACAGCCGCCTCATGCATAGACTCGATAATATCCTTTTGACTTACTAAGCCATGAATCAGTCCTGCTGCATATGCGTCACCAGCTCCCGTGGTGTCAACGACTTGGCTAGGCACAGCCGCAACATGCTCACATCCAGTATCGCTGTATAGCATCGCGCCCTTCTCACCGTCAGTAACCACGAAGTACTTAAGGTTATCGCCAGCAATGGTTTTAGCAAACGTCCAACGGTCTCCTTCACACCTGCCCTGCATATCACTCAAAGATGCGATAAGCACATGGCAGGGACGCGCTCGCTCATCCTTGGCTAACTGTGCCACTACTAAGCAATGAGCCATGGCGGTCTTAGACCAACTCGCCGCGCCTTCGGTTGAAGAGTTAATATAGAGGGCATCCACATCTTGCCAGTTTGGTGGCAATGGCAATTCGAACTTAGGGCGCTCGGGTCTGATGATGGTTCGCTCACCGTCCGGCGTCATCATCAACAACATCTCACAGGTGTTGCCTGCACGGCGCTGGATCAGGCTGCAATTAATCCCTTGAGTACTGGCCTCGGCGATTAACCAATCACCAACCTTATCACGGCCAACCTCAGTGACTAAAGATACCTGATGCCCAGCCCAGACGAGACCAATGCCCGTATTGGCGCCACCACCACCTAAGCGCTGACCACCATCTTTATAATGAAATCGGCCGCCAGTTTTAATAGGGTGGTTAAGCAAAAAAATACGATCACAATTGAGGTTTGCTACCAGTAATATATTCGCCATATCTGCTCGATAAGAAAAACAAGTAGATTGATAGTATGAGATTTACCTGCGCCTTCCAAGTCATAACGTTGGTTTAAGTGGATGACTTAGCCCTATGTCTGTTTTTATGCTGGCGACTGTGATTGTGCTATTTCGAAGCGGCTTACTTGGCGGGGAAAATGCGGGAGAGGCTGACAGTAAGGTCTCACAAATAAAAAAGGGGAGCTCTCTAAGCTCCCCTTAATTGCTAATTACATATCGCAAGCTTTAAGTGGCTTACGTAGCTGAGCACGAACGTTATCCATGCCTGAATAGAACTCTTTCATCATCAGTAGTCCCATCATCTTACCGTTATCGGTAACAATCAGCTTATCTGGGTCTGTTGGGTCATTCTTAATCGCGCCGATGGCTTTCATCGATGTCATCTCTTTAAACAAGGCGGTATCGAGGTTCACACCGAAGGTATCTCGGAAATACTTACGCGACAGGCGACCAGAGAACATGCCCAGTAAGAAACGGTACTGCATCACTTCCTTGCGACCATAATTCTTCTGCTGATCGACGCCCATCTGGCCATTTGCGATACGCTCCTGGTACTTACGTAGTGAGAAGGTATTCACATACAGGGTGTCATTTAGGAAGCTAAACGAGCCAGAACCCACCCCTAAATACTCGTCGTAATCGATTACGTATTCATCGAAGCCTTCGTTATTCGCCTTACCAAATGCCCATGCTGATAGCTGGTTATACTGACCGTTCAAACTGTTTAGGATTTGGCGGTACTGACGCGCCATATCACCATGTGGTGCAGCCAACTTACCCTTTACGCTCTTACGAGTCTGGTGAGTGATCATCAACGGATAGGTAGTGATCTGGCGTGGATCAAGCTTAGAAGCCATATCTAAGTCATGCTGGATCACTTCATCGGTCTGACCGCGGAAGCCAAAGATTAGGTCAACGTTGATGATCGGGAACAGCTCTTTAGCCGCCATGATCTTATCGAAAGTCTGCTGTCCTGAGCCGAATTTCTCGATGCGATCCGTCATGGTCAGAATGTCATCGTTAAAACTCTGAACGCCGATAGACATACGATCCACTAAGCCTTCAAGCTGCTTAAAACCTTCGCTATCTAAGTGCTGAGGGTCTGACTCACACGACACCTCTTTAATGCTCGGGAATAGCTTCTTAGCGTGCTCGATAGTGCGGGCAAGCTCATCTTCTAATACGGTTGTAGTGCCACCACCGATATACATAGACTCAAAGTCATAACCTAAGGCTTTAACCATATCCATCTCTTTACGCAAAGAGATGAAATAAGCGCGCGCTTTATCCTCTTTAAAGAGGAAGCGGTGGAAAGTACAGAATGAGCATAGGGTATGACAGAAAGGCACATGCGCATACAGCATGTACTTCTTGCCTTCAATTGGATTTGGCATCATCTCAGCCGAAACCGTGTCCAGTCTTAAATTGCGGTCTACATAAAATTGCATCACCTTTTCCATACCGCTAATCATCCAGTTCGGTGTGGTGATATTGGCGTTATATGGTTGAGCAATTTCAGGCAAAATAATCGAAGACATAAAAATTCCTATAAGAAGAATGCTAATTACAAAAGAATCGGAAAATTGGAATGCACTAGCGGAGAGCAAAATTAGCACTTTAAATAAGCACAAAACGTGATTAGGTTATAACTTAGCGTTTCCTATCAATGAAATGTAGGTTTTTTTGTTAAGCGGGTCATACTTTAGCGATTGCGCATAAAGTGTACAGCTTCATTCTAATATAAAAACACCCCAGCAATGAATAGCTGAGGTGCTTAGGATTTAAGTGTAGAGAGGATTACTCTTTATACTTAAGGGTACCGTTCTCTTTGATCTCATCGAACCAAAGGTTATGGTGCTGGCTTGCCCATGTTTCATCACAGTAACCAGAAACCATACACTCCATACCACCTTCAGACATAATCGTTGCCATGAAGATATGCACGATTGAGAAAGCAGTAATGATGATAGCTGCGACAGAGTGAAGAATTAGCGCCACTAAGCTTAGCGTACGGCTTGGCTCGAACAAGTTAGGGAATAGCAGCAGCATACCCGATGCCGAAACAACTAGACCGAAAGCTGCGAAAGTCCAGAACCATAGCTTCTCACCGGCGTTTGCAAAACCTGCATCTGGGTGCTTGCCTTTGAATGGACCGAAGTTGATGTAACCACCAACAACCATCATCCACTTAAGGTCGTACATCTTCGGTAACTGGTTCTTAGCCCAAAGCACTGTCATTAACGCCCAGCCGATCATGAACGGAATTGCCATGATGTCGTGGATCTGCTTAGCAGCGTTAACTAGGCCAGCCCAGAAGCCTTCGCCTATGTACGGCTGGAAGAAGAAACGTCCAGCAAGTAGGGTTAAGCCTGTCAGAATCAATAGTAGGCAAGGAATCGCACCTAGCCAGTGAATCGAGACATCAAACTTAGACCAGCGATATACCAGCTTACCAGAGAAACCGCCATGAAGCTTAGAGATGCCGTTCACTTTGATAAACAGAATAAAGATGATGATCATGCCGAAAAGGGCTGCCATCATCGCAGGCGCAAGAATATCACTACGCAAGTCAAGAACACGTAGGTCATACATGTTAATCGCTTGACCGTGGAATTCACTTGTTGAAGTTGTACGCCCCTCTTCGCCCGCTTTTAGCTGAGCCCAGACTTGGCCGTTATTAACTTCAATCGTGTCACCCACTTTGTCAGTAGCATGGGCAAATACAGATACACTGAAGAACAGTGCAATTGCCACGCCTATGTGTTTGAACCATTTGTTCATATCAACTCCTGATTGCTGCAAGCCACCTCAGGTAGACAGCTTGCAGCGATTATGGACTAACTCAATATCTAAGGCTTAGCCCCAAACATTTTTGTTAGAACCACGGTATGCAACACGCTCACGGAAGATTGCAGAAACAACTTCTGCGTCACCCGCTAGTAGTGACTTAGTTGCACACAACTCAGCACACATAGGTAGCTTACCTTCAGCAATACGGTTTGCACCGTACTTCTGACGCTCTGCATCAGAGAAGTTCTCTTCTGGGCCGCCGGCACAGAAAGTACACTTGTCCATAACGCCACGAGCACCAAATGCACCCTTTTTAGGGAACTGAGGCGCGCCGAATGGGCAAGCGTATAGGCAGTAACCACAACCGATACAAGTATCTTTGTCGTGAAGTACGATGCCATCTTCTGTCTTGTAGAAACAGTTTGCTGGGCAAACTGCCATACAAGGTGCATCGCTACAGTGCATACATGCTACTGAGATAGACGCTTCGCCTTTCTCACCATCATTGATAGTCACTACGCGACGACGTTGAATTCCCCACTCTAGAGCAGAGTCGTTTTCGTTCTTACATGCTGTGACACAACCGTTACACTCGATGCAGCGCTTGGTATCACATAAAAATTTCATTGTAGCCATTCTGGCAATTCTCCTAGCGAATACTGCAATTATGCTTTAGCAATCTGACAAAGTGATGCTTTAGTTTCCTGCATCTGAGTCACAGGGTCATAACCATAAGTCATTACCGTGTTTGCTGACTCACCAACAATGTAAGGTTTAGTGCTAATGCCACCCGACTCTGGGTATTGCAGATCTTCACCATGCATAACACCCGCAAAGTGATAAGGCATCCAAGTTACACCAGGCTTAACGCGTGGAGTTACCATCGCCTTGATCTTAATACGACCACCTTCAGCGCCTTCAACCCAAACGTCATCACCGTCACGTAGACCGCGATCAGCAGCGTCTGCTGGGTTAATTTCAATGAACATCTCTTGCTGAAGCTCAGCAAGCCATGGGCAAGAACGAGACTCTTCACCACCACCTTCATACTCAACCAAACGGCCAGAAGTTACGATTAGTGGGTACTTCTTATCTAGATCGTCAGAGAT
The DNA here is from genome assembly GCF_022398325.1 of Shewanella sp. Isolate13. Taxonomy (GTDB): domain Bacteria; phylum Pseudomonadota; class Gammaproteobacteria; order Enterobacterales; family Shewanellaceae; genus Shewanella. The sequence continues at coordinate 135,944 of NZ_JAKEVD010000004.1, forward strand.
CACTTTGTCTTGCAACGTCTTGAATAACGTTGGTAGACGGTGTACTTGCATGTCGTTATGAGTTGGGTATTTCTCAATTAGATCACGACGTGAAGTGTAGATTGGCTCACGGTGAACAGGCACTTCGTCTGGGAAAGTCCAAACGCGACAACGTGCTTTAGCGTTACCGTATGGCACCATGTTGTGTGCTAGTGCAACACGTACGATACCACCGCCTAAGTCAGTAGACCAAGTACGGTTTTCAGCTAGTGCCTTCTCTTCAGCAGTTAGCTCATCCCACCAGCCAAGTTGCTTCAGCATCTTGTCATCGAATTGTGGGTAACCGTCTTGGATATCAGCACCAACAGAAGCTGAGTCTTCAGCTAGAATGCTAACGCCTTCATGCTCAACACCGAAACGAGCACGGAAGTTACCACCACCTTGGTTAACGTTCATACCTGTGCGGTATAGAATCTGTGAACCTGGGTGCTTCTGCTCTGGCGTACCCCAACATGGCCAAGGTAGACCGTAAGTTTCGCCCTTGTTCACGCCACCTGGTGCTTCTAGTGTTTCTGAAGAGAAATCACCCCAGTTCATGGTGTGAGCACGGATACGCTCTGGGCTCCAACCTGTGTAACCGATTGAACGCATACCTTTAGCGTATTCACGCATGATGTCATCAGGATCTGGCATGTTGCCGTTAACCTTGATGTGCTTTGTCCATGTGTCAGCAATGCCTACATGCTTCGCTAAGCGGTACATGATTTCTAGGTCATTCTTAGACTCGAACATTGGCTCAACAACTTGCTGACGCCACTGTGCACTACGGCCAGAGTTGTTTACTGAACCCTCACACTCAAACTGAGTGGCTGCTGGTAACAAGTAAACGCCATCTTTACGACGGTGCATAACACCCGCCATTGTTGGATACGGGTCAACAACAACGACTGTTTCTAACTTGTCCAATGCATCACGCACTTCCATCTGACGAGTTTCAGTGTTGATTGACTGACCCCAGAAGAATGCTAGACGTAGGTTATCTTTTTGAGCAAGTTTGTCTTTAGCTTCTAACACACCATCTTGCCAGCGAGAACATGGCATACCAGGAGTGGTCATTGGGCTACGACCTAAGTAAGACTTTTGGTCGAAACGTGCTTTAACTGATTCATATGGTAGATCCCATACACGAGACCAGTGGTGCCATGCGCCTTCACCAACGCCGTAGTAGCCTGGTAAGTTATCGAATAGCAGACCCATGTCCGTTGCGCCCTGAACGTTGTCATGGCCACGGAAAATGTTAGTACCACCACCAGACACACCCATGTTACCTAGCACTAGCTGCAGGATAGAGTACATACGCGTGTTAGCGTTACCAACGTGGTGCTGAGTACCACCCATACACCAAATTACAGTACCTGGACGGTTAGTCGCCATCTGCTTCGCAGCAGCATAAACTGCATCGCGAGATACGCCAGTGACGTTTTCAACTTCTTCTGGAGTCCAACGCGCAGCTTCTTCACGGATCTTGTCCATGCCATAAGCACGTGTACGGATGAACTCTTTATCTTCCCAACCATTTTCAAAAATGTGCCACATTAGACCGTAAACCAAAGGAATATCGGTACCTGGACGTAATGGTAGGTGGATATCGGCGTGCGCCATAGTGCGAGAGAAACGTGGATCAGCAACAGTAATAGTCGCGCCGCGCTCTTTAGCGATCAGGATGTGCTGCATCGCAACTGGATGCGCCTCTGCTGGGTTTGCCCCAATCAGGAAGATATTTTTTGCGTTACGGATATCGTTGAAAGAGTTGGTTTGTGCACCATAACCCCAAGTATTCGCAACACCAGCAACTGTGGTTGAGTGACAGATACGCGCTGAATGGTCAACGTTGTTTGTGCCCCACATTGCCGCAAACTTACGGTACATGTATGCACCTTCGTTTGAGAACTTAGCGCTACCCATGAAGTAAACTGAGTCTGGACCTGATGTTTGATTGATCTCAAGCATCTTATCGCCGATTTCAGATACAGCCTGCTCCCATGAAAGCTTCTTCCACTTACCGCCTTCAAGCTTCATTGGGTACTTAACACGCTTATATGAGTGCGTGTGGTAACGTAGGCTCGCGCCTTTAGCACAGTGACCGCCAGAGTTGAATGGGTGGTCGAATGCAGGCTCTTGACCTGTCCACACACCGTTTTGAACTTCAGCGTATAAACCACAACCTACCGCACAAGCACTACATACTGTACGCTTGATTTCTGTTGGTGCATCGTGCGCAACAGTTTGAACCTTGGCTTCAGCTTTACGCATCATGCCTGTGCCCAATAAAGAAGCTGCTGCAATACCACCTGAAGTGATACCGGCTTGCTTCATAAACTGACGACGGCTAATACCTAGAGTCTTTTTCTCTACAGTCGGTGCCGCGTTAGATTTGCGAGTTAACTTCATCGCTTTACTTCTCCTAGACTAGCCGCGTAAGCTATTGTAATAACTGCGGATATGTGCAGTTTCATGATAGCCATTGTCATTATTTGTGCTAACTTTACTTTCACTTGCTTGAGCAACACTTACGCCAGTTGCGGCGATAGCGACACTTGCGGTGCCACCGATAGTCAGTGCTTTCAGCAAAGATCTGCGGTTCAGATCAGGCTGTTGCTTCTTCATTTTTACTCCTGGTAGGAAGGAATACTCTGGTTATAAAAACTTAAGACAGCCCTAATAACGCGACCATTTACAATGTAACCAAGAGACTTGTAACGCAAATGCTCAATATTGTAAAAAATGTATAATTATTAGGGGTATCCAACAATATAGCCGGCGTAATATAAAGAATTTCGATTTCTTAAAAGTTGATCGAAATCTGATTAAACCTCCGATTTAAGCGCATATCTACAGAAACTGTTAACTAGCGCACATTTATAAATACCAACAAACGCTCAACCACAAAAAAGAACCACAAAAACCAATCAAAACAAAAATAAAAGAACAACTATCACAGTAAGTTACAAACAAAAATCCAAATAATACCAATCATTAACACATATTGCCAACTAACCACCCTTTTGCATGGTTTCAGGCGATTTTAGCCATATTATAATGCCGACTTGTTACAGCCATGTAGCGACCAGGCGGAGCCTCAGCCAATACCATCAGCTCCTATATCAAGCCGTAACTCAGCTCTGATTTAGGCACTTGCACTAGGCTAATAACAAGACTTCCCCATCTGTGGTATGAAGCTGTGTTTGAATGAATTAATAAGCCAAGCATCGCTTGAAGAGGATAAGCCAACATCGACCGCTAATCGGAGGCCTAGTAGCTAATGCAGTGCCGTTCTCACTTGAACACGCACGGTTTCAGATAAAGTCTAATTGGCGATAGGCTCAACGCCTTAAAGTAAAAGAGAGTTGCTAAGCCGTATTAGCAGGCCGATGTGTACTAATGAAGCTCAATCCCTGCTAGTTTCAGTCAAAACTTAATTGATAATAAGAAGTAGGCAGTTTAGGGATAAAAACAAAAATGCCCCGACTAAGTCGGGGCATTTTTAGGCGATAATGCAATTAGCATTAGTCTTTGTACTTAAGGGTACCGTTCTCTTTGATCTCATCGAACCAAAGGTTATGGTGCTGGCTTGCCCATGTTTCATCACAGTAACCAGAAACCATACACTCCATACCGCCTTCTGACATAACCGTTGCCATGAAGATATGCACGATTGAGAAAGCAGTGATGATGATAGCACCGATAGAGTGAAGAATTAGCGCCACTAAGCTCAGTGTACGGCTAGGCTCGAACAAGTTCGGGAATAGCAACAGCATACCCGATGCTGAAACCACTAAACCGAACACAGCGAATGCCCAGAACCATAATTTCTCACCCGCGTTAGCAAAACCCGCGTCTGGATGCTTACCTTTGAATGGACCGAAGTTGATGTAACCACCAACAACCATCATCCACTTAAGGTCATACATCTTAGGCATCTGGTTCTTAGCCCAAAGCACAGTCATAAGTGCCCAACCAATCATGAACGGGATCGCCATGATGTCGTGGATCTGCTTAGCACCGTTCACTAGACCAGCCCAAAGGCCTTCGCCAATGTACGGCTGGAAGAAGAAACGTCCAGCAAGTAGGGTTAAGCCTGTCAGGATCAATAACAGACAAGGGATCGCACCTAGCCAGTGAATTGATACATCAAACTTAGACCAACGGTAAACCAGCTTGCCTGAGAAACCACCGTGCAGCTTCGAAATGCCATTCACCTTGATAAACAAGACAAAGATGATGATCATGCCGAAAAGGGCAGCCATCATAGCTGGAGCAAGAATATCACTGCGCAATTCAAGTACACGCAGGTCATAGGTGTTGATTGCTTGACCGTGGAATTCACTCTTTGAAGTCGTGTAGCCGTCCTCACCCGCTTTTAGCTGAGACCAGATTTGACCATTTACTTCATTAGTGTCACCCACTTTAGGGGCATCGTGGGCAAATACAGACACACTAAATAACAGTGCAATTGCCACGCCTATGTGTTTTAACCATTTGTTCATAATACGTCCTCTTTTACCACTGAGTGACTCAAGCGAATGAGCCACTCAGGGTACGTTAGAAGTTAGTCAACCTAAGTTGATTAACCCCAAACTGCGTTTTTAGAACCACGGTATGCAACACGCTCACGGAAGATATTAGAGATAACCTCTGCATCACCCGCTAGTAGTGACTTAGTTGCACACAACTCAGCACACATAGGTAGCTTACCTTCAGCAATACGGTTTGCACCGTACTTCTGACGCTCTGCATCAGAGAAGTTCTCTTCTGGGCCACCGGCACAGAAAGTACACTTATCCATCTTACCGCGAGCACCGAACGCACCTGATTTAGGGAACTGTGGCGCACCAAATGGGCAAGCGTATAGACAGTAACCACAACCGATACAAGTATCTTTGTCGTGAAGTACGATGCCATCTTCTGTCTTGTAGAAACAGTTTGCAGGACAAACTGCCATACAAGGTGCATCACTACAGTGCATACACGCTACTGAGATAGACGCTTCGCCTTTAACACCGTCATTGATAGTCACTACGCGACGACGTTGAATTCCCCACTCTAGAGCAGAGTCGTTTTCGTTCTTACATGCTGTGACACAACCGTTACACTCGATGCAGCGCTTGGTATCACATAAAAATTTCATTGTAGCCATTCTGGCAATTCTCCTAGCTAATTCTGCACTTAGGCTTTAGTGATCTGACATAGCGATGCTTTGGTTTCCTGCATCTGAGTCACAGGGTCATAACCATAAGTCAATGCAGTGTTAGCTGATTCACCGATAACGTAAGGAACAGTACCTTCTGGATAGTTAGGCGCTAAGCTTTCGCCGTGCATTTCACCCGCGAAGTGGTAAGGCATCCAAGTTACACCAGGCTTAACGCGTGGAGTGACCATTGCCTTGATCTTAATACGACCACCTTCAGCACCTTCTAGCCATACAGTGTCGCCGTCACGAATACCACGATCAGCCGCATCGGCAGGGTTGATTTCAACAAACATCTCTTGTTGAAGCTCAGCAAGCCATGGGTTTGAACGCGACTCTTCACCACCACCTTCGTACTCAACCAGACGACCAGAAGTCAGACCTAATGGGTACTTATCTGTGTTGTCATTGTCTTGAATAGTCTTGTATAGCGTTGGTAGACGGTGTACTTGCATGTCTGCGTAAGTTGGGTACTTAGACACAAGATCACGACGTGGCGTGTATAGCGGCTCACGGTGAACAGGTACTTCGTCTGGGAATGTCCAAACGATACAACGTGCCTTAGCGTTACCGAATGGGATACAACCGTGCTTCATAGCCACACGTTGGATACCACCAGAGATATCGGTCTTCCAGTTCTTACCTTCAGCTTCCGCTTTTTCAGCCGCTGTTAGGTCATCCCACCAGCCTAATTGCTTAAGCATGTCAGCAGTGAACTCTGGGTAACCGTCTTGGATTTCAGCGCCTTTAGAGTAGCTGCCTTCAGCAAGTAGGTTCTTACCTTTATACTCAACACCGTAACGAGCACGGAAGTTACCGCCACCCTCAAGTACGTGTTTGTTTGTGTTATAAAGGATCTGTGTGCCAGGGTGCTTCTGCTCTGGCGTCCCCCAACATGGCCAAGGTAGACCGTAAGTCTCGCCTTTAGCAGGACCGCCTGCAGCTTCAAGTGTCTTGTTGCTGAATGTGCCCCAGTTCATGGTGTGCTCTTTGATACGCTCAGGGCTTTGACCTGACATACCAATTGTCCACATACCGCGGTTGATTTCGCGAGTCACGTCTTCGATAACGAGAACGTCGTTGGCATCTTTAGCGATACGCTTAGTATATTCGTCAGCAAAACCAAGCTTTTGAGATAGACGGTACATGATCTCAAGGTCAGTCTTAGATTCGAATAGAGGCTGGATAACCTGCTCGCGCCACTGCTGGCTACGACCTGAGTTAGATACAGAACCTTGAGTTTCGAACTGAGTTGCAGCTGGTAGAAGGTAAACACCATTCTTACGACGGTGCATAACACCTGCCATTGTTGGGAAAGGATCCACAACAACTACAGTGTCCATCTTGTCTAGTGCATCACGAACATCGTTCTGACGAGTTTCAGTGTTCACTGATTGGCCCCAGAAAAATGCCATGCGAACACGGTCTTTCTGCGCTAATTTCTCGGGGGTTTCTAGAACACCATCGTGCCAACGTGAACAAGGAATACCAGGGGTATTCATTGGAATACGGCCTAGGTATGAGTTTTGGTCGAAACGCGCCTTAACCCAATCGTAGTCCAAGTCCCAAACGTTACACCAGTGCTTCCAAGAGCCAGTCTTAAGACCGTAGTAACCAGGTAGTGTATCGAACAGTAGACCTAAGTCAGTCGCACCCTGTACGTTATCGTGACCACGGAAAATGTTAGTACCGCCACCAGACACACCCATGTTACCAAGGGCTAGCTGAAGGATACAGTACGCACGAGTGTTAGCATTACCTACGTGATGCTGAGTACCACCCATACACCAAACAACAGTACCTGGACGGTTTTCCGCCATTAGCTTAGCTGCTTGATAAACTTCTTCTTCGCTACAACCTGTGATGTTAGCGACTTCTTTCGGTGGGAACTTCTTCACTTCCTCACGGATAGTATCCATTTCGAATACACGTTGCTGGATAAATGTCTTATCTTCCCAACCGTTTTCGAAGATGTGCCATAGCATACCGTAGATAAATGGAATATCTGTACCTGGACGTAGGCCACAGTGAAGATCTGCGTGAGCAGCTGTGCGAGAGAAACGTGGATCAACCACGATAATCTTAGCGTTATTCTTCTCTTTAGCGATCAAGATATGCTGCATTGCAACAGGATGCGCTTCAGCAGGGTTTGACCCGATGAAGAAGATTGCGTTTGCATTCTGGATATCGTTGAAAGAGTTAGTTTGCGCACCGTAACCCCAAGTGTTAGCAACACCGGCTACAGTGGTAGAGTGACAAATACGTGCAGAGTGGTCGACGTTGTTCGTGCCCCACATTGCCGCAAATTTACGGTACATGTAGCAGCCTTCGTTCGAGAACTTAGCGCTACCCATGAAGTACACTGAGTCTGGACCCGATTCTTTACGAATGCTCTGCATCTGGTCGCCAACTTCGTTGAAAGCTTGCTCCCAAGATAATTTTTTCCACTTACCATCAACAAGCTTCATTGGGTACTTAAGACGCTTCTCACCATGACCATGTTCACGTAGTGCAGCACCTTTAGCACAGTGACCGCCGGCATTGAATGGGTGATCGAAAGCTGGCTCTTGACCTGTCCAAACGCCATTTTGTACTTCAGCGTATAGACCACAACCTACCGCACAGGCGCTACATACAGTACGCTTGATTTCAGTTGGTGCATCATGTGGGATATCTTTGGCTTCTGCGCGACGCATCATGCCTGTGCCCAACAAAGAAGCCGCTGCAATACCACCAGATGTGATACCTGCTTGCTTCATAAATTGACGACGGCTAAGACCTAGAGTTTTTTTCTCTACGGTTGGTGCCGCGTTGGATTTGCGAGTTAACTTCATCGCTTTACTTCTCCTAAACTAGCCGCGTAAGCTATTGTAATAACTGCGAATATGTGCAGTTTCATGATAGCCATTGTCATTGGTTGTTCTGACTTTACTTTCACTTGCTTGAGCAACACTTACGCCAGTGGCGGCGATAGCGACACTTGCAGTGCCACCGATAGTCAGTGCTTTCAGCAAAGATCTGCGGTTCAGATCAGGCTGTTGCTTCTTCATTTTTACTCCTGGTAGAAAGGAATACTCTGGTTATAAAAATTTAAGATAAACCTAATAACACTACCGTCCACAATGTAAATCAAACACTTGTTAAGCGAATGTTTAAAATGTAAAAAGCATTTATTTATTAAGGATATCCAACAAAATAGCCCGAGTAATATAAAGAATTTCAGTATGTAAAAAATTGATCTGAATCCGGTTAAATTTCTACTTTAACCAGAATTTTGGCAAAACTGTTAAGCTGTGCGTATTTACTGAAGCCAAGATACAGGAAAGTACAAAAAACACCCAAAACAAACATTAGGCATCTTTATCAAAAATGTAACAATTACAATCCATTACTACTGCTTATTTTACTAATGCCAATTATTAACATTTACATCATTGAAAGACGTTTTTTATACCAAATTCATTTTTACGGGGCAGCATGGCTATAGCGATTTGATTAAATCAGCGGTAAGTTGTTACCGAGCTTCAGAAATAAAAATGCCCCGACTAAGTCGAGGCATTTTTTATTTGATAGCTAAGTAAGTATTAGTCTTTATAGACGATACTATTACTCTCTTTCAATTCATCGTACCAAAGATTGTGATGCTGGATTGCCCAGTTCTCATCGCAGTAACCCGATACCATGCACTCCATACCACCTTCACTTAATACCGTTGCCATCCAAATATGAACGATAGTAAATGCGATAATGATAACCGCGCTAATAGCGTGGATTAACAGTGCAGCCATCGAAGCCTCACGCGGCAGATCTAAACCTGGTAATACCAGCATTAAACCCGATGCGGCGATAAACAAACCAAAAATGGTTAAGGTCCAGAACCACATCTTTTCACCGGCGTTAGCAAATCCACTATCAGGATGCTTACCTTTAAATGGTCCAAAGTTGACGTAACCACCAACCACGAGGAACCACTTTAAGTCATACATCTTGAAGGTCTGCATCGGCATCCACTTTACAACGCACAGGATCCAAGACACGATAAATATCGGCCCGACCCAATCGTGTATTGTTTTGCTGCCGTAAATCAGTCCAGCCCACAGGCCCTCTCCGACATAAGGCTGCAATATGTGTTTGCCTAGCATGATGTTAAGACCCGTGAAGATCAGCGCTAAACAAGAGGTCGCTAATACCCAGTGGATCCATAGATCCGCTTTTGACCAACGTAGCACCATTTTTCCGGAAAAGCCTTTGCCCAATTTAGAGGGACCATTGACTAAATAGAAAAATAGAAATGCAGCAAAAACACCCACAACAGTAATTCCCATCACGGGAGTTAAATACTCATTGCGAACATCCTTTCCTTCATTACCCACTACATTGATTAGCACACCAGTCTCAATGCCTTTGGCTACAGTGTAACCAGAGTCACCCGCCTTAACCGCGCGCCATAGATCAGCATCATTGGTTGCAGCTTGTTGCTGACTCGTTTGGTCATCCGCAGCCATTGCTGAAGCACTATGTCCCAACCCCATTGAAAATATCAACGGAATAACTAGCAATGCAAACAGGCTGCGCAGTGATTTCATAAACATACTCACTCCTTTATTGGACTGCGGGTCGAAACCCACAGTCCTATTCAGCCAGACTAGCCAGTTGTTGGGGTGTAGCCCCAGATAGCTCCAGGAGCACCTCGTGCGGCAGAGCGTTCACGGAAGATGTTTGAAACAACTTCAGCATCACCTGCTAATAACGCCTTAGTCGCACAAAGCTCTGCACACATAGGTAACTTGCCTTCAGCAATACGGTTTGCACCGTATAACTTACGCTCTGCTTCAGAGAAATCAGGCTCTGGACCACCAGCACAGAAAGTACACTTGTCCATCTTACCGCGACTACCAAATGCTGTCTTCTTAGGGAACTGAGGCGCTCCGAAAGGACAAGCATAGAAGCAGTAACCACAACCGATACAGGTTTCTTTGTTGTGTAAGACGATGCCGTCTTCAGTACGGTAGAAACAGTCTGCAGGACAAACTGCCATACAAGGTGCATCTGTACAGTGCATACATGCCACTGAGATTGACGCTTCACCCGGCTCACCATCATTTAGTGTAACCACGCGACGGCGCTGGATCCCCCAGCCAATGGCTGAGGCGTTTTCGTTTTTACATGCCGTGACGCAACCGTTACACTCGATGCAGCGCTTGGTGTCACATAGGAATTTCATGACTGCCATAATGGCTTATCTCCTCATCAAGTTAATTAGGCTTTGCTGACCTGACACAAGCTCACTTTCGTCTCTTGCATCTGAGTCACAACATCATAACCATAGGTCATTACCGTATTAGCAGCTTCGCCAATTACGTAAGGAACCGTGCCTTCTGGGTAGTTCTTCTCTAGGCTCTTGCCTTCGAATACACCCGCGAAGTGATATGGCATGAAACATTCGCCTGGTACAACTCGTGGAATGACCATAGCCTTAACGGTGATTTTCGCACCTTCTGGACTATGAACGAATACGTCGTCACCATCACGAATACCGCGATCGGCAGCATCTGCTGGGTTGATCTCGATAAACATCTCTTGCTGTAGTTCAGCAAGCCATGGGTTAGAACGTGTTTCTTCACCACCACCTTCGTACTCAACCAAACGGCCAGTCGTAATGATTAATGGGAAACCTTTACTGAAATCCTGCTCCTGAATTGTCTTATACAGGGTCGGTAGACGGGCAACCATACGGTCTTCGTAAGTTGGGTACTTAGCAACCAAGTCACGACGAGGTGTGTATAGTGGCTCACGGTGCAGTGGGATATCATCAGGGAAGTTCCAAACGATACAACGCGCTTTCGCGTTACCGTATGGGATACAACCATGTGCAATAGCCACACGCTGAATACCACCAGAGATATCTGTCTTCCAGTTTTTACCTTCAGCAGCCGCTTTCTCTTCTGCTGTAAGGTCGTCCCACCAGCCAAGCTGCTTCAGCATCTTGTCGGTAAACTCTGGATAACCGTCTTTGATTTCACTGCCCTTAGAGTAAGAGCCTTCAGCCAAAATGTTAACGCCGTTATGCTCAACACCATAACGGGCACGGAAGTTACCACCACCGTACTTAACTTCACGACCTGTACGATAAAGGATCTGAGTACCAGGATGCTTCATCTCTGGCGTACCCCAACATGGCCAAGGTAGACCATATGTCTCACCTTTAGCTGGGCCACCTGGTGCTTCAAGCGATTTAATATCGAATGTGCCCCAGTTTTCTTGGTGCATCTTCAAACGCTCAGGGCTTTGACCTGTGTAACCAATAGTCCACATACCACGGTTGTATTCACGAGTGATATCTTCAATCAATGGCTCATCACCATTAACTTTAATATGCTTGAAGAACTCTTTATCGATGCCCCACTTCTTGGCAAGCTTGTACATGATCACATGGTCAGGCTTAGATTCGAAGAGTGGTTCAATAACCTTAGTACGCCACTGAAGTGAACGGTTTGAAGCCGATACAGATCCGTAAGTTTCAAACTGAGTACATGCTGGTAGCAGGTAAACGCCATCGGTACGCTCATGCATCACACCCGCCATTGTTGGGAACGGATCCACAACAACAACCGTCTTCATCTTGTTCAATGCTTCACGCACTTCACGACCACGGGTTTCGGTGTTAACCGACTGGCCCCAGAAGAATGCCATATGGATGTTATCTTTCTGAGCAATCTTAGACTTGTCTTCCAGTACACCATCATGCCAACGTGAACATGGGATACCGGTAGAGGTCATAGGATCTTGACCTAAACGTGGCTCTTGGTCGAAGCGGCTCTTAACCCACTCGTAATCCAAGTCCCAAACGTTACACCAATGCTTCCAAGAGCCGGTCTTCAGACCGTAATAACCCGGTAGCGTATCGAACAGTAGACCGAAGTCAGTCGCGCCCTGTACGTTATCGTGGCCACGGAAGATGTTAGTACCACCACCCGATACCCCCATATTACCTAGGGCTAGCTGCAAGATACAGTAAGCACGTGTGTTGGCATTACCTACGTGGTGCTGAGTACCACCCATACACCAAACAATTGTACCTGGCTTAGTTTCAGCCAGTAGCTTAGCGACACGGTACATTTGCTCTTCAGTTGCGCCAACTACGTTGGCAACTTCAGCAGGAGGGTATTTCTTCACCTCTTCACGGATACGTTCCATACCGTAAACACGTTGATCGATGAAGGTTTGATCTTCCCAGCCATTCTCAAAAATGTGCCAAAGCAGACCATAAATGAAAGGAATATCCGTACCTGGACGAATATGCACGAACTCGTCAGACTTAGCTGCAGTTCGGGTGAAACGAGGGTCGACAACGATAATCTTCGCGCCGCGCTCTTTACCTTCCAGAATATGTTGCATCGAAACTGGGTGAGCTTCACAAGGGTTTGAGCCGATGAACATCATCGCCTTAGCATTGCGAATATCGTTGAAAGAGTTGGTTTGCGCACCATAGCCCCAAGTGTTTGCAACACCGGCTACAGTGGTAGAGTGACAAATACGTGCAGAGTGGTCGACGTTGTTCGTGCCCCACATTGCCGCAAATTTGCGGTACATATAAGCTTGTTCGTTAGAGAACTTCGCACTACCCATGAAGAATATCGAGTCAGGACCCGATTCTTTACGAATATCTAGTGCTTTTTGGCCAACTTCTTCAATCGCTTGATCCCATGAAAGACGCTTCCACTTGCCGCCTTCTAACTTCATTGGATACTTAAGACGCTTTTCACCGTGTCCATGCTCACGTAGAGCCGCACCTTTTGCACAGTGTCCACCCGCGTTAAATGGGTGATCGAATGCAGGTTCTTGGCCTGTCCATACACCGTTTTGAACTTCGGCATAAACACCGCAGCCTACAGAGCAATGAGAACAGATGGTACGTTTAGTTTCGGTGGGGGTGTCGTGGGGAATATCTTTAGCTTCGGCTTTGCGCATCATACCTGCGCCAAGCATAGATGCCGCTGCAATACCGCCTGTCGCGAGGCTCGCGGACTTGAGGAATTGGCGACGGTTTAGACCTAATACTGCCTTATTACTTTTGACAGCTTGGTCTATTTTGCGGGTTAATCGCATCACACTCTCCTTTAATTATTTGCTGCGCAATGTGTCGTAATAACTACGAACATGGTCAGACTCTTGGTAACCGCTGCCTTTTTTCGCAACAGGTGCGAGTTCAGGTTGTGCGGCAAGAGCTTGTCCACTGGCAGTTGCAACTGCGCCAGCCGCACCGCCGATAGCCAATGCTTTAAGCAGTTGACGACGGCCCATGTCGGAAGCTTGCTTCTTCATAGTGTCTCCTTAGATTTACTGAAATTAAGATAGGAAGTTACAGTTCAACTCTCTATCCAGTTCTTATTGGATCCTTGTTCAAAAGAATCCCTGTTTTGTCTATGTCAGCTCAGGCCTATCGATTAACAACAAACGCTGAACTGACATAAATCTAAACCTCTACCGATAGCGATTAAGACGCTAACTCATTGGTAGAAGGCTCAATCTTTTCCGACTTTTCTGCTTCACTGCCTGGGCAGTTAACAGGAATGTCTAAACTTAATTGTTCAAACTCTTTTGCTTCGATAACGAAAAATGCCTTAGCTAGCTGAGCAACGGTTGCATAAAACGCAGCACTTGGCGCCTTAGCTAAGTTATCGCAGAAACGCTCAATCCAGCTGCCCATGTGGCGCTGATAGAAAGCAAGCTGACGATAGCCTGGCGCTTCTAGGATCAAGGTTCCCATCACTTCACACAGCGCAGCCACGTGATCTTCTGGCTCTTTAACGTCCTCTTCACGCTCAAAACCAAGCTGCATCAGATCGTTACGTAACAAGGCTAATGGCTTGTCCATCAATGAACCTGTCATGAACCAACTGCCGTATGGCAAGATTTCACCACTGCCCACACCAAGGAAAATGTTGAAATACTCATCTTCAAGCTGTTCATCACTAAACTGCTGAGCGGCCAACTTTAGACCCACCCAAGCTTTAGTCATGTCGCTGTCATCATCGGCATCAATCTCTAAGCCTGACAAGAACGCAAGCAGCTCAGGGCTTGGTTGACGACGCAATAATGCAGCTAGCAACTGATAAATATCGGCTCTTAACTGATCGTTTTCTGAAACTTCTCTTACAAATTCGGTCATAGTTAAACTCTTATCGCAGTTGCTTTTCAGGATCTTGAAGAATGTCTTCAAACATGTCTTTGACTCGACAGTCACCACACATTTTTAAGCGGTCTGTGTTAGCGCTAAAGGCACTGTGGGTACCCACGACATCTAACATCCGCTTCACCATAGATTGTGTCGCGAATGGCGTGCCACAAGTAATACATTCGAAAGGAGCTTCCTCATGCAGGGTTTGACGCGTCTGACGTGCAGCTTTATCAAGATTCACCTGAGGCGTTAAGCTGATGACTTTCTCAGGACAGGCAGTTTCACATAGCCCACACTGTACACAGTCTTGCTCAACAAAATTGAGAGCTGGTAGATCGCCACCATCGGTCAATGCCATCGTTGGACAGGTCGACACACAAGACATACACAAGGTACAGTTCTCGGTGTTAACGCTCACTCGGCCATATGGAATATTACTTTGAGAAAGACAAGTATCGACCGATGCAGCCTGCTCATTTAGGTGATCGATTGCGTTGTAAATCGTTTCACGCTTGGTCGTTGCCGCAAATTCAGCAGGAACGATGACTGGCCAGCTAGCACTGGTAATAAGCAGCTCAGAAAGGTCCTTAGCACCAACTTCTGTTAAGTGCGCTTCAGTGATAACACTAATACGCTGTGGCTGGCCCATTTCATCGAGAATATCGTTGGCTAATGCCAGTTCACCCTGCAACATCTGCGTCAATGTTGGCGCAGTGGCATCTGTTTGCAGGATCAATACCTGACGAGCACCCCATGCCAATGCAGACATCCAGTGATCCATGCTCGCAACGGTGATCTCTTCCAGCTCAATAGGAATAATCTCACCGGCTAACGCATCAGTCACCAACTGTGCACCTTTACCCATATCATGGAAAAGAATAACCGGTGCAGTTTGCGCCTGAGAGCGGAAACTAGTGACTAGCTTTTGCAGGTAAGTGTGCATGGCTTGCGGAGTCGGCAGATCATAGCTAATCGCACCAGTTGGGCATGCGTTAGTACAGCTACCAGCACCGTGACATAGGTAAGGGTCGATTTCGATCTTTTTCTCTACACTCGCAATCGCATCCGCTGGACAGAAATTTAAACAGCGGGTGCAGCCCTCATTACCATTACGGTTATGGGCACAGATATCGCTATTGACCTTGACATAACGTGGCTTATCAAACTCACCAACAAGCGATGGAAGTTGCTCTAATGCTTCATCCAACTTAGCTTGATCTTGACCCACGTAGAAATAACCAGGCGGTAGCATTTCAAGATTGATGCAAGGGCTCATGCTTAGATCGAGAATTAAGTCGAAGTGGGCTTTGCGAATAGCAACCGTACTTAGTTCAGCACTGCCACTGTCATGCTCCACCTTAACTTGGAATTGACCTAAGAAACCTTTGATTTCAATAAGTTTGTTATAATAACTTTCCACATTTTCTGCGGCAGTCATTACTTTTTCCAAGTGGGCTTCGTCTTGGCTAGTGATAGGCTCATTGGCCAAAATGGCACACTGCCCCATGCTAGATAACTTATCAGCCGCTAAACGTGCCAAATCTTCTGGCCCGATAACGAGAACGTTACCTTCGGTGGTGTAGCTAACGGTCGGCGGGATCAGGTTTTGAATCACCTGAGTCCCAGCAAGGACCTTCTGTCGAACCTCTTTGAGTCCAACCTGTGTTTCACTATTGCTCACATTGCGTTCCTGAACAGTTCTTTGGCTGCTTCTGTATTAGTGTCGCTGTTTTTAACCGCTTTTTATTAGCGCCAGCTTTTAATTACTCCTAATACAGCAATTCACATACCAAATTTGTGGAATTAAAAACACTCTATAGTGACGTTAAACAACGTTCTTATTGGAAACGTCGCTGCTTTCTGGTTCATTTTGGGACAAGTCATTTTTATGGCCGTCCAAAATGTCCGACACAGAATCAGCATCATTAAGGCGTTCGTTTTGATCGGAATTCTCAGCGGCAATCATCTCATCTGATACAGCCTCGACTCCCTCTTGTGCTTCCTTTTCATCGTCTTCATCTTTAACGATATGACGGAAAACTTTTTTAGCTAACTCAGCCGATACATCGGGAGTTAACTTAGGTTGGTTACTGTAATCGAGCGCATACTCAAGTAAGCCATCGATCTCACTGTAATGAGGTTGCTTCCATAACGCCTTTAATGCCGCAGCCTTCGCCGCTGGATCAACGTTAGCCCCCATAAAGCTGGCAAAACTGCCGCCAACTTCAATCTTTTCGGGGTCAGGCAGATCCTCGGCAGTTAACATCTTGTCAGCCGGTTTTTCCACGCCAGATTCATCAGCAACTGGGGTGGATTCTGTCTGGGAGGCTAACTCGGCCTCTGCTTGCTCTTGTGCTGCTAGGGCTTGCTCTTGTGCTTGTTTCTGCGCAGCCTCTTCGGCCGCGACATTAGCTTCGCCCTCAGCTTCTACCTTTTGCTTGCGCAAATTCCAACGGGATAAGAAGCCACTCATAATCTATCCGCCACATGATCGGTGCTAGGACCTTCATTCTTACGACGGTTAACGTGTTTGCGGCGATGAGCACAGATTTCAACTTCACCGTGGCGGGTGATAAAGGCCTCGATCCAACAGGCGATCGCCTTAGGCATAGGGATGTTCAATACGGGGGTGTCGGCTTCTAAACAACCTGCTGCGACATTTTGATCAGCAGAAATAGCAACTGGCTTCCACTCACCCTCTTCCGTTTCATCACAGACGATGTACAGCATGGCGTTATCCATATCGATATTGATACGGTAGCTGCCACGCTCATCTTTATGTAACTCCAGTAACACTAGGTAGGCACCCTCAGGTGCGGCGTGGGTGGCAGGAAGCATCTGGTCGACCTCCCACTGTACAGAGGTCCATCTTCCGACTTGTTTCTCTATCTTCTTAAGGGAAACGTACATTGGCCATTGGCTTTCGGTATGTTGCATTCACTCTCCGTCTTGCCTGAGGTGGCTGCCAATATGGCAGGCCCACTAAATAAATTCTCCCCCAGAACAAAGCAATTTATGTGCCACACATTATCGACAAAATAGTTTGAACTAGATCAACTATTCCCAGCAAAGACTAGGACATTTTGTCTAAATAGCAATTGACGATAGGACATAAATGGACGACTCACCCATTGGAAATGTGATCTACCACTAAATTTCACCACCCTAAAATTAGGTATGGATATTGCTTAGTAGTAAGCGCATTAATTTCCTTTTAACAGATGATGAGCCATATGACTGCATATAAAAGCAATCCTAAGTTGATTAAAACCGATACCAATGTGCCACTTACGATTGCCGTAACTGCAACCAACGAAAATGGTGAGACGGTCGATAAATTTATCGCTTGCGAGCGACCATTAACGGTTTACCTGAACTGGCAACCTATCGTGACCTTAATGACGCTAGGTGCACGCGCCGAAGCATTATCACTTGGATACCTAAAAAACCAAGGCTTTATCTCTGATATCAGCAAGTTAGAATCTGTTATCGTTGACTGGGATGTGAATTCAGCCGCTATCCTAACTAGCGAAAAAGTTGAAAACTTAGAAGAGAAGTTGTCAGAGAAAACCGTCACCACAGGTTGTGGTCAAGGCACGGTTTACGGCGACTTTATGACTGGACTCGATGATATTGCTCTACCTACGCCACAGTTAAAGCAAAGCATGATCTACAGCTTACTAAAGAACATCAGTGCCTATAACGAAACCTACAAGAATGCTGGTGCAGTACATGGTTGCGGACTATGCCAAGACGACCAAATAGTGGGTTTTGTTGAAGATGTGGGACGCCACAACGCCGTTGATACCTTAGCCGGTGAAATGTGGCTCAACCAAGACAATGGCAACAATAAATTGTTCTACACCACGGGCCGACTAACCTCCGAGATGGTGATAAAAGTTGCTAAGATGGGGATCCCTGTCGTGTTATCACGTAGTGGCGCTACTCAGATGGGACTAGAGCTTGCACAAAAGCTCGGAATAACCATGATCGCCCGCGCAAAAGGCCGTCACTTCTTAATCTACAACGGCGCAGAAAATGTTGAATTTGATGCACTTTCCTAAAAAAAACCTAACTACAAGTATTGTAAGCTCCACAAGGAATAATAATGACTGAGCCGACTGAACTGATCTATATGAGTGCCAAACAGGTATCAGAGTACCTAGATCTCAATGAGAAGAAAGTCTACTCAATGGCCAATGATCGTATTCTTCCCGCAACTAAAATTACGGGTAAATGGCTGTTTCCAAAGATCTTGATCGACAGATGGGTGATGGATTCTTGCCACAGTGGCATGCTATCAGACCGTATGCATATCACAGGTAGTGATGATCCTCTACTGTCCATGCTTGTAGCAAGAATGATGTCTCAGGTCGGTAAGAGTGAACTTATCAGTTACAGCTCCACCGGCTCACGCCTCGGCTTAGACTTATTGTCTCGTGGCTACGCCGATGTCTGTACGCTACATTGGGGCAGCGTCGAGGAGCGCAGCGTCCGTCATCCGGCGCTATTGCAAGGTTATGCTAACCATCAACAATGGGTCATGGTTCATGGTTATACCCGTAAACAGGGTCTAATGATGCGGCCAGAGATGCATCACCGTTGCCAAGAGTTGGACAAAGTGTCGCAACAATCTTGGCGCTGGGTGGCTCGACAGGCGGGAGCAGGGAGTCAGCAACACCTTGAGCAGTGGCTAATGAAGCAAGGTGCCGCTTTCGAAGAGCTTAATTCAAGCATTGTTGCCCAAAGCGAGCGCGAACTCGCTGGCTATATTGCCCGTAACAATGCCGATATCGGTTTTGGCTGTCAGTCTGTCGCACTTGAAAGTGGCTTGAGTTTCGTACCTTTGGTAACTGAGTCTTTTGACTTCGTGATGCCACAGGGGATCTACTTTAGACGTCAACTACAAAGGCTGTTTAACCTGCTTGCCGAACCACAAACCCAGCAGCTTGCTGCAACCCTAGGTGGTTACGATTTAACAGATTGCGGTAAGTTGCTCTGGAACGGTCAATAACAGCCCGTCACACTAGAAGGGCTTACATTGAGTGCCTTGGTGAAACACAATTTGCCATGCCTCACCGTGTTTGCGCCAAATGGAACTACGAATAGAAAAGCTGGTGACATTGTCATCAGCTTTTTTTAGCTTGGCGCGATAGGTAACCTGACACACCTCTTCCGATAACTCTCGCACTGCAAACTGGCTGGTTTCAATTTGTGGCTGTCGTTCATCTGGCAGCCTTGCCAACACCTCCGGCTTACCAAAGCTGCAGCCACTCGCTGCAAACTCCAGAAAGTCATCGTCGATAAGACGCTCAAGCTCAGCGCGACAGGCCCGCACCTCTGGTTTTTGCAGATAAAGTTCTAGCTCAACGAGTAGATTTTCGAGTTTAAAGTTCACTGGGGCGTCCAACTATCCATTAATGGCAGCATAGTTTTAGTCTAGGATAAGTTTGTAAACTTTTGAAATTACAACAGTCGTTATTTTATGAGACTTTGAATGGCACAAGTGACTCGGTCACTATTGCGCATCCCGATACTGTACCCAAAGTGCCCGCTGCTCTGACGTCAAGAAGCTCCAAGCTAGCACTCGAGTAATTTTATTGCCCTGATGCATCTCTATCTCTTCCACCTCTTCAGCCTTTAGCTTGGCCAACAAGGCCTTGGCCGGTTTAAGGTTGTCTTTTTTAGAGACAAGGGTGGTAAACCACAAACACTGGCTAGCAAAATCATGACTCTCACTGATCATGGTTCGCAGAAATTGCTGCTCGCCCCCCTCACACCATAACTCGGCTTTCTGACCACCGAAATTGAGAGTGCTATCGGTTTTAACCAAGGCAGACTCTATACTTGCCGAAGGTTTCATCTTCACAGAAGGCTTTACCTGAGATGACTTTGCCCGATTCGCAGCTAAGTTTTTAAGCTTACGCGCAGTGCCCTCACTCGCTTCAGCCATTGATGCATGAAATGGCGGGTTACAAAGGGTCAGGTCGAAACGCTCATTTGGCTCAATCACCCCATGAAATACATGGTTAGCGTTAGTTTGTAGTCGAGATTTGAACCTCTCAGCAATGACCGGGTTACTGGCAAAAATCTGCTGAGCATTGGCAATGGACAATGGGTCGACATCACTGCCAACAAAGTCCCAGCCATAGGACTGTATACCTAGCAGCGGATAGATAACATTCGCTCCGGTACCAATATCTAACACTCGAACCCTAGGCCCTTTAGGCACTCGCTTCTTACTGGTTTTCTTAACCGCGAGTAGATCCGCCACATAGTGGATATAATCGGCTCTCCCCGGAATGGGTGGACATAGAAAGCCCTCTGGGATATCCCACTTATCAACGCCATAATGCAGCTTTAACAGCGCTGCATTTAGCATTTTGACTGCGAGTGGGTCGGCAAAGTCTATCGATAAGTTGCCATAGGGGTTTAGCTTAACAAAAGTCTTCAATCTAGGATATGCAGCCACCAAGGCTGGAAAATCATAGCCAGTGTTATGGAGGTTACGCGGGTGCAAAGACTTACTAAGCTGACTCTTAGCTTGAGCAGAGTTTTGAGTCTTGCTCTTGCCAGCAGCCTTTACCTTAACAGCCTGTGACTTTTGGGGTTTTACCCTACCCTTATTACTTTTAATCATTTTTCATACCGTTGGCACCAGAGAAAAAATGCAAGCACCTGCGGTATTTGGCTCTGCAATTAGTCATATAAATATTTAGTGAAAAGTAGGTTTACCACCAGCGGCTCACCCGTCTCTTGCTCCAGAAGCTGATTAACTTTTTCATAGCACTGACGACGGATCTCCTCTTTGCCAGTCAAAGATTTCACCTTATCTTCTGTCTGGTTACCTAAGATCTCGACAATTGCCGCCCTAAGCAAAGGATCGTGTCTCTCTAAGCTAACTAATTGCTCAGGCTTTTTAACCATCAACTCGACGCTAAGCCTAACGTAACCCAGTTTCTTTCTATTGGAGATATAGTTAGTGACGATCTCAGGCTCAAAGCCATAATAAGCGTATTCTTCGAGTGGCTTACTATCGGCAGAAAATGCATTAAAGCTACTGCAGAGCGTAATAAGCAATACGGCTATTAGTTTATTCATCTTTTAACTTACTCCTTAGTCGATATTCGATGAGATGCGCTCTCATTCCATGTACGTTAACGCCATCAGCTACAGCCAAGTCTGACAATATCTATCTGCAACGGCTAGGGCGTGCTAGACTGCTTCGGTTTGCTGTATTGTACCGAGAATTAGACGACTATGACTAGGTTAAGCTTCCCTTATGGTGAATCAATCCAATGGCTTTCACCTGAACAAACCACCAACTTACCTACGCCACCTTTTAAGGATTGGCTGCTAAGCACTTGTAGCCTAACAAAAAAGCTTAAGAAACAATGCATTAATTTTGAAGTCAAAGTGCTCGGAGAGGATAGCCTCGCCCCTCCAGAAGAGGAGGCACTCGGCAGTGAAAACATCTGGGTTCGAGAGGTGTTACTCATACTCGATGGCACCCCATGGGTGTTCGCTAGAACCTTAATTCCCGGACGCCTGCTAGAAAAGAAACAACAAGAATTCCTTGGCTTAGGCGTTAGACCCTTAGGCGAGCTGCTCTACTCTCAAGACGAGTTTACTCCGGGGCGAATCGAAGTGGCGCATTTCGCAGCCTGTAGCAAGATCGCCAAACTCGCGGAGTCACTGCAACAAGATGTGAGCCAAGAGTTGTGGGGACGCCGCCGCTACTTCCAATATGAGAGCGAACAGTTGATCGTAAGCGAAGTCTTTCTACCTGCCGCTCAACAGGCTATTGCTAAGTTATAATTGACCACAACAGAGCCCGTTCTCTTAGGTTATTAGCGTACTAGCCATAAAAAACGCCCATCCTAGGGCGTTTTTAAAGATTAAATATCAGTTAAGCTTTGCGGCGAGCCAAACCCAACACGCCCAACATCAGCAGAGCTCCCCAACCTAGGCTACCGCCACTCGATGAGCCTCCGCCGCTGACCACAGCCTCTTTTACGCTGACTGTGGTAGTCTTTTGTACTTGCTCTCCTGCGGCATCGGTAACCGTTAGAGTCACGCTGTAACTGCCTGCACTGGCGTAGGTATGCGTTGGAGCAGCTGCCGAGCTACTATTGCCGTCACCAAATTCCCATTGATAGCTAAGCTCCCCATCTCCGCCGCTCGACTGATTGATAAATCTAACCTGCAGATTAGTTATGCTTTGAGTGAAATCGGCCACAATAGCCTCGCCTATCACCAGGTTGACGCTATTGGTAAAGCTCTCTCCATTACCGTCGGTTATCGTGAGCGACACTAAGTAATTACCACCACTGACATAAGTGTAGCTTGGAGCAGCTTCTGTGCTCAGTCCATCTTGAGTACCAAAATCCCAAGCATAGCTGTAATTACCATCCCCTCCACTCGCATCTGCCGAAAAGTTTACTTCTCGTCCCTGCTGGCTATAACTGATCGTTGCATTCAATGTACCAGACTCGGGAGGTGTCTGGCCGCTATACCTAAACTGCACCCTAGCACTACTACTATCACTCGACTGACTCATCACCTCCATGGTTAAGCCTAATTCAGGCAAAATCATCCCCGACTCAGGTTGCAGGGGGGCGCTGTAATCATTTGCATCATCAAACAGTTTGACCGAGCTTAAATGATTGTCATTAAAGTAACTCGACTGGTTAAAGAGACTGAAAGCGGCGTCTCTTACCTGCACGCTGGAATCATTAGTCGCGATTAAGTTTTGATCAGCATCCACCACACCGATTAAGCTATAGCCCGGATGGCTATTGACTTCATTGTTGCTGTATTCCAAGTTTTCAAACCAGAGTACGACACCAGGATCGTAGGAGCGAGACTCGAGTCCCTTGTCGACCCCTTGCTGACTTCTTAACTGCACCAGATAGCGGCGATCTTTACCGGGACGCTTATTCGTTACCCGAACAAACCCTGCATATTCAACATTGGCCTCTTGCTCTGCACCATCGAAAAAGACCGTGTCGGTATTGTCGAGCAAAATCACGATGTCATCGACCACAATGCCATAATCACCCACAGCTTGATCCGTCACATAACGTATCGAGATCTGAACATTTCGTCCTGCGTAAGGGCTTAAATCAAATAGAAGATTCACCCAAGCATCTGCGCCTTCAGCGCCAGCCAAGTCGCTAGACTTACCCGTAATAATGTTACGCTCATTATTAATCGAGTTACTCGCCTTAGTGTAATGCCCAGCAATCGCAATACCATCTACCATCACCTGAGCATAATCGTAATCTTGCTCAATATTCCAGTGTGCTCGCATGGTTAAGCTCAGCGGTGTTGCAGCGGGCAGATCAACATCAAATGACATGGCATGGTTGATCATGTCACCTTGATCTGAGTAATACTGATACGCACCGCTATAGGGCTCCTTAAAGTCGACCTCAATAGCCGGAATAGGAATAGAAATTTGGTTGACCTGCTCATGGTTGACCGCCTCAGCAAGATCAATATCGAGCCCAGAGGAGGAGAGCGTATCGAGCTGTACACTCTGCTCTGTCACCCAGTTTCCGCCATAGATAGTCTGCAAGTAGGAGCGGGCATAAGGGCTGAAACCAGTCGGCAGTGAGCCTGCCAACGACCCCGCCCAGCTCCCTCCTGCCATAACCGACCAAAACCCAACCGGAGAACCTTTACCTAACTGGGTAGTATCGTACTCATCCGGTAGCCCCAGATCATGACCAAATTCATGCACACACACACCCAGTGCGGCATCGATAGGCTGAATCGTATAGCCAGAAAGCTTAACCTCGGTGCCCGGTAGCGTGTAAATGCCACCATCGACGAAAGAACGATGGGACCAGATAGCGTCAGCGCCTAACATGCCGCCCCCCGCTTCTTCGCCGATACTCGAATGGAAGATCATCACATGATCAATAATGCCATCGGCTTCATTTGTTACGCCGTTATTGTTTAAGTCGAAAGGATCTTCAATATCGTAACTGGCTAACTCGGCTTCACTCATGTCGGCAACCGCCGCTGTGATCGCCTCCTTAACCAGATCAGAAACCCCTCTATCGTTATCATAGTCATCGGGATCATTGCCACCATAAACAGCTGCGTTATTCGCGGCTCGATACCAGCCTTTTACATCACCGGTAAAGAAGAAGCTGCCACCGGATTCGGCTTGATAATATTGATACCCTGTCATCAGGGTTTGACCTTGCGGCCCGTCATAACCGACTTCAGAAAACAGCAGTGAGCGATAGTGTTCAACCGAATAATCGTTGTAGAACATCTGAGTGTCGCTACTGCTTAAGCCGTTGTCGTTATAGGGGAGATCGGGGAAGTCGATAAGTACCGTAAGTACTTTTACAGTCTTATTAGTAAAACTCTTCACCAGTGGCGTCACATCACTCATCGATTGAGTGCGTTTTCTCACTTGCAACAACTGTTTTCTTTGCTGCTGCGCCTGAATTAATGGCAGCTTTTTAGCGCCGTAAGCTCTCTTAGTAAATTCGGCTATCGCCTGCTCTTTTTCAAAATCGGTTGCATTATCCGAAAGTTCACCGCGTTTAATGAGCCAATATAAGACCTGCTCTTTATTGATAATATTGGCATCGGCGGTGGTACCAGCAGTCATCGGAGCTGCTAAGGAGAGTGAAGGGAGAAAGATTATCGCAGCAGCAAAAGCTGCACAAAGCGTTGTTGTTAATCGTTTCGTCATACTACTGACCTCCTTTCTTACACTCTTGGAACGCCTTCTGACGCTGACGGATATACTCAATAACAACTTGCTCAGCTTCGGCTTCAGTCATCTGCTCGGTAATGAGTCCTCGCTCTTTGAGGCTAGCCTTAAGCTTAGTCGTATCTTGAATAGGGGGAGTTGAACTACATAGGAGATGCTTACGAGGAACATCATTGTGAGTATCGGTGATAATAGACTGCTGCTCAATTTCTTGAGATCGGCTATTGCACGCCGAGACAAACACAAAGCTAAGAAAACTAAAAACTAGGAGAGAAACTTTCATAGGCCACCCAACACTGCTGAATACAAAACAATAACAACAACAGCAATACATTAACAGTCAAATTAATATATTTAGGTGGCTCTTTTTAAGTTTATAGACATATCAACTGATTTTTATATAGTTAACAGTCAAATAGCTATGATTGATTATCATTCATATCGGCTAGCCATGACTGATATATAAGCATTAACACAGAGGCTGACCAGCTAAAGTTGGTGCAATGCAACCCCTCTCCGGTTAACGGATTATAATTCTCACGGATTGGACTCTGACCAAGAATCCCCTCTCCCTCGGTCACCAGTTGCAGTGCCAAGTGCCGAGCTTCATCGTGATAACCGTATCGCTCGACGCCTTGCAGGCCGAATAAGGCCTGATCTAACCACACTGGGCCTCGCCAATACTTAGCAGCAGCAAAATTCGGGCTATCGGCGCTCACAGTGGGAAACGGAATTAAGGTGCCAAATTGCCCAGCATTTAGGTGGCGCTCTACGATGATTTTGGCTTGAGCCTCACTCGCCGCCCCCGCCCAAAGCGGGATCCAGCCCTCAACGCCTTTGCCCTGCTTGAGCATCAACTCACTCCCAGTTGAGGTATAGCGAATATCATAGAAAAATCCCGACTCAGGATCATACATCTGCATCTGGATCTGCTTAGCGAGCCGAGTGGCCTCCACATCCCATTTCTGCTCGGCACTTGCATCTGCTAGCACTTCGGCCATCTGCTGTAGGAAGCGTTTCTCTGCATAGAGATAAGCATTAAGATCGACCGATTCTTGGGAGACCGAATAACCAACGAGTTGCCCCCCTTGGCGGTTTTGCCACACATCTAGGCCGCTATCCACATCGAATCTAGGCGCATTATCCATACCCGATTCCCACGCTGCCGCCTCGATCACCGCCTCAAGATTAACCGAGCCATCTTGATTGAGGTGCATAGGGTGAAGGTTGGCACCATATTCAGCCAAGCCATTATCATTGTTGTCACGGTTGCGATACCACCACAGGTGGTAGTCGACCAATTTGGGATACATGGCCTGAAGAAAGGCAGCATCTTTATCCTGTAGATAGATCTGCCATACCGCCCAAGCTGCCAACGGGGGCTTGCCGTTGCGTTCATTCCAGTTCCCGCCTTCTCCGCCTCGATCGGTATTCTTATTGTAGAAAATCGCATCAGGAAGGTTACCAGCATCTTGTGGTCTCACCGGATCTTGGCTTGTAAATTGATAATCGAACATCGCCAGCACATTCGACTTGGCTAATTCTGGATCGAACCGAGCCAAGGCAACCGCTTGCTTCCAAGTATCCCAGGCCCAGACACCGTTAAACCACTTGTAGGTGATCGAAGGCGTAATCGCATCATGTTGCAGCGCACCTGCCGGACTTCGCCAATTGTGCAGCAGAGTCATCATGCTCTTAACGGCGAGTTGGCGAGCACTTTTATCGCCTCCCACTATCGCTCTATCTAATCTAGCTTGCCACTTAGCACGATTATCGGTGAGCTGAACCCCTATCTTGTCCCAGTCTGGTGCCTGATGCGCGCCGCGCTCGGCCTGGGTATGAAAGTATCGCTGCGCCGATACCAAGGTATGTTGCTGCCCACCCACCAGAGTCACGGGCTCGGCAAAGGCACGATAACCCGATTGCTCATTGAGGATAATCTTCATATCGGTATCGAACCACAGCTCATACTCGGCATCGGCCAGCTGAATTCGCCAAGTGTCCATTATCGGTTTGAGTTGCCAACTGATGTGGTTAGCTGTCACTTCAGCTTGCTTAATAAGGCTGTAATCCAGCAACGAAGGATGTGAGTTAAAGGGTGTGCCGTGCCAAACCAGCTGCCAGGTTTGTGCTTTCGGGGAGAGGTTAACCAGCTCTGTATGAATCACCGCCGTACGGTTATCACTATAACTCAGGGTCAAGTTAAGCTGAAAATCGGACCAAGTAAACGTCTGCACCAAGGCATCGGGTCTGCTATAAATCTCGATGCGACTCGCACTCTCTAATGCGACAAATTCATCGCTATCCACATCGATCAACTGCAAGCGTTGTAGACTGTCGCTCAAGTGCAAGCTGTATTCTTGTGCGATAAACAATGGGCCAGTAAAGCTGCCATAATAATCCGCATTATCAGGCAGGTGGAAGCCATGCCAAGCCCCCAGATCGGTATACACTGAGCCAATAGTAAGATTGCCCTTACTATCACGCTGCTCCATCGAAGTAGGTGTACCTTGGTAAGGCAGTAGGTTCTGATAATCGGTAGAATCGAGCGAAGAAAAGCTAGCGGCACACAATAGAAGACAAGTTAGCATGAGTTATTGTTATTTTTGAATATTATATCCCAAGTATTGCAGTCTAAAATTTGTTCTGCAAGTGAGTTTAACTTTAGCTCACGCTTTAAAAAAAGCCATCAAGGCTAGTTATCGTCGCAAACAGCTAGCCAGATGTCACTCGAAGCTCACCTCAAGATGCGCTTTAATCTACATGCCTATAGCCCTGTGTGACTGATATAGTTGGCAACCCCATCGAGGAACATCTGTACCGAGATCATTACCAGTACCATGCCCATCAAACGCTCAACGGCGGTTAACCCCTTCTCACCCAACACCTTAGTAAAGACCTTATAGAAGAGTAAGATCACCGCGCTTGCCCCCCATGCCGAGACTAGCGCTATTGTCCAATCAAACATGCGATCATTATCGGTGTGAGCTAGTAAAATAAGCGCCGCCAACACCGAAGGTCCAGCCATCAAGGGAATGGCCATCGGCACGATAAATGGCTCTTCACCCGCAGCGAGACCAACCACACCACCGGGCTGCGGAAAAATCATCCGAATCGCAATTAAGAACAGAATAATACCGCCGGCAATACTCACCGACTCGGTGCGTAAGTTAAGGAAGTTAAGGATCGCCTCTCCCGCAAACAGAAACAACATCATGATCACTAAGGCAAACATCAGCTCACGGATCAGCACACGACGGCGCTTCTTCGGCTCAATATGGCGCAATATAGAGGCAAATATAGGCAAATTACCGAGTGGATCCATAATGAGAAACAACATGACTGCCGCTGAGAAAGTATCCATAGATAAATGCTTCTATTCGCCGTAAAAAATACTATTCTATTACCTTAACCGACAAATTAACAAATCAACGTCAATAAACGCCACATTTGTTCACAAAAAGTATGTATTTAGCGGCAACTGCGTATCAATGTAAATTCAACACAGTACTCTGCTAATTACCCACAAGACTGGTATACTATGGCGCTTTTTTCGCTCTCGTGGTTTAAATTGGAAATCCATGCTGTATCTATTAGCTAGCTGCATCGCACTATTATTAGGCCCACTGTTTTATCGATTCTTTTCGACAGGCAACGGGTTACAAAAAGGCCTAGACGGATTTATATTCGTGTCTCTGGGCGGCCTAGTGTTGGTTCATATTCTTCCAGAGCTATTAGAACATGGCGGATTTCTCGCAATTGTATTTGTGATTATCGGGATCTGGGGGCCGACACTGAGTGAGCGGTTATTCCACCGTTACTCCGAAGTCACTCACAACCTCACCTTAATCTTAGGTATTGGCGGATTGCTACTGCACACCATCACAGATGGTGGAGCGATGATATTAGCCCAACAAGACGGCAACTCGCCTCTACTCGCACTGGGGATAATCCTGCATCGACTGCCTGTCGGTGTAGCCATCTGGTGGTTACTCAAGCCACAAGTCGGCAGTCGTTGGGCTATGGCAGTTCTGGCAGCCATGATGCTATTAACCTCCGTGGGTTACTTTGCCGGAGAGCAGCTGCTGTCTCATTTAAGCCTTGAAAATACCGTTTACTTACAAGCATTTGTTACCGGCTCCATTCTACATGTGGTGTTACATCAACCCCATGGCACGCCAGTAACCGACAAACAAGGCAAGTATGAGTACCAAGCTGGGATCGGCAGCTTACTCGGTATCGCCCTGCTATTTTTACTGCTGATGATGGACTCTGGTGGCCACGACCATCACCACAGCCATAGCCACTCAACCGAGCACCTACTCGACTGGATGCTGACTATCGCGCCCGTATTACTGCTAAGCTATGCCGTGGCGAGTCTGCGCTTCCACTATGGACTCACGCCCCACAACGACCAACTGGGTAAACTTTGGTTACAGCGATTACTTGGGCCAGAGGCAATCATTATTACCGGCTTACTACTTGGTCCCATGTTCGCCCTGATCCAAGCGGTCTCTGTCGCGATTATTGGTTGGCAGCTCACTCGCTGCAATGTCGAGCCTACCGACCCCCATGATGAGCTGCCCAAATCCGCTTGGCGTTTTGGCTTCGCTCACCTCGTTGACCGCAGTGCACCATGGATCTTGCTAAGTTTAGTGTTAGCCAATCTGATTGGTCACCCAGCAGTGCCACTTTCAAGCCCACTGGTACAAGTCATCGTGCTGTTGTTAGTATTCCTGCCGATGCGCTTTTGTAATCTCGGCGCAGCGGTATTGTCCTTATCTTTAGCTTACAGTGGCTGGACAACCACGGCAGTGATCTTACCGTTAATCGCCGCACCAATATTTAACTTGGCCCAGCTAAAAATGATGAATTGGAGCCAAAGAACTAGCCTGTTTGCCCTGCTAATTGCATTACTTGGAGCAATTGAGTTACTGCATCCTAAGTGGCAAGCCATGGTTCATTTACCCGCCACACTCAACAGCTTCTGCTTGGTAATTGTGGCTATGTTGTTCGCCACCAGCTTGCTTCGCCTTGGGCCACGTAAGTTCTTAAGCCGACTCATGCTGCTTAAGCCCAAAGCTCATAATCATGACCACGGACACTCCCATGGTGACGAGCATAGCCATGAGCCAGTACACAGTCATGGACATAGTCATGAAAAGAGCCATAAGCATGGGCATGACCATAAGCACCACCATTAACGCCTGCTTCGTCTAATCGACTCTGGCTAGCTTTTCTAAGTCATGGGCATTAACCTGTATCCATGACTTAGAATTGAGCTATGTTTATGTGCATCCTTTTTGTTGCGTTGCAGACTCACCCACAATTCCCATTAATCATCTGCGCCAATCGCGATGAGTTTCATCATCGCCCCACTGAGGCCGCTCATTTCTGGCCAACCTCAAATAAGTCCAACGCGTTATTAGCCGGGAAAGACCTAGAAGCAGGGGGAACTTGGCTAGGTGTGAATCAACTAGGCAAGATAGCAGGCTTGACCAATATCCGCGCGCCAGAGCTCAACCAAAATGATATGAGAAGCCGCGGAGAGCTAGTATTAAAAGCCTTAGAAGACGATGCAATCGATCATGATTGGTTACAGCTCCATAGCCGTTTCTACAACCCATTTAATTTACTCTTTGGCGATGAAGAACAGCTTCAGTGTTTCAATAGCCGTAGTCAGACACTCACCCGACTCAGCCCTGGGTTTCACTCCATCAGCAATGGTGCACTCGATGATATTTGGCCCAAGATGGCCCGTGGTACGTTAGCGATCGAGCAGCATATTACCGACAATACGAGTCCCGATATCGATGCCCTGCTCGGCATCATGACAGATAACACCCAAGCACCAGATGAGGAGTTGCCCCAGACAGGGGTGAGTTTAGAGTGGGAGCGGCACCTGTCTTCGATCTACATTCAGCATGAAGAATATGGCACTCGCTCAACCAGCATCATCCTTAAAGACAAACAGGGCAAGATACACTTCACCGAGGTGAGATATGACGGTAAGGGGCGCAACTTAGGTCGCGATGAGTTTACGATTGCAGCGAGTGAGTAAACAGACTCACACTACGCCCATATTAATCTTATTTTTGGGCGTGCTTGAGCAGATAAAGTGAACCTGCAACCAACACTACTGCGGGGATAAGAAAAACCATAACTTTCTCCTTAACGACTAATCAGAGGTGTGGTCGTGGGTGATCACCCAACGATCATCGATTTTCTCGACCAATAACGTAAACACACCATTCGGGTTATCTTTGGTGCGTTCCAGTGACCAACGACCGACAACAACTGCGGCATAGTTACTGAGCATCTTGATCTCTTTAATGGTGAAAGTCAGCGTGCCTAGGGTCGCTTTATCGGGATAATGCTTCTTATAAGCGGCTAGGGTCTTCTCCCAACCGTAGCGAAATTTACCATTGGAGACGAAACGCATCTTGTCGTCATTCCAATAGCCCTGCATATAAGCATCTAAGTCGCCGCGATTCCATGCAGCTTGCTGTTCAGCCAAAATATTAGCAATATCATCGGTTGGTACAGCATTTACGTTAAATGCCATGCACAACAATAAGACACTGATTCCTTTTTTAAACATTGCCACTCTCCGATCGGGCTTTATTAGGTGTACTATAACTCAATTATCTCACTGACGTCTTGTCACCAATCCTAGCAAATGATTGGCTAAAGCCGCAGAAAACATCAATACTCATAAAAAAGGCCGGAAGGTTTTCGTTATATGTTTCAACTATTTTGGAAAGGGCTGCTAAAACTCATCGGCTGGAAAATATCCGGCGAGCTGCCAAAAGATAAACAATTTATTGCCATTGTTGCGCCACATACCAGTAACTGGGATTTCATCATAGGGGTTATCGCCCGTGGCGCACTTGGTGCAAAAGTGAACTTTTTAGGTAAACATCAACTGTTTATTCCCCCTTGGGGCTGGTTTTTCAAAGCCATTGGCGGAACCCCTGTCGATAGACGCAAGAGTAATAATCTGGTCGATGCCGTGGCCGAGCTATTTAAAGCCGACCCGAATTTCTGCCTAGCCTTGGCACCGGAGGGAACCCGTAGTCCGGTATCTCGCTGGAAAACAGGCTTTTATCATATTGCCAATAAAGCTCAGGTACCGATCATTACCGTGGGGCTCGATTTCGGAAAAAAAACCATAGTGATCGCCGAAGGAAAACTCCCCACTGGTGACATTCGGCAAGAGATGAATGAGATAGTTGATTTTTATCGCTCAATTCAAGGCCGTCATCCAAAAGCGATTCCTGACTATAACCCTTAGCTTATTGCCTAAATAATGTCTGGCGGCTATAGTGCAGCCAGACATTCAAAATTGTATAAAATCTATGAGCTTCGATACCTGGTTACTCTACCTATTCGCCATCTTGTTGATTGCGGTCTCTCCCGGCACCATGGCCGTATTGTCTATGGGTCACGGCATTCACTACGGTAAGAGCCGTAGCGTCGCAACGGCATTTGGTAGCGTAACATCGGCACTGCTACTGATGATGGCCTCGGCAGCGGGCTTAGGCGCACTGCTAAGTGCCACTGAATATGGCTTTACGGTATTGAAGTGGTGTGGTGCAGCATACCTGCTGTTTCTAGGCATTAAGCTACTCCTCACTAAAGGCGATGGCAAAGGGCTGGATCTAAAAACCACCGAAGGTAAAGGCACGCCAAAGCAGCTATTTAAACAAGCTTTTCTCGTTGGGATCAGCAATCCCAAGGATCTGCTATTTTTTGCCGCTCTGTTTCCACAATTTATCGACATCAGTGCGCCCCAAGGGCCACAACTATTCATCTTGGCCGCAACTTGGGCGGTGGTCGACTTTAGCTTTGTGATGATCTACGCCAGCATGGCCAATGTGCTTGCCCCCACATTGAAATCCAGCAACAAGCTACATTGGTTCGATAGAACCAGTGGTGGGGTATTTGTGGCTTTGGCGGCAATATTAGTCAGCCGAGAAAACTAGTTTCCAAGTGAGTGAAAATAGCAAAGCCAGCTTTCAAGCTGGCTTTTTAGTGTATGACTAATGTTTCAAGCTGCGTACATCCGCCCCAGTTGGACCTTGGAATACTCTTAGGCCAAACTCTGGCAATATCGCAAACAGATGGTCGAAGATATCGGCTTGGATCCCTTCGTAGAACTCCCAGCGGGTATCGTTCGTAAAGATATACAGCTCAAGCGGCACTCCCAGCTCAGTAGGCGCAAGCTGACGCACCATCAAGGTCATATCTTTGCGGATCTTATCGTGCCGCTGCAGATACTCTTGAACATAGGCCCTAAAGGTACCTAAATTCGTTAGGTGGCGACTATTCACATACATCTCCGCATCTTCAACTTGAGCGTTATATGTAATGATCTCCGCCGATTTTGCAGAGAAATAGTCCTTAAGACAATTGATCTTGCTTAAACTATGCATATCTTCTTCAGTTAAAAATCGCACCGATTGAATATCGATCTGTAGTGCACGCTTAATTCTACGGCCGCCAGATTCTGACATGCCACGCCAGTTTCTAAAAGAACCTGAAGTTAAGGAATAGGCTGGTAGCATAGTCAAGGTTTGGTCAAAGTTACGCACCTTAACCGTGGTTAATGATACCTCCTCGACAGTACCATTTGCGCCATAGTTATCCATCTCGATCCAGTCTCCAGGGCTCACCATGCGGTTGGCCGCAAGTTGGATCCCGGCCACAAAGCCCAAGATAGTATCTCTAAATACCAACATAACTAAACCGGTCGCAACACCTAAACCACTAAGAAAGTAGATCGGTGATTGATCGGCTAGAACCGATATTGAGATGATGATGGCGACAAAAAACATGAACAGCTTCGCCAGCTGTACAAAGCTCTTAATCGGTAATCTACGGCTGACCAAATTGTAATCCGCGATCTCATTGGCGGCGTCTAGGGCGCTGTATATGGCGCGGATAAACAACACCACAATAGTGACATCGAGAAGTCGGTCGGTCAGGCTGCTAAGAAGCTTGTGATCTGTTAACGCTAGGGGCATCAAAATATTCAAGATCAGAATAGGCACCAATATCGCCATCTTCTCCAATACTTGATGACGCATGAAGATGTCATCCCAGTGGGCTTTGGAACGCTGGATCACTAGATTCATCGTGGTCACAACACCGCGCTTCACAAAGTAATAACCAATAAAGGCCACCACAAAACACGCAAACAGCATAATTGCACTCGAAACACCATCTGACGGCTGAGTGTCTATCCCCATATTAGTTAGCCACTGAGCAATCACAGCGCGTAATTCCTGATCCAAAGCTATTCTCCAATTCTTAAGCGCTCAAATAAGCAACCAATACGTTAAAACCACCCCAACACAAATACGTGAAGGTAGAAACATTAACGCTACAAAACGCTATTATATCAGTCATTTTAGCACTGTTGGTTGACTGTAAACCAAAGTTTTAGAACAATCTCTAGCATCTGTTAGCCATTAAATTGAGGCGATGATGACTCGATACTTGATAGCCAGCCTAATTGCGCTAAGCCCTCACAGCGTCATAGCAAATGACTTCAATCTAGAAGCCGACACTAAACCAGCCCCAGTTATGGCTATAACTGTAGACTATATACCGGCCGCAGAAGATATGTACGGTATCACCTTGGCTCCCCGTCATTATGACCGCGACTACGCCGATTGGGGCTACTATATAGGCTATGCCCAGAGTAAAAAGGAGGACGTATATGTTGAGCCGCCGGGCGAAGCCTATACTCGTAATACCCTCTGGCGCTTTGGCCTAAGCTATACTCTAACAGCAGACCTAAGCCTCTACGGCGGTGCAACTGCCTACACCACAGAATATTCTTCGACCACCAATATCGTCCCCTATGTTGTTGGCGCAGAACCCGTTTGGGAAACTGAAAAAGATACCAGCTGGGGAGCCGAAGTGGGCCTACGTTACGTTATAGGCAAACACCTTATGCTAGGCGCAGGCTATAACTCAGCCACCGAGTCTGCAGTATTGAGTATTGGTTACTCCATGTAATCCGCTATTTGATAAGAAGTTGCAATCCCGCTATGCGCCTTATGGGAGGCGCAAGCTATCACTCACTATTACCAGCGACCGAGTCTGCTCTATTTTGTAGCCAGTATTGGTTACTCCATGTAATCCGCTATTTGATAAGAAGTTGCAGTCCCGCTATGCGCCTTATGGGAGGCGCAAGCTATCACTCACTATTACCAGCGACCGAGTCTGCTCTATTTTGTAGCCAGTATTGGTTACCCCATGTAATCCGCTATTTGATAAGAAGTTGCAGTCAGCCTAACTTACCGCTATGCGCCTTATGGGAGGCGCAAGCTATCACTCACTATTGCCAGCGACCGAGTCTGCTCTATTTCCTAGCCAGTATCGGCTGCTCCATCTAATCTGCTTACTCCATGAAGCTTTTCTATAAGGCATTGAATTAGCGCACCGAAAGATCACATATTTATCAGCATGAGTATGAATCGAGTAATTCTTTGTCTATGCTAGGGCAATCAACTTAAATAGGTTAATTGCCATGTATAAAGCTCTGCGAACCTACGCCACTATCGCGTTACTGATGTTTTCTATCCCTGCTCTCGCCGAAGAGGTGGCGCGGGTGACCCTAGAAAATGGTGCAACCGTTAAACTAAACGATGACTTCACCTGGGAGTATGTGATCCTTGAGAGTCAAACCAAGCCCGACACAGCAGTGCCTGCGACCCTACCGGCAACGGTCGGCACAGTTGCAGCAGCTGACAGCACTGCAGCAACCACAGCAGAGCAAGCAACAACAGAAACACTGACCTCTAATGCTATCGCTCAATCGGCACTACTCAAGTCGACGGCTAAAGGCGGAGTGAAAGTCAGCTTGCTTAACAGTCAGTGGGACGACGATGGCCGCCTAGGACTGACTTTCGAGCTTAACAGCACCAGCCCAGAGCATTATGTGATGATAGAGCTAGAGATCAGCCTATTTGCCGACTCAGGTACGCTGATCAGCAAAGAGAAGGTGAAAGTCTGGCAGGCGATATTCAGAATGCCTGACACCTATCTGCGTAAAGGCCAAACCCGTGATAGCCGCATATTCTGGATTGAAGGCATCGACAAGGCTCAGTGGACAAAACAGTTAATGAGCCTAAAAATGGGTGAGATGGACTCACGCATGTAACCTCTCAAAATAAAACTAAGCCGTAAGGGTTCTACCCTTGCGGCTTTTTTCATTTAAGTATCTTGTAAAAGCGCAAAATATATCGATCTAACTCGCCTTTTTTCAGTAAATCTAACCTCACCTAGTTCCCAGCATAACATTTAGTTATAGCTGATAAATATTTAATCAATTGACCCAAACAGGGGGGCTAAACATATAATCCATCCATAGATTAAATATATTACTTTGGTTAACTCATGGAACTATCATTATTATTAATGACAGTGTTTTTCGCGGCAACTTTACAGGCTGCAACTGGTTTTGGATTTGGTTTAATTGGCGTCAGCTTCTTACTTATTTTATTGCAATCTAATTCAGCCGTTCAAATTGTCATTATATTAACCTTAGCCATGTCGCTTGTTCACTGGGTTAAAATTCGCAAGATAGCACCAATGGATCTCGTTAAAAAAATAATGCTAGGGTGTGTACTCGGTTATCCTATCGGCATTATTATTTTTAGCAATTTCGATCTTACCGCGCTTAAAGTTTCTGTCGCACTACTTATTCTAGCGATTACCGTCCAAACCATCTTAGAGATGATTAAATCCCATAAAGGACATGAAACAACTCCAGCTAGCATGGGCAAAGGCTCCTGCTTCGGAGTAGGTACCATGTCTGGTGTCATGGCTAGCGCAATGGCAATGCCTGGGCCAGTGGTCGTAGCATACCTAACACGTAGCGTACTGTCGAAAGACCAAATCCGAGCCACGGTAATCACTTGCTCCACCTTATCTTACATAGTGGCTTTAGGCCTACAGGCTTCTGTTGTTGGAATTGAAACGCAAACACTTAAAACATCCATGATGCTAATTCCTGCAACCTTTATTGGCGCATTCTTTGGAGATTATATTGCTAAGTTCATTAACCCGAACTTATTTAAAAAGATCACCCTAGTCGTTTTATTTGGCAGCGGAATAAACATCTTAATAAACATATAAAGCAATAGCTTTACGTTAATAACAATTAAAAACAAACAACAAAATTAATTCTCTTACATATATTGATAAAACAATAAAATTAATATCAAAGGAATCGAACATGCTTACTGATAAATATCCAAAAGCTAAATTGGCTCACACACCAACTCCTTTCGAATTTATGGCTAATATGACTAAAAAATTCGATGGCCCTAAATTATGGATTAAACGTGACGATGCGACAGGTTTAGCCATGGGTGGCAACAAGGCTCGTCAATTAGAGTTTTATGTGGGTAAGGCACAGGCTGATGGTTGTAACGCGCTACTGACTACGGGTGCGGTTCAATCTAACCACGTACGTATGACAGTTGCAGCAGCACGTAAGATGGGCTGGCATGTTGAAGTACAGCTAGAGCACCGCGTTGATGGCAGACTGCCTGAATATGAAAACAGCGGCAACCCATTCCTAGACAAACTTATGGGCGCAAAACTTCACACTTACCCAGTGGGTGAAGACGAAAACGGTGCCGATCAGGTGATGTACGACAGAGCCGACGAGCTAGCGGCTGAAGGCTATAAGCCGTTCGTTATTCCATTAGGTGCTGTCGGTAAGACACCATGGGGCGCTCTCGGTTATGTTGACTGTGTTGAAGAGTTATTGCTTCAAGCACAAGCGACTGGCATGAAGATCGATGCCATCGTACTACCAACAGGTTCGGCTAACACTCACGCTGGTGTTTTAGCGGGCTTAATCGCCCTAAATAGCGATATCCCTGTATACGGTTTCTGTGTTCGCCGCGACAAAGTGGCGCAGTTTGAACGTGTATTAGTGAAGACTCGCAAAGTACTGCAACTACTTGGTGTAGATGAGAATAAGGTTACTCACGACCTTGTTAAGTGTGAAGATTGGGTGCTAGGCCCAGGATATGGCCAATTGACGACTGAAGTTCATGAAGCAATCGAGATTTTAGGTCATGAAGAAGGGATATTATTAGACCCTACCTACACAGCGAAGAGCATGGCCGGCATGATCGGCATGATCCGCGACGGTCAATTCACTAAAGAGCAGAACGTCGTATTTTTACATACAGGTGGTACACCAGCCCTATTCGGATACCCAGAACTGATTGCCAATAAGTAAAAACTAAATAATAAAACATGCCTGAGGGCCCCTCAGGCATTTTGGCCAAACTTTTTATTCCTCGTCCCATCAGGCTAATCCTGTAGCGATGACGAAGGGATAGGTAGAATCAATTATGTCTCAGTCAACTAAGCTTGAGTTTCATATTGGAAAAATCGGTGGAATGGTTCCACTGTTGACCATGGTCGGTCTAATGCTACTGCTTACCTTTAACGGCGTTGGTGGCCCTAAAGCCGCTTGGGCTCCTGGGTTTATCGCCATCATTTTGGGTATGTTCCTGGTTAAGAGTAAACGTGATTATTTTCAATCGATTTTAGACGGTATTGCAGATAAAACCGGTGTTGTGGTGATCACAGCCTGGATCTTCGCAGCAGTACTTGGTTCCTTGATGAAGGCTGGCGGCTTAGTCGACGGCATCCTATGGTTTGGTATGTCTACCGGTATTCAAGGCAGCATGTTCCTTATCATAGTCTTCATGTCTACCGCGATTTTTGCCATGGGCACAGGCTCTTCAAACGGCGCTAACTTAGCCCTAGCACCAATTTTGTTCCCTGCTGGTGTTTACCTAGGCGCAGACCCAGCTTTTGTTGCACTTGCACTGCTATCTGGCGCAGTATTTGGCGATAACGTCGCACCAATTTCAGATACAACCATCGTAGGCTGTACCACACAGGGAGCCGACTTCGGTGCCACGGTTCGCCAACGTATGCCACTGTCACTCACTGCCGGCGCTATGGCACTGGTTGCCTTAGTATTCTTCGGTCAGGGTGATGGTCTAGTCGAAGCTGCTACTCAAAATGGAGAGAGCGCTCGTCCAGAAAGCTTATTGATGTTGCTATCTGTCGCGGCAGTGGTTTTCTTCGCACTTAAGGGCCGTCACCTGTTAGAAGCCCTAAGCTATGGCATCTTGGTTGCTGCCGTTGTTGGTCTGGGCATTGGCGCTTTCTCTATGTCTGATCTATTTACTGTGCCATCTGAGCGCGGTGTATCGAATGGCATCATCGAAGATGCAATTGCCGGTGTGACTGGCGCAGTAGTCTTCGTCATCC
Source organism: Shewanella sp. Isolate13 (assembly GCF_022398325.1). Classification (GTDB taxonomy): domain Bacteria; phylum Pseudomonadota; class Gammaproteobacteria; order Enterobacterales; family Shewanellaceae; genus Shewanella. Next base: position 175,409 of record NZ_JAKEVD010000004.1, read on the forward strand.
TGATCCTTGGGGTTATTAAGATCTTCATGAATAGCGGCATCATGGATGACATACTGTCATTCATCACCGATCGCGTTTCAAATAGCACCCGTAGCACTGAACTATTGATGTTCTACTCAACATCAGTGTCGTCACTATTAGTGAGTTCAAACGCACCATCTCAGTTACTCGTTGGCCCAACATTGGTTAAGCCGCTAGGTGAGAAGAACAATATTACCCCAGAGCGTCGTGCCAACCTGATGAGTGCCTCGGTTTGTTCAATCTTCTACATGATGCCTTGGTGTCTTGCGGTGATGGTTTGGTACTCGGCGATTGAAACCTCTGCCATCTCTTCTGGCTTAGCAGTTCCAAGTGCATCGATTAGCTTTATGGCACCTTATCCTTGGGCCTTACTGGGTGTGATGATGTTCTCTATCATCACGGGGTGGAAACGCTACGGTAATCAGCCTCAAGCGCAAGTACAGCCAGCCTAATAAACAATTTATAACAACAAACGAATAACTGTGGCGGCGCGGTCCGCCACAAGTAAAAAATAGGAAATAGAAATGACTAAAGCACTTAACACTGAATCAGCACCTGCAGCTATCGGCCCTTATGTTCAAGGTGTTGACCTTGGCAGCATGATCTTTACCTCAGGCCAGCTACCAATCGACCCTGCGACTGGCGAGATGTCTGCCGATGTTGCTGAGCAGGCACTACAGTCACTAAAGAACGTTCAGGCTATCGTAGAGTCTGCAGGTCTGACTATGGCTAACGTATTCAAGATGACTGTATTCGTAAAAGATCTAAACAGCTTCCCAATCGTTAACGAAGTTTACCAAAACTTCTTCGATAACTTAGGCGCTGCTTACCCTGCACGCTCTTGTGTTGAAGTTGCCCGTCTTCCAAAAGATGCGCTAATCGAAATTGAAGCGATTGCAGTAAGAAGCTAATCAGCACGACCTATCTCCCTAAGAAAATACCGCAGCTTGCTGCGGTATTTTTTTGGCTGTTTTCCAATTACTGTCGAGCTAGCTGTCAGGCTCTTTATTCAGTGCAGGGCTTTCAAAGTACTCAAATAAGATATCTAGGAAAGCATTTACCATCCTAGGGGTCTGTATGCCTTTAGCCTGGACCACATGATATTCCCACTCCGTCACAGGCTCAAAAGGACGGCTCACTATGCCATCGGATCCCGAATGAAGCACGAATGGATCTAAGATAGCGATGCCGACACCCTTCTTCACTAATTGAAACAGTGTGCTCTGCTCTCTCGCTTCGAGAATAATATTGCGCTTTACGCTCTGCTTAAGAAACGCGTCTTCGACCCGAGTTCGAAAAGGACTACCATAGGCCAAGGTCATAAAGCGTTCATGTTTCAAATCGATCGGTGAAAGTGAGCTTTTCTGTGCCAATGGATGCCCCTCTTGCAGCAAAACTACCGCCCTGTGCCTGCGTAGGAATCGGCAATCAAACTCCTCTTCATCCGCATCGACGTTCGTGGTTATCGCAATATCGATTCTGTGGCTACGTACCATCTCCAATAGCTGAATTCTCGATGCCGACTCTAGCTCGATAGACACATTAGGGTGCAGGCTTAAAAACGCCGCAATCACATCGGGCATAAAACTGTTAGAGCAGATAGGCATGACTCCTATCCGCAACCGCCCCTGATTGTTACGCGCTATAGCATCTGCAGAAGAGGCTAAACTGTTCATACCAATAAAGACTCGGTTAACATCCTTATAGAATAACTTTGCCTCCGGCGTTGCCTCTAACTTGTTATGTGTACGAACAAAAAGTGGAAAACCCACTCGATACTCGAGTTCGGATAGCAGTCGACTCACCGCGGGTTGAGAGATATACATGAGCTCAGCAGCCCCGGTTACCGTACCCGACAACATAAAACAGCGAAACGCTTCAATTTGGCGGATCTTAATTTTCGAATCTGCAAGCAATGACTTCACCTAATGAGATACAAGCTATAGTCAGGCGATAGTATCGAAAAGCCAATAGTACAACCGAGCATTTGCTCCCAGAATCAATAAGCTCTATCTCTAAAATAGGTAATTCTGCTATACAGATACAGGGCTATGCGAAGTTAGATAACATAGTGTCGGGCATCTTAACTGCCACCATATGCCCTTTCGCACAAAGCTGGCCCAGTGCTAACAGCTCAACACTCAGTACCACCTTTTTAGGCTTAACCTCATTAATGACGCCGCGCAGTTCAAGCTCGACTCCCATCGGCGTCGGCGCTAGATAATCGATATGCAGAGCGGCAGTGACAAAGCGTGGTAACTTAGCCTCTCCATCAGCAAAAGCCCGCCCAGCAGCCGCACTTGCACTACCGGTACCGTGACAATCGATAAGAGAGGCGATTAGGCCGCCATAAACAAAACCGGGGATCGCTGTATGAAAGGATTTTGGAGTAAAAATCGCAATGGTTTCATCATCATCCCAATAACTTTTTAATTGATGACCATGGGGGTTATTCTTGCCGCAGCCATAACAATGACTCAGCTCTTCGGAATACAAATCTTGAAATGCCCGCATTACCACACCTTGTTGATTACGCTAATCCTAGATCTACGCTAATACGGATAAAGTATCGCAACAAGATGGACATTGGACTTACGACTAAAGGCCATGTCGTTTATCGCGGCCAGTATCTAAGTCAATAAAAAGGGGCCTTAGGCCCCTTTATCACAATATAAACGATTACAGACTTGGCAAGATCTCTGCAGGCAGGTAAGCGTTGTAACTCGCCGTAAGCAGTAAGTCTGTTGCCGCTTCGATGTCTGGACCGAAGAAGCGGTCTTTGTCGTAGTAGGCCACCAGCTCACGTAGCTCGGCTTTTGCCTGTGCCACGGCCTTGCTAGGCTGCAATGGCGCGCGGAAATCTAAGCCCTGCGCCGCAGCTAATAGCTCAACCGCCAACACACCGCGAGTGTTTTCAGACATATCACGCAGACGGCGCGCCGCGAAGGTCGCCATAGACACGTGATCTTCTTGGTTAGCCGATGTTGGTAAACTATCTACCGATGCCGGATGGGCGTAGGTTTTGTTCTCAGACGCCAATGCCGCAGCGGTTACCTGAGCAATCATAAAGCCTGAGTTTACCCCGCCGTTTTCCACCAAGAATGGCGGTAGCTTAGACAGGTTTGAGTCGATAAGCAGCGCGATACGGCGCTCGGCAATCGAGCCAAGTTCTGCAATGGCAATCGCTAGGTTATCTGCCGCCATAGCAACAGGTTCTGCGTGGAAGTTACCGCCCGAGATAATGTCGCCGGTATCTTGGAACACCAATGGGTTATCGGTCACGCCGTTCGCTTCAGTTTCGAGCACCTCAGCCGCATGGCGAATTTGAGTCAAACACGCGCCCAATACCTGTGGCTGACAGCGTAGTGAATAGGGATCTTGCACCTTTTCACAGTTAACGTGGTCGAGGCTGATCTCAGACTCATCACCGAGCAAGTGACGGAACACAGCCGCCGAGTCGATCTGGCCTTTCTGGCCACGCGCCGCGTGAATGCGTGGATCAAACGGGCTTCGGCTGCCCATTGCCGCTTCCACGCTCATAGCGCCGATAACAGAGCTTGCCGCAAACAAATCTTCAGCGTTAAACAGGCCTTCGAGTGCTAGAGCGGTCGATGCTTGCGTACCGTTAAGCAGCGCTAAGCCCTCTTTTGCTGCTAGCTCAATTGGCTTAAGGCCTGCGATTTCCAAGCCTTCTGCCGCCGAGATAATTTCGCCTTGATAGCTCATCTCACCTTCGCCAAGTAGCGGCAAACACATGTGTGATAGCGGCGCTAAATCGCCCGATGCACCGACAGAACCCTTCTCTGGTACGCATGGGTAAACCCCCGCGTTAACCAAGGCGATAAGGAAGTTAATTACCTCTAAGCGAATGCCTGAGAAACCTCGGCTTAGGGAGTTGATCTTCAATACCATCATCAAACGCACAGTGGCGTCTTGCATGTATTGGCCCGTGCCTGCAGCGTGCGACAGCACGATTGAGCGTTGCAGCAGTTGTAGATCATCGGCGGCAATCTTGGTATTGGCCAACAAACCAAAACCTGTGTTGATACCGTAAACCGTGCGGCCTTCATCCAATACCTGCTGCACTAAACCTGCGCTGGTATTGATATCGGCGATAGCACTTTCGGCTAGCTCTAATGTCACCTTGCCACGGCTGATGTCGCGGATTTGCGCTAAGGTTAACGTACCCGGAGTTAATACTAAATGACTCATGTTAATGCCTCTTATTCTTATACTGCTCGATATGAGCGGCTTATAGCATTGGCAGGTCTAGACCCTGCTCTTTTGCACAGTTCTTCGCGATATCGTAACCCGCGTCAGCATGACGCATTACGCCCGTTGCCGGGTCATTCCACAGTACGCGGCCTAAGCGCGCTGCCGCGTCATCGGTGCCATCGGCAACAATCACCACACCAGAGTGTTGACTAAAGCCCATGCCGACGCCGCCACCGTGGTGTAGCGACACCCAAGTTGCGCCACTCGCCGTATTCAATAGTGCGTTCATTAGTGGCCAATCCGATACCGCATCTGAGCCATCGAGCATAGACTCGGTTTCGCGGTTAGGGCTAGCAACAGAGCCAGAGTCTAAGTGGTCACGACCGATGACCACAGGTGCTGAAAGCTGGCCATTTTTAACCATTTCGTTAAAGGCTAGCGCCAAGCGGGCACGGTCTTTCAGTCCCACCCAACAGATACGCGATGGCAAACCTTGGAAGGCGATACGCTCACGCGCCATATCCAACCAGTTATGCAGGTGCGGGTTGTCAGGAATAAGCTCTTTGACTTTAGCGTCTGTCTTATAGATATCTTCAGGATCGCCAGAAAGCGCTGCCCAGCGGAATGGACCGATACCTTCACAGAATAGTGGACGAACATAGGCTGGCACAAAACCTGGGAAGTCGAATGCGTTTTCAACGCCCTCTTCAAATGCCATCTGACGGATGTTATTACCATAATCAGTGGTTGCCGCGCCAGCAGCTTGCAGCGCGAGCATCGCCTTCACTTGTACCGCCATCGATTGCTTAGCGGCTTTCACTACTGCCGCTTCATCTTTCTTACGCATCTCGGCGGCATACTCGAGCGTCCAGCCCTGTGGCAGGTAACCGTTTAGCGGGTCGTGGGCAGAAGTTTGGTCGGTCACCACATCAGGAGTAATGCCGCGCTCGACCAGCTCGGCAAATACGTCTGCCGCGTTAGCTAACAGACCAACCGAAACAGGCTTGCCACTCTTATTGGCTTCATCGATCATCGCCAAGGCTTCATCAAGTGTCTTAGCTTTTTTGTCGACATAACGGGTACGCAGGCGGAAATCGATGCGAGTCTCGTCCACTTCACAGGTCAGTACCGAGTAACCCGCCATGGTGCCAGCTAGCGGCTGCGCGCCGCCCATACCACCTAGACCACCGGTTAAGATCCACTTACCACTTGAGTCGCCATTAAAATGCTGCTTTGCCATAGCAACAAAGGTCTCGTAAGTCCCCTGCACGATGCCTTGGGAGCCGATGTAGATCCAAGAACCCGCCGTCATCTGGCCGTACATGGCCAAACCTTTCTTATCTAACTCGTTAAAGTGTTCCCAGTTCGCCCAATGAGGTACTAGGTTTGAGTTTGCGATGATCACTCGCGGTGCATTGTTGTGGGTTTTAAATACGCCCACTGGCTTGCCCGACTGCACTAATAAGGTTTCGTCATCTTCGAGGCGTTGCAGCACTTCAACGATTTTGTCGTAACACTCCCAGTCACGGGCTGCACGGCCGATACCACCGTAAACCACCAGATCTTCAGGACGCTCAGCCACATCAGGGTGCAGGTTGTTCATCAACATACGCATCGGCGCTTCAGTCAACCAACTCTTACAACTCAGCTCACTGCCTGTCGGCGCAATAATGCGGCGGCTTGGATCGTGTCTCTTATCCATCGGTACTACCTCGTTCAATTTGTTTTTTATGTTTTCTTATCGGCTTATTGTTAAGCCTTTTATAGTTACTACTTTGCTTGTGGAGCTTTAGCCAACGGGGTTAAATTTCTATGATTTAAACCCGGTGGCTCAATGACCAAATGCCTTAACTAAAAGTCAGGTGGCCACCTAATCTAAATCGACTTCCTGGGTGCACTAAGCGCGCAAAACTCACCACGCCTTGGCGTGACCAAGTACGACGGGTGATCTGTAAACAGGGCTCGGTGGCGGCAATGTCTAATAGCGCCAACTGCGCCACATCAGCCATTTTGGCCTCGATGGTGTGCTTGGCTTCTGTCAGCGGCGCCACCATCGACAGGTATTCATGGGGTGTCTGCAGGGTGAAGTCTTGGGCTAAATAATCTGGCACTAGCTTAGGATTAACGAAGCGCTCCTCTATTTGCAGCGGCGTGCCCTGCTCACAATGCACCAATACGGACTGGTACACCGGGCTCCCCTCTTCAAGCCCCAGTGCAATCGCGATAGCGCCTGTCGCCCTCGTTGCGGTAAGCAGCACTTGTTGCACGCTATAACCATGACCACGGTCTTTTATCTCATCGGCAATATTACGGATCGCCATCATCGAAGACTGACTCTTAAGACCCGCAACAAAGGTGCCTAAGCCTTGAGAGCGCTCTAATACACCCGATTCTGTTAACTCAGTTAACGCGCGGCGCGCCGTCATACGGCTGCAATTAAACAACTCGGCTAATTGATTTTCAGAAGGCACACGACTGTCTTCAGCCCATTCGCCAGACTCAATTTGCGCTAAAATATATTGCTTAATCTCTTCAAACTTTGGCGTTGCCATTAACTATCCTGTTGCTGTTGAACTTGCAGCTCGCTATTTACATGCTTAAAAACTCGGCTACAATCCTAGCTTGTATATACAAGTAAATACAAGCTAGCTCACAAATTATTTTTAGTGTTAGTATTCGATTAACGCAAAAACAACCAAAAAGAGAACTGCATCATGTCGTGGGATCAAGTCTGGATAGATATCAACATCGCTACAATGTCGCCAAACATTTCAGAACCTTACGGAGCGATCACCGATGCGGCTCTCGCGGTTCAAGACGGCAAAATTGCCTGGATAGGCAAACGTAGCGACCTACCAGAATTTGATGTTTTCGCGACGCCGATTTACAAAGGCAAAGGCGCTTGGATCACCCCAGGTCTGATTGATGCCCACACCCATTTAGTGTTTGCCGGTAACCGTGCCAATGAATTTGAACTGCGTCTAAAGGGGGCCAGTTATGAAGAGATCGCCCGCAGCGGCGGCGGTATCATCTCAACCGTCAACGCCTGCCGCGAAGCCGATGAAGCCGAGCTGTTTGAACTCGGTCGCCAGCGCCTAAACGCGCTAGCCAAAGAGGGCGTGACTACAGTAGAGATAAAATCGGGTTACGGTCTCGATATCGAAACCGAGCTGAAGATTTTGCGGGTTGCCCGCGAGCTAGGTAAGCATCACCATGTCGATGTTAAAACCACCTTCTTAGGCGCCCATGCCATCCCACCAGAGTATAAAGACTCTCCCGGTAGTACAGAAAGGAGCGATGCTTACGTCGACTTAGTAATCAACGAGATGTTACCCAAGGTGATTACAGAGAACCTTGCCGATGCCGTGGATGTGTTTTGTGAAAACATTGCCTTCAATCTTGAACAAACCGAGCGCGTGCTTACCGCCGCAAAAGATGCCGGACTCGACATCAAGCTGCATGCCGAGCAGCTCTCTAACATGGGCGGCTCCGCCATGGCTGCAAAGCTTGGCGCCAAGTCAGTTGATCACATCGAATACCTAGATGAAGAGGGCGTAAAAGCCCTGAGCGAAAGCGGCACCTGTGCGACCTTGCTCCCCGGTGCATTTTACTTCCTGCGAGAAACCCAACATCCTCCTATCGATTTGCTACGCAAATACCGAGTCCCTATGGTGGTTGCCAGCGACTACAACCCCGGTTCATCACCACTTTGCTCAAGCCTATTGATGCTCAACATGGCCTGTACCTTACTGCGTTTAACTCCCGAAGAAGCGTTAGCAGGCATGACCCGCAATGCGGCCAAAGCCTTAGGCATCGATGAGCATGTGGGTGTATTAGAAGTCGATAAGACCGCCGATTTCTGCATGTGGAATATCAGCACTCCAGCGGAGCTGGCCTACACCTATGGTGTGGCCTCGTGTGTGGATGTGGTGAAAAACGGTCACTTAGTACACCAATAGCTGGGAATGCCTGAGCGATGAGGCATGTTCATCGTTTTGGTGTTTCTGTTTGTTTTTATTGTGTTTGGAACTTCGGAGTAGCTTCCGGCAGCCGTGGTTCCAATTGCTTTCAGCAGGTGCTGGGCTGGGTTTTGTATCTAATTACCTTAGATGTGTCTTTCTGCACCGATGCAGCCAATGACCTGCGGTCGGCGTATGTGCAGACGCTTCTTAGGCACGGTAAGTAAAGCGAAGCTTTGAGCTACGAACGAGAAGCATGGATGCTGAACTGGCCCTTAGATATGGATATCGTTGCCAGTACGTCCCTTTAAGCAAGGCAGCTTAACTGTTTCTAACGTGTATCTAATTACCTTTCATGTGTCTTTCAGCACCGAATGCAGCCAATGACCTGCGGTCAGCGCATGTGTAGACGCTTCTTAGGCACGCTGCAAGTACATCCTTGTAAGCTCTACGATGGCATCCATGCCATCAAAGGCCTAAGCCGCATCTACACTGGGTTAGAAAAGCACAAACTTTTAGCTTGCGTATTTACTATAGAAAAAGAAAGAGCAACATCGACATAAAAGCCACAGGAAACACCGATTCCCCATCGAAGTTGCCGAAGTACGTTGAAGAAATAGTCGTAATGCCCACACGGATGTGGGCATAGCTTTCGCGGGACAGGATGCCCCATCGGAAGCGTTAGACTATTTCGAATAAGTATGAGGCCAGTATCTAATGCATGTAACTTCGTCGGGGCGGCTCGGGCAAAAGAGGGGAAGCTGTTGTCCCCCCTTTTGCCCGAGTGTGAGCTGGAAGCTCACGACCTTTATCAAGCGGAGCTTGATTGCATTAAGTCAGGCGTAGCCAGATAACAACTAGTTGTTAGACAAGGTCTAACCAAAAAACTCAACTATGTGGCACATAGCCAATCAAGGTATAATCAAAACATACCAAACCTAACCCTCTGATAAATGTCTAAATACCTCTGCCAACTCGTTGTCATTTTCTGCAGCGTCATTGCGATAACACTCGCAAGCTTCGCTAATGCTAGTAGTGCATTAGACTTAAACGACTACGATGCCGATGTAGCGGCATTGCTACTCGAATATCAGGGGCAAGACTCCTACTCACGGCCGATTGTGCCATCGGTTTTGGTGTATAAAGAAACCGAGCAAGCCTCTACCTACGTCGACTTTAAACGGGGTTTGATCTTGGTGGAAACCCGCACTAAAGCGCAGCTTAAAGAGGCGGTGGTGCAGGTATTATTAACTCAGATAGATCCTACAGTTATCGACGCACAAACCGCTGAGGACTTTGGCTTAATCAGCAAAAAGAAGAAGCCGTTCTTTTGGGGGCAAGTGCTCGATAAAGACGGCAAAGCCATTGAGTTTGAATGGCGAGCATCCCGCTACGCCGATTACTTAGTTAACAAGAGCAAGCGAGTGAATTCGCGCTTTCAAGTGGCGATCCACATGGTGAAAGAGCACACCACCATTGCGGGTAATAAGTATATCAACTACGCCCGCACCGCTAGCCGTAAACACGGCATTAGCACCGATTTGATCATGGCGATTATCGAGACCGAAAGCTCATTCAATCCACTGGCACGTTCACGCTCTAATGCCCTTGGTTTAATGCAGATTAAAGCCAATACCGCAGGCCGCGATTATTTCAGCTTAATTCAAGGCTATAAGCATACGCCGTCATCGGCCTACCTTTATGATCCTGCTAAGAATATCGAAGTAGGCACTGGCTATCTAAAGATCCTTTCGAGCCGCTATCTTAAGGGGATCAGCCACCCTAAGAAACGTGAATACGCGGTGATCTCAAGCTATAACGGCGGCGCAGGGAATCTATGGAAGAGCCTAGACCCACGAGGTAATCGTACCAAGGCTTTAGCGCGCATTAATAAGATGACGGTCAGTGAGTTTTATTGGTTTTTGACTCATCGTCACAACCGAGAAGAGACGCGTAACTACTTGAAAAAGGTCAGTAGTCGACAGAAGAAATACCTGTAATAGCACTTAAAAAACAAAAAACGATAGCCGCAAGGCTATCGTTTCTGTCACTAAATTCTAAGAGCTAGCAAAGTGAACCGTTAAAGCTTGCTCTGCTGCTTATACTTGGCCAACTTGTTAGTGTACTTGTTTTGATAAAAAGGATGATCGGTAATATCCAAGGCTAGGGCTTGATACTTAATAGCCAACTCAATTTCACCCATTTTTGCATAAGCGTCTGCAACTGCGTCATAAGCGATATACGCTTGTGGATCGTCACCGATCGCCACCTTATAGACTTCAACCGCCTTGGCGAGCTCGGTTTCAAGGTAGGTATCGCCTAGCTTTAGCAATGAGCTGGTCGCTGGCACTTTAAAACCATATTTTTGCTCAGATAAAAACTGATAATGGGCCAAAATCGCCTCTGGGCCTTGCTTTGAAACCTCCGAGTCTGCCGCTAACACCTGATGGTAATCATCAAACAGCGCTTCGATAGCGTAAGCCGTAGCAAGCACGGGTTGGGTCATATAGTAGCTACCGTCAAAACGCTTAATTCGATAGTCCAGCGTCTCGTTGGCGTGGACTTGGATTATGGTTGCCATCTGTGCAAACGATGCGAGTTGGCGTTGCTCATAGCCGCTGTCACTGGTACTCATAAACAAGAATCGCTGTTTGCCCTGCATCGCAGCAAGCTTTTTGGGGGCGTCTTTTATGACATAAGCAAAATCTTTGCTGAGTACAGGGCTTGCCACAAAGTAAGCGTTGAACAGGCTGGGGCGATTAATCAGGGTATACAGCCCGAGGCCTGCATCTCCCACAAAACCGTTTAAGATGCGAAAGCCATTAGTGCGATACTTTTTATCGATGGCAGGCAGCAGATCTTGTTCAAAATAATCTAGCAGCTTTTGATTGCCCTGCTGTTCAATGGCCAAGGTTTTTAGTTCACCTAAACCTTGGTGGCCATCTGGCGCTGTGACAATAATGGTCTCTAACCAGGGCCATTCACCGTTATGGCTCATCCAGTCATGCATACCTGCCAGCAAGGCTTGGCTTCTCGGGTGTAACCCTACAAGCACCACATATTGTTTATTTGGTTTTTTGCCGTAACTGGCTGGCAGTGTCACCTTAAACTCAGCAGGCGCTATCGAATCTGAGGTGACGATTAATGACTCTAACGTTAAGCCCATGACATTTGCCTTAGCATCTGTTTTGGCATCGAGCTTATCGGTCTCTTTTGCGTTGGCATAACCGCTAGCCAAGCCTAAGTTCACACTTAAGAGCAAGCAAGCCATCACGAGTATTCTAATCATCTGTCTCTCCCTGAACGTTATCCTTTTAACCCTTGAGCCAATCGATGCCCCTAGATATGTCCCTAGATATAGGCATCGATTAGTTAAGTGAGTGATGAACTTAACAGCTGAGTATAAATAGAACAACTTTATAGGCGATCAACGCTGCCTTTAACTAGGTACTGCAGTTAATCAACGAGTTATTATCGAGGCCAAAGCATCACAAAAATGATAAAACTGAAAATTTAGTACGAACACTAGCGCGATTAGACTAGCCAAAGCAGCCAATTCAGCTTAGGATCTGAGCAATAAACCGATCTCGACTACATGTTATACACATTGCGGAGTAACTAAACATTATGGGTATCAGAGCCATCGTCGTTGATACAGCCGGTACGACTACCGACCTTAACTTTATTGAGGATATTCTCTTTCCTTACTCAGCTAAGGCCTTACCCGCTTTTCTTGAAGAAAATCAACATAATGTACTCGTAGAGAACTGTATTTGCGATGTGCAAGATATCGCACTTGAGCCTGATGCCAGCCTTGCTCGTGTCACCGAAATTTTACTGCAGTGGATTAAAGAAGATCGTAAAGCCACGCCACTGAAAACCATTCAAGGTTTGATCTGGAAGCAGGGTTACGCCAACGGTGAGTTTAAGGGGCATATCTTCCCTGACTTTATCGAAGCGCTAGATGGCTACAAGCAACAAGGCTTACGCGTTTATAGCTTCTCTTCGGGTTCAGTAGAGGCGCAAAAGCTGTTGTTTAGTCACAGTGATGCAGGCGATTTAAACGATAAGTTTAATGGCCACTTTGATACTCGCACGGGCAACAAGCTTTTCAAGCAGGCTTACTGCAATATCGTCAACACCATCAGCCTAAGCCCTAAGCAGATCCTATTCGTTTCTGACGTGCTAGAAGAGTTGAAAGCGGCCAGTGAGGCTGGCTTAAACGTGGTACAGATGGTTCGTGATGACAACCAGCGTACAGGCGACTTTAAGACCATCAGCAGCTTCGCAGAATTAAGTATTTAAGCTGCTGCAGACGGTAAAAAAGGCATTCATTTGAATGCCTTTTTTGTATCCATTGCCCGCTACAATAGACATAGCAACCTCCTTACCATAGTACTCTCACTTGTTGCAGCTAGGGCATGCTGTTATGCTGAGCAAAAGTTAAACACTCGTTTAAATAACCACATCAAATAAGTAGAGATCATTATGGACAAGTTTCTCGAGCAATACCCCATCAATACCCAAATAGTCGTGGCTTGGGGTGAAATGGATGCCCTACAACATGTCAACAATGTGGTTTATTTTCGCTACTTTGAAACCGCCCGTATCGATTTTTTCAATCAGATTAACTTACTCGGCGAGCTGCAGACTACGGCTGTTGGGCCTGTTATAAGCGAAAACCAAGCGCGCTATAAGCGCCCCGTTACCTTTCCGGACACCTTAACGGTAGGCGTCAGCATTAGTGATATTAAAGATGATCGGTTTATGATGCATTACAGTGTTTATAGCCAAACTCAGCAGGCTGTCACCACTTTAGGCTCGTCGCAAGTGGTCATGTTTAACTTTAAAACAGGGCAAAAAGCCAAGCTAACGCCGGAGTTAATCGACGCACTAAAAACCTATGAGCAAGCCTAAGTAACAATGGAGGGGAGGTTTATGAATGAAGTGATTCATCTAAGCGATGAATGCCGCTTTGTGATTAATCTGGATGGTACTCAAGCCGTTCTGGCCTATGAGCTTTATGACGAACAGGCTGGCGCGACCTCATCGAATCGGCGCTGTAACTTTAATAACACCTATGTACCACCCAAGCTTTGGGGAAAAGGCTTAGCAGAAAAGTTAGTCCGTCATGGCCTCAAATGGGCAAAAACTGAGGGCTTTGGAATTGAAGCGAGCTGCTGGTATGTGCAGAAGTTTTTAAACTAAAGCTAGCAGCTCATACGATAGAATGCTGGTTATTCACCTGTAAGCATTGCCAGTTGCTCACGAATACTCTCGCTCAATGGCTGACTCTTTTCGGTAGCGTAATCGTAATGCACCATAGTCGTCTGCGCTTCGGCGGTCTTCTTGCCGTTCTGCCAGCAGCTTTGGGTTAACTCAAAGCTACTATTACCGATACGACTCACCCAAGTCTTGACCGTGATATCGCTGGCGAAATAGGTTGGGGCATTAAAGGCGATGGTGAAACCCGCCACAATCAGGTTCCACTTAGAGAGATCTTGTGTGGGGTTAAAAATCTTGAAAATCGGCTCACGGGCCGCTTCGAACCATACTGGGATCACCGTATTATTGATATGACCTAGGGCATCGGTTTCACAAAATCGTGGCTGTAGGGTTAAGCTAAATGCAGTCTCTTGCACGCTAGACTTCCTTATTGTTATTACTTTCGTTATGGGAGTTTTATCGGCACCATTGTACCGATAAATAGCAGGCTTAGAAGAGCTACAATACAATCGATACTAACGCTGCTGGCATAGCTTTTCTGACCGCCAGAGATGATGGAAATTCCAGTAAGTAAAGAATCCACCTTATGAAAAAGGTGGTTTAAGGCAGAAAAACAAAAAAGGCACGCTAATGCGTGCCTTTATAATATCGATTTGCAGCTCGCTTAGCGGCTGTACATCTTATCGATTTCACGAGCGTACTTGTTGTAGATCACCTTACGACGCAACTTCATCGTCGGGGTAATTAGACCCGCTTCCATCGAGAACGCATCCGGTAACAAGGTAAACTTCTTAATCTTCTCAAAGCCTGCCAGCTCGCTTTGCAAGGTCTTAAGACGTTGCTCAAAATGCTCTACTACGTGAGTGTGACGCAATAGATCCAGCTGTGTTTCGTAGTGTACGCCCTTCTCTTTTGCCCAAGCTTCTAATGATTCGAAAGCTGGCACAATCAAAGCGGTCACATAATTTCGCGCATCGGCAATAATCGCTACCTGCTCGATGAACGGGCAACAACCCACTTTACCTTCGACACGTTGCGGCGCGATATACTTACCGTTTGAGGTCTTCATCAGCTCTTTAATACGGTCGGTAATGAACAGGTTACCATTTTCATCGATACGGCCAGCATCGCCAGTCTTCAACCAACCATCTTCGAAGGTTGCAGCCGTTTCTTCTGGACGGTTGAAATAACCGCGCATCACGGTATCGCCGCGAACCATAATTTCGTTGTCTTTACCTAACTTGATCTCCACTTCTGGGATTGCCTGACCATTAGAGCCAGGTACACGGTTAGCTAAGGTGTTACAGGTCGCAGTCGCCGTAGTTTCAGTCATGCCGTAACCACACAGTACAGGCACGTCGATACTTTGGAAGAACGCACTGACGTTTGGATCGAGTGCTGCGCCACCACAAGGCATAAACTTAAGGCGTCCACCTAGAACCTGCTTTAACTTACTAAAAACCAGCTTGTCGGCTAATTTCCACTGCAAGCTTAGGCCTAAAGACGCCTTATGACGACCTTGACCCACTTCAGACTGCTTGTGGCCCACGGACATCGCCCAGGTAAACATCTTTTGGCGCATCTCTGGCGCCTTGATCACCTTGTCTTGTACTGCACTATACACCTTCTCTAGGAAGCGAGGCACAACACACAGCGTGTGAGGACGAACCTGAACAATTGCCTCTTTAACCGCCATTGGATTAGACAGGTAAACGTTATGGCCGCCACGAGATAAAACGTAGAAGCTCCAACCACGCTCAAATACGTGACTCAAAGGCAAGAATGCCAATGATACATCACCCGGCGTGAAGGGTAAGAAGTTGTCGTGCTGACGCACCATAGAGGCAATGTTGCGATAATCTAACATTACACCTTTAGGATCACCTGTGGTGCCTGAGGTGTAGATAAGCGTAAGCAGATCGTCAAGATTCTTATCGTTTAAGCGCTTCTCAAGCTCAGAATCTGCCGCACTATCGATTTCACGCGCTAACAGCTCGTCTAGATAAAAGTGGTTTTCTAGATCTTGCAGTTCAACAGACTTGTCGAATACTACGATACGCGTCAGGCTGTCACACTGGGCGACGAGCTCACACGCCATCGTGTATTGCTCTTTATCACCAACGAAGATCAACTTTGCTTCAGCATCGTTAACTATGTAAGCAGCTTGTTCAATTGTGCTAGTTGGATAGATAGGCACCACAACGGCTTTAGCCTTCAATAGGCCTAAATCGGCACAGGTCCACTGCGGACAGTTCTGTGACAAAATGATTGCGCGGTCTTGTGACTCAATACCAAACTGAATCAACACTCGTGCAATTTTTGAGGTAATGGTGTCAAATTGAGTCCAACTCACTTGATGCCAAGGCGCTGCAGTTTCGAAGCCTTCGAGTGCAGTCGCATCGCCAAGTGCTTGGCTCTGTTGCTGTATTAATCGTACTACGTGATATTGCTCGAGCGACATAAAATAGCTACCTTTTAGCTTACAAGTGTTCCGCTTTGACGCAAGTTTACTCGAAGATACTCTAAACACTAAGAGTTTTTGCTCTATTTCTGTTAACTCAGACACAAAAAAAGACTGCTCTGATTAGGGAACAGCCTTTATTTAACAAGAACTCTCTGAAGCTAAGTATCTTAATTAAAACAGAAATACTTTATTAACATGTGTACGTATTTCCTGCGATTTCTGCGACAAAATAAAGATTAAACTTTAACCACCTGCCGGCGTTTACGCTAATAATTGCAGTTTTTCTGCTATAGGCGCAGCAGATCTCCTCGCCATAAGCGCCGCTTCGCAAACCAAAGCATCACAAAAGAGAGCAGTGTAAATAGCAGATCCCATCTCACCATGTGCCAGACTTGTTCACCGCTTTCAACACTGGCTAATCCCGCCGATACCCAGCCAGACAATATGCCAATGAGGAAGATCAACCCTGAGATCTGCAGCGACGTGCGGCACATGGATCCCAAGCCAAGGGTTAGCCCACAACCGAACAGCGTGGTTAATACGATATGTAACCAGATAGAGAGGTTAATGGCAGGATTGAGCAGGCTAACTAGGCTAGCTGTGATCACCATGCTTATGGTTAATATGGCCAACAGGCGATACTGCGCCTTCATAAACGCTTCTATCATCCCCTGCTTACCATCAAACCCTGGCAGAACGAATAGGCTCTCAACCGCGCGCCAACGCTGAATACGGCTCCAGTGCAGCATGCCACACAAGATACAGTTAAACTGCACCAGCAAACTCAATACAGGCACTTGGTAACCCATATAGTGAGCGATGAGGGCTAAGCTCAGGGTAAATAACGGCATGGCAAACAACATGATGCTAAATACCGGGCCGATAAAATAGTTAGCCGGGTGCAGGCTACGTTCGAGTCTGTTCAATAACTTAAACGATTGTGGTGACGGCAACCAGAACCAGCCCATCTCGAGTCCATTTAAATAAACGCTACGCGCCCTACTATTCCAGCCTAACCTCATCAGTTTTTGCCACAGGATTACCGCTAAGACTAAGACCGCAAACAGTAGTAGAAAGCTAGCTCCTTGGGGTAATAAGCCAACCAAATAGGGATACATAGGTAGCGAGATATAGAGTAAAAACGATAGGTAAAAAGCATTACTCGTTGTCAGACTCAAATAGAGAAAGCCGAAACTGAATAGCAAGGTCAGCAGCAACTCCGCTGTTTTATCTAACGCATCGTGGGCCAACAAAAAACCTACCGCGGTAATAATAGTGATCAGCAATAAGCTCAAGGCCTGCAGTAACACACTCTGCCGATATTGAGGGACTAATGTTGCCCACTCGGTTGCCGATAAACGGTTCAGCTGCCAAGCAATCGCCACACAAGCCGAGGCGACGAACATATTCATCAATAGGATTAGCGTATCAACTTTGCGCTCTGCGTTATCGGGCAATAAAAGCGGTAACCCCAACGCCATGACTAGCCCGAGCATCGCGACCCCAAGAAAACTGGCACAGCCTAAATCAAACAACCATAAACGCGTCCATCCCTTTAACCACCTTCCTGAGCGGATCAACGCCCAGTTCATGAGTGCAACTCCATAAATAGTTGCTCAAGGTTAAGGGTGTCAGCAGTTAGTAGCCCTTCAAAACTGTGTTGATAGTTATCCACCAGCACCTTGCTACCTCGGCGATTCAACACCGTCAGTTCTGCAGGCAGCTCCGCTTTATCCTCAAGACTCAACAGCTTTACCTGTTCACGCAGCTCATCGATCTCTTTAAACAGCACCAGTTCGCCTCTTTTAATCAATGCGAGATGGCTGGCGACGCGCTCGAGATCGGAGGTGATATGGGAGGAAAACAGCACACAAGAGCCAGATTCGATAGCAAGTTCAAACAGATCGGCCATAAATTTGCGTCGTGCAATCGGGTCTAAACTAGCGACAGGTTCATCTAAGATAAGTAGTTTAGGGCGATAAGACATGGCCATAATCAAGGCCAAGGATTGGCGTTGCCCCACAGACAGGCGCTGAACTTGCTGTTTAGGATCGAGATCGAAGCGTTTGAGCCACTCGGCCTCTAATGCCATATCCCAATCGGGATAGAAGCTGCGGTGTAGATCGAGTGCTTTTGCCACACTAAAACCTTCGTAGCCAAAAGGCTGCTGTGGAACATAGCCAATTTGCATTTTTAGCTCAGAGCTGAGCTCTGCTACTGAGGCTCCTAGGACGCTTACCTCGCCTGAGCAAGGTTCCATAATCCCTAATGCACAACGCATCAAGGTCGACTTACCCGCGCCATTTTGCCCAAGTAGTCCAACGACCATGCCTGGATAGAGCTTTAAGCTCAATGACTTCAAGGCACTCTGTCCGTCGAAGTCTTTATTTACCTGCTTAAATGCTAAAGTCGGCGTTTGCTTCATTTCCATCGAAAATAGTCCTTAAGTCCTGCTAAATCATTTATATAGCTCGGTGCTATTTTTGCCAGCGTTCTCCCAGCAAGGTTTGTAATCCTTCTAGCTCTATCCCCAACTGCTGCGCTTGCTTAATGAGTGCATCAACTTGAGGAAAGATGAGTTTATCGCTGTTATTGGCTTCATTTTGCTCTCTTTGAGCCACACGAGTGGGCTGACCACGGCGACGCTCCAACCAGCCTTGCTCGACAAGTTGCTGAATCGCACGGGATACCGTCATGGGGTTAACGGTAAGGTGTTCGGCCATTTGACGTACAGACGGCAAGACCTGCTCACTCTGCAGCTGACCGCCCACAATCAAGCGCACTATCTGCTCGCTCAATTGCCGATATATGGGTTCACCACTACTGGGGTTGACATTTAGTTGTTCTAACATTAGCCTTTGGTTACTGTATTAATACATTGATACACCGATACAGTACAAAGTTAACATAGATACGCTAAATTGCAATAAGGAATCAGTATCATGCTTCATGGAATGTACTCTCAATTACGCGCTCGAGTGGTCCCTGCGCTATGGCGTAAAAAACCGCTAGCCACGGCGTTCTTACTCGGCGCAGGGCTACTCATTCCTTCTGCTCAAGCAGACACTTCAGCCAATCCAACTCACGCTAAACCCAACAATCAGCAAGCCTGTTATGTCGACGGTCTATCGGAGCAGATGCAGTGTGGCTTAATCTTGGTTCCTGAAAATTATGCAAAGCCAGACGGCAAGCAGATTGAGATCCACTATGTGGTGATGCCAGCGATTAAGCCTAGCGACAAAGTTGAAGCCCTACTGGCAATTGCGGGCGGCCCAGGACAGTCGGCTATCGAGAACGCTCAAGGCTTCGATCGCATGCTCTCTAAAGTTCGCCAAACCCAAGATGTGATTCTTATCGACCAGCGAGGTACAGGCCAATCAAACCAATTACAGTGTATCGGTGATGGTTTCGACAGTGCGCTGGCGGTTAACGAAAGTGATTTTGATACCCAGTTGGAGACTCAAAAATGCCTCGACACACTCGATGCAGACGTCACCCAATACGGCAGCCTCAGCGCCCTTAAAGATTTCGAGGCGGTAAGACAGCATTTAGGCTACCAGAAGCTACACCTTTACGGTGTATCCTATGGCACACGTATGGCGCAGCTCTATATGCGTCACTATCCGCAAAGCCTAGCAACCGTCACCTTAGATGGCGTGATTCCGATGCAGCAGAGCGTGCTAGCCATAGGTAATGCTATCGCCCGTGCCTTCGACCTACTCATTGAAGATTGCGCCAATAACCGCCTTTGCCATGGTCAGTTTCCACAGCTTAGATCCGATCTAGAAAAGGTCGATGCCGAGCTGACTCAAGGGCCAAAGATTAGCCAAGTGCCCGACCCGCTTACCGGTGAAATGACCCAACTGACTCTGACCCGCAGCAAGTTTAAGGGTGCACTACGCATGGCGCTGTATTCTCCAAGTACGCGCTCGCTTATGCCCCATGCAATTCACCAAGCCGCCAAGGGCAACTATCAACCTATTACGGGCCTCTATGCAATGGGGATCGACAACGCAGGTATCGCCATGGGGATGCATGCCTCAGTGGTGTGTGGTGAAGATTGGCAGCGGCTGACACCCGAACTTCGCGCGAAAACCAGCGAGAGCTACTTTGGCAAAGAGATGCTGAAAACCTTTGCCGAGTCCTGCGCAGTGTGGAACATGCCTGCGGTCGATGCCAGCTTTAGCAAGCCGATTAGCAGCGATATCCCGACACTCTTGCTATCAGGCGAGCTTGATCCTGCCACCCCACCAAGCTGGGGCGAATTGGCCATGGAAAAGCTCAGCAATGCCAAACACTTTGTCGCCCCCTATGCGACTCATGGGGTGGCGTATCAGTCCTGCGGGAATGATTTAATCGCACAGCTGGTAGAGCAAGGGTCGGTAGCCGAACTGGATGCCAAGTGCCTCAATGAGGACATTCGCCGTAACTTCTATCTTAACGCCAGCACAGTTGAAGCGATTCCAAGCGATGCTCCCGGAAAATTAGACGAACAGACAGCCCTGAACAAGTAAGGACACAGCCATGATACAAGTATCAAATTTATCGAAACGCATCGGAGATGTGCAGGCGCTGAACGATTTAAGTTTTTCAGCCCTCGATGGCCAGATCACCGGTCTGCTCGGCCCCAATGGCGCAGGCAAGACCACCTGCTTACGCACTGTGTTTGGCCTGCTTAAGCCCGATAATGGTATAGCCGAGATCGATGGTATCGATATCGCCAAATCCCCCGTTGCCGCCAAGCAGCAGTTAGGCTTGTTTCCCGACCCATTCGGACTATACGAGCGCCTAACGCCGCGGGAGTACATCAGCTACTTCGCCGAGTTAAATGGTCTATCCCGCAAAGAAGCGAAGCTGGCGACCAGTAAGGTGATCGACAAACTGCATCTCGCCGATATCGCCGATAGACAGTGTAAAGGCTTCTCACAGGGACAAAGAATGAAGACGGCGCTGGCGCAGGCGATTGTCCACCAGCCCACCAATATCATTCTCGATGAGCCTACCCGTGGCCTTGATGTAATGAGCACCCGCGTCCTACGAGACATCTTGCGAGATCTAAAGAGTCAGGGCCACTGTGTGCTGTTCTCTAGCCATGTGATGCAAGAGGTTGCCGCTCTGTGTGATCAGGTGATCGTAATGGCCGAGGGCCGAGTAGTTGCGGTAGGTAGCCCAGACGCACTCTGTCAGCAGACGGGTAAGGCCTCCCTCGAAGATGCCTTTATCCAATTAATTGGTACCGACGAAGGCATTGCAGCCTAATACGTGGCGTTAAAAGGATTTCAAAATGAGTAATAAAATAATTTCTATGATCCGCAAAGAGCTGATCGACGCCGCTCGTGATAAACGCTCGGTAATGGCGGGCCTCTACTACGCGGTCGGCGCACCACTACTGATGTGCGGCATGTTCTTTCTGCTAATCGGTCAGCTAACCAGCCCTGAAGATCTCAATATTGAGATAGATAACGCCAAAGGCGCACCAGATCTGGTGAAGTTTCTCTCTAGCCGCGGCATATCCCAAGGCGATGGTGAAGACACAAAAGACATTCAGTTAGTGATCAGCGATGACTACGCCGCCAATATGGCAAAGGGTCTTAGCGCCGAAGTCACCGTGATTGCCGATGCCTCAGATGAGAAGCTACAGATCTCTATTCGTCGCCTCGAAAAGAGCCTGCAGGAATACAGTGGTGAGATGGGCAGCCTGCGCCTAATCGCTCGCGGTATCGACCCGCGAGTGATGCAACCGATTAAGCTCAATGTCGAAGATAAGGCCACACCAGATTCTAAGGCGGGCATGATCTTGGGCTTAGCAACCATGACCATGATCTACGCGGTGTTTATCTCAGGCATGAACTTGGCCATCGATACCAGTGCCGGTGAGCGCGAGCGTAATTCACTGGCGCTACTGTTAAGCCATCCGGTTTCTACCTGGGAAATTGTTATCGCTAAAATTATTGCGGTCACCATTTTTGCCATGGTGGGACTGGTGCTGACACTCATAGTGTCCAAATTCGCCTATGCCTTTGTCCCTTGGCAGGAGCTTGGGTTTGCCGTCAGCGTTAACACTAACTTTATGCTGATGATGCTGATTGTCGGTGCGCCAGTGGCGATTATGGCCGCCTGTTTGCAGCTGTTCGTCTCCTTTATGGCCAAGAGCTTTAAGGAGGCCCAGTCATACATCACTATCGTGTTGATGGTGCCTATGATGTTAGCCATGGCCGCCAGCTATAACATCGCGCCAGAAACCATTCAGTGGTTGCCAGTATCGGGACAACTTCAAGCCTTGATTGAGTTTATTAAGGGTCGCGAACTCCCCATGATGCAGTTAGCCGTTTCATCGGCATTTACCCTCGCCATCGCACTGGGACTTGCCGTCGGCATGCAAAAATCACTGAAGAGCGAAAAGATCGTGTTTGGCCTGTAAAAAGAGAATGGGCTATCGGGGGGGAAATACTCCCTCGATAACGCCATTCATTTGATAACCCTTTAAAGGATTAGGAATATGGAAATGGAATTTATCGATAAAATCTTAGCAAGTGATAACTATGCTTTTATGGCAATGCTTGCCGTAGCGGTAGTGGTTATCTGGTTTCTACCTGCCATGTTGGCACTAGTGTTTAATCGCAAACACTTCAAACTGATTTTCCTCGCCTGTATCCCTGCTGGTTTTTCACTGATTGCGTGGGGTGGCGTGATGGTTTGGGCTATCACAGGTAAGGCCGTCAATAAGTATGCGAGTCGAGCTAACGCTCAAAGCTAAAAGACATAGATAACTGAATAAGGAGTACCACTATGGATATCCCCATGATTGTATTAATTGTCGCAATCGTTGCAATTGCTACCGCAGGAGAGGCGTTTAAGCACTACCTTAAGTCGCGAAAGATCACTAGCTCAGAGCTCACTAACAACGAGCTTGAACTGCTGCGTAAGCAAAATCGTCATTTAGAGCAGCGGGTGGAAGTGCTTGAAAAAATCGTGACTGATAGCAGTTATGATTTAAAATCTAAGATCAACGCACTGTAAGCCACAGTAAAGAGGCTGTTTTTACCCATAGATTAATGACTTCGGCAACTAACGCAGAAAACATTAACAGCAGTCATGGGTATTAAATTTTTGCCGATAAGCCCGCGGCGACAAGCTCGTGGTTTGAATGAACAACTTTCTAAATGAACTCACATCCTCATAGCCGACCTGCTCAACTATCTGCTCTATCGCCAGTTCCGTCGTTTCTAGTAATCGCTTAGCCTCATCGACCCTAAGCCGCTGTATATAACTGGCAGGCGTTTCATTAATTGCCTTCTTAAAGCGGCGGATCAAGGTGCGCTTACCTAGGGCAAATTTGTCGGCAATATCATCTAACTGTAGACTGCTATTTAGGTGAAATTGCATCCAGTCTTGAATGCGAGCCACCAGCTCATCCTTGTGCCGTGGCTCAGCATCTAAGGTCATAAAGGCTTGTTGTGAGGTACGATTCGGATCGATAAGCAGCACCTTGGCCATCTGCATCGCAATCTGTTCTCCCGCAAGTTTCTGCACTAATTGCAACGCCAAACTCAGGTTAGCGCTAGTAGCCCCAGCCGTATAGTACTGACCGTCGTTCATGACCACATGCTCACTACACAGGTTAACCAGAGGAAAGCTACGCCTAAACAATTCGGCTAACCACCACACGCTGGTGGCTTTCTTATGGTCGAGTAACCCTGTTGCCGCTAGCATTAAGGTACCCGAACAATAGGCCGCTATCGGTTTACCCGTACTAGCAAATTGGCGCAAGCTTGCTATATGTGGCTTAAAGTCATCTAGGTAGGTATTAAATTGTTTGCGATTAGTAATGGTAGCCGAGGCAACGACTACGACATCTGCATGACTAAGGTAATGCTCGGCCTCTTCATGAGCGATAACTGGAAGCTGGATATTATGGTCGCTGTTGATTGGCTCACCATGAGGCGAAATAATCGCACACTCAAATAGCGCCTCATCGGCATCGGGATGAGTCTCTTTCCAGTAAGTATTACTGAAGCTAAATACATCCATAAAACTAAGAATACCACCAGCCACGGCGTTATCGGCCGCTAGAACTGCGATTCGCTTCATAATTAACCGCCCTTTTCCGCCTGTCACTTATCACCTTTATTTTGTCAATAATGACACTTAAAAGCCGTTTGTCTAGTTTTTATACTGACGGTTATTGAAGGTTTAGGTATAGGAGTCCAGCTATGGGCATGAATATGAATAACAGCATGAGTATGGATATAGAGCAGAAATCTCGCCGCAGCAAAGGTAAGGCCCTCTGCATTAGAGCGCGCTATAAACTATTAAGCCTGAGCTATTTGCTTCCATGCTGGGGCTTGTTATTGTGGCTCAATTTCCACATAGAGCCGCAGTTGTTTGCCCACTTTATCGCTATCCCTAGCCTACTGCTATTAACTGGCTACAGTGCTCACCTGATTGCCCGCAAAGGTGGCTGAACAAACAACTAAATAGGGTCACATGTGCACTCACTTAAAGCTTTACAAGCTTTATGAAAAAGCCCAGCAAATGCCGGGCTTAAATTGAGAATACATCTGTTAGTAAAAACGTATTCTATCAATCCAAAAGACTTACTTAGCCTTAGGTCTGAATGGTTTGATAACCGACTCGTCGCATTCTAGGAATGGGCCGTCCATTAGGTCAATACAGTAAGGGATCGCAGGGAACACAGCATCAAGACACTCACGAATAGACTTTGGCTTGCCTGGTAGGTTAACGATGAGTGAGTCGCCACGTAGGCCCGCAGTTTGGCGCGACAGAATGGCCGTTGGTACAAACTTCAACGATTCGGCGCGCATCAGCTCGCCAAAACCTGGCATCATACGATCGCATACCGCTTCAGTCGCTTCTGGCGTCACGTCACGCTTAGCTGGGCCAGTGCCACCAGTGGTCACGATAAGGCTACAGTTTTGCTCATCGGCCATCTTAATCAAGGTTGCAGAAATCACATCCTGCTCATCAGGGATCACCTCATAGATAGGCTCCCACTCAGACGTCAGGTATTCATTCAGTACATCGATAATCGCCTTGCCTGAGATATCTTCATAAATACCCGCACTGGCTCTATCACTTACTGTCACAATACCGATTCTAGCTTTGCTCATTGTCTATTCCTTCAATCTGCTCATGGATAAACTGCTTATTTGAAAGTTTATCGTGAACGTTAGCGTCTCTATAGTGTGGCGTTAAAGTAGCACAAAGTTAACGAATTAGACCCAATAAATCTGGCATTAAATATAAAAATAGCCCCCAATGATTTATTGGTTATTCACTGGTCAACAGGCCTCTTCTGCTCAAAATACAGCCACAATTGAATACATTTACCGCAAACGAGATATAGCTCGCACTATTTTTGATATCCCAGCCTGTGGCAACACTTGTTTTCGACAAATTCTACCGTACTCTTGCGCCTACTCGAATTCAGCCGAATTCATACCATGTCGAGGGACAATCTTTGAACAGCACTCAGGGCTTATTGCGCGTTAGTTTAGCGTTAGCAACTATGCTTTTTTCTCACCTTCTCTATGCCGAGCAAATCCAGCAAACTTTGCCGACAAAGAGTAGCGAACAGCCATTCTTCAGCAGCCAACAGCAAGCCGAAGAGCGTAGCCAAGCTTATGATGATGCTATCGATACTCTCGACAACCAAGAAGACGACTGCAGCACAGAGCAAGCCTGTGATGAGCTAAGTAAAGCAATCACGGATCTTGAGTACGCCAAGCGCAACCATATCGACAAAAATGGCCTAGCCATGTTCGATATTCTAGGTGGCCCAGCGTTCACACCCGAAAACGGTCTGATGATGGCTCTCGGCGGCCTGTATTCCTTTAAAACCGAGCGTGAGCAAGCTGAATTGCAACGTTCAAGCGTGTCTCTGTTTGGCATCGTCAATAAAGGCGAGGGCGATGTGGGTTACAGCCTGCGCTCGAGGCAGAATCTATTTTTTGATAACGATGATATCCGCTATAGCGGCTTGTTTGTATTAGCCGATCAGAGTGAAAACTTCTGGGGTGTGGGTTATGACGCGGGTAAAAAGCAGCCGGCATCTGACGACACCTTACTGAATAAGACCTCGCTGACTTATCACGCCAACTTAGACTTTAAGAGCGACTACGGTTTCTATTTTGGTCCGGCACTGCGGCTAAACTACTTCAAACCTGACCAAACCAGCCTGCCACCGACGGCGATTGAGGACGAGAACTTTCAGGCATTCAAAGATAAGCCGCTGTCAGTGGGCTTAGGCTTCTCCATCAATTACGACAGTCGCGATGTCACGGTTAACGCTTGGCAGGGGCAGTACCTGAACTTCGTGTACATCAACTATAACCCAAGCTTTGGTAGCGATAACCGCTACCAAAAAGCCCTTGTCGACCATCGCTATTACGTAACTTTAGCATTGGGTAAGGTGCTGGCCTTCTATAACGCTTATCAGTGGAGTGAAGGCGAAGTCCCTTATTATGATCTGCCAACCCTTGGCGGCCAGTCATCGCTGCGCGGCCTCTATCAAGGGCGCTACCGTGACAATGAAGCGATTGAGCACACCTTAGAATATCGCCATACCTTCTTGCGTGACAACGGCGAATTATCGGCACACGGGGCAACCGTGTGGGCTGGTATCGGCTCGATTGCGGGCACAGACACAGAGCTTTACCAAACACTGCTATACAGCTACGGCCTAGGCTACCGCTACGAGTTACAACCTAGGATGAACGTGCGCGTCGATCTTGGCTTTAGTGACGGCGACAGCGGTTTCTACCTCACTTTTACCGAAGCTTTTTAAATTTAAATCAGAGATCGAGATAAATGAACAAACATCTTGTTATTGTGATGCTACTTAGCGCCTTCACCTCTAATGTGTGGGCCAACAATAGCGATACGACAGACATCGAACGCAAACAACCTGCTCACTGGAGCCACCTGCCCATTTGGGGTGATAAGGCACGCGAGCTTGGCTACGAGTTACCTATTCCTGTCGGTTTTAATATTTACTACAACAAGCAGTCGGTTGCTTACGATGCCAAAGACAACTTCAACCTTGGCCTATCGGGCAGTGGCTGGTTAAACAACCTTAACGCCAATGTGGTGATCCCCGCCGATGACGTGATCATTACCGGAGAAGATGAAAGTATTCAGCTAAGAGCCGATGCTTGGGTACTGCCCTTCCTTAACGTCTATGGCCTTGCAGGCTACACCAAGGGCCATAAAGATATCCTTGCGGATCTAAGCAATGCTCAAGGGTTAGGCAATGGCGGTATCGACATGGTGCTGCCTATTCCTATCGAGTACACGGCGTATAACCTAGGCCTAGGTGCGGTGCTTGCAGGCCAAGCAGAGGTGATCCCCGGTATGCACCCATTTATTTTTACCGGTGTGGCTGCATTTACTAATTCATGGACAACCACCACCGATAGCACAATTCAAACCTATATCGGCTCAATCCGTATGGGGCAAAGATACGATATCGGTGGTGACAAGCTGGCATTCTTAGTCGGTTATAACTACCAGATGATCAATCAGAAAATTGGGGGTAGTTATGACTTCAACATTCCACTACTCGGAAGACCTGGCGGGATTGCCATCGACTATGACGTCCACCTAGTTAGCTCTGAGAGCCACAATATGTCAGTGAGTATGGTGTATGATTTCGGCCCTAAGAATGAATGGAACGTGTTTCTCGAATACGGCTTCTTAAACTGGGATCAGCTGCTACTCTCTGTGGGGCGCCGTTTCTAACAGCGACTATTGATACAGTCTCAGGGTGCAAGCTAATGCTCGCACCTTGAGGCCGTTATACCCATTATATTACAGCCTTCTCGATAACCAGTATTTTTGCTTCCAATAGCTATTATTCAAACTAGAGATCATTACCCCTTGGCTAGTCGAGGCATGCAAGAATTGCGAGTCTGAGATATAAATTCCCACATGGCGAGTGCTCCAGCCAGTTTTGAAAAACACCAGATCACCGGCGCGTAACTGACTCTTACTGACACTCTTGCCCAACTCTCTTTGCTGCGCCGTGGTTCTAGGTAGTTGCCGACCAAAGCGGCTTTGAAAGGTCAGCAACACAAATCCTGAGCAATCTATCCCCTTTTTACTCATACCGCCTAAGCGATAAGGCGCCCCCTTCCATTCACGGTGCATCTGTAATAACTGATTTTTTGTCTCTGACGTATTCGATAAAGAAGGACTTTTCCCCGAGGAAAGGCTCTGAGATGGCGCGCTAGAGCAGGCACTTAATAGCGTGACAAAAATTAAAACGATGAGGACTCTCATTTTCACCCAAATATTAAAACGTATATTTAAAACTTACCGCTCAGAGCTAAAAATAAGATTAAATAACAGCAAACAGTAAATAAATTTTCCCATTATGCGATCAAAGCTATTTTTTAAACTATACATAATTAAACAGACTAGCTAATCAATGGAATGCTTATATGGAAAACTACTTTTTTAATGTCTATAACCAGAGCGACTTCGCTCTATGTAAAGTCCCCGATAATGAGTCTGAGCTTAAAGAGAAACATGCTCAGGCGGAAGAACGAGAGGATGAAACGCCTAGCTACATCCGAGGTTATAACTAGTGGCTGATGATATAAATATTCAGCCGCGACTAATGCTCTCCCCATTGGCGCGGCTTATTTTTTTATCAGCACGACCTCTCAACTTGGAGCGAGTTTATTAACGCCACACCGATATCTTTCTAAAATCTAGCCCCTTTAAGCAACGACCTTAAAGTAACAAGTTTTTAATCAAGCGTTTTAACAGTGGCCTGCTACGACTAGTTATTCATTATTAACGCTAGCGAATGATGAAGCAGCATCTGCTATTAACTTAGCTAGCCTAAATTCTTTTTAAAGCGCATAGATGCCACAACCAGCCCGATCACCGTAAATACCGCCAACCAAGTCACGTCATAGGTCATATCGATAATTTCAACATCTCGCAGCACGACACCACGGATCAGCCGCATAAAATGAGTCGCAGGCAGCGCCTCGGCAATGTATTGCGCCTCGAGTGGCATGCCTTCATAGGGAAACATAAATCCCGATAACAATATGGAAGGCAGCAGCACGAAAATAGTCATCTGCATCGACTGTAGCTGACTTTTAGCTATAGTCGAGATCACTAAGCCTAAGGTTAAGCTCGCCATAATAAACAGCAAGGTCGCCCCAGCCAGCTGCAATAGACTGCCGTTTATCGGCACATTAAAGACGCTGTATCCCAAACCAAGAATGATGCTAACCTGCACAATACCAATAAACATGTAGGGGATGATCTTGCCTAACATCAGCTCAATAGAGCGGATCGGGGTGGTGATCAGCATCTCTAAGTTACCGCGCTCACGTTCACGCACAATCGCCGCCGAAGTGAACATAATCATGGTCATGGTGAGAATAACCCCCACCAGCCCAGGTACGATATTCACCGCCGTACGCTGCTCAGGGTTATAAAATAACGCCACCTCAAAGGTGGGTGTGGTTCGATTAGCTGGCATTCCAAGTAGCTCAGTTAATGGCATGGCGCGCAGGCCTTTGATGGCTGCAGCCACCATGGTATCTGAGCCATCCACAATCCACTGTGCCACTGGACGGCTGGTCTCCTCATCGCTGGAGGGCGGCGTACCTAGCCCCACCGTTTTGTGGCGCACTAAACGCTGACTGACATCTTTGGGGATCACTAACACCGCGCGCACTTCACCTCTGACTATCGCAGCATGGGCCGTTTCGATATCAACGAAATGCTCGGTAAACTCCACCACCTGAGTCGCTCTTACAGTTTGGATTAACACTCGACTCAGGCCCGTTTGACTCTGATCCACCACACCGACTGGGATATCTCGAATATTGGTGTTAATCGCAAAGCCAAATAACATCAGCTGGATCAACGGGATCATTATCACCATACCAAAGGTCATTCGGTCGCGTTTAAGCTGAGTCAGCTCCTTAACCACAATCGCCTGTAACCGATAAAGCGTTTTCATTGACGCCCCTTCCCCGTACAAGTGACGAATACATCCTCAAGGCTCGGCCTCACCAGTGTTAACCCATCCAGCGGCAAGGATTGCTTTTCACTTAAAAAACCAACTGGATCACTGCAATGACTTTTGACTAAGACCCGTAATCTAGAGCCTAGCTGTGCGGCGCTAATCACCTCCGGAAGCGCCAGTAACTCTTGCTTAAGGCGTCTTAAGTTTGTAGATTCGACCTCAACCACCTGCGCTCCCATGTTTTGCATCAGCTCATCGGGCGAGCCATCTGCGCGCTTAACCCCAGCCTCTAATATTGCTAGCTTATGGCAGCGCTCCGCCTCATCCATATAGTGAGTCGACACTAAGATGGTGGTGCCCTGTTCACACAGATCGAATAATTTCTCCCAAAAATCGCGGCGATTCTCAGGGTCCACAGCCGAAGTTGGCTCATCTAAAAACAGTAATTCAGGCTTATGCATGGTCGCAGCCGCCAAGCCTAGGCGTTGCTTCTGACCACCACTCATACTACCGGCAAGCTGATCGGCCTTTTGGTCTAATCCGTAGGTATGCAGCAACTCTTCTATGCGCGCAGTTTGCTCTTTGCGAGACAAACCGTAGATTTTGGCAATAAACTTCAGGTTTTCTTTAACCGTTAAGTCGTCATATAGGGAAAACTTTTGCGTCATGTAGCCGATTTTAAGGCGTAGCTTTTCGGCATCTCTTGGCAAGGTGAGCCCTAATACTTCTATCTCACCGGAAGTCGGCAGCAATAGGCCAGTTAACATGCGAATCGCCGTGGTCTTACCGCAACCATTGGGGCCTAAAAAACCATAGATTTGGCCCTTCTCAACCTCAAAGTCGAGCTCCTGAATTGCCTTTAAACTACCAAAGTCTCGGCATAGAGCCTTAGTTTTAATGACCGGTTGATTATTCAGGGGGACCGACTGGCGGTTTTTGATGACCGATGAAGTCATGGCATCTCTACCTGAGCGGGTACGCCACTGGGCAATGAAGCCGAGCTGTCGGGAAGTTGCACTTCGGCGAGATACATCAGTCGCGAGCGCTCCTCTTGATTTAGCGCATAATAGGGCGTGAAAGCAGGCTCATTGGCTATCCAACTGACCTTGCCTTCGATGGGCTTGTCGATACCATCCACGTGCACTAAGAGCGCATCACCAATGCTTATCCTCACTCTATATGGCTCAGGCACATAAACCCGCGCAAAAGGTGCCTTACCCGCCAGCACCACCGCCAGCGGGCTTCCTTGAGTCACGCGTTCACCTAAGTTCCAGGGCAAGTTATCGAGAATGCCATCGCGAGTAGCGCGAATGGTTAAGTCATCGAGCTTCTTCTGCTCGCCTAATAACACAGCCTCGCTAGCCTGCAGGTTTGCCAAGGCAAAACGAATATCCTCTTCACGGGAACCGCTCACTAATTCACGTAGGTTTTCCTGAGCGCTCTCAAGGCTAGCATTGTCGGCATCACGGCTAGCTAAGGCTCGGTCGAGATCGGCTTTACTGGCAAGATTGTCCTTAGCCATGCTGGCGATTCGACGGTAATTGGCTTCGCTTTCTTGCAACCGAGCTTGGGCTCCGGCGACCGTTGCTCTGGCAGAGGCTATCTCCTCTTCGCGAGCCCCCTTGAGTAACTTTTCATAATTAGCCGTGGCTTGAGCCACATCGGCTAACGCCTTAGCAACATGTGCTCTTTGCTGGGTATCATCGAGTTGCACCAGCACTGTGCCTTTCGTGACCATACTCCCCTGTGCTACAGGCAAGGCGACCACGACTTCGTTAGTGGTTGCCGTCAGTGCAATACGCTGGCGCTCTAAGCTTCCCAGCGCCACATGCTTTGAACCGCTATCACATGCACTAAGCGATAACAGCAGAGATATAATTATCAGTATGCGCACAATAACCATCCTTAATTACTGGTAGCAAGCCTACGTTTTCTTCACTCACCATACTCTTAATATTATTCAGTATAAAGGGCGAATCGCTCACCAAAAGTTGCGCAGTTCGGAGTAGACCAACCTCTCATACTGATAGGTATAAATAATAGTTAAGTCATTGACTATTTCCCTGCGGGTTTAAGAATATTTTGAATTTTTTTGAAATCCTTTGAATTGTTGAAATAAATAGAATTAATAACAATTCACAGCTGTTAACGCTTCTTTGTGTTTATTTTGTTCTTAGACATTCAACGGTTTTAAACGGAGCAAAAATTTAGCTAAAAAAATGAGTTATAAGCAAATAAATCGATAAACAAGGAAACAAATAACATGGAGCTTAACATGCGTAAAAATCCACTTAGAGCAGCCAATAAACATCAATATTTCTCACTGCTTCCAACACTATTACTCACCTACACCCTAACGGCCTGTAGCGGTGATGACGAGGACAATGCACCTGTGCCACAAGAGCCCCCAACAGTCGTGGCCCCTACCCCAATATCAGGTCTGTTCCTTGATAGTCCTGTAATTGGCATCGGTTATCGTACCCAAACCCTTGAAGGAATAACGGATACTGAAGGTAGATATGATTATATTGAGGGAGAGACCGTTACTTTTCATATCGGCGACTTAGAGTTTCCAGCCACTGAAGCGTCGGGTATAGTCACGCCACTTGATATTGCTAACACAGAGGACGTGACAACAGATTCTGTCGTCAACATGGCTAGACTACTACAAACCTTAGATCAAGATAGTAACCCAAGTAATGGCATCACGATAACTCAAACCGCAATAGACAGCGCTGAACCTGTCAACTTTGATTTAGCCGTTAGCGAATTCGCAGCAAGCAGCGCAGTGCTGTCAACAGTTGCAAATGGTGGACAAGATACCAGCGTTTCGGAGCTAATTTCTGAAGAAGCGGCGCTTTCGCACCTGACCGATGAGTTAACAAAAAACAATATTCAAGTCGGAATTGTTGGCAGTTGGCTGGCAAGTGTCGATGAAAACGACCTGCTCAGTATCACCTTTTTTAATGACGGCACCTACGTATTATTTGAAGTCGATAGTGATGACTCAACTGAAGAGTCAGGTATGGAATGGGGAACTTATCAACGTGATAACGATAACCGTGTTTTTACCACGCAGAACTTCGATAAAAACGGTAGTGTCGGACTCAATGACTTTGGGGTAGAAACGGGAGACCCACAGTTATTCGCCAAGTTAGTTAATGGCAATTTGATATTAGATGTCGATGAAGATGCTGACGGCAACATTGATGAAGTTCTAACCTTTACAGCCTTAGCAACCACCGCAGAACTAGGGCCTTGGTTAATAAGAAATATCGATGGCGAGTCAGATGAAAACGATCTGCTTATGTTTGTATTCTATGACGATGGAACTTATGTCCACGCAGAAGTGGATTTCAGTGACCAAGATGAAAAGTCGGGTATGGAATGGGGCGAGTACAGTATTGATTCTGCTAGCAATAAAGTTTCTGTAGATATCACCTTTGATGCAAACGGTGATGCAGGGCTGACAGATTTCACACTTGATCCAACACTGGGGCTATTCTTATCGGTTAGCGATGACGTTTTAAGCTTAGGTGTAGATGAGAATGGTGATAATAAAGTCGATGAAACCCTCTTCTTCACCCGACCTTAAATAAAAGTTAGTTTAAATAAAACAACAAGGCGGTTTAGCCGCCTTGTTGCATTATCAATACTACTTCAGCTCCAATGCCTGACTTATTTCACTCTAAGCTTCTCAGCGCCACATGCTTTGAACTGCTATCACATGCACCAAGCGAAAACAGCAGAGAAATCATTATCAGGATCCACACAATAGCCATCCTTAATTACGTGTAGCAAACGCGCTGTTTATAAGAATCAGTACTCAAGGTACGCCTAATTTGCGACTAACCAAGTCTGGTACTCGCTGTTATTGATTCCATCTTTAAGCGACTGCAGATAGCAAAAAGAGCACCTAAGTGCTCTTTTTGCTATCGATATACCTATACAGCTTGTCCGGCAGCCACACCAGAGCTCCATGCCCACTGAAAGTTAAAGCCGCCAAGCCAACCACTGACATCCATCACTTCGCCGGCAAAAAATAAGCCTGGAACAGATTTAGCTTCCATGGTCTTAGACGATAATTCATCGGTGTCGACACCACCTAAGGTGACTTCAGCAGTGCGGTAACCTTCGGTGCCGTTCATCACTAATGTCCACGACTCAAGATCCACAGCGAGTTGCTCACGTTCGGCATGTACTAGTTGGTTTAGAGCCTTATTGAGCAACATCTCGTCAAATAGCACTTCGACTAAACGCTTAGGCAACCATTGTGACAGCGCATTACGCAGGCTCTGCTTAGGGCTGGCTTCAAGTGCTTGCTGGATTTTAGCGCGCACATCTTCACCCGGTAGCAGGTTGATACTAATCGCCTCGCCAGGGTTCCAATAATTGGAGATCTGTAAAATAGCGGGGCCCGATAACCCTCTATGAGTGAATAGCAATGCCTCACTAAACTGAGTGCCATCTTTGGCGGTAATCGTGCTCGGAACGGCGATCCCCGACAGCGGTTCGAAGCGCTGCTTTTGCTCACTATGCCAAGTAAAAGGTACAAGCCCTGCATGGGTCGACAGCACCTTTAAACCAAACTGCTGCGCAATATGGTATCCGTAAGGCGATGCACCTAGCTTTGGCATAGATAAGCCACCTGTGGCGATAACTAATGACTCACAAGAGTAATGTTCTTTGTCAGTTTTGACTTCAAACAGACCATCGGAGTTTTTGCTTATATCACTGATTTCAGTGCGTAGCTTAATCTGCACTCCCGCCCACTCACACTCGGTAAGCAACATGGTGACGATCTCTTTGGCGGAGTCATTGCAGAACAGCTGACCGTGGTCACGTTCATGATATTCGATACCATGACGCTCAACCAGTTCGATAAAGTCACTGGAGCGGTAACGTGCCAGTGCTGACTTTACAAAATGGCCATTGCTACAGATAAAGTTATTCGGCTCGACCTTTTGATTAGTGAAATTACAACGGCCGCCACCACTGATCAGGATCTTACGCCCCGCTTGTTTAGCGTTATCAAGCACCAATACATCACGGCCACGGTAACCCGCAGTCGCTGCGCACATCAACCCAGCGGCTCCTGCACCAATAATGATGACGTCATGATGTTTCACTCGATAACTCCTAAAAACGTAACTAGCCTCAAAACTAGGGTAAGTTTTGAGCATAAAAGGGGCGCTATTTTAGCACTGTTATTTATACATGGAAGTATTTATCCCAACTTCGCCATGGATGGCAAGAAGTGGTAATTATACAGGGAAGTATTTATGCCAGCTTCGACAAAAAGTGCTTTTGCCATGAGTTAAGCTGCCAACTGCCTTGATAGCTCATGTTTCACTTTGTCCCCCCCCCCCCTTATTCAATAAGTCCGCATTTGATAATGTAAGAATGACTAACGATTTTTCATGGATAGATTGCTTATTAATAAGGGTTTTTATGAAAGTAAGCCAACAATTTACCTATTTAAAACGTACAGCTATTGGGGTGAATATGCTTGCCGTTCTGAGTATCTCGCTTGGCCATAGCAATGGTCTGTTCTTGCTCTTAGGGACAATCATGTTTTGGGGGCTATTCTTGGCTACTGCGTTAGAGGAGCTTATTCAGGCACAAAGAAAGGAATAACTGACCTGTATTACGGTCGTGAAAACAAAAAACCGAAGCTAGGCTTCGGTTTTCAATCAACTCAATAAGTTGCTCTGTCTAATAGTTAAAAACTACTCTGCCGACGATGTCTCAGACTTTTGCTCACGGCTGAGTAGCTCTTTCGCTGCATCAACTGGTGACTTGCCTTTATACAAGACTTGATAAACCTGTTCGGTGATTGGCATCTCGACGCCTAAACGCTTAGCCAGCGTGTAGACCTCTTTAGTGTTGCGATACCCTTCAACCACTTGACCAATCTCATCTTGCGCGGTTTCAACATCTGAGCCTTTGCCCAATGCTAAACCGAAGCGACGATTGCGTGATTGGTTATCGGTACAAGTCAGTACCAAGTCACCAAGACCCGCCATGCCCATAAAGGTTGAACCTTGAGCACCTAATGCTTCACCAAGTCGAGTCAGCTCAACGAGGCCGCGAGTGATCAGTGCGGTACGCGCATTGGCACCAAAACCGATACCGTCAGACAGACCTGCGCCAATCGCGATAACGTTTTTAACTGCGCCGCCAAGCTGCAGACCAATAAAGTCATCGTTAGCATAAACGCGCAAACGCTTAGGGCTATGCAGTAATTCGACTAGGTCTTTAGTGAACAGTGGGTCGGTACCCGCTATCGAAATCGCTGTCGGCATGCCAGCAGCAAGCTCTTTAGCAAACGTCGGCCCCGATAATACGGCTAGTGGATACTCATCGCCTAACACTTCGCGAGCAACATCTTGTATTAAACGGCCAGTCTCAGGCTCTAGGCCTTTGGTCGCCCAAACAATACGAGAGTCTTTACGCAGCAGCGGTTTGGCTTGGTTCAGCACTAAACCAAAAACATGACTAGGCACAACTACTAGCACATTGTTAGATGCAGCTAATGCCGTCGCTAAGTCAGCCTCTGGAATTAATAGGTCTGGTAATGGAATACCCGGTAAAAACGCTTCGTTAGACTTGTCGTTTATCAGGTTTTCTATGTGCTCGGGTTCGTGGCCCCAAAGCATGGTTCTGTGGCCATTGCTTGCTAAAGAAATGGCAAGGGCGGTCCCGTAAGAGCCCGCCCCCAGTACCGTAATGTCGGCAGTGTTTTTCATGCTATTAAGCGTTAGCTTCTTCTGCTGGAGCTTCAGCTGCTGCAGCTTGACGCTGTTGAACATACTGAGCAAATAATGCGTCAAAGTTAACTGGCGCTAGGTTTAGTTGTGGGAAAGTACCACGGCTTACTAGGCTGCCAATTGCTTCGCGAGCATATGGGAAAAGAACGTTAGGGCAGTATGCACCTAGAGAGTGAGCTAGCTGCTGTTCAGTTAGACCAGCGATAGCGAAGATACCCGCTTGCTGAACTTCACATAGGAAAGCAGTTTCTTCACCGTTTTTAGCTGTAACAGTCAAAGACAGTACAACTTCATATACGTCATCAGATAGTTTGTTGCTGCGAGTATCTAGATCAAGCTTAACTTCTGGGTTCCACTCTTTCTGGAAAACAGCTGGGCTGTTTGGTGTTTCAAAAGAGATATCTTTTGTGTAAACACGTTGAATGTTGAATTGTGGACCTTGTTGTTCGTTGTTTGCTACTTCAGACATACTATCCTACCTTAAAAAAATGTTAATGAGGCTACTTCAAAAGAGCCAGTCTCAGGGCTTTGCAAGCTTGGTATGGAAACCTAGTTTGCTATCCCGGTTTTTAATTTATTTAGTCAACAGACGCTTTTTAGGAGGGAACTCGCCCTCAGTTCAATGCTGGTAACCACAATAAGTTGAGAGCTAACACTCTAATCAATTACTCAACAAAAAAGCAATGGCTACACTAACACTTCAATCTTTCACTTCTATCTTTTGCTTTTTGAAACAGGCAAGTTATTTGACTGCCATTCACCCATACCACCTTTCAGGTTGCTCACGTTTTCAAAACCGTGCTTAACCATCAGTTGAGCAGCTTGAGACGAAGTCATGCCAGCGTTGCATACCATTATAATGGGACTGGCTTTTGAGTTTTCAAGGGTTTTAAGCTGATTATTTTTTATATCGGCTAGCGGAACGTTGATAGCGCCAACGATATGACCCTTCTTAAACTCTTCTTTGCCGCGCACATCGACTACTTTGGCGTCTTGCTTGTTGATCATCATAGTCGCTTCTTGATGATTGACATTTTTTACTTTAGAAACGCTTGTCTTAATCGTTATGACGATAACACCGATAAACAAACCAACCCAAGCTACGCTTAACATAGGGTTAGCTTTAAAAAATTCCATATATTCTTGCATCGTTACTGCCTACTATTTTTAGGGCCAAATATAATGAGGGCACAGAGTATACCATTGCTTCAGGCAGAATACAGAATGTTAGTCACGCTTGTAGAGATAGAGCAGCCTTGAAAGCGCTTCGATCAGGCAATTCGATAACGGCAATCTGGGTAAATAACTTTATACCCGACCATAATTGGTAGTAATATTTAACCAATTCCGATTTAAATCTTATTTTTTTAAACTTAAAGGTACTACCATGACGACACGCAAACGCCCGTTGGCATTGCTGATCCTCGATGGCTGGGGTTACCGTGAAAACACTCAGAAAAATGCTGTTTTTCATGCCAATACGCCCGTTCTTGATCAGTTAAATGCGACATATCCAAACAGTTTAATTTCAGGTTCAGGTATCGATGTAGGCCTACCCGATGGTCAGATGGGTAACTCTGAGGTCGGACATATCAATATTGGCTCTGGCCGTATCGTCTACCAAGAACTCACTCGCATCAGTAAGTCTATCGACGATGGAGAGTTTGATAGCAATCCTGCACTGACTGCTGCGGTAGACGCCGCAATCAAAGCCGATGGTGCGGTGCACATCATGGGTCTCTTATCTCCAGGTGGCGTTCACAGTCACCAAGATCATATCGAAGCCATGTGCCGCCTTGCGGTAAAGCGTGGTGCTAAAAAAGTGTATCTACATGCCTTTTTAGATGGTCGCGATACACCACCTCGCAGCGCAAAGCCTGAACTGGCACATTTTGAAGCGCTATTTAACACCTTAGGTACGGGTCAAGTCGCCTCTATCATTGGCCGTTACTACGCTATGGATCGAGATAACCGCTGGGATCGCGTCTCTCAAGCTTACGAGCTGATCACCGAAGGTAAGAGCCTACACCAAGCAGCCAATGCGGTTGAAGCTATCGAAGCCGCTTACGCTCGTGATGAAAACGATGAGTTTGTTGCTAGCACAGCGATTCCTGATGCACAGGGAAAGATAGCTAAACTTGAAGATAATGATGCACTTATCTTCATGAACTTCCGTGCCGATCGCGCCCGCCAAATCACCCGCAGCTTTGTTGATAGCGACTTCGATGGCTTCGAACGAGCTGTAACACCTAAGATCAACTTCGTAATGCTGACCGAATACGCCGCCGACATTAACGCCGCAATTGCTTATCCGTCGAGCGACTTAGTGAACACCTTAGGCGAGACCTTACAGAACCGCGATCTGACACAGCTACGTATCTCTGAAACAGAAAAGTATGCTCATGTGACTTTCTTCTTCAACGGCGGCAAAGAGGAGCCATTCAAGGGCGAAGATCGCATTCTGGTTCAATCTCCGAAAGTGGCAACCTACGACCTTCAGCCTGAGATGAGCTCAACAGAGCTTACCGACAAACTCGTTGCAGCCATTGAGTCTACAGAATATGACGTGATCATCTGTAATTATCCTAATGGTGACATGGTAGGTCATACCGGTAACTTCGATGCTGCGGTTAAAGCCTGTGAAGCGGTCGATAGCTGTATTGGCCGAGTCGTTGAAGCACTAGAGAAAGTCGGAGGCGAATGCTTGATTACAGCCGACCACGGTAATGCCGAGCAGATGACCGATGAGAAAACGGGGCAAGCTCATACTGCCCATACTAGCGAGCTAGTACCACTCATCTATGTCGGACGTGACGCAGAGATAGAAAAAGGCGGACGTTTAAGTGATTTAGCGCCGACTATGTTAACCTTGATGGGACAACAAGTGCCTGCAGAGATGACAGGTCGCTCGATAATAAAACTCAAAGAGTAAGAGTTAACAATTGAACATTCGATTTTTTATCAAAGCCAGCATTATTGCTGGCTTTCTATCACTTCCTTTAATGGTACATGCGACCGATCTTGAGCGTCGCCAGTCTGAGCTAAAATCGATTCAAGCCCAGATTAACAAGCAGCAGTCGGCTGTAAAAAATACCAATAAACAGAGGGAGCAATTGATCTCTCTATTGAAAGATGATGAAAAAGCGATTGCTCGAGCTGCAAAAAAAGTCAATCACACTAGACAGGACTTAGCACAAACCGACAAAAAAATTGCCGAGCTAGACGCCAAACAGGTCCAATTAAATAAGTTAAAAACGGCGCAACAGAAGTCTCTCTCAAATCAACTCGCGAGTGCCTATTTAGCAGGTAATCACGATTACACCAAGATGCTGTTAAACCAACAGTCTCCGGCCAGTATCGAGCGACTACTGGCCTATTACCAGTATCTTAATAAAGCCCGCATGGAGTCTATTAATCAGTTACAAACCACCCTGAAAGAGCTGGATGAAGTTCAAGCTAAGCAGCAAGAACAGCAGAGACGACTCAATAAACTGGTGCTTGAACAGCAGCAGCAAGCTAAAAAGCTAACCCAAGAACAGTCCCAGAGACAGAATACCCTTACCCAGTTACAAAGAACATTAAACAGTAGCGGTGCTAAGCTAGAGCAGCTTCAAATTGAAGAGGCCAGCCTAAAACGAGTAGTCGAACAAGCGCTGACGGCAATGAAGAATAACCCATCATATGAGGGTTTATCGAGCCGCAACAAACTCAAATGGCCAGCTAACGGACGCATAAGATCAGCCTTTGGCAGCAAGCGTTCAGGGCAAGTGAAATGGAAAGGTGTCATCATTTCAGCCGCAGAAGGTCAAAATGTTAACGCAATTGCAGGCGGCAAGGTTATTTATGCCGACTGGCTACGTGGCTTTGGTATGGTTTTAGTCGTCGATCACGGTAAAGGATATATGAGTCTATATGGCCATGCACAAGCATTACTTAAGAGTGCTGGTGACTCAGTGAGTAAAGGCGAGCCTGTCGCATTGGTCGGACGTTCGGGTGGACAGACAGAGCCTGGCCTATACTTTGAGGTAAGGCACAAGGGGCAAGCTGTCGATCCAGCAAGGTATTGCAAACGTTAGACTCCATAACCCCTTTAAGATATAAGGGGTTAATATGTCACAGTGCATTCGTTACTTTTGCTGTCTTGCAGCCGGATTAGCATTAGGGTTATCGATTACTCTATCTGGGCAAGAGCATACTCAAGAATACAAGTCTCACTTAAGCTACCCAGTGCTTCTCGATATCATCGACACCATTGAGACCTACTACGTACAAAAACTCACCGAAGATGAGCTTATAGAGGCTGCTATCGAAGGCATCTTCAATAAGCTCGATCCCTACTCAAGCTTCCTTGATAAACAAACCTTCGCCAGCATGCAGGAGATTAACAATGGCGAATATTTTGGTTTTGGTGTCGAAATTGCAACCGATAATGACCAAATAACCATAGTGACGCCCTTTGCTGAGTCACCCGCAGAAGCGGCTGGCATTAAACCTGGCGATCGCGTCATCAAACTCAACAAGCAATGGGTTAAAGCAGATAAACTAGAGAGCATTCTCGATGAGATTAAGCAGCATAGCTTAAATAACCTTCCGATTGAGCTTGAAATGGTGAGAGCCAACTCAGACGTTCATTACTCCGTTACTCTCAAGCCAAGCCTTATCGCGATCAACCCTATAGAAGCGGAGATTCTAGATAACAACATAGGCTACATCCGCCTCTCTAGCTTTCAAGAAAACTCCACTCAAGAACTAGTGAAGCAACTTTCTCTCTGGCAACCCAAAGAACTGAATGGGATCATACTCGATTTACGGAATAACCCTGGCGGGTTGCTGGATCAAGCTATAACTATCGCCGATCTGTTCCTAGATAAAGGCCGCATCGTGGCGACAGAAGGGCGCTTCTTCGACGCAAATTCAGACTATTACGCCTCACCACAAACCATGGCAACCAATATCCCCATGACCGTATTAATCAATAAGGGCTCAGCTTCTGCCTCTGAAGTCCTCGCTGCAGCATTGCAAGATAATGGCCGTGCCCAATTAATTGGGCAAACCAGCTTTGGTAAGGGAACCATACAAAGCCTTATCCCAACCCTGATGGATGGCAACGCGATAAAACTCACCATCGCCAAATACACCACCCCAAATGGTAATGACATACACTCAAAAGGTATTGAACCAGATATAAAAATTGAACTTGATGCTGTATCAGAAGATGAAAGTATGCCTATAATCGACACAAATTCACTCCGTGAGTCTGTTGCTAAAGACAAACTAGTCAACTCAGCGATTGCATGGATTAAGGCTGAAAAATAACAACCAGTGCGCTATTTCCTATTATTACTCTTTCTACTGTTACCGAGCGCTAGTGTATTCGCCAGCAAAATAGCCATCATCATTGACGATATTGGATATCGTCAATCTGATAAGGCTGTGCTGAGCCTACCTTCGAATATCACTCTTTCAATATTGCCACATACCCCTTTAGGTAAGAGCCTAGCTTCCGAAGCCTATCATCAAGGCAATGAAATATTGGTCCATCTGCCGATGCAAGCGCTAAATGGTAAAGCGATTGGTCCTGGCGCCTTAACAAATGCAATGGAAGAAGCGGAGTTCAAGTCACAGCTAAAGGACTCTATTACCAGTGTGCCCTATGCCAGCGGGGCTAATAATCATATGGGCAGTTTACTTACGCAGTTAGATGATCCGATGCGTTGGGTAATGGAATCGCTGCAGCAACACAATATTTACTTTATCGATAGTATGACCACCAAATACACCCGAGCGGGCGCCATGGCTGAAACTATCGGGATACCGTTACTCAGAAGAGAGATATTTTTAGATAATGACCGCTCACAAGCTGGATTAGAGAAACAGTTTCAACATGCCATTTCATTAGCACATGAAAAAAGTAATATCGTGGTGATCGCCCACCCCTACCCTGAAACAATTAGCTTTCTGATAGCAAACTTACACAGGTTGGCAAACGAGGAGATTGAGCTGGTGCACACGTCGCAATTGCTACCGCAACGCGTGAACGCAAAAATATCGGCTAAGCGGGTGTTACTGCAGGATTGAGATAGACAGATCAGGCAACAGCGACTTAAGCTCCTGTTTGTTGGTCACGATCATATCTAAGGTGTAACCATCTAATACCGCTAAATAGGCATCAACGGCATCACCTAATACGCCTTTAAGCTTACAAGCAGGTGTAAATAAACAGTAAGGCTTACTACAATCGATTGGCGCTAAAGAGTTTTCTAGAGCACGCACGACTTGGCCAATGTTTATTTCAGCTGCAGGCTTTGCGAGTCTAAAGCCGCCGCTCTTGCCACGAATCGTTTGCAAATACCCAAGTTTACCTAAGTGATGAACAACCTTAGAGATATGGTTTGCCGACAGATCAAACACTTCCGTGATCTCTGAAATACGGAAAAGCGACTCACGCTCAGAATGCAATGCCAAATACATTAGCGTTCTTAAACCATAATCTGTATAACGAGTTAACTGCATTGATTAACAATCCGTAAAATAAGTATATAAAGAGATCTCTAAAGGTATTATCAAGCGCTGGTAGCCGTTTCTAGAGAGCTAATTAACCACAAAGCCTCAGTATCAGTCTTACCACAAACATCCTCTGTAGCCG
Organism: Shewanella sp. Isolate13; assembly: GCF_022398325.1. Taxonomy (GTDB): domain Bacteria; phylum Pseudomonadota; class Gammaproteobacteria; order Enterobacterales; family Shewanellaceae; genus Shewanella. The sequence continues at coordinate 218,724 of NZ_JAKEVD010000004.1, forward strand.
CAAATAAACCGCATACAGCTGGGCGTTCTGCTTGCCCGAACAGTTTACACAAGTTGTTATCATCTAGCTGTATACATCTAACCCCAGCAGGCTTTCCATCGGGCATCCCAGGGATGCTAGTGGTAATAGATGGCGCAATACAACAAGCACCGCAGCCTAAACGACAATTCATGTTCTTACCTTAACTTGTACAACGCACATTATATCTCTATCAGCTCATAGAGGGTTGTGCAACATCACATACTATACAGCAAGCTGGTAGTTAGTTTGTTGATCCGTGATCAGTGTATACACTTTCTATTGAACTTTTTACAAAAACTAGACCTAACGTCCATCAAAACGAAAAAAAGCCTCATCTTTCGATGAGGCTTTCTTCTTAATGTTTGTGGGTGAGTACAACGATAGCTGTAAGCTTACGAACCCGCGCCCCCGGCGTAACAGGCCGCTTTCTTTTTAAAAGAGTCTAAAAGCTCCATGGATGGAGCAAATGCTAGAGATTGTCTGGAACAATTTCGGTCCAACTGAGCTATCGCTCCTTTAGCAAACTGCTTACGCATTTCGATTTGATTTTCCCTTTGAAACACGCATACGAAAAAGCCCTGCTATTTCTAGCAGGGCTTATCGTAATGTTTGTGGGTGAGTACAGCGATAGCTGTGAGCTTACCAACGCGAAGCGAAGCGTAGCTGGGGCGGATTCATCCGCGACGTCACGACTAGATTAATAAATATTACAAAACGAAAAAAGCCTCTGCATTGCTGCAGAGGCTTTCATCTTAATGTTGGCGGAGCGGACGGGACTCGAACCCGCGACCCCCGGCGTGACAGGCCGGTATTCTAACCAACTGAACTACCGCTCCTTTAGCAAAGTGCTTACGCATGATGCTAAATTCTTTTTAAGTCGCTAGCTTGTCAGGGCTAGGAGACTCGCTTTTCTCTATGAGGAAAGCAATGTTTAGCGCCTGGAAATGACCTACTCTCACATGGGGAGACCCCACACTACCATCGGCGATACTGTGTTTCACTGTATTCTAACCAACTGAACTACCGCTCCTTTAGCAAAGTGCTTACGCATGATGCTAAATTCTTTTTAAGTCGCTAGCTTGTCAGGGCTAGGAGACTCGCTTTTCTCTATGAGGAAAGCAATGTTTAGCGCCTGGAAATGACCTACTCTCACATGGGGAGACCCCACACTACCATCGGCGATACTGTGTTTCACTTCTGAGTTCGGAATGGATTCAGGTGGGACCACAGCTCTATGGTTTCCAGACAAATTTGGTAAATTTGAAAAGCTGTTACTCGCCTTGGCAAGTAATTGAAATTAAGTTTTGAGTTCACACTACATTAAGTGCTTYATTCTAATTTTGGATGACCTCCATGGATGGAGGAAATACTTAAAAATGCATGGAGCATTTTAAGTAGAAACATTAGTCTCTCATACAAAACCCATCAGGGTTGTATGGTTAAGCCTCACGAGTCATTAGTATCAGTTAGCTCAACGCCTCACAACGCTTACACACCTGACCTATCAACGTCCTAGTCTCGAACGGCTCTTTAGAGGAATTAAATTCCTAGGGATGACTCATCTTAGGACTCGCTTCCCGTTAGAAACATTAGTCTCTCATACAAAACCCATCAGGGTTGTATGGTTAAGCCTCACGAGTCATTAGTATCAGTTAGCTCAACGCCTCACAACGCTTACACACCTGACCTATCAACGTCCTAGTCTCGAACGGCTCTTTAGAGGAATTAAATTCCTAGGGATGACTCATCTTAGGACTCGCTTCCCGCTTAGATGCTTTCAGCGGTTATCGATTCCGAACGTAGCTACCGGGCAATGCTATTGGCATAACAACCCGAACACCAGCGGTTCGTCCACTCCGGTCCTCTCGTACTAGGAGCAGCTTCCTTCAATCATCCAACGCCCACGGCAGATAGGGACCGAACTGTCTCACGACGTTCTGAACCCAGCTCGCGTACCACTTTAAATGGCGAACAGCCATACCCTTGGGACCGACTTCAGCCCCAGGATGTGATGAGCCGACATCGAGGTGCCAAACACCGCCGTCGATATGAACTCTTGGGCGGTATCAGCCTGTTATCCCCGGAGTACCTTTTATCCGTTGAGCGATGGCCCTTCCATACAGAACCACCGGATCACTATGACCTACTTTCGTACCTGCTCGACGTGTATGTCTCGCAGTTAAGCTGGCTTATGCCATTGCACTAACCGTACGATGTCCGACCGTACTTAGCCAACCTTCGTGCTCCTCCGTTACTCTTTGGGAGGAGACCGCCCCAGTCAAACTACCCACCAGGCACTGTCCCGAACCCCGATTCAGGGGCCGCGGTTAGAACATCAAAACTACAAGGGTGGTATTTCAAGGACGACTCCACACCATCTAGCGACGATGCTTCAAAGTCTCCCACCTATCCTACACATGTAGGTTCAATGTTCAGTGCCAAGCTATAGTAAAGGTTCACGGGGTCTTTCCGTCTAGCCGCGGGTATACGGCATCTTCACCGCAATTTCAACTTCACTGAGTCTCGGCTGGAGACAGCGTGGCCATCATTACGCCATTCGTGCAGGTCGGAACTTACCCGACAAGGAATTTCGCTACCTTAGGACCGTTATAGTTACGGCCGCCGTTTACCGGGGCTTCGATCATGAGCTTCTCCGAAGATAACCCAATCAATTAACCTTCCGGCACCGGGCAGGCGTCATACCGTATACTTCCTCTTGCGAGTTTGCACAGTACTGTGTTTTTGATAAACAGTTGCAGCCACCTGGTATCTGCGACTGCCGTCAGCTTAGGGAGCAAGTCCCATCACCAACAGCAGCGTACCTTCTCCCGAAGTTACGGTACCATTTTGCCTAGTTCCTTCAGCCGAGTTCTCTCAAGCGCCTTGGTATTCTCTACCCGACCACCTGTGTCGGTTTGGGGTACGATTCCTGCTAACCTGAAGCTTAGAAGATTTTCCTGGAAGCATGGCATCAACTACTTCAGTCCCTTAGGACCTCGTCATCAGCTCTCAGCCTTAAGTACACCCGGATTTGCCTAAGTGTACAGCCTACAACCTTAAACGCGGACAACCAACGCCGCGCTAGCCTAGCCTTCTCCGTCTCTCCATCGCAGTTAGCAGAAGTACGGGAATATTAACCCGTTTCCCATCGACTACGCCTTTCGGCCTCGCCTTAGGGGTCGACTCACCCTGCCCCGATTAACGTTGGACAGGAACCCTTGGTCTTTCGGCGAGGAGGTTTTTCACCCCCTTTATCGTTACTCATGTCAGCATTCGCACTTCTGATACCTCCAGTGTGGGTTACCCCTTCACCTTCAACGGCTTACAGAACGCTCCTCTACCGCACTAGACAAAGTCTAGTACCCATAGCTTCGGTGTATTGCTTAGCCCCGTTAAATCTTCCGCGCAGGCCGACTCGACTAGTGAGCTATTACGCTTTCTTTAAATGATGGCTGCTTCTAAGCCAACATCCTAGCTGTCTAAGCCTTCCCACATCGTTTCCCACTTAGCAATAACTTTGGGACCTTAGCTGATGGTCTGGGTTGTTTCCCTTTTCACGACGGACGTTAGCACCCGCCGTGTGTCTCCCGAGTAGTACTCATTGGTATTCGGAGTTTGCAAAGGGTTGGTAAGTCGGGATGACCCCCTAGCCTTAACAGTGCTCTACCCCCAATGGTATTCGCTCGAGGCGCTACCTAAATAGCTTTCGAGGAGAACCAGATATCTCCCGGTTTGATTGGCCTTTCACCCCCAGCCACAAGTCATCACCGCATTTTTCAACATACGTGTGTTCGGTCCTCCAATTGATGTTACTCAATCTTCAACCTGCCCATGGCTAGATCACCGGGTTTCGGGTCTACACCTTGCAACTAAACGCGCAGTTAACACTCGGTTTCCCTACGGCTCCGCTATTCGCTTAACCTCGCTACAAAATGTAAGTCGCTGACCCATTATACAAAAGGTACGCAGTCACGGTCTCAAGAACCGCTCCCACTGCTTGTACGTATACGGTTTCAGGTTCTATTTCACTCCCCTCACAGGGGTTCTTTTCGCCTTTCCCTCACGGTACTGGTTCACTATCGGTCAGTCAGGAGTATTTAGCCTTGGAGGATGGTCCCCCCATATTCAGACAAGATGTCACGTGTCCCGTCCTACTCGTTTTCACATAAAGTTAGTTTTCATGTACGGGGCTATCACCCTGTGCCGCTGCGCTTGTTTCAGTTCCCCGGGTTCGCCTCATTAACCTATGTATTCAGTTAATGATACTAGCTTATGCTAGTGGGTTTCCCCATTCGGACATCGTTAGCTCAAATGCTTGTTACTAGCTCGCCAACGCTTTTCGCAAGTTACTACGTCCTTCATCGCCTCTGACTGCCAAGGCATCCACCATATACGCTTAGTCACTTAACCATACAACCCAAATAAGTCTCTATGAGATTATCCGTTTGTTTTATCAGGGTAGACAAAACAGTCGTATCGCAACTAATGGTTTCTACTTTCGCCAAAATTAGAATTTTCACTTACTTTCGTAAGCCAAGACACTTAATGTTAAGTGTTTTGAGAACTCAATTTTTAATTTCGCAATAATCTTTCGATTATTACTATCAGCTTTCCAAATTTTTAAAGAGCATTGTTACTGCAACAAGGCAGAACAAGTGTCGCTCGCCTCTTTCGAGACAAACAAGCAATCTGTGTGAACACTCAACAACTATYAAGTTAGTCGTATAGGTAAGGAGGTGATCCAGCCCCAGGTTCCCCTAGGGCTACCTTGTTACGACTTCACCCCAGTCATGAACCACACCGTGGTAAACGCCCTCCCGAAGGTTAAGCTATCTACTTCTGGTGCAGCCCACTCCCATGGTGTGACGGGCGGTGTGTACAAGGCCCGGGAACGTATTCACCGTAGCATTCTGATCTACGATTACTAKTAAGTTAGTCGTATAGGTAAGGAGGTGATCCAGCCCCAGGTTCCCCTAGGGCTACCTTGTTACGACTTCACCCCAGTCATGAACCACACCGTGGTAAACGCCCTCCCGAAGGTTAAGCTATCTACTTCTGGTGCAGCCCACTCCCATGGTGTGACGGGCGGTGTGTACAAGGCCCGGGAACGTATTCACCGTAGCATTCTGATCTACGATTACTAGCGATTCCGACTTCATGGAGTCGAGTTGCAGACTCCAATCCGGACTACGACCGGCTTTGTGAGATTAGCTCCACCTCGCGGCTTCGCAACCCTCTGTACCGACCATTGTAGCACGTGTGTAGCCCTACTCGTAAGGGCCATGATGACTTGACGTCGTCCCCACCTTCCTCCGGTTTATCACCGGCAGTCTCCCTAAAGTTCCCACCATTACGTGCTGGCAAATAAGGATAAGGGTTGCGCTCGTTGCGGGACTTAACCCAACATTTCACAACACGAGCTGACGACAGCCATGCAGCACCTGTCTCTCAGTTCCCGAAGGCACCAATCCATCTCTGGAAAGTTCTGAGGATGTCAAGAGTAGGTAAGGTTCTTCGCGTTGCATCGAATTAAACCACATGCTCCACCGCTTGTGCGGGCCCCCGTCAATTCATTTGAGTTTTAACCTTGCGGCCGTACTCCCCAGGCGGTCTACTTAATGCGTTAGCTTGAGAACCCAGTGTTCAAGACACCAAATTCCGAGTAGACATCGTTTACGGCGTGGACTACCAGGGTATCTAATCCTGTTTGCTCCCCACGCTTTCGTACCTGAGCGTCAGTCTTTGTCCAGGGGGCCGCCTTCGCCACCGGTATTCCTTCAGATCTCTACGCATTTCACCGCTACACCTGAAATTCTACCCCCCTCTACAAGACTCTAGTTTGCCAGTTCGAAATGCAGTTCCCAGGTTGAGCCCGGGGCTTTCACATCTCGCTTAACAAACCGCCTGCGTACGCTTTACGCCCAGTAATTCCGATTAACGCTTGCACCCCTCGTATTACCGCGGCTGCTGGCACGAAGTTAGCCGGTGCTTCTTCTGCGAGTAACGTCACAGCTAAGCCGTATTAAGACTTAACCTTTCCTCCTCGCTGAAAGTGCTTTACAACCCGAAGGCCTTCTTCACACACGCGGCATGGCTGCATCAGGCTTTCGCCCATTGTGCAATATTCCCCACTGCTGCCTCCCGTAGGAGTCTGGACCGTGTCTCAGTTCCAGTGTGGCTGATCATCCTCTCAGACCAGCTAGGGATCGTCGCCTTGGTGAGCCATTACCTCACCAACTAGCTAATCCCACCTAGGTTCATCCAATCGCGGAAGGCCCGAAGGTCCCCTCCTTTCCCCCGTAGGGCGTATGCGGTATTAGCAGTCGTTTCCAACTGTTATCCCCCTCGACTGGGCAGATACCTAGGCATTACTCACCCGTCCGCCGCTCGTCACCTCAGGAGCAAGCTCCCTTGTGTTACCGCTCGACTTGCATGTGTTAGGCCTGCCGCCAGCGTTCAATCTGAGCCATGATCAAACTCTTCAATTAAAGTTTTTT
>NZ_JAKEVD010000040.1 GCF_022398325.1 Shewanella sp. Isolate13
CTACTTTGTCTGTAACTTTGAGATTTGGGGACGAGTGAGGACGTTTACTCTGGCTGACTAATCCATCCTTACCAAACTCTTGATAGCGTTGCCACCATTTGCGGAGAGTAGGTCTAGTAATACCACATCTTCGGCAAACTAGACCTGCATTCTTAGTCTTTTTAAGTAACTCGATCCACACTAATCGTTGCTGAATGTCATCGTTCATAATACGTAAGTATAGTGAAAGGATGTCTATGAATCACACAGTTTATTCTGTGAGAATGATAACCTAGTCTGCTAGCCAGTTGTCGATTGCTTGGCGTTTCTGCTTCTTGAGATCATCCCTTAGCTTGTCGGAAATGTCGTCTCTTGGATCTAACTTATCTTTTGTCTTGTTCAACTTTTTTGCGGCATTATCTTCGATTTTCTGTAAACGCTTTTCGGCGTAGTGTCCCTCTTTAACAGAGTTGATGTTGGCCTGAGCCTTATCGAGTTTTTGCTTAGTTTTTTTTACCTGCTTGTTGTACTGCTTTTCTGCTTTATTGATATCCCTATTCAGGCGCACAGCGTCTTTGAGTACATTTTTAGCATAGATTGGTGTGGATAGGGTTAACAAAAGGGCAGTAATTAGAATCAATAATTTGTACATAGTGTTGTTAGGGGTGATCAATAAGGCCGAGCATTATCAAGGCTGCTAAGCGGCGAATAAATGTGGCTTTGCTCATAGTGGTTATTAGCAGGCCAAATAGAACTTTACTGAAATCGTATTTTGTAGTGAATCTCTTGGTTTGTCGTGATGGCTTAAGCCATTGAAAAATTAAATTTTAGTTCCGCACTTTTTTTAAGGTAGTATGTTGCAAAATTGTTTTAAAATGTTTGCCAGCTATGGAGAGCTATTTGTGCGTTCAATGTTTAATTGGCTTGTGAGCCACCCTGTAGCCTTAATGATCACTGCCGTTGGCTTATGGATGCTGTATCCGCCTCTGGTCAATTATTTAGTTGACTTAACAAATGTCTATTATGTTGCAGCGGTTGCACATTCATTTGCTGCATTAGGCATGATTTTGTGCGTTATCACCCTCTTTATTGGGCGTGAAAAAATCCCCTTTTCTAGCATACTAACCAGAGATTCTCTCAAGCGAGTTTCATCACCAACCTTATTTTCTGGCATTTTAATCTGTGCCAACCATCTTCTGCTTTACGCTGCGTTAAGTGTGTCTGATGACTTTGATGTTATTGCGATTTTGGTTTTTGAGACTTGGCCGATTCTTTTCTTTTACATCGATAGCATATTAAGGCGTAGTAAACGCAAAACGACCATCAGTGATTATGTATTCTCAGGTGCTGCGTTTGCGGGCTTTCTGGTACTGACGGCGCCAAATGTCGATATCGCGGACTGGCTTTTGCTTGATAGCCCTATGTTGCACAGCATGGGATTAGCTGGACTCGGTGGGTTGGCCATGGCGATTAACTGCTATTTTCGTATGAGATGTATGGATGCTTGGAGTGATGTATCTGAACGACAAAAATTAAATTTGAGCAGTTTTAAACGTGGCCTGTTAACCGAAACTGGTGTTAGAACGATAGCGGCTCCCTTGCTTATTGGTGCATTGTTTTTCTCTGGGCAGGAGATCCCAGCGACTGATCCTATCAACATATTATTACTTATGTTTGTTGGTGTAGTGATTTTAGCCTTAGGTAGTTTGCTTTACGACTTGTCAGTGTTTAGTGCTGACAATGCTTCAATTAGTGCCTTATGGTATTTAATGCCAGTGGGAGCAGTGCTCATATTGGCGATAATGCAAGGCAGAATGCTTAACCAGTATGAAGCCGTTGCGTCAGTTCTAATTGTTTCATCTAACATATTTTTAGGACTTCGTTACCCGCTCAAATCATCGCTGTTGGTGCTATTTGTCTCTGTTTGTAGTATCGGTATTTGGATCTTGTTTGCGCCAGTTGCCGCCATCGAAAGTTATTATGATTTGCTTGCCGTTTCGACTGTATTTTTTGTTTTACTCGCGACCTTTGCCTTAGATAGAACGACTGCGTTAAATCGAGACAGGGAGAGCCATTTAGGTGAGTTTAGCGAGCAGGTCTTTGGTGTATTAGAGTTACATGACAAAGGTGATGTGACACCAGAGACTCAAGCATACATCAGTAAAATTAAGCAGTATGTTCAGTGGAACCTTCATAGTTTTTTACGCGCCTTTTCTAGCTTTAAAGAGCTTGCAGATAATCAACAGCAAGTTGAAACCCTCAAGTATTCACTTTTGCCCTATTTAAAAGATGACGAAGCGAAAAGGGACCGTTTATTAGAGTTGTTTAAAGTCGGCGATAAGCTGATGACCATGGAGAGTGATAGGATCCCGCCGGAAGAGTTTGTTATCTTAATTTTACTAGGCGCAACCAATGTCTTTTTCTCTTTAGTTTTTCGGCCTGAAACGTTATCTGCGGCTTTATTTGCTTTGATTGTAGGTGCTTCGGTGATCTATCTACTCTTGATTATTTTCGAGCGTGATAGGTATGCGCAAATCCGCCATGATCACGCATTGGTTTGTGATAACTTGATGAGCTATTTAAAAGCTAGACCGGCGGAGTCTCTGCAAGACGCTGAGTGCGATCCCACTGCAGAGCAAATTGACGTGGCGATTAAGACTAAGTCGATAGGTGTGCATACCCGTGGCAGGGCATATTGGGTATTTAGTATTTTTGCTTTGTTGTTTGCAGGTTTTGGCTATGGCTTTTTATATGAGTCTTTACAGGAGCAGCGCTCTTTTGAAAGTTCGCCGCTGCTCTCGACTCGCACTGCTCATGAAACGGAGATTAACATCGCTTTGCTCGATTGGCCAAGTGCGCAGATAAAAGGGCATATTTTAGCTGCGATAATTAATCAGCATACTGAGTTAAATGCATCGATGTTGTCATTATCCAATGAGCAGGTTTTCCGTGAGATGGATGATGACGAAGGTAGTGTGGATATTCACCCAGATCTTTGGATTGAAAATAATCCAGAGTTGATCCGCCGTTATGTAAAAGCGTTTGGTAGCGTGACGTTAGGAGAACAGTTAGTAAAGGGCTCCCAAGGATTATGTTATACCGACGTAGGCATTAATAAAGGTAAGTCTTTCTCGTTTACAGACCTGACTAAGCAAGCTATCGCACAGCGATTTGATTTAACTGGTGATGGTCGAGGCGATATCTGGATTGGCGCCGATGGTTGGTCTTCGGTTGATATAGAGAGACGTCGATTATCTGCTTATGGCTTAGATCCCTACTATAACTATCATGTATTCGACCCAGATGTATTGAATATGCTTATAGAGCGAAATAACCTCAGTCAGGTTCCGAGCTTATTTTTCTGCTATTACCCCGATGCTCTCTTTATGAACGAGCATGTGCATTTCTTAAATGAAACACCGCATAACCCTAGTCGCTGGGCAGAAATCGTCAGAGGGCGGAGCCATGATGTACCATCGGCGGGTACTTCTTGGCCAAAGACCGACATTCGTGTTGCCTATCGAACTAGCCTTGAAAATAAATCCCCAGAGTTGGTGACCTTGTTGAAACAGTTCCATATTAGCAATCGTGAGTCGGTGGCGATGATGGCAAAGTTGCAACAGGGACAATCACCTGAGCAGATCGCAGCTCAATGGATTGCGTCGCATCAGAATACCATTTTAGAGTGGTTGACGGGATTTAATTTGTCAGCAAGGGATGGACGAGAGGAGACTAACTCAGTGATTACAGCTCAATGAACTGCGACAGTCGGTGTGGTTAAGGTAAGTGTATGGTATTGATTTATAGGTTAATATTGGTGTGTTGCAGCTTGATTGTCTTAAAAATAAACAAAGGATTGTGAATCATGAAAATATTATTACTGTTTGTAGTCGTATTATTGGCGACTCCTCAAATTAGCGAGGCAAAGACAAGAAACGTCTATGGTGAAGTGGTCGTTACTGATGTTGAAGCAAATAGTGCAACGCACTGGCAACGAGAACGGCAAGAGCAACCTGTTTATCCTATTGAGCTAGCGCGTGGTGGAGTACAGGGATGTAGTATCGTTTCTTTTGATATTTCAGCAGGTGGCGATACTGAAAATGTCGAAGTGATTAGCTCTGTACCGAACAAGCATTTGGGTAAATACACTAAAAAAATAGTCAAGAAATGGAATTGGCAATCAGTAAATGATGAGGTTATCACGAGTTTAGAGAAACGTACTTTCAGAATTGATTATTGCTTAGGTGGTGAGTCCGCTGCAGCCACAGCTGCGCAGTGCAAAGCTCAAGTTCTGCTCAATTGCAGCTAATATAGTTAACAGCTGAAGCCAGCTATTCAAATGAATAACTGGCTAACAGTGGCGTTTTTAGGTTATTTCAATGTTAAAGCCTGATAGGTTTGACTTAAGCTAGCCATCTCAACTGAAGGCACGATAACCTTGTTCTCGAGCAGTAGATCTGCAACGCTTTGATCGAATGAGCGGTAATGCAGCTTGGTTTCTATACTGTATTCACTCACGCCCTTTGGTAGGCTAAATGGATACGCAACCGTTTTAGACCCTTTTGCTGGAATTGTATTTTGCACCTCGAAGCTGGCAACTTTCCAAGGCTTATGTTCAGGCTTTCCGTGAATGTCGACTGACTTATCTTGGAAGATAATAGTGCCTTCTGGCAGTGCATTTTCAGCAGTTAATGAGCCAGAACGCAAGATCTCTTTGCCAGTATTATCACGAATAATCACTTCTAACCAGATTTGGCGGATGAAGGTTAAGCTCGTTGGCAAATCGTGACCTGCACGGCGGTTATGTACTGTCACCTCAAGTACCGGTGCTGCACTTGTTCCCGATACTTTTGCGTCTAATGCGGCAGCTGTTTTTAGGCGTTTTACGGCTTCTTTTGCATGAGCCTCACCATTTTCAACACCCAGTAATGGAGCTATCACCGCATTGCCGCCCACAAAACCATGATCATGTACAAGAGTACGTGCAGGGCCACCTCGTGCCGCTTTTCCTTCTAAGCGATGATTTGTAAGCTTTTTAGCAGGAAGCATCTCGTCCGCTACGCGCATGGCGGTTTCTACCGGTACCATATGACAATCTTGGCACTGAATATCCGCAGCCGCATAAGCCGATTTTTTCCACTCGTCATAGGTATGCTCGAGGGCGAAGTTGTCGTGCACAGGGTTAAAGACGTTATGACAGTTTGCACAGAACTCTGACTTAGTGTGTAGCTCAGAATACTCGGCCTTGTGGCCACGGGGCTTAGCGTCATCAAATGGACCGCGCTTAACTTTGTCATTGGCAATTACCAGCGAGGCATTGCCATGTTCACCCATAGCGGTGTGCTTAGCGTTCGTATCGACGACGCTATGGCAAACTTCACAAGATACGCCTTGGTTAGCAATTGCTTGAGTGGTAAAACCACCAAACTTACCTGATTCTGATTTAAACTCAACGGTTTGAGTCACAGTGCCGAGTACGGTATGGCAGCCACCACATAGGTTTTTGGCCGCGCCATTCGTTTCTTTTTCACCCATTGCCCATTCAGCTTGGAACACAGGATCAATAAAGGCTATAGAGTGCATAGAGCCTTGCCAGCCGTTCCATTGACGAGGGTGGCAGCCTTTACAGCTTTTTGCATCCCGCCATTGTTTTAACTCGGGTTGCTTATCGCCTTCCATAGTTAAATAGGAAGGAGCAAACGCCATCTCTTTTTCGGCATGTGCTAGCAAAGGCATTGCGCCAATTAATACTAATGCTAGATATGTCTTTTTCATTGTTCGTTATTATCCAATAAACATAATCATTTGTTTGCTCAAGTAAGTTCGAATGAATCTTGGCTTGAGCTTGGTGTTGCCCATTTAACGGCTCGCGGATTCTAAAAGATTTAGCGCTACGGTTCTGTAAGCTATGGCACATAAAGTTGTTGAATTTGTTTGCTTTTGCTGCGTTTGTTCAAGAATTTATTCGAAAGTCTGCCCAAGGCGTTAAAGGGAACTCACGGAATAAAGTAGGCATTTGATATACGGCTTAGTGAGACATTTAGGGTAATAAAATGACAATTGGATTGGCTTAGTTTGTCGTAGTTCTTTGCAAAGACGCTAAACAGGCGGGGTCGATAAATTGCTAAAAACCGGATTAAAATCACCTTTAGTCGGTAAACTCAAGTATCATATGCCTATGAACGATGAAAATATCACTGACGTTAAACTGGTTGACTTGCATAGCCATACGACCGCATCAGATGGTCAATTGACCCCGTCACAACTGATTGAGCGCGCAATAAGCAAAGGCGTGCAGATGTTTGCTATTACCGACCATGACACCACCGATGGCTTAAAAGAGGCACATGAGTTTAATCAAGCCCATGAAACACCGCTTGAGTTGATTAACGGCGTTGAGATCTCTACTCGTTGGAACAATTTCGATATTCATATCGTAGCGCTTAATCTTGATATCAATAATGTCGAATTGGCCGCATTTTTAGTGAATCAACGTGAGTTACGATCGAGTCGAGCCAAACAGATTGGCGAGCGACTCGCGAAGGCGGGTATTGAAGGCGCCTATGAAGGAGCTAAAGGCTTTGCCGCCGGTGCCGCCATTAGTCGAGGACACTATGCACGTTGGTTAGCCGAACAAGGCTACGCAACCACTACGGCCAATGTGTTTAAGAAATATCTAGCTCGGGGCAAGACGGGTTATGTTCCTAACAATTGGGGAGATATGGCCAGCGCCATTGAGGTTATCCATCAAGCGGGTGGGGTTGCTGTATTAGCGCATCCTAGCGGTTATAAACTCTCTGCCAAGTGGCTCAAACGCTTGGTTCGTGAGTTTAAAGAGGCTGGTGGCGATGCGATGGAAGTGGTTCTTGGTCAGCAGACTATCGACGATCGGAATAATCTGATCGCCTTAAGTATTAATAATGGGCTGACATGCTCGCTAGGTAGCGATTTTCATTTCCCGAGTAGTTGGATTGAGATCGGTAAAAATATGTTCCAACCCCAAGGAGTGGATTGGGTTTGGCAGTCAGATAAATGGAAGGTAGTACAATGAGTCAGTTCTTTTATGTGCATGAGGAAAATCCTCAAACACGTTTAATTAGCCAAGCCGTAAATGTGATAAAAAGTGGTGGTGTGATTGTTTATCCGACCGATTCTGGCTATGCATTAGGTTGCTTAATTGGTGATAAAGATGCCATGAGCAAAATTGCGCGCATTAGACAGATAGACAATGATCATAACTTCTCACTCATGTGCCGTGATCAATCAGAGCTGGCGACCTATGCGCGTGTCGATAATCAAGCCTATCGTTTGCTTAAACAAAATACGCCCGGTGCTTATACTTTTATTTTTAAAGCTTCTAAAGAGGTGCCAAAGCGCCTACAGAACCCTAAGAAGAAGACTATTGGTATTCGTGTGCCTGACAATGTGATAGCACTTGCGCTGCTTGAAGCCTTAGGTGAGCCTTTGATGTCAACCAGTTTGATTTTGCCGGGTCAAGAGTTCACTGAATCGGATCCTGAGCATATTCGAGACATCTTAGAGCATCAAGTCGACTTGATTATTCACGGAGGTTATTTGGGTGAGAAGCCAACCACTGTGATTGACTTGTCAGATGGTGATATTGAAGTTATCCGTGAAGGTGCCGGTGACGTAACACCATTCCTCTAAGGGCTAGGCTACGCAAGTAGCGCTGAAAAGCGTTGCTTGAGGTAGATTGGGTATACAGGTATAATCGCGCGTTTGCGAAAATAGAGGGATTACGGATGGAGGGCGTTCAGCAAAAATTGCCTTTAGCCGTTGTTCGCGGCGAGCCGTTTAAGGTGATGCCGAAAGACCTTTTTATTCCTCCAGAAGCATTGGAGGTTTTTCTCGAGTCTTTTGAGGGGCCGTTAGATCTTCTCCTTTATTTAATCCGCAAACAAAAACTTGATGTTGTTGATTTACCGATATTTTCAGTAACTCAACAATACCTCGAATATGTGAATCTGCTACAGGGAGCAAGAGTTGAACTAGCGGCAGATTATCTCGTGATGGCAGCCACTCTCGCCGAGATTAAGTCTCGACTTTTACTGCCAAGACCCGAGGTTGAGCATGAAGATGAAGAGGATCCACGGGCACAACTGATCCGTCAGTTGAAAGCTTATGAGGTGATTAAAGAGGCGCAGGAAAAGTTGGATGAGTTGCCTAGGATGGAACGTGATCTGTTTCAGGCCAAAGCGATTCCAGCTGACAATATTAAGCCTGAACTATTGCCTCCGGAGGTCTCGCTAACTGAGATTGCTAGAGCATTTTCATCAGTATTAAAGCGTATCGAAGCCACCGAAAGTCACCATGTGGTACGTGAAGTGTTATCGACTCGCGAACGTATGGCGCAGATTTTAGCCAAACTCAATGCCGAGACCTATTTACCATTTGAAGCCCTGTTTGATTTTGAAGAGGGACGAAGTGGGGTGGTAGTGAGCTTCTTGGCCTTGATGGAGTTAGTCAAGGAACTGCTGGTTGAGCTTGTACAAGCTGAGCCGTTTTCAACGATACATGTTAGGGCGTACTGATTGTCTCAGATAAATCCAGACCAGCTTAAACAGTTAATTGAGGCTAGCCTTTTTGTGTTGGCCAAACCTATGACGATAAAAGCATTAAAAGAGACGGTATTGTCTAATTTTAATGTGTCTCGGGCTAAAATTAAGGCATGTATTGAAGAGTTACAGCTCGATTATGAAAATCGAGGTGTACAATTAGTAAAGGTTGCGGGAGGGTATCGATTTCAGACATTGGCTGAGTTGAGCCCTTTTTTACAACCGCTATGGCAGGAGAAAGCACCGAAATATTCGCGTGCAACCTTAGAAACCCTGGCGGTGATTGCCTACCGTCAACCCGTCACCCGAGGTGACATAGAGTTTGTTCGTGGGGTTGCGATTAGCAGCCACATTATCAAAAGTTTAAACGATAGAAATTGGATAAAAGTGGTAGGTCATAAAGAGGTTCCGGGTAGACCGGCACTTTATGCGACCACAAATGAGTTTCTAGCTTATTTTGGCATCGATAGCATTGCGGACCTTCCGCCACTGTCGGATGCCAAATCATTGGACGCGTTGTTCCGTGTTGAGAGCGACGTGACCGAAAAAACAGAAGAGTCTACTAATGAGTGAAAAATTGCAGAAAGTCTTGGCCCGTGCAGGCCATGGCTCCCGTCGTGAGATGGAGGCATGGATTGCTGCAGGCCGAGTTAGTGTTGACGGTGAAATTGCAAGCTTAGGCGATCGCGTCGAGACTGACGCTAAAATTCGTATCGATGGGCGTGCAGTTTCTATTCGTTCTGAAGAAGAAGTGGTTTGTCGAGTGATCGCCTACCATAAGCCAGAAGGTGAGATCTGTAGTCGTAAAGACCCTGAAGGACGCCCAACGGTATTTGACCGTCTACCTAAGACTCGCGATTCACGCTGGGTTGCCGTAGGACGATTGGATATTAACACCTCAGGTCTATTGCTATTCACCTCTGACGGTGAATTAGCAAACCGCTTGATGCACCCATCAAATGAAGTCGAGCGTGAATACGCGGTACGTACGTTTGGTGAAGTGACAGATGGCTGTATCCAACGTTTACGTATGGGGGTAACCCTAGAAGATGGTCCTGCGCACTTTGATAAAGTTAAAGCTGCGGGTGGCGAAGGCATGAACAAATGGTGGCACGTCAGCTTGGCTGAAGGTCGTAACCGTGAAGTGCGCCGTCTATGGGAATCTCAGGAAGTACAAGTAAGCCGCCTTATCCGTATTCGTTACGGTATGATTGAGCTACCTAAATCTCTACCACGCGGTGGTTGGATTGAGCTGCCAATTGAGCAGGTTAACTACCTACGTCAGACTGCGGGTATGGATGAGGAGACTCGTTCTCTTCTTGGTACCGACAAGCACAGTGTTGCTCGTAATAAAGTACGTAGCGCAAAAATCAAGCGCGCCGTGCATAAGCATAAAGTGGCTTCGGGTAGACCAAAGCCATCGCGTCAGCGTAGCTAATTGCTTAACCGCTTATCGATTAAATATCGTCGATGAAAAAATAACTATTAAAAAGGCCGCTAATTGCGGCCTTTTTGTTTTTAACTGCTCGTTTTAACTGTTTATTTTAGTTATTTACTAAACAGTAGTTTACTGAGCGTTCAGCTGTTGCCCATTGACCTCTTTCGAGTCTTCACCCATCAGGTATAGGTAAGTCGCCATGATCTCATCGGGCGCCTTTAGTGTCTGCGGGTTTTCAGCTGGATAAGCATTGGCACGCATCCCGGTGCGGGTTGCACCAGGGTTGATGCTATTCACACGTACATTGGTTTGTGCGTACTCATCGGCTAGAGATTGCATCATGCCTTCGGTAGCAAACTTAGAGATAGCGTATTCACCCCAGTACGCGCGGCCTTGGCGACCGACACTGCTAGATGTAAACAGTAAAGAGGCGCTTGGTGACTTACGCATCACTGGCAGTAATGCCTTGGTTAGCATGATCTCGGCAATTACGTTAACTTGCATCACCTCTTCGACAGTGCTCATCGTCATATGTTCAAACGGACCTAATACACCTAATACGCTGGCGTTATGTAATAGACCGTCTAACTGACCAAACTGCTCTTCAATGGTGTCGGCCATATCTTTATAGTTCTGCTCTGTCGCACCTTTAAGGTCAAGAGGGACTATCGCAGGAGTAGGGTAACCAGCCTGTTCGATCTGGTCATAGACGGCTTCGAGTTTTTTTACTGTTTTGCCTAATAAGATAACTGTCGCACCATGTTTTGCAAAAGCGATTGCCGCGGCCTTACCTATGCCGTCTCCTGCGCCAGTGACTAAAATGGTCTTGTCTTTTAATAGATCTTTTGCTGCTTGATATTCCAACATGAGTTAATACTTCCTCAGAGCGCAAACGCCCGTCACTTCTAGAGTCGCTGATATGATAAACAGCTGTTTTAAACAAACGATTAATCTTTGCTCGCTCAATTAATGACTGAATGTGACAAAATTGTAGCTAAGTCAATAATTTTACGTTAACTTGAACTCAGTTAAGGACTAACAATAAGTCCTCTTGGTCATACTTTGCTGACTATTGTGACCAATTTCTAAGTGAAAACAAAATTATTACAACAAGATTTGGGGAAAAAAGATGAAAAAACTCTTTTTGGGCGTAGCAATCACCTCTGCGTTGGGGTTAACTGCTTGTAGCGAAGACAGTTATAACGAATTAGTGGACAAAACTGAGCCATTGGTTCCTCAATCAGTTATCGTTTTTGATCCAGGGAATGGCGATTTGCCGCTACCGAATGATATTCTCTTTAGTGGTACCACTGACGGTACGATTAATATTCCTCAAAGTGAAGACCCTACTGCGCCAAGCGAAGCGAATGGTGACTACACGGATCCGACAATCGCACTTGGGGCGTTAGATGGCTGGTCGACTACGGCACCAATTTCTATCGATGTGGCACCCGCTACCGATAACGATGGCGTTGAACTGACATTAAGCAAAGCATCGGTTGAACAGCCTGGCGCCGTGAAGATGTTTGAGGCCACTGTAGGTGGCGGCTTATCATCGGATCCTGAGTGTAAAGCTGCTCCAGATATTACAGCCTGTAAGGTTGGCGCTGAGCTGCAGTTTGGTGTGGATTTCGTGACGACCACATCCGGAAACAGCATCGTGATTGTTCCATTAAAGCCACTTAAGGCCAATCAGTCCTATATCTATGCCACCACTGATTTGATTCAAGACTCTGCTGGTCGCTCAATTGCCCCCTCTTCAACTTATGGCTTATTAAAGCTTGATATCGAAACTAAGCCACTTGAAACACCCGAGCAGTTAGCGCTGCAAGCGGCAGTAAATAGCTATGAGAAAGGCTTGGCCGGAGCGGGGGTCGATACTGATTCACTTAGCTATTCAGGCTTGTTCACGACTCAGTCTGTTGCCGATGTCTACGAAGTCTCTAAACTCTTGATTGCTGGCCAACCTGGTTATATGCCTGAATTCGTACAAATGCCTACCGATAGTGGCTATACACTGGCTCAAGCGCTGATGATGCCTGAAGGGCATCCAGCTTACGAAGGGGCAAGTAAGGTCAATGTTTGGTCTGCTGCGATAAAGTTACCCGTTTACGGTGATTGTTCATCAGTAGCTTGCTTAGATGATGCGGGTAACCCAACCATTAATGGGATCTGGTCTGCGGCTTATGACAGTCCTGTTTCTGTGTTAACAGCGCTTGAAAGCGGCACCTTGAGTCAAGAAAACTATTTCACTCAGGCCATTGCAAATGGAATTGAGGATCCGATTGCCGCGCTGAGCGATCCGGCTCAACTTGCGGGTAAACACTGGATGTTAGATGATGGTACTGCAGCCGATAAGGCGAGACACTTAACTAAATTCAACCCTGTTCCAGAGATCAGAAATTACGAAATAGTACCTGTTCAAATGACGGTACCTAACTTTGCCCCTGCACCTGCAGCAGGCTGGCCAGTTACTATTGCCATGCATGGTCTAGGTGGTGGTAAAGAGATGGCGTTCGCCTATGCTGGCACCTATGGTGAGCTTGGCGTGGCGACAATCGCTATCGATATGCCACTTCACGGTGCGCGCTCGTTTGGTAAAGACTTGCTTGTACCTGGAGCCTATACTGTTTCGGCAACAGATCCTGCTTATGGTGACGTTATTGGCGATGATGTCCTATTCTCACTGGGCGATCCATTAGCCTTTATTAATATTGGCAGTACGTTAACCGTACGTGATAACTTCCGTCAGGCAACATTCGATCACCTAGCACTTCGCGCCGCGTTTACCGGTTATGCTGGCAAGCTAATGGAGCTGGGGGCGCCTCAACTGTTTGACGTAAACCAAGTCAGTGCTCAAGGCTTAAGCTTAGGGGCAATTGTGGGGACTAACTTTGCCACTTATGCCAGCACAGGGCTTACACACCCATCTGGAGCAGACTTAAGCCATGTCTATAAACTTAATGCTACCTCTCTGGTTGCACCATCGGGTGGTTTTGCGGGTACCTTTATTGGCTCGGCGACTTTTGGCCCTATGCTGTTTGAGAACATAGTGGTTACAGAAGCCTTTATGGCACTTGTGGAAGAGGCTAATGAAGAGCACGGCTTCTTACCGGGTACGCCGGAGTATGATGCATTAGTTAAGTCAGTATATGATGCATTCCTACCGACCTTTGCTTTTGCGGTTCAAACGGCAGTCGATAGCGCCGACCCGGTTAACCATGCGGCTATGCTTAAAGCTACAGGTCTTCCACTGCATCTTATCGAGGTTGTGGGTGATGGTGCGAACAGCCTTCCTGATCAGGTGCTACCAAATCGGGTTCCTGGATATCCAACTGCGGGTACCGAACCTTTGATTGAAAACCTAGGGCTAGCTTGTGTTGATAGCACCACTGTTGGCTCTGGAGCGGTTCGCTTCTCTAAGGGGCACCATAGCTCGCTTATCGATCCATCACCTGTTGAGGGTGTGACAGATGGATTTGAAGATGTTGCAACGGTAGAGATGCAAACTCAGGCTGCTTTCTTCTCATACAGTGCAGGTCTTCCTGAGGTAGATAGCCCGACTATCTTCCTAGGCCTAGTGACCGGAGAGGCTGCAGAATATGTAGTCGCTCCATGCGCTCAATAAAGTCTAAAACTGTTTAAAAAAAGACCCAGCGAAAGCTGGGTTTTTTATTGGCGTGTTTTATTGGCTAATAGGCTGCTAGAATAGCCGCCAAATAGAAGAGACAGATGGTCTAGCTGGAGAATATTTTGGAATTCCTGTACGAATACGGTTTGTTTTTGGCCAAAGCGGTGACTATCGTCGTTGCGATTATTGCGGTAGTGATTGTTGTGCTTGCGTCTTCGATGAAGCAAAAGGCTGAAAAGGGTGAACTTAAGCTAACTAATCTAAGTGATAACCTAAAGTCATTGAAGCATGACTTGAAGGAAGAGTTGCTATCTAAAAAAGCCTTTAAGGCTTATGAGAAACAGTTAAAAGCTGATGAGAAGGCCAAAGAGAAAGAGCAAAAAGATAAGGCTGAAGAACTTGAGCCTAAAGTTTTTGTTGTTGATTTTAAAGGCAGTATCGATGCCAACGAAGTGGCATCGCTGCGTGAGGAGATCAGCGCAATCTTGGCTATCGCAGATAAAGGCGATGAGGTCATCGTCAACGTCGAAAGTGGCGGTGGCATGGTACACGGTTATGGCTTGGCTGCGAGTCAATTAGACCGCATAAGACAGGCTGAGATCCCACTGAGCATCTGTGTCGACAAAGTCGCAGCCAGTGGCGGCTATATGATGGCCTGTGTGGCGAATAAAGTTTATTCAGCTCCTTTTGCTATCGTAGGTTCAATCGGCGTTGTGGCTCAGGTGCCTAACTTTAATCGTTTATTGAAAAAGCATGATATCGATTATGAGCAGCACACCGCAGGAGATTTCAAACGCACGCTAACTATCTTCGGTGAGAATACCGATGAAGGGCGAGTGAAGTTCCAAAAAGAGCTGGAAGAGACCCATGTACTCTTTAAAGAGTTTATCGCCAAGTATAGACCTGAGTTAGATATTGCCAAAGTGGCAACGGGTGAGCATTGGTACGGCCAACAAGCGATTGAGCTAGGGCTTGTTGATGAAATTGCAACCAGCGATGATGTGGTCATGAAGCTTGCTAATGAGCGCACCGTGATTAAAGTGCAATATCAGCTGAAGAAGAAGCTTTCAGATAAGATTGCTCATGGTGCTTCGCTGTCATTTAACGCAATCTTCAATAAGTTTGCCGAGAAGAATCAGCCACTCAAATAATTGAGACTCGGTTTTATCAAGTGTAAAAACCTGCTTAGTGCAGGTTTTTTTATGCCTAAATGTTAGTGTCTAAACGTTAGTGTCTAAACGTTAGTGGCTAAATTAACTATGTCACTAGACTAGAGGCATGACTAGTTATTGGACAAAAGCCAGCTGTTTTTTGTCCTTGTTTCGTTTCCTGTTAGACAGTAGTACTCAACTTCAATTTCATTGGCTGAACAGACAATACTGATGCTTCCCGAAGACTTTCCAATGAACCATAAGGCTCAAAACCATAAGCTTTATATAATTTTATAGCTGGTATATTTATCGTTGTTACTGCTAAAGAAACATAATCTAAATTGAGTTCTGTTGACCATATTATTATCTTTTTTAAGCAATAAACTCCCAACTCCTTGACCACGAACATCGGGAGAAACCCACATTTGATAGATGTGAGCAGTTTTATCTTGGGGGCTATGAACCAATCCCCAAGCTAAGCCAACAGCAACACCATTTAGCTCCGCAATAAGTGGAAGTGCACGTTTATCACTATTATCTAGATTAAGGCGAGCAATCCACTCATCACTTGAAAACAGAAACTCTTGTTCATAACTACTACCAAAAGAGTTGGGAGACTCTTGAAGAGAAAGAAGACGAAGTTCTCTATACGTAGACCAATCATCTTTATTTAAGACTCTAATATTCAACTTACTCACTAAGCTATCCTTTGCTGCCTAACGCCCAATTAAGTAGTGAGCAACGCAAAACCTAAGCCGCAGACCACCTTAATCAATAAAATTAACGCATAGTAAAAGTGTCACACGTTGCGAATCCCCCTAGAGCAATTTGTTATATGCGTAGCTCAAGGGGTTTCAGAATTTAAAGATTGATTAACCAATAACTTTGAAGCTGATAAAACACAAATTTTTTTCTGTCGGATATATCTTTCGCAAAATCCATTTGAGCATAAAAACAAATGGGAGGTTTTCTGCTTTTGCGTGCTTTCTGTTGAGCTTTTCAAACTCCACATGCTCAACACCAACTATTTCTAGCTTACAGATTTTCCGGTCATCTTCGTGAGTAAAAGCTTCAACGACCAGCCCCGGGTAATAATGGCTTTCAGATTTACCCCTAATCGTTACAGTCTTTTTACCTGAGAGGATTTGCCGCTCTAGTCTTTTGAAAAATGTAATTTTATCCACTGTTTTACACCAACTTCCTTACAGGTTCTTCCAAGCATATAACGCCCTGCTAATAAGTGAACTAAGCGCAGGTAGGTGATTAGCACAGCAAATGGCATGACAGCCTTGAGTGAGTTTTGATTTATAAGCTTGTTAGCCATCTCTGACTATTCCAGAGATATTAAGTAATGAAGAACCAAATAGCCCCAAATACCAACCAACTAATAACCAGTATTCGTAATATCACTGTGTGAGTGGTACTAAATTTAAAACTGAATGATATATGATTTAATAACAACATTATTGGTACTATTAGAATATCATAATTGCCATACCTGTACGGATTCGAAGAATCAAGGCTTATACTTAACGTCCAAAAAAGGAGTGATAATAGAATAGTGAGAAAGCCAAATTTATATATTTTACTTTCTGCAATCAGTCCTTTAGGTTTTTCCGTAAAAATAGCGATTAGTTTCTTCAACTCTTCGTCCCTCTAGATTCAATTTTAAATGGAAATTAATACGAATTCACAATAGTGGCTAACATTTTAATATGACGCTCGCACGTTTGGTCGATAGTTGTTGGAAAAATGCGCATTGTCATTATTCAATAAAACTTAAATAATAACAATGCATTAAGTGAAATCGCTGATAACTGTATTCAATACACCTTTGGTAAAAGTGCGTTCGCACACTTTGCTTGCGTGTAATCCCATGATAAATGAGTTCACCAACGACGCCGTGTAGATACGGCTGCGGGCTTAGGTTTTAGGGCCGCTCTAAGACATCCATGTCATCGCGGCATTTGTGAATCCATTCACATCAGATGAAACCGCAGAGCGTATAGGGATACTTTCCGTTATAAAAAAGTACAGCGTCTCGTTGCAGTGTATGCACATAAGGCCGTTTCTTCACATCTAACCCATAGGGATATGGGAAATGTCATTATGATGTAGGGAGCATCATTGACCATGTGATCACGACATTCAGACATCCTGTCCAGCACCCGCTGCAGGCGATTGATAGCTATGAAGCTACCGGTTCGAACATATCAATTGGTCACACCAAACAAAAATGTAACCAGCCTTCATTGCAAGGCTAACTCACCTTGGTGCACTTGGTGAAAGTCTAGCGCTTCGTGGTAAAGTTAGCCTGTAGCTGAATATGTAACCACTTCAGTGGCTGAGAAATTAGGAGCTTACCTGTGAGTAAAGCGAAGCTTTGTGTTTCTCGTGAAAAAGCTTGATTACTTGTGCTTAATAATCTTTCACCATGTCACGGAGGGTCAAGCTACGCATAAAGGTGTCATTATCGCTGAGGGGCATCTAATGCAGGAGCCTATTCACATATGTATAAGTATTGCAGCAAAGTTTTTAGTTTCATAGTTTGTTTGTTACCAATAAGGCCTAGGTTTGTCGAAGGGGTTTAACTTACGCGGTTTGTTTGGTATATTTTATACAATGAGTTCTGTATGATGTAATTTTTAATAAAAAGGTAATATGATGGAAACAAATAACACAGATTGGCGCTATACGGTTATGCCGGCCGTGTTTACATGGCTAAAAGAGTCAGAATCCGGTGCCCTTGAAATAGACCTTGAAGCAACACAAAAATACGCTGCAGACATTTTGAAAGTTCAAGGCAAGGGCGGCAGTAGAATGGGGGGGCTTGTTGGCTCTGGCACTCTAGGTGAGAATAGCTACCTAAGCTCTGAGCAGCGTCTTTCTTTACTTAAAGCCCTTTCTGATGTTGCTAAACAATACAATGTTCCATTAATCAGTGGCGCTGCGGCAGAAACTAAAGAAGAGCTTGCCACAATCGTTGCAGAACTCGCGACGGTTGGCGTGGATACCGTGATGGTGATGCCACCAAAAACTAAGGAAGCACCTTCTGACGAAGAAATGTATGCTTACTATGAGCTTTCTGCAATAGCTGCAAAAGAGGCTGGCATAACAATTATGCCTTACAACAACCCTGATGCAGCCGGATATCATGCGCTTTCAACAGATATTCTTAGAAGACTTGCTGCGCTACCTGAAGTAACGGCTCTTAAAATATCAACGACAGATGTTTCAACTATTGAAACACTGATGTTAGAGAACAAAGATTTAAAAATTTTGGCAGGCGTTGACACTGTAACTGTACATGCAGGACTTGCTGGGGCATGCGGTGGAATTACCGGTGTAGGTTGTATATTCCCAAAAGCCAGCGTATCTATGCAGGAATATGTGAATAATGGCGAATGGACTGAGGCAAACAAAATTTCTCAGGCTATGAATTCTATATCATACCTTGATGCACAGCCGTTGCTTATGGAATATCTCAAGTTTGCTTTTGGTATTCACCATAATGACGCTGATGGCGGTCTTCGTACCCTTGGTAAGAAGTTAACTCAAGAGCAAATTGATGATGTCCGCGCAAGATATATTCTAGCAAAACAAAGACTTGAAGTTCTGGGTTTAGCTGACTAATCCTTTTAAATCTTCAAAAAAGAAAGCTCCGTTTTTACGGGGCTTTTTTGTCCATTTTCGGAATTAAAAGCTGTGCTTAATTTGCGGGGTTATCAAGATATTCCTTTTTTAACATCTTATAGCCTTCAGGCAAGCAATAATCGACTACGCCTATTGCACCAATATCATTCTGTCCGAGCTTCCAAGGATGGTATTTGCATGGATATCCATATCTAATAGCCAGTTCAGCATCCATGCTTCTCGTTCGTAGCACAAAGATTCGGTTTACTCACCGTATCAGGGAAGTGTTTGCACTTTTGCCCACTGAGGCGATTAGCAACCATTAAGCAATAATCAAGAACACACTTCCCGGTAACGAACACAAAAATGTAATAAGCTTCATTCGAAGCTAAGCTTTTTTAAGCTTAAATTAAGATAGGACTATTAATTCTGATTTAGATCCGTTAAAAATATTGATACAAATCAATTTCTAAAAGAGTTAAATGGATCAGGCCTGTAGCTATAAACCTCATATTCGGGTAGGAGATCAGTCTTATCCAGCGTACGAGCTAAAGAATCTGTTTCGTTACTTGAAGCAGAACTTTGCCAATGAGGTTGTCGATCGCCTCTACAGCGACATAGGCATAGGCGAATCGGAACTGATGGTGAGTCAGTTTGTCTATGTGTGGCAGGTTGATTATGCAATGAACTATATGCGACAACTTAGCTCTGATCCCGAAACCGCCGCCAAAGCTGCATCAAGTTATAAAGTTGCCCAACTCGATGTATTGTTACCTCATCTGGCACAATTTGACACCTTAGGTGAGTGTTTACAGTTTGCGATTTCTCACCCCGAATTAGTGGGTAGCTTTTCAGATAACTTATTAAGAAATGACGATGGACGCTTGTATGTCAGGTGGTTAAATACCAATAAAGTCGATGTAGAGCGTTACAGTTTTCAATTTCAACACAGTATTTGCTCCCTGTTGGCTTTTGCTAAAGAGCTCACCGGAGAGAAGATTCGAGTCTCCCATATTGCCTTAGCCGAGCCTGTACGAGAGGTTGAATTCTTATCTGCGCAGTCTGGGGCCGAAATTATATTTGATAGTGAGTTCTTCGAGTGGTCAATTGAGCACCACTATTTAGCGCTGCCCGTGACTTACTCTTTCGAACATGCAGCGGTAAAGCTAGGGGCTGAGAGCTCGGAATCGTATATATCGCAGATCTTGGCGATATTAAGAGAGCTGGCACCTGAATTACCGAGTATGGAGGCGATGGCCGAACTGCAAAATATCAGCGCTAGAACCCTTAGGCGTAGACTCGCTTCGGCTAATACCAGTTATCAGAAGTTGGTGGATCAGGTGCGCTGTCAGATGGCAATCGATCTGATTTTAACTAGCGATTACTCCATAGATGAAATCTCGGATCTGATGGGCTTTGGTGATGTGAGCCATTTTAGACAAAGCTTTAAACATTGGATTGGCCATCCTCCTGGGTACTTTCACCGCCTTAATCGCCCTTTAACTCGTGATGAGTAAAGGGCGTTGTGTTGATTATTGTTGGCAGTTACCGAGTTCTGGCGCCATTTGATCAATCCACTGTTCAATGAGAGCTACCGCATCAGTATGAGCGATACTTCGGCCTATCGGAGGCATTCTGTCTTTAGGCTCATTGAGCTCCTGCCTATAGACGAGTATCGAGTGCTCACCATCACCAGGAATGATGTCATAAGACAAGCCCTTAGCGCCGCCGTCCCAACCGGGAGGCTGCTTGCAGATCCCATATTCAAAGCTAGTATGATCCACATAAAACCCCAATCTTAATCCTGATATGCTGGCAAACCCCTGTGGGTTGTGGCAGTGGCCGCAATTGACATCTAAATAACCTTTGGCTCTTACGGTTAACGGCGCAGACTCGTCAAAAATGTCATAGGCCTTGCCAACCTGAGCAAGCTCTGGCAGATCGTTAAGTAATCCAAGTTGCTGCCACAGTAGCAATTGATTGAGCTCGTTACCTTGGTGAACGATAGGGCGATTAAGTAGGTGGGCTTTTAACCCGATAGGCTCAATACGACTGTTGTCAGCACTGGTTTGATGACAGAGCTTACATTCGGCTCTACTCGGGACATGATAATCGAAGCTTTGGCGCTCACCTTGGTGGTTTAGGCTATGAGCGATATCTTTACCAGCGACTTGCAGCACTGCTTCTCCGTCTTGCCAGATATAGGGCAGGGTCGTCCAGCCTGTCTCTCTGTGGACAAGCAATCGAGTCTCGATAAGTACCTCATTGTTGGCACCGATGACTTGGGTATCAAAGGGTAAAGAAAAGCTTTTGACAAGGACGGTCCCAACTGGCATATCGAATGTCGCTGTGGCGTCATAGCTAACGGTTTTACCTTCGGGAACGAAGATGAAACGATGTTTACTGGCATAGTTAGAGAAGAGCTCAGTGGACAACTGGTACGGGATCCCAGGTGAGACAGGAGAGTCTGTTGGAATACTGGGATCGATAAACAGACCATATTGCGCCAAGGACTCGCAATCTTCATTCATGAGAGCATCCCAGTTAACCTCGCTGGTGTTCGCTTCACAGGCTGAGCTTGGTGCGGGATCGGGTGTTGGGTCGGGAGTGACGGTCGGCGTTTCTGGTTGTGAAACGACTTCGGCAGAATCGTCAGAACCGCCACAGCTAATTAAAGGCATGAGTAGGGTAAGTAGAATGAGTTTACGCATACAGCACCTAAGATTATCTATTTTGGTGTTAGAAAAAAGGCCGGGAGTTCCCGGCCTTTATAGTGATGAGTGCTTAGCTAAATAATTAGATTGGCTCTCATCTCATGACTTAGTACTAGTTATGACTTAGTACTAGCCTGCTAGTTAGAACAGCTTGCTTGAGGCAGACGCTTAATCCATTCATTGATAAGGGCAACACCCTCAGCATGGGATAGGCTACGGCCAATCTCTGGCATTCTGTCACCTGGATCATTCGACTCCATTCTAAAGTGCAGAATCGACTCTTCAGGGCTACCGGGCACGATATCAAAACCAAGTGATCCGCCACCATAGGCAACAGGCGATTTACACGTACCATGTGATAAACCTGCATCTTCATCGTAGGCTCTCCAGTACTCAAGTTTTAAGCCTGTGTTTGAAGCGTTACCTTCTGGGCGATGACAGTGGGCGCAGTTGATGTCTAAGTAACCCTTAGCCGTTTTCATTAGATCGGCATCAGACATCTGGGCAAGGTTTACTTCATCGCCATCGTTAAAGGCAGGTACAGCATCAATGCTTGCTAGCTCTGGTAGGCCTTGTAATATGCCAGCAGCTTGCCACTTAAGTAGCTGGTTCATGCTGCCATCGCTATAGCTATAATCCTTATTGAGATTACGCGCTTTAGTACCGATAGGGGCAAACTTAGCTGGGCTGTCAGCATCAGCTTTTAACTGGTGGCACTGTTTACACTGGTTCATGCTTGGCACGACATAGTCAAACTCCATGTCTTCGCCATTATGCATCACGCTCTTGCCTTGAATCGCTCCTGCTTTGGCCAAAACAGCGTCAGATTTTTCAGCATTCCAAACATAAGGCAGTGCAGTCCAACCGGTTTCACGCTTGATCAATAGGCGTGTTTCAACTAGATCCTCGTTCGCAATACCACGCTTGCTGGTGTTAGCAGGTAGGGCAAAAGACTTAACGATAACGCTGCCGACTGGGAACTCAAATGACTCATTCTCTGAGTAGTTGGCTTTTTGACCTTCTGGTATAAATACATAGCGATACTTACTCGAATAATCGGTAAATAGCTGGGTATTCATGTCGTAAGGCATACCGCCAGAGTTCGGTGCGTCCGTTGGGTTCTTCATATCGGCGAATAGGTTGTAGTCAGACAGGTTAGGGCAGTTGGCTTTAAGTAGCGCGTCCCAAGAGGCATTTGAGCCTTCAGCCTTACACAGACTGAGATCTCCATCGCCATCTAGGCCACCTTCACCTTCGCCTATGCTGCCACCGCCACCAACGAGGTTACCACCGTCACAACCTTCTGTTTCATCATCAACGCCACAACCGAAAATCTGCTCGCCAAATGTCACGGTATGAACCGGAAGGCTCACCTGCTGACAATCCATAATCTCGGTTTGAGTCTTCTCAAATAGGAACTCGGGACTGGCCATATCGGTATTGTCGTTTGCATACAGACGACCAAAGGAGACATCGCCGTTATTGCTGGCACAGATGTTATCACTGCCATCTGCTGCAAAAGGTAGCTCCTGCAAGCCAAGGTATGCTGCGGTGCCGTTATTGGAAAGTAACTCACCTAAACCATCATAAAGTACGCCAGGGAATTGGCCATGAGTAAACAGGTAACCTTTGATGATGTCATCGATAAGGTATCCATTTGGCTTCTGACCATAGCCTTCAATCACGTTATCGTGCAGATATATATTACGGGGCGTTGGACGCCAGCCATCTTCGATAGGTTGACCGGGTTGACCATAGTTAGCGACGAAAGTCTCGATATCTGGCTCGGCGATGAAGAAGCTTGAGATAGTCACACCCATGGTATCGTGATTGGTGATCTCGTTGTTAAAGATCTCCACATCATCGGTAGAGAGAATAATCATACCGGTTCCTGGTGGAACGATATGTACACCTGCTGGGTTGGCTGAGGCGTTGGCAAAGTTCTTGGTATTGTTGTCGTAGACTTTGTTATTAAAGATCCGCACACTCGAGCCGTATCTGTGGTTGCCGATAGGTAGGTCGAATACCAAAATACCACCAGTATTACCCATGGCTTCGTTGTCATATACGTCGGCATATTTCGAGTTTTCAATCTCAATACCGGCAACGTTTTCTTTGGCGATATTACGTCGTACGACAATATACTCAGACTGCCCGACATAGATCCCCGCATCGGCGCTACCACGTACATAAGTATCTTCAATTAGAATGTTCTCACACTCAACAGGGTAGAGACCGTAAGCGCCATTACCTTCATCTAGCTCACCTTCCCAAACCGTAGCGAGTCGACGAAGAATAATCCCATTGGTGTTTTTAAGCTTAATACCGTTGTTTTTGGCTTCGTTGACCGAGAGGTCTTGAATGATAATATTGAGCGCATTCTGAACGAAGATACCGTCACCGGAGTTCGCCTTGGAGAAGTCAAGAATCGTCTCTTCCATGCCATAGCCCATGATGGTGACATTTTTTGCATAACTGCCGTCACCGTCGACATCGCCGTCAAAAAGTAGTGTCGACTCGATCTCAAAATTACCTTTAGGTAGCACGATAACGTCACCGCTTTGTGCATTAATCAGGGCCTCTTGAATACGGATGGTGAGGTTTTCACCATCTTCAACCATGATGGCGCCATCAGGGAAGCTAGGGCCGGGATCTGGCGTCGGTGTGACAACGGCTGTGTCATCTTCGGCTACGTTGGGTTCGTCATCGTCTGATGAACAAGCTCCTAGGCTTATTGCTACAGCGCTGGCAATTAAGGTTGGCATAAGCCATGAAGGTTTCTTGTTGAGCATAGCGTCTCCAAATTTATTTTTATTATGCGACTACTAGATTGCACTGGCGTACAAGATAAGCAATGTGAAATGTGGTCAACAATTAATTAACATTGTGTTATCAGTTGTGTTTTTGATAGCAGGTTAAACGCTTAAGCAAGGCTTACTATTTGAAATTTAATGTGAACAAGGTCACATTTAAACGGGTGTATGGATTTAGGTCTGCTTGAGAAATTGACTAATAATTTTACCGAACTGTGGCGGGTTAATTAATGGTCTCGACGCTTTGTGACGATTGTATTTTGTCTAGTTTAATCTAACTTCCTGCCGACTTTAGAAATGTAAAACAATTTAACTTCATGGGTTTATACCAATCAGTATAAGAAGTTGATCTACTCAGAGCGTTTTTGGGCAAACTTATTCAAGGCGAATAGCTGAAAGAATGCTTGCTTCCTGCTGAAGCTTTTTAACGCAGAAGTAGGCGCCAAAAGCGCTCCAGAATGACGAGTTTTAGCGGGGCTGATACTGTGACTCTTAAGGAACAAGGGGGAGCTTAACTCTAGTTCAACTATGCTCTTCATTCGTTACGAGCTGCATGGTCTTGTATGTTCCAGACATACATAAGACATTTCCTCCATCCTTGGAGGTCAGATGTAGCGAATGTCACTAATGCATAACTATTTGGATATAAGAGGTAGAGTAATGCAGGAGCAGTTACCGAGGAGCAATTCATGACCTTGTCTCAGTGCCGCTAAACTCTCGCTGAGCAACCAAATATTTGAACTGATTTGGTATCAGTTAAGTAAGAATAAAAAAATTCCCGCTATCTATCGTAGCGGGAATTTTCCAAGTAGAGCTTTCAACCTAAGCGCGGTTGGCTAAAGATCAATACCAAAACCCACGATGAATTGATAATCATCTTGTTTAGGGGTAAAGCCGTTTGCATCTGGTTGTGGGTTATTGATGCGATCCCAAACAAACGAAAGGTCGAGATCGAAGATGCTGGTGAGTTCAATCTCAAGCGTGGCAATTGCGTGGTGGGTATAGCCACCTGACTTTTCATTACCATACTGAATTCGGTATAAGGTATTGAAGTCGATATCACTGGTGATCTCGGTGTCATAAACCGTTTCTATCACCATTGCTGCACTACCATCATCGATCTCTTCATTGTCAGTAACTTCATCGAATCGAGTATAAGTATATGCAGGACCGCCACTGATGCTCCATTCTGTTTTTGAGTTGTCTATGATGTTATAACCCAGACCCGAACCGACCGTGACTCGGTAGTCGATGTTTGAGAAGGGATCTTTATAGATCTCGGCAAACACGGGTCTTAAGTAGAACTGTTTGGAGATAAACCAGTCAAAGTTAGTGTTGATACGATGATTATTAATGCGGTTTTCACCATCGGTTTTAGAGTAGTTGCCAATGTAGTCTAGGTTGAAGCGTGACTCTGTTGTGCGGCGCATGGTTTTAGCTAAGGCACTGTAATCTATCTGGTCTGTATTGCCGCTACGGAAGTTAGCACCGAGCGTGATTTTACTGGACCAGTAGTTAGCTTCTGATTGGTCACCAGCAATAATGGTCATGATTTGAGAGTTATCAAACTCTTCACCATCAATATAAGACTTACCATTCTCAACTAATAAATGACCTGTTTTAGTGCTTAGATCGGTAAAACCAATACTAACGATGCCGCTACTTTGCAGCACTTTCACATCTTCCCAGTCGATAAACACCGTATCGAGTTCATCACTCTCAAATTCTAGTTTGTCATCATAAAGGTTTTTAATTTCACCTTTTAGTAGCTCTAATGAGGTCAGTTGCAACCAGTCATACTTGCTGTCTACAGGAGGATAAACTTGTTCAGGCTTTAACGATTGCTCCTTTGGGGCTACGGGGCTGATTTGTGGGGTAGGCTCTGCCGAGTTTGCAGAAGCGGAGCTGATGGTGGCGAAACAAGCCGCCGCAATAAGAGAATAGCGCATATGGGGTTCCATTTAACTCTCCCTGATAGGATATTAATACCTCGGCGGCTGACTTTATTATGTTGATGTCAGCTTAATCAAAGGTACTGATTTACAGATCAGGGTTTAACTAAAAACAAGGTGGTGCAATGATTTATGGATGATTATAAAGCCTGCTCAAACCAGGGCAACATAAACTCTGCAATTGCAGGTTGTGCTTTTTGATTAGGGTGGATGCCATCTCTTTGCATGAGAGAAGAGTCGGTGACGATCTGTTCCATAAAAAATGGCATCAGAGTAACCCCATGCTCTTCTGCAAGTTCTTTATAAATAGTGCTAATTTGTGATGCGTACCTTGGGCCGTAGTTAGGTGGTACCATGATTTCACTGAGCAGAATTTTGACCTCTTGCTCCTTTGCCAGTTCGATGATTTTTGTAAGATTGTTTTTCAATTGTTTAGGTGGAAAACCCCGTAAGCCATCGTTGCCACCAAGCTCGACTAACAGTAACTTAGGCTGCGTCGACTCAAGCAGCGCGGGGAGTCGGCGCAGTCCACCCGCGGAGGTTTCACCGCTAACTGAGCCGTTTACGATGCTGTGCTCGGGCATTTTTTCGCGTAATAATTGTACCCAGCCCTGATCTTCAGGCATGCCATAACTTGCACTTAGGCTATCACCTAGGATTAATATAGGGGCAGCACTCAGTTTAAAACTGCTGAAAATTAATAATAAGGCTAAGCCGCCGAGTCGGCTCTTGAAGCCTAAGAAGGAATCTATGTCTGAAAATAGCGCCATAACTGTAAGCCACCTAGTTAAATCTGTTGTTACTCAAGAGGGTCTACTGACTATCCTCAACGGCATCAATATGGATGTCAAGCACGGCGAGAGTGTGGCTATTCTAGGCCCCTCGGGTTCGGGGAAGTCAACCTTGCTAGGTTTACTTGCTGCATTAGACTCTCCCACTAGCGGTTCGATAAAGCTCGACGGCGTTGCCTTAGAAGATCTCAATGAAGAGAGTAAGGCATCCCTACGTAAACAGAAAGTCAGTTTTATTTTTCAGTCTTTCATGTTGGTTGATACCCTAAATGCACTAGAGAACGTGATGTTACCTGCCGAACTTGCCGGCATAACTAAGGCTAAAGAGAAGGCCGAGGCGATGCTAGAGCGAGTGGGGTTAAGTCATAGACTCACTCATTTCCCTAATCAACTATCTGGTGGGGAGCAACAGAGGGTTGCCATTGCTAGAGCCTTTATTTGTGAACCTAAGGTGCTGTTTGCCGATGAGCCAACGGGTAACCTCGACTCGGCTAATAGCGATAAGATTGCCGATATGCTGTTTGAACTTAACCGTGAGAGTGATACAACCTTAGTGTTGGTGACTCATGATATGGAGTTAGCTAGCCGTTGTCAGCGTCAATTTATTATGGATTCAGGCTGTTTAAGTGAGAAGCAAAACGAACAGATGACAAGGATTCAAGGAGCAGAAGAGGCAAGCGCATGGAGTTAAGTTTAGCTTGGCGGCTGTTTAAGCGGGAGCTTTCCCAAGGACAATTGCTGTTGATTATCTTGGCGATCACCTTGGCCGTTTTATCGGTAACGGGCCTTGCCAGTGTTAGCGAGCGCTTGCAGATGGCAATTAACGGGCAAGCATCAAAATTTATCGCGGCTGATCGTATCATCGACTCCCCAGCCAAAATTGATCCGCAAATTTTGCAAGTGGCTGACGAGCTAGGTGTTGCTCGGGTCGGTAGCATGCAATTCAACTCCATGGTTTACGCTGGTGACGCGTTTCAGTTAGTTACCGTTAGGGCGGTTGAGCAAGGTTACCCTTTAAAGGGCGATATCGAACTCAGTACTGGTAAGGCTCAGGGTTTACCAGAGCTAGGTCATATCTGGTTTGAGACGCGACTCGGCGGCCTGTTAGGTTATCCAGAGCTAATAGAGCTTGGGAATGCGAACTTTAATTTATCTAAGGAAATTATTCGCTTGCCTGATGCGGGTTTTAACCCGTTTGCGTCATCCCCTGTTGTACTGATGCGCATCGAAGATGTCGCCAAGACACAAGTTATTCAACCGGGGAGCC
Organism: Shewanella sp. Isolate13; assembly: GCF_022398325.1. GTDB lineage: Bacteria > Pseudomonadota > Gammaproteobacteria > Enterobacterales > Shewanellaceae > Shewanella. The sequence continues at coordinate 27,946 of NZ_JAKEVD010000040.1, forward strand.
GGGTAACCTATCGTTACCAGTTCACTGGCGATGTTGGACAGTTAACGGCATTTGAAGCGCGAGTAAAGCCGTTACTCAATACCAGTCAGCGTTGGGTCGATGTGCAGTCGGGTGACTCGCCCATTGCCGGTGCCGTTAAGCGAGCAGAGCGCTTTTTACTGTTAGCCAGTCTGTTAGGTATCGCGCTCGCCTGTGCGGCCATTGGTATTGCTGCGCAGCGATACTGTCAGCGTCACTATGATGTGGTGGCTATGTTGAAAACCTTTGGTGCATCGGCGAAGCAGATCCGAGTGTTATTTGGGACTCATCTATTGCTGGTTACCGCAGTTGGCGTACTGCTTGGTTTGCTCGGTGGTTTTGTGTTAGAACGGGGCATCACGGCATTTCTACCAATAGAGATTGCCGCATATACGCCACCGGTAAGTAGACCAATCATGCTAGGCATAGCGACAGGTTTTGTTAGCGCGTTTATGTTCTCCGCCTATCCGCTAATGCGTTTATTGGCTATTCCACCTCTTCGAGTATTACAACGTCAGCTTGAAGGCTTGCAGCTGGGGATGTGGTTGCACCTTATTTTAAGCTTAGGTGCGATGGCGCTGCTGGGCTATCTCTACTCTCAAAGCTTAGCGTTAACCTTAACTGTTGTGGCTGCGGTCTTGCTACTGGGGACCTTACTGAGTGTGCTGGGCTTTTTTATGATCCGTTTAGGTCATAGCGTCGGCATGAAAACCACCAATCCGCTACAGTTGGCGCTAGCAGGACTCAGGCGCAGAGCCAAGCAAAACGCGGTGCAGCTTGTCGGTTTCAGCAGCGCCTTGGTATTGCTACTGACTATTTTGGCTCTTAGACAAGACTTATTGCTGGAGTGGCAAAAGCAGTTACCCGAAAATTCGCCCAACTACTTCTTAGTCAATATTGCCCCAGAAGAGACGCAAACCATTAGCGACTTTTTAGCACCTCATCTTAAAGCGTCACCTATTATTTATCCTGTGGTGCGCGGCCGTTTAACCGAAATTAATGGTGAGGAGTTGATCTCTAATGCGCAAAAGCAAGAGGGAAAAGAGGGGCGGGTCGGGATCGCTCGAGAGCTAAACTTAACCTACCAAGCGAGTCTGCCCCCCAATAATGAGATCTTAGAGGGTAGCTTTAATCAAGACACTTATGATGTATCAGTCGAATCGGGCGTCGCGGAGCGTCTAGGTTTATCTATAGGTGACAGCTTAACTTACACCATAGATAACCAGCCTCTCACGGTGAAGGTTACCAGCATTCGTGCGGTGCATTGGGAAACACTGCAGCCTAATTTCTTTATGATCTTTACCCAAGAAGCACTCGCTCCCTTTGCTTATACTTCGATGTCGAGTTTTCATCTTGCAGACTCTCAGCGTGGACTCATCCTCGATTTGATAAAGCAGTTTCCGACCGTATCTATCATAGATGTCGGGGCCATGGTGAGCCAGCTACGGCAGATCATCGACCAAGTTTCTCTATCGTTATCGCTGGTATTAGTCTTAGTGTTATTAGCAAGTGCCTTGGTGATGATTGCGCAAACAGAGGCGGGGATGGCGACTAGGCAAAGAGAGCTTGCCGTATTGCGCACCTTTGGCGCATCTGGATGGTTGCTGCGAGCGGCAACAGGACTTGAGTTTGCACTGCTTGGCACCATTGCAGGCATATTGGCGGTGATTGTCGCCGAGTTTACTCTCTATCTGCTAAAGACTCAGGTGTTTGAGCTTAATGTTTATATGCATTGGCCCTGGTGGGGGATAGCACCATTTTGCGGTGGACTCATTGTGGCTTCGCTCGGCATTTGGCGCTGCAGACAGTTACTTAATAAGTCCTGCGGTGAGTTACTTAAAACGCACTAGAATGGGAAACTCCTGTTTAAAGGGATAGCCTAGCTATCCCTTTTTTTGTTGATATTAACTTGCTCACGTTGCAGGGAATAAGACTAAGTGAGCAACTGTTTCAGCGCCGCTTCAAGCTCAGGATATTGGAATACAAACCCTGAGTCTAAGGTGCGCTTAGGTATGACATATTGTCCTTCAATTAATAGGCAAGACATCTCTCCCAAAGCCACTCTCAATACAAAGGCTGGCATAGGAATAAAGGCAGGTCGGTTTAACGCCTGTCCAAGTGCTTTTGTAAACTCTTGGTTACTAACAGGGTTTGGCGCACTGCCATTATAGATGCCATTGCATTCTGAGCGGTTGAGCAGATGCACGAAAAGCTGAACAAGATCGGACTGATGGATCCAGCTCATGCCTTGCTCTGCGCTGGCGATCGGCCCACCAAGCCCGAGTTTAAACGCGGGTAACATCTTAGCCAAGGCGCCGCCTGTGCTACCGAGGACGAGCCCTATTCGAATAATACAGACCCGTGTCTGTTCACTCTGCGCCTTTAATGCGCCATCCTCCCAGCGGTGACATACCTGATGAGTGAACTCGGCTAGATTAGCATCGCTGGCTTGATAGCTCTCATCGACTTGAGTTTGATTCTGATTGCCGTAATACCCCACTGCAGAGGCACTAATGAAGGTATGTGGTGGCGTAGTACTATTTTCGATGAGCTCTGTTAGTCGCTCGGTTATACTCCAGCGGCTCTGGCAAATATCGAGCTTTTTCTGGCCGCTCCAGAGCTTTTCGGCGATAGGCTCACCCGCTAGATTGATAACGGCATCGAAATTATCTAAGTCTTTGAGCTCATCTAATGAACCTAAATAGTCATGCTTCGCGCCCAGTATAATGGCTGAGCGCTGTGGATCGCGGCTGAGAATAGTTAACTGATGTTGTAACTCTAAGGCTTTGACCAGTTGCTTACCGATAAATCCACTGGCGCCAGTCATTAATATTTTCATAGGCTGATTAAATAGCTTAAAAAGTATAATTGTCTGTACGTTAGATTATAGTCGTTAGATCGATTGTTTTTGGTAACACAGCTCAAGAGAGACGGAATCTGCAAAGCGCAGCGCATGTGGCTTGTCGATTTCAACCTTAGCAAAGTCGACCCAGTCGTGTTCACTGGCAATGGCTAAGACTTGGCTAGTGAGATTTTCCAGTAAAGAAAAGCGGTTGTTTTCAACTAAAGCAATGATCTTTTTCGTAATCGTGCGATAATTCAGGGCATCATCCATATTGTCACTGTTTCTGGCTTTGTCTGCACAGTAGTGAATAATGGTATTTATGATGACATCTTGCTTATTTTGTATTTCGTCTTCTTTGATCCCTATATAGGTACGTAGCCTAAGGTTTTTGATTCGGATCACGGCGATTTCTGGTTTCATAAATAACGATGTCCCTATTGTTGTGTATGTTTGAAGCAGTTTATATAACCCTATCAATATTATAGTGAATCAAGAAGGATTTTATTGTAATGAGACGATTTGAGAACCAAGGCGTAGCATTTAAAGGCTTTGCTATTTCGGCGTTTATCGTTGTAATTTTAGCGGGTATTAAGGCGGCAAGCCCGATTGTGGTTCCCTTTGTGCTGTCAGTATTTATCGCCGTGATCTGTAATCCAATGATCAGCTGGATGACACGCCACCGTGCGCCACGAGGCTTGGCTGTGCTGTTGTTGATGGTCTTTATCGTGATGATGGGGCTATGGTTGGCCTCGGTGGTTGGTACTTCGATTAATGAGTTCTCTAAACAGTTACCATTTTATCGTGATCAGTTAATCGACCAGTTCTCTTGGGTCGTTGAGAAGCTTGCCGCGTTTAATATTCAGATCTCTAAAGAACAGATCTTGGCCTACTTCGATCCGGGTGTAGCCCTGTCGATGACCACGAATATGTTGTCCGGTGTAGGCAGTGTGATGGCAAATCTGTTCTTAATCATCTTGACCGTGGTGTTTATGTTATTTGAGTCGAATGGTTTTTCGACCAAGATGCATTTAGCACTAGATGATCCGGATATGCGATTAAAGCAGGTCGACCGTTTCTTGCATTCGGTAAATCAATATATGGTGATCAAGACACTCGTCAGCTTAGGTACCGGCTTGATTATCGGTGTAGGCCTTTACTTTATTGGTGTGGACTATGCCTTGTTATGGGGCGTTATCGCATTCCTGTTTAACTATATTCCAAATATCGGTTCGATTATTGCGGCGATCCCATCTGTGCTATTGGCATTCATTCAATTAGGCCCTGGCGCTGCTGGTGGTGTGGCGCTGCTGTACTTAGGTACGAATACAGTAATGGGCAATGCCGTTGAGCCTAGGTATATGGGTAAAGGCTTAGGCCTATCAACGCTTGTGGTGTTTTTATCATTAATCTTCTGGGGTTGGTTGCTAGGCTCTGTGGGGATGTTGCTATCGGTGCCACTGACCATGATTGTAAAAATAGCACTCGAGTCTAGTTCTGGCGGTCGTTGGCTAGCCGTTTTACTTGGGGATGATGTCTCTGAAGCACAGCTACAAGTAGCAAAAGCGGCTGCGCCTGTTGAGGGAGAAAGTGCTGAGTTAGAAAAGTCTCAACGAGAAAGCTCTGCGTTAGAAAGCGCTCAGTTAGAGAGTTCAGAGTCAAAGAATAGAGAAAAGTGAGTTTGATGCAGTTATTTATTGAAGCAATAGAGCAAGTTGAGTTATCAGAAGATGTCGCGCGACTATTTCATGGTCGAGGAGGGCGTTTTCAAGGCTGTGAACACCTTTGTCTCGACTGGTTCTCGCCCGTATTGTTGTTAACCAGCTTTAAAGTATTAGAAAGTGTTGAGCTAGACAGCTTATGCGCAGCCATTGAGCAACGCTGGGTTGAGTTAAAGGGGGATGAGCCACTCAATCTTGTGTTCCAATATCGCCGTGGTGGTGAGACTCATACCGAGATCATTAAAGGTGAAGTCCCTGAGAAGCATATCGTCACGGAAAATGGAGCGTGTTTTCAAGTGCATCTAATGCGTGGCCAGAATCATGGTTTGTTTCTCGATATGCGCAATGGCCGCCAGTGGGTGCGTGAGAATAGTGCCCACAAGAAAGTATTGAACTTATTTGCCTATACCTGTGGCTTCTCAGTGGCTGCATTACAGGGCAAAGCCGATGAAGTGGTCAACATCGATATGAGTAAAGGCGCATTGTCGATTGGTAAGCAAAACCATCTACTTAATGACTTTAAAGTCGGCGCGCGTTTTCTGGGGCATGATATTTTCAAATCTTGGGGTAAGCTCACCAAGCTTGGCCCTTACGATTTAATCATCGCCGATCCGCCCAGTAATCAAAAGGGCAGTTTTGTCGCGACTAAGGACTACGCTCGCCTGTTGAAAAGATTACCTGAGCTACTAAGTGAAGATGGCGACATGCTGCTTTGCTTAAATGCGCCAGAGTTGAGCATCGAGTTTTTAATGGAGCAGGTAAACGAGTACAGCCCAAGCTTAGTGTTTTGTGAGCAGCTTGAGAATCCTGCGGTGTTTGAAGATGTCGACCCTAACAAAGCGCTAAAAGTGCTGCGTTATCGAAAGAGCTAGTCTGCGTCTATTTGCTGACTTAGAGCTAAAAGGCCAAACCATGAGTTTGGCCTTTTTTATGGGCAAGGTTAACTAAAAGCCTTGTCTGCTGTGGTGCAC
>NZ_JAKEVD010000041.1 GCF_022398325.1 Shewanella sp. Isolate13
CTATTATCAGTTGCTATCCTCATAAAAAGTTAATAAATTGTAACCAGTTAGTGTGGAGACAGAAAGATAATAACTTCCTCCCGAAACAAAGGTGAAATTTATTGGGGAAAATAGAAAAAAATAAACTCGTGTTAGCCTCTGTGTTAGGGTTCATTGGATTAGTCATCAACCTCTATCCCATCCATCTGTTCGCTAACATTCAGCTGATCCTCGGCAACATATCTTATGTTGTTGCCGCGATATTGCTTGGCCCTTGGTATGCACTTTACACCGCAGCCATTACCGTTACCGGGCTAATGATCGTTTGGGATAGCCCCCATGTGTATTTTCTATTTGGCGTTGAGGCTCTCTTTCTTGGTTTTGCAAGGCGAAGAGACATCTACGCTCTATACGCCAGCTTTGGTTTTTGGCTATTCGTCGGAATGCCACTGTTTTACCTGTATATCTTTCTCTTTACCGATCTACCCAGTAGCCATATTGCTTTCGTGATCCTCAAGCAAGGGATCAATGGACTCGTCTACGCCTGTATTGGTTCACTACTGATTATTTTAACCCCCTCGTTTTGGCACTTTAAAAGCAAGCTAAAAGACCAACGCAGACGTACATTCAATGCCCAGCTCACCTATACTTTTACCCTAGTGATTACCGTTGCCCTACTTTTGGCCGCATTGCTGTTTAACAATCAATTTATCGAGCGCCAACAAGCTTTGCTCTACCACAATATTGAAAACTCTGCCGACCATTTAGGGCTATCGACTCAGGCTTACCTAAACTATCACCGCCAAGCGATTAAAAACGCGGCCGCATGGCTCAGCTTAAATCAACACTCTGCGGCAGATGAGCAGATATTGCTATCACAGCTGCACGGCAACTACCCTGGATTTATCACCATGTTGCTTGCCGACAGAAGAGGCTCGATTATAGGCGCCAGTCCTGCGTCATTACTTTCCAGTCTAGAGAACCTACCAGCGTTCAATATCCGTGATAGAAACTACTTTGTAGAGGCCTTTATTAATCAGCGAAACTATACTTCTCCGGTTTTCTTGGGTAAGGGGTTTGGCCAGGATCCGATTGTCGCCATTAGCGCCCCCATCTATCGATCAGATACACCTCACCAGCCCATAGGGATCATCGAAGGTTCGCTTGACCTAAAAGAGTTCAAGGTAATCGATCACATCAATACCAGCAGTGATAACCAATCCATTGTGCTCGTAGACAATCATCACCGAGTAATATATGCCACCGACAATCTCAATATCCCCCCCTTGTCGGAATTTACTTACACGTTGCCGAGTCGGAATTACATCACCCCCTTCCCTACGCTTAATATCGCCCACAGCGACAATATGGCACCCGAGTATGTCTATGCCAATATAACACTCGAAAATGGTTGGCAGCTGTTCGTTCTTAACCCGTTTCGTCCCCTAGTCGAACTGGTTGAAGGCATGTATTTAGCAACCTTTGCAATCTTATTCCTCGCGCTATTGATCACCATCTATATCTCACATGTCATCAGTGGGCGTCTTACCTTGCCACTAGAAAATATTGCCAGCAAGTTCAGCACGGCCCCTGAGAACGCTCATGTGGAATATGCGATAGATGCAGAGTCACCGCAAGAGATCTACTCACTGTTTCAGCGCTTACAGCAGAGTAAAAGCCAGCTTATTGGTTATCAGCTGGAACTGGAAGAAAAGGTCGCGCTGCGAACGCTAGAGCTTGAACGGGCAAATAACAAATTACAGGCATTAGCCGAAAAAGACTCTCTCACAGGTCTTTATAATCGTCGCTATGCCGAAAATCAGTTCCCCGCCATTCAGGAGCTTTGCCAAAGAAGCGATGAAGTGATTGCCATTGCACTACTGGACCTTGATAAGTTTAAGTTCATTAATGACACTTACGGCCATGACGGCGGCGACCTTACCCTTAAACGGGTTGCCGAGCTCCTCTGCCAGGAGTTTAAACGCGAATCAGATATCATCGTAAGATACGGCGGCGAAGAGTTTTTACTGATCATGCCCCTTTGTAACGCCTTGAAAATTGAGGGGCATTTGGAACGCTTTAGACACAAGCTACAAGAGATAATCATCGAGCAACCCAAAGATAGAGTACAATTCCAAGTGACGACTAGCATAGGTGCGGTCATAGGTAATGGAAGCTTCGGTGCCTCACTTGACGAATGGGTTAAGCAAGCCGACATCAATCTGTATAAAGCCAAGAGTGCAGGCAGAAATCACCTCATTTTCACCACTTTAGAAGACTCATAAGCTCGATGAGGTATGAAAGCAAAACCCTATCCACAACATATTTGGCAAGCCAGTTAGCCAAAGTTAAGGGACTATGACCTCATCCATTTTATCAAGCAGATAGCTGTGAAAAGGATTCCACTTCTGCCGCAACATCTCACTGGCAGACACACTTATTACCCCTCTCTCCCCACGAGAAGCACCGATACCGATCTGAATATGGGGCTTTTTCTCATCCCAAGTAGGACCATAGAGGGGATCATGTCTTGGAAAAGGCAGTGCAACATGAGACAGAGAGTAAACCTGCTTTGGCCAACTTAATCCAAGCGATGTGATCGTATTATCATTTAAGCGCCTAGCTTGAAGCTCTCTGCTCTCAGAGCTCTGATTTTCAACTAAGGTAAAGTCATAATTAAACTGCCCCTTAGTCATCATCTGCCGGTAAGGCTCGAGGGGATCATGTAAAATAAGGCTCAAATTCACCTTAGTGCGATTGATGTCGAATAACACCAACTCATGACCAGCATCGGGCAACAGGCTATATAGTGAACTTATCACCGCACTGGTATCCACGGTATCATCGGTCAGGGACTGAAACGTCAATATAGGTGGTAACGCCTCTAGCGCTTTTAAGCCCAGCCCCTGAACAAGCTGGTGATTACGCAATGAAAGCTGATACACCACATCTCCAGCATTTACGGCGAAGGAGCCGTACTTAAAGGGATCATATTCAGCCTGAATGCTATTCCAGCTTAGCTTATCTAAACCGAGTACCGTCCCGAGCCTAGCCTGCCATTTTGCACCTGCAGCAACGGGAGGCAAACCTATTGCGGGTGAGATCAACACCATGGCTGCGTAATCGCTCCCTTTGTTGGACGCAATCTGCTCGAGTTCATGATTCAGCGCCAATGCCGCACCAGTAGAGAAGCCAACTAAATACAAGGGTTTCTCACCTAACACCCGCTTCATATGTGCCGTTGCGAGCGCCACAGCGCCAGCCATATCTTGCCAATAGATATGGGTCAACGCCGATGGCAAGGTGCCGTGACCTGGTAGCCTTAATCCTAGAACATGGGCTTGGTCTTTATAGTGCTTAGCGAAATGTGACATGGCATAAGGAGAGTCAGACATGCCGTGAATGAGCAGTACCCCAAACTCGGCATCGGCGTTGGCCCATTCATAGCTTCTATTCCAGTCTTGTGACCAGTGGGCAGGATCGGAGTAACTGCCGCGAACATAGCGATTGATAACATCAAACGGTTGAGGTGCTTCCGCGTCAAGGTAGATCTTGTTTTCTAGCTCATCGAACAGCTTATCTTCAAGCTGCATATACTCTGAAAAACTGCTCACATCACTGTGCGCACGATACTCAGAGGTTAACTCAGTTGTATGCCATGGTGATAAGTCGGGGCGAGAATTCAAATACCAAACGGCCATCGCGATTAACGCAAGGCAGGTTCCTAAGGAGGCGTAAAACAACGCAAAGGCTAAATGTTTTGTCGACCCTATAATAATGGCTTTCATAATCGTCGCGACTTCCCCTAAACAAGCAATTAAGTTAACTTACACGCTTTTACACCGAAACGGTGAGGTTAAAGAGAAAACATTGAATAAAAATAACCAGATTATAGGTTTAGATAACGCAAAAATATGTTTCTATCTACCCACCCCACCTATACTCAGTGCTGACTGGAGCCATACTGCGCCCTCGGCCATACAAAACCTTATCCAGGTTAACGGTAATCATTGGCGCAAGATCCTAACTATCATGGCCAAAATCGCTGTTACCGATACCAATTGGAAAGGCTATCGAGATGAGCTGTTACTCAAGCAAGATGAATCGATTTTGATTGATAGCCACCAGCTTAATCCAAAGGCCTGCGTGCATATCGTTTGCGGCCAACTAAGTGCTCAGAACTTAAATCTTACCCCTGACCTCTTTACGCCAATATCCCCTACGGCTAACTATGTTAGCAAGCATGCAAGTCAAGCTATCTACCTCTGCCCCTATCTCGACTACCGTCAATTCCCAAACCTGCAGATCGATCTATTAAGAGGGGCGTTAAATCTCCCGCCACTGAGTTAATCCTTAACCAGTAAAGAATGCAGCTATTGAAGCAAGTGGTTTAGGGCTAGTAAAAAAGGCGCCGCGGCGCCTTTAAAACAGAATGGAGAATCAATCATAGATCGTCGGAATTGGCTCACGCTTATGTTGAGTTGCACGATAGATCCCAATCAGCTTATCGTTAACAAAATCGCTGACCTCTTTCCCCTCTAGGAAGTCATCAATCTGATCATAGCTAAGACCTAGGGCAACTTCATCTTCTAGCTGCGGCTTGTTCTCTTCCAGATCTGCCGTCGGCGCCTTAACGACCAATGACTCTGGCGCACCGAGGAAGGCTGCAAGTTGACGAACCTGACGTTTATTAAGGCCAAACAGCGGCGCTAAATCGCAGGCACCATCACCCCACTTGGTATAAAAACCGGTAATATTTTCAGCGCTATGATCGGTACCAACCACAAGGCCGGCGACTAAACCTGCGATTTCATACTGGGCAACCATGCGCATTCTCGCCTTGACATTGCCCTTCACAAAATCGACTTTATCGGCATCAGGCAGCTCAATACCCGCCGCTTCAACAGCAGCTAAGCTCTCACCATGAACACCATCGACCCCAGATTTCACATTCACAGTGACCAGTTTTGAAGGCTGAATAAACTGACAAGCCAATTGGGCTTCATCTTCGTCTTTTTGCACACCGTAAGGCAGACGAACCGCGATAAACTGGTAGTTCTTACCGTTAGACTCACTATTGAGTTCATCAACGGCAAGCTGACACAAACGCCCCGCTAATGAAGAGTCTACGCCACCACTGATCCCCAAGACTAAAGAAGATGTACTCGACTGCTTAAGCTTTGATTTAATGAATGCAATACGCCTTTGTACTTCAAAGCCAGGATCAATAGCATTAAGCACCTTCATTTCTCTTAAGATCTGTCCTTTCACGTTCTACACTCCGATGGTAGTTGGCAGAAAAATCGATTTATATTATGGGTGAATTCGCTCGACAATTCACGACCTGTTTAATCACAATCGTGTTAATTTAGGCGTTAATTCGCAATATGTATCATTCAGGCCTTAAAATGGCCTTTAACTCACTCAATAAGAGACTCGATGGAATATCAATTACTCATATCACTTAGCATCATTCATCTGGTGGCGCTCGCCAGCCCCGGCCCAGATTTTGCGTTAGTGGTTCGCCTTGCAACCCAAGAGTCGCGCACAGCAGCAGTCGCTTCGGCGCTTGGCATCGCAGTGGCCATTTTAGGCCATACCCTGCTTAGCTTAACTGGGGTTAGTCTCGTCATTCAAAGCTCTGAACAACTCTTTTTAATCGTACAACTCGCTGGAGCCAGCTACTTAGCTTGGATGGGAGTTGGCGCGATAACAGCGGCCTGGCAGCACTGGCGAGACCCAGTCACTCTCGAACAAAGCTCAAACAGCAAAGGGATAACCAGTTATCGCGGATTCTTGCAAGGGCTCTATACCAATCTGCTCAACCCGAAAGCCTTGGTCTTCTTTATCACCCTGTTTTCGACGCTGATCACCCCAACCGTTAGCCTCGGGACCAAGAGCATGGCTGCTCTGCTACTGTTTTTGTTGTCTTTTATCTGGTTTAGCTTTATCGCCGTGGTGCTATCTAAGCCTAGAGTGCAACTCAAGATGAAAAAGGCCAGCCCATTCATCAACCTTGTGACTGGCATTATTTTTGTTGGCGTTGCGCTGACCATTATCTCAAGCATTTTTTAATTAAACATCTCGAACTTAACTTAATTGGTGTTTCTCTAGACGATACAAGAAAGCTTTGTAACTTAAGCCCAACTGCTTTGCCGCCTGAGTACGATTGCCGTCATGACGCGACATTGCCTGTTGTAAGCAATCTCTCTCAAATGCTTCCCACTCAAAACCGGACTCGGGTAGGACGAACCGATTCGAATTATTGATGACTTGCCCTGAACTCAACTCGGCCACTAGCTCCTGCTCGTCCCCTAATAACACAAACCGCTCGATGCGGTTAGAGAGCTCACGAACATTCCCCGGCCAAGGGTAATCCAGTAACAGCTTCATCACTGGAGCACTCAATTTAATAGGCTCTACTTTATATTGAGCACCATGAGTCTTTAAGAAATGCTCGATAAGCCGCCCTATATCCTCTTTGCGCTCCCTAAGTGGCGGCATATCGATTGGCACCACGTTGAGTCGATAGAATAGATCTTCTCTAAAATTGCCCTTCTCGACTTCCTCTTTAAGGTTGCGGTGGGTTGCGGCAATCACCCTAACATCGAGTTTTAATTCTCCGTTCTGCCCTAGTCTTGAGATCACCCCTTCCTGTAAGAAACGCAGCAACTTTGTTTGCTGTAACAGGGGTAACTCTCCGATCTCATCGAGAAAGATAGTGCCGCCATCTGCTGCCTCGAGCTTGCCGATTTTCTGGGTATTGGCACCAGTAAATGCCCCTTTTTCTGCCCCAAAGAGTTCAGACTCGGCTAGGCTTTCAGGAATCGCACCGCAATTGATTGCAACAAATGGCTTATGTTGACGAGTAGATAACTGGTACAAGGCCCTTGCGGCAAGCTCTTTACCCGTACCACTTTCACCACCAATCAGCACGGTCGCATCGGTTGCGCTCACCCTTTGCACCCGAGCATAGACCTTTTGCATACAGGGCGCCCGCCCCACGAGTCCCACCAGCTCTTGTTGTTGAGATAACTCAGATGTTAAACGGCGATTTTGCTGTTTTAATGTAAGCGATTTTGCGACCTTATCTATGGCCATCAATAGTGACTGACGCTGATAGGGTTTTGACAAGTAATCATCAGCCCCGGCCTGCATGGCATCGACCGCGTGGGTGATAGTGCCGTAAGCGGTCGCGATGATAAAACCCATATCGGGGTGCTCTCGCCTGACATAACTGAGCAGATCCATACCGGTTAACTGCCCGAGCTTCCAATCGGAAAAGACTAGGTCTGGTGGGCTTCGCTTAATTAATACAATCGCCTCTTCCACGCTCTCTGCACTCAAAATCTGATACTGATTCGATGCAAGAATTTGACAGATAAGCTCTCGTTGATCCGGCTCATCCTCAACCACTAAAATTTGCAAAGGAGCATTATTCATGAGTTTGCCTCTGTTTGATTACGATCTGCTCTCGAGCCTAGCTTTGAGCTTGAGTCTGCCTTTGAATCTGAGTCATACGGCTGGCTTTGTTCACCATGCCCAAAAATGAGTGTCACTATGGTGCCGCCCTGGGGGTTATCTTCATACAAGATCTCACCATCATAATGACTCTCGATTAACCGCTTAGCAATATAGATCCCCATCCCGGTTCCTTCCGCTTTAGTGGTGATATGAGGCTTAAACATCTGTTGTTTAACCATAGGATCAATCCCTTTCCCCCAGTCGGTAATGATCACCTTCTTGCCATTAGCGTCTTGGGCCAGCTCGATACGGATCGCCTCGGAATTGGGGTCGGCTTCGATCGCGTTAATCACCACCGCATGCAAGATACTCCTCAGCTCAGACTCCGCCCCCTTAACACTTAGCGTTGCCGATTGTGAGTCAAAATGCACCTTAGGCTTAATCCCTGTGATTGATAACTCCAGCAGTATATCTTGGATAATGGTATTTAGCGGAATCGCTCTGTCACGGGCCACCTCATGGCTCGAAAGCGTCAGCAACGACTGTATACTCTTATCCATCAAGGCAATTTTTTGCTGCATCTTGCTATTGAGCTTCTCTCGCTCGGCTAATGTCTCGCTGCACGTTGTCTGCTCGGAGAGTAGACCTAGGGTATGCAGCGGATTTCTCAAACTGTGGGCAATACCACGAGTGATCTGGCCAAGATCCGCTAGGTGTTGCTGCTGCGACATCTGCTGCTCTTTTTTGCTCAGCTCTGCCAATGCCAAACTCATTGCATTAAATCCTTTTAAGATCTGCTTTAACTCCTTAACCCCCTGTTCCTTAAGTTGTACGCCAAACTGCCCCTCAGCCAAGCATTGGTGACCAGAAGCAAGCTTAGATAATGGCTCGGTCACGTGATGACTCAGCCAATACGCCAGCAACAAAGCCACCACACTGGTCAGCAAGATAGCGAGTAACACTGATTCACTGAAGCGTTCTAATAGCTGGTTAGCGCCACGGCTTGGCAGCTCCACACTGCGCTCACTATTGAGTTCAATGGGCTCGCCATTGCCACTGTGCCCCTCCACAATCAGCACTCGACCATCTTCAAGCCACTCATCGGTATGGATCTCAATATTTGCTAAACTCTGCTCGACTCGCTGCTGATACTCCCGCGCAGCTTGCTCGCGCAGTAGCGCCATATTCTCAAGATTACTCTTCTGTAAGGCTCGCTCTTTGGCTAATAATGACTGTACCTTCTGTTTTAGTGCCGCTTGCTTAGCCTTAAAATCCTCACTCTTGTGCTGCAATTCGTCGCCTGAGGACACGCCATGAGCAAGCTCTAGTGCCAATTGATCAATTTCAGCATTTAAACCGCTAAGCTCAGCTGCTAATTCTTGCTCCGCTTCGTCAGCTAAGCTACCGACCTTATCTTGCAGCAGCTCACTGCGTTCAATCCAATCCAGCTCAGGACCTTTAGCGTCAGGTACAGCTATCGGCTCTGGCGTTTCTGGAAAGGAGAACTCCAACCGCTCCAGCTCTGCCGCATTCTCAATCACCACACTCACTAGGCTTTTTGATAAGCTTTTCGAACTTTGTTCAAGTTCGGCCTGCAACTGCGCCTTAAAATACTGCGCCACAAAAAGCTGACTCATGGCCAACATCAAGATCAGCGCACCAAATAATATAAACACATAGCGTTTTATCGACATATTCTGCTCTTTTCATTTCCCTATCTACTGGTTGCTACCTATAGGTTCCGACAGCGGTTTTATCACTCGATTCCCATATGGCCATACAAGATTGATACCAACCGACTTCCCTAGCCCCAGTAATGAATGCCATCGTAATACCCCTAGAAACGCAAGTCATCCTGATGAAAAGCATCACGAATATCCAACGTTAGCGGCACGACACATGACCCAAGCTAACACAAACAAACACAATATCCTCATATCGGGAAGTCACCTGCCTATATCCGTAACTATTTCAACGGTTCATTTTTAGGCTGAGGGGCAAACATACCACCAATACCAGCAGCCCTCTGGGGTTAACAGAGTTGGCACAGCCTTAGCAGTATCTAGTCGTAATCGCCTAGCGGTAACCCTATAGTGGAAATGCCCTTGTGGTTGCCACGGTTAGGAAATCATCAGATAAATGAATCACAAGCAATACTATTAAAGGGAATAATTATGAACTTCAAACCACTAGCCATCGCTTTTGTAACTAGCAGCTTAAGCTTGTCTCAATTGGCCTATAGCGCCCCCACCGATATCGCTGTTATCGACAACAACCAATTTATCGAGAAAGTTATCGACAACAGCAACCACAGTCTAATCACCAAGATCAAGACCGATGAAAATGACATTACCCATGTCACCATTGTTACAGATGGCACTACCCATGAAATGTCATTTACGCCTCAAGAGCTCAGTGATAAAGAAAGCGTTAAACAGAAGATAATTGAGTTGCCTCAGGATGTACAAAAGCCTGTTACAAAAATGCTCGATCGAGTCCAACGTCATGCAGTAAACCCCAAGCAACCTCTTGACCCTAAGGTTGAGCAAGCCATTAAAATTAAACTTGAGAAGCTTCATCAACAGCTGGGCGGTAAAGAAGCCGAGATAGAGGCTCATGCATTTAAACTTGAATCTAAGGCGCGCGCATTAGAGGAAAAGGCCCGCGAGCTCGAAGTGATATTTGAACAAAATGAGGGCAAATTTGAAATCCATATGCAGTCCCTTGGCGATGACATCGAAGTACTCACAGAACAAATTACCGAACTTGAGCTAGAACGACTCGGACTCGATGGTGACGCCTCACGCGTGCTAATCATCCAAGGCCATAGTAAGCCCACCAGCGAGGATATTCTTGAACTTATCGAACGCGCTGACTTGAGCGATGAACAGAAGCAAAAGTTGAGTGTAGCATTAGCGCAGCAATGATCGGCTTTGCTCTGGTTTTAGACGTAAAACTTCGTTGCTTAGCTTTGTAAGATCCCAAAGTGAGTTAGCCTTCGAATGAAGGCTGATTACATTTCTATTTGTGCTCGGTGTTATATGGCAGTGAGTTTTAAATTGATGATTTACAGTTATCAATCGCCTGCTGCGGGTGCTGGACAGGATGTCCGAATGTCGTGAGCACAGGGTCAACGATGTTCCCTACATCATAATGACATTTCCCATATCCCTATGGGTCAGATGTGAATGAACGACCTTATGTACAGACACTGCTGAAGCACGGTGAGTAAAGCGAAGCTTTGTGCTACGAACAAGAAGCATGGATGCTGAACTGGCTATTAGATATGGATATCGTTGCAACTACCTCCCTGTAGGCTCAACGAAAACATCTGATGTGAATGGATTCACAAATGCCGCGGTGACATGGACGTCATAGAGCGGCCATGTTTTCGACGGCTTCAGCCGTATCTACACTTGATAATTGGAGTAATAATTAGGTTGTAGAGTTAGGTTTCTAACTCAGAAATGCCCCAAAGTTGGTTAGCCTTCGAATGAAGGCTAGCTACATTTCTATCGGTTGTGTTGCTACATGGAGGCAAGTTCTGTGTTGTAGCTTCATGGTTGCTAATCGCCTGCACCGGGCGTATGTGCAGACACTTCCGTGACACGCAGCGAGTCCATCCTTGGAAGCTCGGCCATGACGTCCTTGTCATGGACGGTCACGGCCGTATCTACACTAGGTAATTTGCGTACTGATTAGGGCTCGTGGTTTTGGGTCTAACTTGGAAGTGCCCCAAAACGAGCTAGCGAGAGAAATTTTCGCACCGGAGAACTGCATTAGCGGCTTATATTTTCTAATGTCTTGGGCACTCAGATCTGACTTTAAAGTACTAGATAGATATACAGTTATAATTGTACGTTGATGACTAGTGAGTAAAGTGAGCAAAAATTGGGTGATTTATGCTCGATAAACTTCTAGTTTTTTGATAACTTATTGAATTTACAATTATTGGTAAAAGATTGTAGAGACCTTTGCATCAAGACGCTCACTTTTGCGGGTTTGATATTAATAAAATTGGTCTTAAATTTTAGTTTTATCAATATAAAACAGCCGGTTGTCTTGTTATGGTTGCTGCTAAATTGAATTTGTACCGGAACATTATCGAGCAGCTATATAATAAGCTGTTATACATCCTAGGGAAGTGGTTGTGCTAATTCGAGCTATCAATAGCCAAAGAAAATTAAAACCTTACTTTTACTCGCAGTCTGCAAAGATTGGTGGTGTTGGTTGTCTGGCTGGATTTTCGGTAGCATACCCATTGTTCTTTGTCATAGCCTCAAGCTTTGGAATTCAGTCAGATGTACCAATTCGTAGCTATGATGGTGCCACAGTATTGATCTTGTTCACTGTGTGCCTTTTAGTTCTTTGCTTTTCCTTATATGCATTTTCCGCTTTATTCGCTTTCATTTTCTATGGCATAAAATTCAAAAAAGGACATATCGATAAGCAAGAACTTATTAATATCGCTTTTAAAGGCATCTATCCAAAGCGATGGCAGCGCGGGCTTTAATTCGGATGTATAACAAGGCCATTATGACAGGGACGCAAAACGCTTGGCTGCGCTCCTTCGTCGCAAAGTTTAGCCAAGCATTTTCGCGCCCCATATGGCGGCGTTATGTACCCAAGGAAGGTTATGTATTCTTATTTACCAAATGTAAATTTGTCCGATTCACCAATATCAAGGCAATTTAAGCTTAAAGGAGTATCAACTTTCCACGAAGCCTGTGATTTTATTTGGAGATTGCCTTACGGTCGGACTAACCACCAAGATTTGATAGCAGTCTTGAGTGAACGCAAAGGAACATGTAGCTCAAAGCACAGGCTGCTAAAAGCATTGGTGGATGAACTGGATATTGAAGGCGTTGAGCTAAAAATCGGGATTTACCTGATGCATGAGAGTAATACGCCTGGTGTCGGTTCTGTTATGAACTTAAGTGAGTTTGATTCAATTCCAGAGGCACACTGTTATTTACATTATGATAATCGCCGAATTGATTTAACGAGAAGCGATGTGGTTGCATCGGAATCTATAAGTAATTTCCTTGTAGAAGTGACAGTTGAAGCAGAGACTCTGCCGGAATTTAAAGAGCCGTTTCATTATCAGTATATTGTCGATAAGTATGGTGATGAGCGAGCTAAAGCGGTTTGGGCTTGTCGGGAGCAATGTATTGCTGCACTTGGAACATAACAAGCCTCTGAATCAAGATTCACCAAGGCTGTCACGCCATTTGCTGAGCAAATCGCCCGCCAGCACATGGTTCACTTATTAGAGGGGCGTTAGGGGCCAAGGAGTAGTCTCGATGTTTTTTCGATCATTATTGATATGTGCAATTCTACTGGCCGGTTGTACATCTAGATTGTGGCAGCCACCTAGTTACGATGAGAAAGTTACAGGATTTTACGGTGTCAAAGATAAAGAGATATTGATCGTCACAGGTCAAGAATATAGCTATATATTTGATGCGAGTGATCAATTTAAAGATGTACTAAAAGCAAGTCGAAAGGTCGATCTAAGGCCGAAATATACTAAATTTAAGATTGACTCAGATAACAATGTAACTGGTCACCTAAGGCTTTTGTCATACAATTCAGATGACAAAAGCGTCCTTTCAAATCTTGGCTTTAATGAGAATGAATTCGGAAACATGGAAATGAATATTTCCTTGAAAGGCCAAAGATATATTGTTGAAGGAGACTTCCCTTTTGAAAAGCTTGAAGATGATCATTATGTAAAAGTAGAGATTCCAGAAAATGGAATTGCGACGGTCGGTAAGATTATTGTGACTCCAGCAGCAGTTACTATCGATGCTGCAGCAATAATTCCCCTTGGGTCAATGTTTGCAATTCTTGGGTTAATGAATAAGTACGACTTATAGGACCCTAACAAACCGATCAAGCCGAAGCCAAACACTCCAGTTGCTTTGTGGTTCGCTTCGGCTTATCGGGGCGTTACCGTACATCTGCATACCATACTTTTCCTAATAAGAGTCGTAACTTTAAGAGCTTTGACTCTAACTAATTTCTGTCCAAAAGCGAGTTAACATGCGATGAGTATAAGACAAGTATGACTCTCCACTAGGCGCTAATCTCACCATGAAGCGCTTTCACGAAAAACACTAAGCTAAAGATATAGGACTCAAACTCCTTAAGTGGGTAAATGACCAAGTTAGGCTCTGATGTGACCTTTCAAGTTTACCCGTCAGGCTAATTATCATTATTGTGAAGCCGTCTATAGAATACGCCTTATGCTTTCACGTAAGCTTTGCCTCATTATAATAATTTCCTAAGGTAACCTGTCATGTGGTGGCGAATCCTACTTATCTGTTTAGCCTATCTTCTTATCGGTGCGCATTTTTTACGTTTTGGACAAAACGCTGCCTGTATCATTTTTGCCTTAAGCCCCTTGCTGCTATTTATTAAAGCCAGCTGGGCGACCCGAGTATTACAACTTGGCCTTGTCGCCTGCACTTTTCTCGTTTGGGGGGTGAGCAGCTTCGAGTATATTCAAATGCGCATCATCGCCGAAGCGCCTTGGTATCGTTTAAGTGCGATTATGGCTGGTGTCATCGCCTTTACGCTTTTTGCTGCATGGTGCTGTAATGGCATTATTAAAAAGCGCAATCAGCGTAAGATTTTTAGTTAAGAAGCATTACATTAACTAACAAACACGGTAAGTCTAGCTATCGCTAGATAGGTTTAAGGGTAACGATGGCTAAACGCTTCATTGCAGTAGCTAATGAGCACAGGCGAGTTGCCCTTTATTTTTTGAGTAGAGTAAACGCCGACTTAAAATATCTACAAGGATATTGACTAGCGCGGTGACACACATCAGCACCAATGCGCCGTTGAAACGAATTTCTGCAAAGTTACTATCGATATAAAAGCCCAGTGTCGCTATCCCTAACATGCCCAAAATAGCCGTCTCTCTTAAGATCACCTCAAAACGATAAAACAGCAGTGCCATCATATTCGGATAGATGGCAGGTAAGACTTCATAGCCATAACCATCGACTCTGTGATTAAAGTGCGCTGAGACGCCCACCTTATCGGCGTGCCTAACGGTTAAGTAAGCGATCAAGGCGCCATTATGTATGGCTAAGGCCAATATCGCCGGTAACATCGACGGCCCAAGCAGCAACATAAACACGAAGGCGAAGATATATTCCGGTACCGAGCGTAAAATAAGTAGCAACAAACGATTCGCCTGTGCGATATCACCACCACTTAGGCGCCTATCGCTAATGGCGCTACCGATAAGCGCAAACAGATGACTCATACCCAAAGCCGCTACTGCGAGCAAAAGAGTTGCAATAATCCCAGGTAGTGCCTGTTCAGACAGTAAGCTTATCAACCAATCGCCAAACTGACTGAGTATGTCTCCCACGCTCATTCCGCCGCTTTGTAGCCCATAGTTTTGAAACGTCTGGCTTTGAAACATCGGCGGTAAGATATCTTGGCTTAAAAAACGCCAGATCAATGCGCCATCGATATTGGGTAACTCAGGCAAGGCCCATACCGCTAGCACGAAATATACAGGCAGCGCCTTAACTCGACACCAGTAAGGGATAGTGCCAATCAAGGCGATAAACAGCATCAAGAGTGCAGCCCCTTGATGGTAGTGCCCTTGACGAAAAGCCGTCTCTAAGTAAAAGCCTAAGGTGGGCATACCAACAAAGCCCAGCACCGCACTGCTTCTTAAGGCACACTCGAATCGATAGCGCACATATGCACGTACGGGCACTAGTACATGGGCGAGTCGTCCATAGAGGTAACGGCTGACTCGGTCGGTGCCCTGTGGCAGCGTCTGCAAGGTTGTTGTGGGGGATTGCTGCAGGATATCACTAAAGACACGGGCAAATGTGGCGGCAAAAGGCAGTGCGATAGCCAAAACACCGGTCAGCGGTGACAAACCAAAAATTTGCAGGAAAAGTAATGCCCAGAAGATCTCATGGATTGAGCGAACAAACGCGCAGAACGCCGCCACATAAGGCTTGTGGTACACCAAGGCAAGTGGCGCCCCAAGAATAAGCGCTATCAATACGCCCAAGAGTGCAAAACTCACGGTTTGCCATAAGGCTTGGAGTAGGTATTCTGTGGCAAAAAAATCTGGCGCGATAAAACCTTGGCCAATCAGTAACAATTCACTCCAAGGGTCTAGGGCGATGATTTCGGTATCGGCGAAATAGAAGCAAAGCAAGGTTAAGGCCCACAGCACTAGGGTCACTTTTTTCCAATAACCGACAAAGGCAAATAACCTGCTGGATGTCACGGCTTGGCCTATCATGTTAACTAGGCTTATTCATGCTTAAGCTATTCATGCTTAGCTATTCATACTTAGTTAGGCTTTGTCGCGGTTCGAGCTGAGATGCAACTTGTCGCTCTGCTGCGTTATCAGCCCCACCAGCAACAGATTGGCTATCGCAACTCTCTTGATAGAAAGCTTCGAGGCTACGCAGCTCTAGAGAGGCTGCATCGGTGTCGAACACGATACGCCCATCGCGCATGCCTATCACCCGATCAAAATGGCTTAACGCCATATCCATATCGTGCAGCACCATGATCACCGAGTCATGACTGGCTAATACTTCAGTCAAGAGTCGCTGCCCCATCACAGGATCCAGCGCCGAGAATGGCTCATCACCAATAAACAGAGGTTGGCGCTGATACAGCGCCCGCCCGAGGGCTACACGCTGTCGTTGGCCACCGGAAAGTTCAGACACCTGTTGAGTCAACGCACAATCGAGCTCCAATGTATCGGCAATATGTTGAATTGCTATGCGCGGTGACTTAAAGGGATAGACTAGATTAGCAAGGTTATAGTACCAGCGGTGCTGATTAAGTGCGCCCATAAAAATATTATGGAACACACTTAAGTTCTCAACTAGGCCCTGCCGTTGGGAACACAGGGCTGCAGTTGGTCTAAGCTGCTCAAAAACATGATTAACCAAGGTCGACTTACCACAGCCAGAACGTCCAATGATAGCCACTTTCTCGCCAGGGTAAAAACACAGCGCATCGATATCAACGGCTGTCTTTCCTTCAAACTGAACGATGAGTTTTTTAAGCTTCAACATAGACTTACTCAATATCGGCTCAGTCATTCATCTTTAGCAAGATTATGTTCAGTCTGCTCGTGCTTAATCAACTTAGGCTTAATCCGCTTATCTTTAATCAATTATGCCTATCGCTTTAGCGACATCTTCTATTGGTTCATAATCTAGGTTTTCTGCTGGCACAAATGACTGTCTAGGAAAGCTGGCCAACAATTCTGGATCTTTCATGCCGATGAGTGCTGCGGTCACTTTGTCACTAAAACCTGCGCCAAACTGTGTATCGACATCGCCACGTATGGTCCACTGATAATCAGGGTAAGCCGGGCTCTCCCAAATCACATTAACTTTGTTGAGATCCACTTTGCCGTTAGCTAGTGCGGTTTCCCACACTTTGTAGTTCACCGCACCGACTTGATAGACTCCGGCCTGCACCTGAGCAATGGTGCGGCTATGATCGCCAGAGTAGCCAATGCGCTTGAAGATATCCTTACTATTCTTACCTAGATTACGTTCGATAAAGAACTGCGGCATCAGGCGACCTGAGGTTGAGTTCTTAGATCCATAGGTAAAGGTGTAACCGTTTAAATTAGGAAAGCTGTCGCTTGGAATGATCTCTGTCGAGGCGTGAGCAATAAAGTAGCTCTTAAAAAACTGATCTTCATAGCCTTGAGCAATGGCCAGCGATCCTGGCACTAAACGCCTTGCCTGTACGCCAGAGAGGCCACCGAACCAGGCCAATTGAACCTGATTGTTACGAAAAGCCGTTACCGCTGCAGAGTAAGATTTTACTGGCACATACTTAACCTCTACCCCAAGTTTTTCCTCAAGGTAGATTGCAACCTTATCGAATCGCGTTCTTAATTGACTCTCGTCCTCATCAGGAATTGCGGTAAAGGTAAACGTTGTGGCTATTACACTCGGCGCTAATAAAAGCAGTGCTAACCCTGTAAATAGCCTAACAAACGACATGTCTTAATCCTTTTACATTTAATTTTTTCACGGAATCTTAACGAAAAAACAGCAATAAACACAGAGCTAACGACATTAAACAGTGTTTAATTCACTAATTCGTGAACTAAAGAGCTAAATGTCATGATTTAGTGCCAGCAAGCGCTAAAAGTGAACAATAGCGAAAAAAATTCAGCCGAGGTTAAGTTTGCTAAGCGTAAACTTCCCCTACTTAGAAACACTTAGTTGGCAGCTGCGTTAATTCTGCGTAAACTAAACTGTATTGAATTCAAGGATATTTTGACTATGCGAATATTAGTTGTTGAAGATGACCCGATTCTATCTCATCACCTCAAAGTACAACTGAGTGAATTAGGCAATCAAGTTCAAGTCGCATTAACTGCGAAAGAGGGATTTTACCAAGCAACCAATTACCCTATCGATGTGGCCATCGTTGATCTGGGCCTTCCAGATCAAGACGGCATCAGCCTCATTCAAAGCCTGCGTGACAATGGCTTAAAAGCCCCGGTTCTCATTCTTACCGCCCGCGTAAACTGGCAGGATAAGGTGGAAGGCTTAAACGCTGGCGCCGATGACTACCTCGTCAAACCTTTCCAGAAAGAAGAATTAGTCGCTCGCCTAGATGCGCTAGTGCGCCGCAGTGCAGGCTTTGTCAAACCTCAAATCACCAGTGGAGCACTCGAACTCGACCTAGCGGCAAAACAGGTCACGCTGAACGAGCAGCCCATGGAGGTGACCGCCTTTGAATACTTAATTCTTGAGTACTTGATGCGCCATTGTCACGAAGTCGTCGCGAAACAACGTCTACTGGATGTGATCTATGGTGACAAAGAAGGTGATCCTAACACGATTGAGGTGATGGTTAGCCGCCTACGTAAGAAGCTCACCAAAGGCGGCATCGAAAATCCAATCGTGACGATTCGCGGTCAGGGTTATAAATTTAATCTGCCATGCAATTAAGATTTAAGCCTAAGAAACGTCTGCTTACGCGGATGTTTCTCACCTCACTATCGATCATCGCCCTAGTCGGGTTCGGTTTGGCGTGGATGGTAAATATCCTCCACGCCCAAAACAGTTATAACGAAGAGACCGCCGAGCTGATTGCGGAGATCCCCAAAGTCGCAGCAGAGCTTAGGGAACACGACCTTATTCCCGATACCAGTGATGAATGGCTAGAAGAGAATAACGCGACTCAGCGCTATATCATTGCCAGCTGCGACAACAACTTCAATCAAGTCTGGACCTCATCGCTGGCGGTAGACAGAGGCTTATTCGATACCTGTGAACGCTTTAACGAGATCAGAAACACCTCTCCGCCTTACTATCTGCCACTCGCCGACAACAAAGGCTACTTCATCTATCTGTTATCTCTCGATATTGCCAGTACTAAATACAACCTGCTGGTATTGAAAGATGCAGAGAAACTCGAAGAAGAGTACAGCAAGTTCAGTCGCCTCACCTATATACGCTTAGCCTTCGTGCTAGCCCTAGCGCTAGTGCTGTTAATCAGTGCTGCTTATTGGGGAATGCGTCCCCTTGTGCGTCTTAAGAACGAGCTACAATCGGTCAACAGCGGTAAGGCTAAAACTTTATCTGACGGCTATCCTGTTGAGCTTGAAGGTGTAACTCAGGCGCTCAACCAGCTGCTGAACCAGTCGAGTGCTCAACAACAGCGCTATCAAAACGCGATGAATGACTTGGCCCACAGCCTTAAAACCCGCTTAGCGGCAGTTCATGCAATTACCGATGACAAGACGCTCGATAAAGACGCCTGCAGCGAAAAGATCATGGAGCAAGTCAGCCAGATGGATCAATTGGTTAAATATCAATTGAAGCGCGCCATGTTAGGCCGTAAAGGCCTGAAGCAGGAGCAAACCCAAATTGCACCTTTAGTCGATCAACTCGCGCAGATGTTATTTAAAGTTTACCGTGACAAACAGGTTCAATTTGAAGCCGTGATCCCAAAGGAGCATGTGTTCCCTGGTGATAAAGGCGACTTGATGGAGCTTTGTGGCAACCTGATGGAAAATGCCTTTAAGCTGTGTATTTCAACGGTCAGAGTGTCGTCATACTACAACGATGCCGGTGAGTTTGAACTACTGGTTGAAGACGATGGCCCAGGCGTTGAAGAGAGCATTCGCCAAAACATCATCCAGCGGGGCGTGCGTGCCGACACCCAAAAACCCGGACAAGGCATAGGTCTTGCGGTGTGTAATGAGATTGTCATCAGCTACGGTGGACGACTCTGTATCGAAACTTCAGAGCTTGAAGGCGCCTGCTTTAGGATCTCAATTCCGATTTAGGCTGAACTCGTGACACTTTGATTGAATACAGGGATAACATTGATATTGAGTGCTTGTTATCCCTGCATCGATGCCTATTACTATGATTTAGCAGATCCATATAATACCAACCAGTATAAGAAGTTGATCTACTCAGAGCTGTTTTGGGCAAACTAATTCTAGGCGAATAGTTGAAAGAATGGATATTCCCTTGTGAAGCTGTTCAACGCAGAAGTAGGCAGCCAAAAACGCTCCAGAATGGCGAGTTTTAGCGGTTCTGATGCTGTGTTAACAAGCTTAACCGTAGAACAACTATGCTCTTCACTCGTTGCAAACCACATGGATGTGGTGAATGTCATTCAAGCAGGAGCATTTAATGACCTTGCCTCAGAACCGCTAAACTCTCGCTGAGCGACCAAATCTTTATACTGATTGGTATAACTGCTCGGCACGATTAAACATGATCCAAGAGGTGGCGATATACTTATCATCACTGAGTGGCACATTGCCACGGTGGGAATGGGTAAAACCTGCGGGGGCTATCACCATGGTGCCCTTCTTCGGTTTAATCAGTTTATTTTGATAATAAAACTCTGTCTCGCCGCCCTCTTGCACATCATTCAAATAGAACATGTATAACACCACTCTATGCAGTGCCTCATTATGTGCTAGCTGAGGAAACTGCTCTGAGTGCCAATGGGGGTAGCCCCCTTTACCTTGTAAGTACTTTTGAATATTGATGCTACCGCTACGGTAGAGATATTTTACGATGGCTTCGGCTCTGCTCTTGCCTAACTCGTTATAGTTATCCGGCGTTAACGTGACCGATTGGCCACTTTGATCGCTAACTCCCACCGAGACGGCCCCCATTAACGCCATCGCATATTTATCAAAGTATTGAGTTGCATGAGACAGAGTATAACCAAGTAGTCTATTTTTCAGTGGCGTTAAGTCGTCATAGGAGTCAAGCATGAGATCGAGGCTGCGCTTTTTTGACTCATCCACCCCACCACCAGTGTGCCCCGGAGTCACGCCTGAATGCCGTTCAAAGCTATTAATCAACTCATCGCAAAATTCATCGGGGATAGCATTCGGGTATATTTCAATGAAGTCCATTTTAAGGCTCTCTATTCTGCAACATCTGTAAATTTATCAGTTAAGTAATTGTAAATTATATAACTTGAGTTAGAATAGCAACTAATGAAAAGCCTAAACTAATGCCCATGACGAATAGTTGTAAAGTCGCTGTTGGACAGCTGCAGGTAGGTAACTTTGTTAGGTTACCGATTGCGTGGAAAGATCACCCATTCATCTTTAATAGCTTCAAAATCAAGCAGCAGGCTCAAATTGAGCTGATAAAAAATCTCGGCCTTGAGTTTGTCTACGTTCGTCCAGAGCGTAGCGATAGTCAGCCGCTTTCGAGTATTGCGGCCAAACAACAAACGTCTCAGATTATCGACAACAACCTTGAGATCTTGTCTGGTGAGTTAAAGCAGCAAAAAAACAAAAGCATCGAAGCACAACAGTCTTTAAGGCGTCATCTTCAAAAGACCGAGAAGCATTTTACCCGTAATCTTGCCATGATGCGTAATCTGACCAGCAAGCTGCGCAATAGGCCACTCGATGCCGTCAACGAAGCAAAAGATCTCATTCATGGAGTCTGCAATCAGCTACTCACCGATGATAGACTGGTACTACACCTGATGGCCGATGCTAAAAGCAATGAGGGGATCTATTATCACTCCCTCAACGTTGCCGTACTGTCTATGCTGATCGCCAAAGAGTTAGGCTGGAGTCGCAAAGAGATTGAACTTGTGGGAATGGGCGCACTATTCCACGATATAGGCAAAATCAAGATCCCAACTCAGCTACTGCGAAAGAGCACAGCTTTTACTCATGCTGAACAAATATATTTTAATCAGCACCCCGCAATGGGCGCAGAGCTATTGCTAGCTGCCGATAACTTTCCTGCAGAAGCATTACCTATTATATTGAATCATCATGAGTTTTTAGATGGTTCTGGTACACCTAAAGGGTTAAAAGAGCAAGATCTCGACAAATGCAGTCAACTAGTCTGTGCAATTAACACCTATGATAACCTCTGCCATTCCGACCGAAACAATAAAGCCAGAACTCCCTATTCGGCACTAGGTTACCTCTATAAAAACTATCAAACACAGCTTAATCAGCAAGTTGTTAATCGCCTAGTCAAAATGCTTGGGGTTTACCCCCCGGGCAGTGTGGTTGAACTCTCCTCTGGTCAGTTTGCCATGGTGATGTCGGTCAACTTAAGCAAATTATTACTGCCAAGAGTGTTAGTTTACGATCCGACCGTTCCCAAAGAGCAGGCACCGATTGTTGACTTGGCCAGTGAAGAACTAACCATTACCAGATGCTTACCCGTAGCCGCACTACCTGAGAAAGTGCTGAAATATCTCAACCCAAGAGAGAAGATCAGTTACTTCTTTGGAGCAGAAACATAACCAGCCCCAATTAGCACGACAATCGCGCAGGACTGCCGATTTCTTGCCCAAACCACCTCGACTGACTAAGGTTAGATCTACTAACTTTCATGTCGAGGTCAGTTTTTATGACTAAACTACCAAGTTTTGACAGACTGTTATGGATGGCAGAAAATACCCCAGAGAAATTGGATGCTCTACAGAAAAGACTGAGTAAAGAGGCTATTGCGCAAAGCAGTGTGCGTAACCAGGCAAACCTAACCTCGCTACTTGATCACCTAAACAAACGCTTAAGCCTATGCAAGACTCCCTACCAACGTTGTCATCTGGTTAGTAGCTTAATGTTTCAAAAATTAGCCTTGCTCAATCAGGTCTATCGCGAACCCGAAGAGTTTCTGCAACATAAGGCAGAGGTCGTCTCTCTACGAAAACAAGCTAAATAGCGATATCCCCAAAAGCAAAAAAGCTCGCAGTCGCGAGCTTTTTTATGCAATAGCCGTCTTGAATTAGTGCTACAACCAACCTTTACGCTTAAAGAAGAAGTAAGTGCCCGCTGCACTGCCAAACATCATGGCAATGGCCATTGGGTAACCTAGTTGCCACTCCAATTCCGGCATATTAACGAAGTTCATACCATAAGCACTGGCGATAACAGTCGGTGGTAAGAAGACCACTGCCGCAACCGAGAAGATTTTAATGATCTTATTTTGCTGTAATCCGCTAAAGCCCATCGCTGCATCGAGCAAGAAGTTAAGTTTATCGAAAATAAACTGGCTGTGGGGCATCAACGACTCGATATCAGACAGCATTTCTCGCAGATCTTTAAACTCATCATCTGACAGTTGTCCTCGATAATGCTTCTGCAAAAATCTCAGTGAACGTTGGGTATCAAGCAAGCTTAAACGTATTTTACCGTTAGAGTCTTCCTGACGGGTGATAAGCTTAAATACATTATCAAGCTCTTCATTCTTAAATACTTCTTCACTTACGTTCTCAAGAACCGTATATACGTCCTCAATCAGATCTGAAAGATAATCAACTTTAAGATTAAATAGCTCTAGTAAAAGCGCCTGTGGTGTACTCGCTTCTATCTTACCAAGCCTTAAGTAATTACGTAGTAAGCGAATGAGACCAACATCTTCCTCACGAATGGTTAGCAAGAAGTTTTGACGCAGATTAAAGGAGACGTTAACCCCCTTTACGTCTTGGCCCGCACGTTGGGGAAATAACGAGTTAATGTGTAGCCCATCTTTATTCTGATAAAAACGTGCAGAAGCCTCAATCTCATTGATATCTTCCTCATCAGGCACATCTTCAACCGAGAAGCCACTTAACCACTCTCGTTCCTGCTCGTCAGGTTTATACAAGTCCAGCCAGATGATGCCGGGAGGGATATTGTCCTTCATGCTCAATTCGATAATCGTAAGTTTACGATCCTCATAGGCATAGGCTGTTATCATAGCTCCTCCTTAAAACACATATAGCAAATAGATTGGTCTAAAACGTGGGCTATTCTACCTTATAACGCCTTATTGCAAAGAGCTAACATAAAGAAAATCCATGAAGATTACTTATTTACCGTGTTGGCCACGATAATTCGTTCCTGATTAGACAATCTAATGCGGATCCCGTTAATAGTTGTTATCTCATTGCTAGTGATATCCTTCTTCTTCACTTGATAAACAACGGACTCATCACTCATTGGCGACACTATCGTTACACTGACAACTTTATTGCCATCACTCCAATCCCAATACCAATATGCTGCAGTCGCGGTGAGTGACAAACTGATCAAAACATAGGCGCCAATTCGAAGCTTTATGTTCTTACCTAACTCTTTAGTACTGGCGCGAACCCCATTTTCTCTTGGCTTACGCAAATAAACCATAGCGCCGACGATAATTAACAATGTGATCAATATTTTAGTTAGCACAGACATTCCCTCTACGGCATTTGTAAGAATTATACCCGTAAATAAATCGATAAACTGTTATTAATATCCAAGCATTGGATACCAGTGAGCATTAAAATCATCTTGTTATGCAAATTCAGCCTCCTTCTGCTATAAAGGAGGCATAAATTCAAATTAGGATCTCAAATGAAGCGTTCTGCTCTTGTCTTAAGTAGTGCCTTAAGTAGTGCCCTACTACTGTTTACTCCATCAGCCTTTGCTGACGTCACCCTCTCTATGCCATCAAACTCTGAGCTGGTACTAGTTAATGGTGTTGATGCGAGTGGCAGAGATACGCTAAACCTTAAAAATGGCATTAATCAGGTTGCCTTTCGATATCTTGGACGCTACCAGCAGCAGGGCACGCAAACTCAATTCCAGTCTGATGTCATTATCATTAAATTCGACCAGAGCGATGCCCGGTTAACATTATCTATGCCGCGTATTCGATCTGGCAGTGCAGCCGACAAGTTTAATCAGTCTCCGCAAGTCAGCCTAGAAGATCAAGACAACACGCCTGTTTCCTTCGAACTAGGAATGCTCATCAAGAAAGGTTTACAGCTAGGTCGAGATTACGAGGCTGAAATGGCCGCCTATAACCTCAGCGCCCAAAAAGCGTCACTTAATATCCAGCCAACTACAACAAACGTTACAGCGACGACGGCTACCCTTGCCGTAGCGACAGCTAGCCCAACCGCAGATACACCAGCTAATACGACGGCTAAGCCTGAAGCAACTAATCAGGTGAATGTGGGACAGATGCTAGATTTCTGGTATCAACAAGCCGATGAAGAGACGCGCAAAGCCTTTAAAAAACGAATTGAAAACCAATAGATTTGCACTATAAAAAACCCGCTCTGACACGAGCGGGCTTTTTGAGCTGTGTCGCTATACCTAGCTGTATAAAGGCTAATTAGGCTTTAATGATTCTGCATTCATAAACTGATGCAATGACTGGATCAGAGCCTGTTTCTCTAGAGTAATTTTTTGTGGATTGTACACGGCGCAAATATTGGCATGGATCTGCTGCTTTAGCGCTATAAAACGAATATGTCTCCAACTCTGACGACTAAAGCTTTGGGGAACCACAGAGATCCCAGCCTGACTCTCGATCACGTTCATCAACGTCATCGGCTCAACCACCTCTTGGGTAATCTGGGGGATAAAGCCCTCCTTGATGCAGTGATTGACCACCAACTGCGCCGAAGCAGAGTTTTTATGACTCATGATGACAAACTTTTCATTAGCCAATTCTGACAAACATAACTCAGTGCGCCCACTCAATTCATGCCTATCACAAAGCGCAATCACCATCGGCTCACAGAAAAGATTACAGGACTCTAACGGGGTAATATCTAAGGTGTCAGCGTAGCGAACGAAACCAATATCGATCTCATTATTAAACAACGCCACCTTCTGCTGCTGCGGCGACAATTCTAAGAACTCAAATTGAATGCTCGGGTATTGGGTCTTTAACTGCTGACAGGCATAACCAAACCCCGCCCAAAATACTGAACTCACAATACCCAAACGAAGCTGCCCCTGAGTTTCTCGAGCGTGCTGGGTCACTTTACTTACAGCCCCTTCCATTACACTAAAAATCGACTGACACTCATGGCGCAACATTAAACCTGTTGAAGTCAACTGAACGCTTCTTTTATCTCGATTAAATAACTTCACCCCAAGAATCGCTTCAAGCTCTCGCATCTGAGCGCTCAAGGGCGACTTTGAGATATGCAGCCGCTCGGCAGCCTGGGTTAAAGTTTGACTATGACTTGCCACATAAAAATACCGCAGCATTTTCATACTAATACGCTCTGCCCAATAGAGGCTATTTAAATCTAGCGGTGCAACGCTATGGTCATTGTTCACAAATTTAATATCCATTTCTTTGCATAAATAGGGCAATTCCGGTGTAAAAACTGAGCGTTGAAGCAATTATCAATATCTTAAATAACAGTTTTTACACTCAAAGCTATCAATCCGCCTAATGTGCCGAAAAACAGCACATTAGGGTCGATTTTAGTGATTTTAATCAAAATCGCTTCGGAATATCGTGAGTCCAATAACAAATCCACTTAGGAAAATAATATGTCTCTGTACGACCCTGTCCCAAATGCTGTTGCTACCATCGAAAAATACAAACCAGGCTTTAAACCACAGATTGCAATGATCTTAGGCTCAGGTTTAGGCGTGCTTGCTGACAAACTCGAAGATAAGGTTAGCATCGGTTATCAAGAACTTGATGGCTTCCCGGTTAGCACCGTTGAAGGTCACAGTGGTGAATTGGTACTCGGTTACCTAAATGGCGTTCCAGTTGCTTGTATGAAGGGCCGTGGACACTTCTATGAGCATGAGTCTATGAAGGTCATGACCACGCCAGTACGTACCTTTAAGACGCTAGGTTGCGAGATGTTGTTAGTGACTAATGCTGCGGGGTCTTTACGTCCAGATCGCATCGATGTTGGCTCATTGGTTGTGTTCTCAGATCATATCAACACCATGCCAAGCACCCCAATGACTGGGCCAAATGATGACAAGTACGGACCACGCTTCTTCAGCCTTGCCAATGCCTATGATAAAGCGCTGCGTGAGCAAGCTCTTGATATCGCCAAAAAGCAAAATATCGTGCTTAACGAAGGCATTTTTGTTTCTTACCCTGGCCCTTGTTTCGAAACCGCAGCAGAAATTCGCATGATGCAGATCATCGGTGGCGATGTAGTTGGCATGTCAGTGGTACCAGAAGTTATCTCTGCAGCCCATTGCGATCTACCAGTACTTGCTATCTGTGCGATTACCAACATGGCTGAAGGCCTAGGTGATGTGAAGCTATCACACGAACAAACACTTAAGTGCGCAAAACTAGCTGAAAGTGACTTCTTACAACTTATCAATGCATTCGTCGATAGCGTTAAGAAAGCGTAGAGGATAGCTCAATGATGTTCATGGGATTTATCGGCATGCTAGTGCTGTTAGGCATAGGCTTCGCGTGCTCAGTTAGTCGACGTTCAATTAAACTACGCACTGTTGGTGCAGCATTGGGGCTGCAAGTGTTAATCGGCGCTCTGGTGTTATATGTGCCTATGGGACGTCAGGCGCTAGAGTCTATGTCACATGGCGTACACGTAGTGCTCGATAGCGGTAAAGCGGGTATTCGCTTTCTATTTGGCAACCTAGTCAACTTCTCTGTTGAAGGCATTGGCTTTGTATTCGCACTTAACGTGCTGCCTTTGGTAGTATTCTTCTCGGCACTGATTGCGGTACTTTATTATTTAGGCATCATGCAATTTATTATCCGCATTATCGGCGGTGGCATGGCTAAAGTACTAGGTACTTCTCAGCCTGAATCTATGTCTGCCGTGTCTAATATTTTCGTTGGTCAAAGTGAAGCGCCGCTAGTGATTAAGCCTTATATGGCTAAGATGAGCGACTCAGAGTTCTTCGCTGTTATGTGCGGCGGTATGGCTTCAGTATCGGGAACGGTACTCGCTGGTTACGCCATGATGGGCGTTAATATGGAATACCTACTAGCGGCATCATTTATGGCGGCCCCCGGTGGCGTCCTATTTGCTAAGTTAATTCTTCCTGAAACTAGCACTCCAGCCTACACCATGGATAGCAAGATCCAATTTGATGAAAAGCCTCCGGTCAACGTTTTAGCTGCAGCGGGTGAAGGCGCAGCAAGCGGTCTTAAACTTGCCGCGGCAATCGGTGCGATGTTAATCGCCATGATTGGCCTAGTGACTCTGGTGAATAACCTGCTGGGCGGTGTTGGTGATATGGTCGGTATGCAGCTATCTCTTGAAGGGATCTTAGGCTGGATCTTCGCGCCTTTAGCCTTCTTGCTTGGTGTGCCTGTTGCAGACATGGCAATTGCTGGCTCTATGATTGGTAAAAAGCTGATCGTCAATGAATTCGTTGCCTATAGCGATCTTGCTCCATACCTAAAAGACACACAAGAAGTCACAGCAGCGGGACTGCAAGTTCTTCAAGAAAAGAGTAAAGTGATCATCAGCTTTGCCCTGTGTGGCTTTGCCAACTTAGCCTCTATGGGGATCTTGATTGGCGGACTCGGCACACTGTGCCCGTCAAGAACGGATTTCATCGCTAAGTATGGCTTACGTACCGTTATTGCTGCTACTTGCTCTAACTTAATGAGTGCTGCTATTGCAGGTATATTCTTCTCTCTAGCAAACTAAGCCATTAGTTATTGTGAATCAAGGGCGGAACTCCGCCCTTTTTTATTGAAGGTTCAAAAATGTTTAGATCCGCTTTGCCACACCTACAGATGTTTATTTTTACCTTCGTAATAGCCATGACCTTCCCCATCGGCAAGCAGTTAATGCTAGAAGTTCCACCTATGATGGCGACTTGGCTGAGATATATTATTGCTGCGGTACTTTTTAGCCTATTATTAGTCTTAACCCGACGTTTCAGCTTGCCAACAAAAAGCGCATTCCTGCGCTATACCTTAGTCTGTCTGCCTTCATTATTGTATTTTACTGCAATGTTTAGTGCTCTTACGCAAACAACCGCGTTTGCAACGAGTGCCTTATACACCTCGGTACCACTCATTACTGCGCTTCTTGTTGTGCTGACAAGTAAACACCTAGGCAAATTCAGTACATGGGCCGCTTTAGGCTTGGGCTTTATCGGCGCACTAACCTTAGTCATACAACAAGCTAGCGAATTGAACACAGGTGTCACTTGGAATTCGGGCTACACCCTGTTCATGCTTGGCTGCGTTGCCATGGCAGCGAACCCTTTAGTCATCAAGGCCTGCTATCGCCAAGAGGACTTTATGGTTTTTACTGGCTGGAGCTTAATCGCCGCAAGCCTTATCTTATCTCTTACACTAATGCCGGATATTGCAGCCTATGACTGGAGACAAGTATCGACTAATGCATGGTTAGCAACCCTATATCTGGCAATCTTTGCTACCGCAATCAGTTTCTTCCTATTTCAAAAAGCCAGTGTAAGGTTAGCCCCAGAGCAAGTTTCCGCTTATATTTTTTTGATTCCGGTATTCGTGCTAATTACAGGAAACTCAATTGTTATAAACTGGCTCTATACAATACCTGCTTTAATGGCAGTGTGTTTAGCTATGGTATTACTGATGAGAAAACAATAACGCAATGCTATTTAGAGCAAGGCTTATAGAATCAATCTATTTAAGTGATTTATTTTATCCATTACACAAATTGCAGCATAAAGATTACATTAGTTAGCCCATAGAAAACTGATTTAACTTTCGAGCTGCTTTATGACGTTATCTAAATCCACAAGTACCAAACCCCACAATCTAAACCCCGATTTAGAGCCGAGTTTCGAACCAAGGTCGAGTTCCTTGAATGGTCATATACCCCAAGATCAAATAGCACTTGTGGCAGAAGGCGGTGGTCAGCGTGGGATCTTTACAGCGGGGATCCTAGACAGTTGGTTAGAGCAAGAATTTAATCCTTTTAAATTATTAATTGGTACGTCTGCCGGTGCACAAAATTTATCTAGCTATATAACACAGCAAAAAGGCTTCGCACATACCTCCATTACTGAGTTTTCAAGTTCACCAAAATTCTTTAGCTTAAGCCGTCCTCTAAAAGGCCAGAGCAGTGTTGATTTAGATTGGTATTTTGATCAAGTAACTAGCAGCAAACGTGGCGAACAAAGGCCTCACCAACTCGATATTCATAAAGGGCTCGAACAACTACAGCAATGCCAGCTACTGATCTCCACTACCAACAGTTCAAATTACCAGGCTAGCTTTTTCACACCTAATGGAGACAATTGGTTAACGCTACTCAAGGCTTCAAGCGCCCTGCCCCTTTTATACAAACAAGGGGTGAAAATTGATGACAAACTTCAAGTTGATGGCGGCCTCTCCGCTCCATTACCAGTGGAGGAGGCTTATAAAAGAGGTGCGAAAAAAATCGTTGTGCTACGAACTCTCCCAAAAGCATACTCAGCCAACACGCCTTGGGTTAACCGACTTAAGTCATGGGTATGTACCTCAAACCAATGTCCTAAAGCGTTAGATTTTTTTATACACCACGAATACGCCTATCGTGATGCACTGCGATTTATTGAATCGCCACCCGATGATTTAGAAATAATCCAAATATTCCCAGAGCAAAACCTCAAAAGCAAACTGATAGGCAGCAAAAAGTTAGCACTTCAATCTGATTACCGACTTGGAAAGCAAGCAGGTGCCGCGTTCATCGAACATTACGCCGAAAGACTACTACGACCAGTCGCCCCGTTAGCGCTAGCAGCTCCTAAAAGAGTTATACGCTACTGTTGAGCACATGTAGTGGTCACACCGAGACTCCTGCAGCCCCAAGCAGCTTCGAGACCATTTATATGCATCCCGCATAAATGGCACTCCCTATATCCTGTAGGCCACAAGCTCCCCGCGTTGACCCAGATGGATGTGGGAATGTAGAAAATGTCAGGAACAATTTTCTACCAGACCATACATCAAGCTTCGCTTGAGAAATGCAGACTCCTCCCCCTACGACCACTATGGGCGGTGGAAGCGTCGATATTGTCTGGAACATTTATCGACCAACGTCGACTCTTTATCATCAAGAATGGCATTTATGCCTGCTTAAGTGGATAAGTCACCTTAACGGATAGCTATATTTTGATAAGTTAGCGTTCAGTATTTTACAAACGCCAAAACGCAACTCCTCTCTATCCCATCCATAGCATTCGAGGATAAGTACTTTCTCACTTAATTTAAAGCCTGAAAATGACCTACGACCCACATGGATGTGGGAAGTGTCGATTATGCAGGAGCATATAATCGCCCTCGGTTCGCGCACGAACACATGGGGGTGAAAGTGAGGCGCTTTGAATACGCAGTATTCAGCC
The DNA here is from genome assembly GCF_022398325.1 of Shewanella sp. Isolate13. Lineage (GTDB taxonomy): Bacteria > Pseudomonadota > Gammaproteobacteria > Enterobacterales > Shewanellaceae > Shewanella. The sequence goes on from NZ_JAKEVD010000041.1 coordinate 31,034, forward strand.
CCTCTGCTTTAAGTAAAGAGTGAACGCGGAGAAGCTTGCCTTCGAAGCTGGAGGCAAGGCACACGGAAGTGCCGAATGCCAGAAACGCATGGATGCAGTTTCTGGTCCCGCTCAGCGGCGAGGCAACCGCCATGGCCTTTCAATGACATCCATGTCACCAAGGCATTTGTTAGTCCTAAACATCAGATGGCGGAAGTGTCGATATTGAAGGAGCATTTATCGACCGACATCGGGAGTAGGTATTGCACGTACGTGCTTAAATAGAAAAGCCACCTTAACCAGTAACGAGACATTAATTAGGTAACCTAGATTATTTTAGTTTCGCCCAAACGCAAAAAGCCACCTGCTTTTATCATATAAGAGTAGGTGGCTTCTTCACTTAATTTAAAGCCTGGAAATGGCCAGCTTCGAGCAAGCTCTTCGCGTTCACCCCATGTATCAAACTTCGTTTGATAAGCACAAGGGCTTCACCCTACGACCGCCAAGGATGGCGAAAGTGTCGATATTGTCAGGAACATTTATCGACCTCCACATAGGTACTGAACCTCACTACGTTCGGGCTTTTTATCCCCCCATGTTCGTTCGGTCATCTTTCCAGACAATAACGAAAAAAGCCCGTTGCATTAGCAACGGGCTTTCTCGTTATTTGGCGCCTGGAAATGACCTACTCTCGTAGTTCGCGCAGCGAACACATGGGGGCGAAGAAGCCCTGCTCTGGATGCAACGCATTCAAGGGCTTTGAAGCGCGAGTAACTTGTTACGAAGCCGGAGAGCCCGCTCAGCGGCGGGGCGATGTCGGGAGTAGGCATTTATGCCTACGTTAAGTGAAGTAGTCACCTTTACGGGTAGCGGCATTCTAAATAAGTTAACGTTCAGTATTTTACAAACGCCCAAACGCAAAAAAGCCACCTTAATAAGGTGGCTTCTTCACTTAATTTAAAGCCTGGAAATGACCTACTCTCACATGGGGAGACCCCACACTACCATCGGCGATACTGTGTTTCACTTCTGAGTTCGGAATGGATTCAGGTGGGACCACAGCTCTATGGTTTCCAGACAAATTTGGTAAATTTGAAAAGCTGGACTCGCGATGCAAGTCTTAAARATTGGGTTCACACTACATTAAGTGCTTCATTCTAATTTTGTTAGAAACATTAGTCTCTCATACAAAACCCATCAGGGTTGTATGGTTAAGCCTCACGAGTCATTAGTATCAGTTAGCTCAACGCCTCACAACGCTTACACACCTGACCTATCAACGTCCTAGTCTCGAACGGCTCTTTAGAGGAATTAAATTCCTAGGGATGACTCATCTTAGGACTCGCTTCCCGCTTAGATGCTTTCAGCGGTTATC
>NZ_JAKEVD010000042.1 GCF_022398325.1 Shewanella sp. Isolate13
GTAGTGAGTATTTATAATAAGATTTTTATTTTAGGAGTATTCATGATTGCTTAATTTGGGCTCTAGGTGATGACACCTGGTTGTGAGCGCTATTTTTGCTTGTTTGTAAACTTTAGTTTTTTGCTGGTAGTTGGTCTTACGTCAAAGTAATATTAGCCTCTATTTGATAATTCCAGATCTAGGTACTTGAGGTTAACAATGATTGATTTTCGCAGTGATACTGTGACTAAGCCTACGGCAGCAATGCGCGCCGCGATTAGTCAGGCTGAAGTTGGGGATGATGTTTATGGCGATGATCCGAGTGTTAACTATCTGGAAGAGATGGCCGCCGATATGTTTGGCTATGATAATGCACTATTTACCTCTTCAGGAACCCAGGCAAACTTACTTGCCCTGATGGCTCATTGTGAACGCGGTGATGAATACCTGTGTGGCCAGCAAGCCCATAACTATAAATTTGAAGGTGGTGGAGCGGCGGTATTAGGCAGTATCCAGCCTCAGCCACTGACTAACCAAGCCGATGGCAGTATCTTACTGAGTGATATTGAAGCAGCGATTAAACCTGATGATATCCACTTTGCTCGCACACGTTTATTAAGTTTAGAAAACACCATCGGCGGTAAGGTTGTGCCACAGGAATATTTAGCCTCGGCTCAAGCGCTTGCGTTTGAACGCGGTTTGAAGATTCACTTAGACGGCGCACGTGTGGCCAACGCGGCGGTTGCACAAAATATTCCAATGACTGAGATCACTCAATATTTTGACTCGGTATCAATCTGTCTGTCTAAAGGTCTATGCGCACCAGTAGGCTCTATTTTGTTAGGCGATGAGCGTTTAATTACTAAGGCGCGTCGCTGGCGTAAAGTGCTTGGCGGCGGTATGCGTCAAGCTGGGATCTTAGCATCTGCGGCGACGCTTGCATTAACCGAGCAGGTAGAACGTCTAGCTGAAGATCATGATAATGCGGCTTATTTAGCTGCAGAGCTTGCAAGGATTGAAGGCTTTGAAGTCGATATGTCTCAGGTGCAAACCAATATGGTGTTTGCAGCGGTATGTGACAAAATTGATACCAAAGCGCTGGCACTAGAATTGAAAGCCAAGGGGATTTTGCTCAGTCCAGGTAAAACCATACGTTTTGTGACCCATGCGGATATTTCTAGAGCGGACATCACATGTTTTATCAGCGAGCTAAAAGGTTTACTCGTTCGCGGCTAACAAGCTAGCCCAGGTTGATGAAATAAAACCTAGGCTGCGCCTAGGTTTTTTGTTTTGAGCGGCTATAGCCGCAGTGATACTGGTAAGTATTGGCATTGAGGCTTAATGCTGGGAATAGATAAGCGAGTGCTAGATGCGCTTTTTTGGGGAGCTAAGCACAGTTCTAGTGCGGTTTAACTAAACTAGAAATGGCTACAATTTTGTAAGTTTATGAAAAATAAGGTTGAAGTTTTGTGGTGCCGTTCTTGCTATATCTAATTGGATATAACCTTTAAGGAGTCCAATATGAAATATTACAGTCGCCGCTTTATTAAACCAGAGCATTTAAACCCCGCTAATTTTCTTTTTGGCGGTCAGTTACTCAGTTGGATTGATGAGGAAGCCGCTATATTTGCAGGCTGCCAGATGAAGAGCCAGCGCCATGTCACTAAAATCATGTCGGAAATCAACTTTATGGCTCCAGCACGTCAAGGTGATGTGATTGAATTTGGCCTAGAGCTAATCAGTGCAGGTGCCACTTCGATTACCGTATGCTGTAAAGTGCGTAATAAGCTGACTCACCTACCAATCGTGAGTATCGACAAAATCGTATTTGTGCATGTTAATGAGCAAGGACAACCCGCTGAACATGGAATGCGGGCTAATGCCGCCTAGAGTGCTGACTGAGATGAGTTGTAGATGGAAAGATATAACAAAGGCTCAATAATGAGCCTTTGTTTTATAACGTTATTTTATAGCTGAATTTTATAGAGAGTAGGGTAAGTCGTTAATCTTCGCTAAGATCTTCTTTTACCGAGTTGACGGCATCTCTTGATGCGTGACCTATGGCTCGAGTGGTATCCCGTGTCGCATGACCAATATCTGTGGTGACTTCTTTAGTGGTGTGACCGATCTGACGACCAGCGTCTTTAAGCTCTGCACAACCTGTGATGATTAAACTGCAAAATAGTGCGGCAATTAAACTTAACTGCTTCATGGAGGCGTTGTCCCTTTCTTATAATATTGCTGGCATATTGCCAGTATTATCTAAGTTGCGCTAGGGCATAACATCACGTTATTAAAATCTAAATAGTTATATTGTTGTTTGCTTTTGAATAAAGGTTGATTGGCCTTCTAATGAAGGCTGGTTACATTTTTGTTTGGTGTTACTAAGTCGCCAGTTTCTAACTTGTAGCTTCATCGCTATCAATCGCCTCCAGCGGGGTATGTGCAGACACTGCCGTGACACGCTATGAATACATCCTTGTAAGCTCAGCCATGACAAACAACATCCCTATTTAAAGGCCAGTTCGGCATCCTGCCTCTCGTTCGAAAGCTTGATAACTTCGTTATCTCTCACCATGTCATGGACGGTCAAGGCCGTATCTCCACTTGATAATTTGAGCAACCATTAGGCTGTAGAGTTTGGGTTTCTAACACGGAAATGCCCCTTTATTGGTTACAGTCGATATGCAAAATTGAATGCGTGTGAGCCTATTGACCTACTTTTACTAATCAATAAATAGCAGTCATTGGTCACTTTCGATTCAACCTCAATATCAATGCTCACTTTGCTCATTGTTGTGCGCGTTTATCCAGCAACACTCTGGTAGAGTGCTTATAAATCAATAGCTTTTCTTCAGTAAAAATTAAATAATAGGTTTATTAAATGTGCATGCGCGTTTTGCCAAATAAACGCGCATGCGCACTATACAAATAATGAGATGGACGCTCCTCCCTTTTACGTTGTCTAAATGATTTTACGTAAGTGGAGAAGATTATGAATAACATTTCAGTTGTTGGAGTCGATCTAGCTAAAAACGTTTTTCAAATCCATGCCGTAGATGCTAAAGGCAGAACTCTTGTCCGGAAAATGCTTCGTAGAGCAAAGTTTTTGAACTTTTTTGGCAATATACCTCATTGCTTGATCGGTATGGAGGCATGTTCAAGTTCTCACTATTGGGCTAGAGAAATAGAAAGACTAGGCCATACGGTCAAACTTATGGCTCCACAGTATGTGAAGCCATATGTGAAAACAAACAAAAATGATGCGAATGATGCAGAAGCCGTTTGCGAAGCTGTAACTCGACCCAACATGCGCTTCGTCACGGTGAAAGATGAAGAGCAACAAGCTCTGCTATTAGTTCATAGAGAACGAGATGGCATAGTGAAAGAACGGACATCATTGATCAATCGTATTCGTGCCTCCTTAGCTGAATTTGGTATTGCCATTCCTGTAGGGCCAAGAAGGCTGCATAGCTGGTTTAGAGATGATTTTTCAAGTGCTGAACAGTTATTGCCTCAACTAATGGTTTGTCATGTACTGAGAATGAAGAGAAGGCTTAATCAATTAGAGTCTGATCTAGATGTGCTGGAAAAAGAAATAGCTCAATCAAGTAAAGGCAATCCACAATGTCAGCGCTTAGAGGCTGTACCGGGTATAGGTCGACTCACGGCTTCAGCATTAGTTGCCAGTATTGGTACAGGCAAAGAGTTCAAATCTGGGAGACAGCTTTCGGCTTGGCTAGGGCTAGTCCCCAAACAAAGCTCTAGCGGAGGTAAGCCACGATTATTAGGGATCAGTAAGCGTGGTGATGGTTATTTAAGGCGTTTATTTATTCATGGTGCTAGAGCGGTAATACGGCACATGAACCCAAAACGGAAAGTCACAGTGTGGCTGCGAGATTTAGAATGCAGAGCACACAAAAATGTTGTCATTGTCGCGCTAGCCAACAAATTGGCAAGGATAGCTTGGTCAATGCTAGCAAATGGAACTGATTACGATGAATCATTCATCTAGTTAGTTGGTAATAAATTAAGTAAAGACACTCAAAGGTTTGCGTAGGCATAAAGAGAATTGAAGACAAAATAGGTAAGACCGTAGCTCATTAAAACTGACCCTAACATCGTATGTAAGAATACGTCCAAATGATTAGTCATGAGCTAGCGGAACTCATCAGGGATCAAGGCTTAAGCCTTAACTAGAGTCCGAATAGATGGCTGCAATACCAACTTTGAATTCAATGACAATTTAGCTTGCACAAAACGGAGCGTCCATAGATGTTANAAGTAAAGACACTCAAAGGTTTGCGTAGGCATAAAGAGAATTGAAGACAAAATAGGTAAGACCGTAGCTCATTAAAACTGACCCTAACATCGTATGTAAGAATACGTCCAAATGATTAGTCATGAGCTAGCGGAACTCATCAGGGATCAAGGCTTAAGCCTTAACTAGAGTCCGAATAGATGGCTGCAATACCAACTTTGAATTCAATGACAATTTAGCTTGCACAAAACGGAGCGTCCATAGATGTTATGTAGCAAGGAAGCATATTGAACTGGTCGAGTATAATAAAATTTTCAGCTTTTCACTTTGTAGCACTCACCTTGTTGAGTACGTTAACTACTTTGTTAATTGGAGCTGATAATTTAGATAAACAAGCGGGACGTGACTTGTTACTTTATTTCAAATTACCTTCATTTATTGTTGGTTCAATTATCCTTACTCTATTTGCTAAAACACAAGAATCTAAGGTTTTATTGCATCTTTTAATAACTGTGGCAATAAGCTCTGTTGTCGCTACTGCTATCGTTTCGGTTCTTATGCAAACAGTATTTATTTCGCCAACATGGTTTATTGATTTACCTATTTCTGCAATATCTATTTTACTAGCAATATTCATTGGCGTTCGCTTTCGTGGTATAACTAGAAATGCTACATAACAAGCTAATAAACAAGGACAAAAAACAGTTGGCTGTTTTCGTTCCTCAACATTTTAGCCAACAATTTTTTGCCCATTATTAGGGCGTTACCGTATATCCACTTTCCATACTTTCCATACTTTCCATACTTTCCATACTTTCCATACTTCCCATACTTCCCATACTTCCCATACTTCCCATACTTCCCATACTTCCCATACTTTCTCCAATGAGACTCATCATCTTGACAGCTTTATCACTAATTTCTGTCCAAAAACGAGCTAGGACTTTAGCCGTAACTCTAAACATTAAAGATTGTGCAGTTCTAACTCAGTGCAGATACGGCTTAGACCTTCGAAAACAAGGATCTTTGCTGCGATAGCAAGCAACATCAATAAAGCGTACGAAGCAACAAGCTGTTATAATGGCAAACAGCAACACAGTTATCTGCGCCTATCTACGCCAAACCGATAACTGCAATAGATAACCAGACACTTAATTGAGACTCACCATGCCGTTTTCTAAGCTTGGATTAAGCACACCTATCGTTAAAGCTGTTACCGAGCAAGGCTACACTAGCCCAACTCCAATTCAAGCTAAGACCATCCCCGTTATTTTAAGCCAGCGTAACCTAATTGCTGCGGCGCAAACCGGTACAGGTAAAACCGCCAGTTTTGTATTGCCAATTTTAGAAATGCTCAGCCGCGGTGAGACTCAGCGTAAGAAGCGTGTTCGCGCCCTGATTCTGACGCCGACTCGTGAGCTAGCAGTGCAGGTGGAAGATAACATCAGCAAATACGGCAAGCATTTAGCGTTAACCTCTATGGCCATGTATGGTGGCGTCGACTCAAAGCCTCAGCGTGAGCGCTTAATCGAAGGAGTCGATATCTTAGTCGCAACTCCGGGCCGCTTGCTCGACATGTATACCCAACGCGCCATTCATTTCGATGAGCTAGAAATTCTGGTTCTCGATGAAGCCGACAGAATGCTGGATATGGGCTTTATCGAGGATATCAATAAGATCATCGAAAAACTGCCTGTCGATAGACAGAGCCTACTTTTCTCGGCGACCCTGTCTAGACAGGTAAAAGAGCTGGCAAGGGCCACGATAACTCGGCCTATCGAGATTTCGGTCACTCACAACACTGACAATAAGCCCAAAATTGAACAATGGTTGGTTACCGTCGATAAAGACAAGAAGTCGGCCTTGTTGAGCCATTTAATTCAAGAAAATAACTGGCAACAAGCGCTTATTTTTATTGAGACTAAGCAAGGCGCTGCCAAGCTGGTCAGCCAACTTGAGAAGCGCGGCATCACCGCTGAGTGTATTCACAGCGGCCGCAGCCAAGAGATCCGTGAAAAAATTCTAGCTGACTTTAAGTCCGGTAAAATTGGCCTATTGATTGCCACAGGTATTGCTGCTCGCGGGCTAGATATCGATGAACTGCCATTAGTGATCAACTATGATCTGCCTTATCCTGCCGATGATTATATTCACCGAATCGGTCGTACTGGCCGTGCAGGTGCTAGCGGTGAAGCGGTTGCTTTAGTATCGAAAGATGACTTTAAAAACCTGTGCATGATCGAAAGCCGCTTAGGCCATTTAATTGAGCGTAGAGAAGTTGAGGGTTTTGCCCCCCGTAAAGAGGTGCCAATCTCAATTTTAAACTATAAGCCTAAGAGCAAACAAAATGCCGGAGGCGATAGAAAGCCCCAGCGTGATGCTAAAGCGAAAGGGCCTGCAAACCGTAAAGCGAATAGTAAAGCCAATAATAGCGGCGAGCGGAAAGAAAGCGGTAAAAACAGCAATAAGCTGCCACCGAACCCGTGGAACTTATAAGGTTTACCAACGAGTGCCGCCCCCTGAGACTGTCACTCGTTTTGCACTAGCAGCTTCTTCAAGCCGCTTATCTCTATAGGCGAGTACCGACTCCGTTATCAATAGTTTATCTCCCTACAGAGCCGCTTAACTCTATGCGGCTCTGTTCTTTGCACTTTACAATTAACACTTTCTTTACAATACCTTTTCGCATACGATAGCTTAATTAATTAAGTTTACTCAGCTATGGCTAATCTATACTCAGCCTATGCATCTATTTAATCTCTATTTCCATACTCTGCGCCGCGGATCATTTTCGTTAAATTAGAGCTAGCCTAGGAGTGCCATGCTTGCTTTTATGCAAAAATTCAAAACTAAACACTACCTGTTAATCGGATTCACCAGCTTATTTTCGCTGCTTCTCGTCGCGTTTCTTCTCCTCAATAAACTACAGAGTCCTCCCTTAGCTCCAGGCGCGATTATGGTTTTGCCCGTTAAAATGGATTCAAAAACCGATTACTGGCAAGAGTACGCTCAGATGGAGCAAGTGATCGCAAACCTTGGAACATCGGCCCAATATCCGGTACTACAGACTGAAGATGTGCTCTCCATGCTGTCTCAGGCCTCAAGCTTTATCCAAGATCAGCAAGCTATCGACCTTGAGCGGCTTTTCATTGTCTCAGGTATTAGCTTACTCGTTGAACCGACACTGACTCCCTATGATGATGGTTATCGACTCGACTATCGCTTACTTAGCGCACAATCCGTGGATAGCGGTAGCATTTACGCATCCTCTATGACAGATGCAAATCAGCAGTTAGCTAAGCTGGTACAAGACAGAGTGGGAAGCCATTCACTCGATAACCAGACTTTAGATGACCGCTGGTTTAACAACCCCTTACTCATTAAGGCAATAAAGCAGATCCAATACAGTGAGCTTGGTGACGCTCAAGCAAGCCTAAATGATCTGCTGACTCAAACACCCAATAACCTTATCGCCATAAGACTATTAGCCGAGTTACTCACGGCGCAGGACAAAAGTGAAGACGGCTCAGGCGATACGCTCATCCTCGCTGAGCAGTGGCTCGATAAGGGCATTGCCCATGGGAAAGCCAGTGGTAACTCACTGCAATTAGCAAGATTAAGACTCACACTGGCTCAACTGCAACTGAAGAAAGGCCTGCTTGAATTGGCAAACAGTCAATTGTCTCAAGCAAGAACATTAGCCGCCAATAGCCAAGATTGGCTGTACCTAGGTCATATCTCTAATTGGTCGGGTCATATCTTTCAAAGACTCAATCGATACCAACATGCCAAGGCCCAATACCAATACTCCCTCGTTTACCAACAAAAAGCAGGCTATCCTATAGGCCAAGTGATAGCGCTCAATAACTTGGCACAACTGGAAATTGTCCAAAACAACTATAGCCTTGCTTACAAGGCCATTAATCAATCGGTCGCCATTGTCACCCAAAGAGAGCTAAGCCAACTTCATGAGCCCACATTTAAGCTATTGGCTCAGATTGAAAACAAGCTACAGCGTATACGCTAATTATGCTCGTTAACACTCAGGTACAAGGCGCTGCTCAAGGAAAACGTTAGGGGCAATAAGATGACTTTAAGGCCGATTAAATAGATCGATTGCGCTCTTTGTCATTGCCCTAACTCCAGTGTTAATCGTGGGGGCGTAATCGGGAGCAAACTGATTCGAGTGTAATGAGGGTAAAGCATTCCCCGACTCTAAGCTCAACTGATACTGACTCGGGTTAACCGCCCCCAGCCAGAAAAGAGTGATAGGGCGTTTTTCCGCTGTTAAACCGTATAAACCAAAGTCTTCTCCGGCCATTACTGGCAAGGCGTCAATCACATTATCCTGACCAATCTCGGACTCAATACTTGCTCGTACTCGGCTGACTAATACTGGGTCATTATAGGTTGATGGGATCCGCTCCTCTTCATGAACATAAACGTCTGGATACAGAGATTCATCAAGGCCTGCGCTCATGGCGATCCCTTGGGTTAGACGCTTAAGTGCGGCAATTTGTTGCAACCTCACCTCTGGGTTATAGGAGCGCAGAGTGAGCTGTAATTTCACTTCATCAGAGATAATATTGTGCTTTGAGCCGCCATGAATTGAGCCGACTGTTATCACGCTAGGCTCTAGGGGCGATAACTCTCGGCTGGCAATCGTTTGCAATGCCAGTACGATTCTAGAGGCTAACACGACAGGGTCTTTGGTCAAATGCGGGTAAGCGCCATGGCCGCCCTTACCTTTAACGGTAATATCTACTGAGTCGACATTCGCTAAGGCATACCCAGATACCATACCCACCTTGCCTGCGGGTATAGATGCGCTAACGTGCAGACCGAGAATATAATCAGGCGTATCAAAATCAGTAAACAACCCCTGCTTTAACATGGCTTTCGCGCCGCCGCCCACCTCTTCTGCTGGTTGTGCGACCATCATCAAGGTCCCCTGCCAGTTGGCTTTAGTGGCAACTAGCTGCTGAGCCGTGCCCACTAGACTTGTCATATGAATATCATGACCACAACCATGCATCACACCCACTTTATTGTTATTGGCATCCGTTGTGATAACTTTAGAGGCATAAGATTTTCCCGTTTCCTCAATGATTGGCAAACCATCAGTATCGGCTCTTATCATCACAGTTGGTCCTTCACCATTTTTCAATAGGCCTACTACGCCGTAACCACCAACATTTTCAGTAACTTGGAAACCCAAACTTGCTAACTCTTTGGCTATACGAGCGCTACTGTCTTTCTCGTGATAAGACAGTTCTGGGTTTTGGTGCAGGTGGAGATATAAGGCTTCAAGACTCGGCATTGCCTTGGCCGTTGACTCGGCCAATTCGGAGGCATAACAAGGTGTCCAGTGACAACTAATGAGTAGAGCAAGCGAGCAAGATTTTAGTAATCTCATGATTTATCTCTCTTATTTTTCAGCGACGTTATTACAACTGCAGTTACAACCCCTTAACAGCCTAAGTTAACACAGCGTCAATATATATAAACCCGTGAAGACTAAATGACTCTGGTACCCGGTGAGCCATGCCAACAGAACCTATTCAATTACAGATGCCACAAGCTGTTACATTTGTTAATGGCACTCACCAACAAAGAGTAATTAATAGCCAGTTGTTTTTATTGAAAAAAAGATAAATGTGATCCACTTTCAAGATTTGTTTTTTTGTCAGATAAAGGCAAGAAATTAGCACTATCTAGACGAGACCCTACCTCAATTAGAGTATAAGATAACGCGCGTTTAAAAAGAGAATAATTCTCATTTGGTTAAAGTTAAGGTGCGTCATGAATAAGCTCAAAGTTAGTGTACTTGCGATAGCAGTAAGTACAGCGCTCAATGCTCAGGCTCAAGAAGCCAAGGTCGAGACTCAATCAAACCAGCAAGCCAGTGCTAAAATGCAGGAAGTGATCGTTATTTCAGGCTCGCGTATGGAGCAGGAAATCGAACAGGTTGCTGGCTCAATTATGGTCATTGATGAAGATGCTATTGAAAAAAGCATGAGCAATGACTTTGGTAGTTTATTTAGAAACGAGTCTGCTATCGGCGTTAAAGGCGGTGCGGGTAAACCTACCACTGTGACCATTCGCGGCATCGGTGGCAACCGAGTGATGATGGTAAAAGATGGCGTTCGTGTTAATAACCAATATGCCTCACCTCTTGGTCCAGGTGCTGAAGGCACCGGCCGCGGTCTTACCGAAGTGCAAAGCCTAAAGCAAGTTGAAGTGGTAAAAGCCGCTGCATCGACCATGTATGGCTCTGATGCCTTAGGTGGCGTAGTTGTGATGCGTACCAAAGATGCCAGCGACTACCTAATGGGTGATGACTATTACGTATCGCTTAATGCCGGCTATGCGGGCATTAACGATGAATACGCTGCCGGTTTTACCAGTGCGGCAGCCTACGGTGGTTTTGAAAACCTGCTGACTTATCAGCACCGTACTGGCGAAGAACTACCTAACTACTATGACACTCAGCCAGACAGTGATCTTGTGCAAGACAGTGTTCTGTTCAAAAGCAAATACCATTTCAATGACTATACCTCAGTTCAGCTGACCTTAGATTACCTAGAGCAGACCCTAAAGCGCTGGGAATACGAGTTTGATAAAGACAATGCACTTGAGGAAAATATCGATACCGACCGTGATACTCAAGTCATTAACGGTGCTCTGCAGTTAGTCTCAAGCAAACCAACAAAAATGCATGACACCTTAACGGTAACAGCTTACTTTGGCCAAACCGAACAGCTAGAACATAGAGACTATTTCGAATGGAATAAGGCGAACACTGTTTACGGCTTAACTGAACTTCGCGATTACAGCTTCGAAGATCAACGTATTGGTATTAACAGTACCTTTAGCAAGTATATTGGCGGCGACAACTATGGTCACCAGATCACCTATGGTCTAGATTACGAGTTTTCAACCATGTCACGTCATCGTACGGTAAATGACGTAGTAACGGATGAAACCACTACGCCATTTACCTTTGCCACTACCGACAGTCAGCGTTTAGGTATTTTTGTACAGGATGACGTCACCCTTCTTGATGGCGATTTAAACCTGATCGCAGGTCTGCGATATGACTATTTCGATAATACGCCTGATAAAAATCAAGCTAAAGAAGGGCTAGGAGATAGATACGAAGAAGCTAATTTTGAACCAATGAGCGACAGTTTCTGGTCACCAAAGCTGGGTCTAGTTTATCAGTTATCAGATTCAGTTAGCGTCTATGGCCAGTACGCATACGGCTACAAGATGCCAACACCAGACCAGAAGTGGGGCGAGTTGGAAGTCGATGCTGGCTCAATGACTGATGTATTTATTCAAGCCAACTATGAGCTGGAGTCTGAACAGTCGCATACTTGGGAAATCGGCGTTCGTGGAAATCACTCAGATACTAACTATGAGCTAACCGCCTTCTATACTTTGGCGAAAGACTTTATTGATTGGCAGTATGTAAGCTATAAACCTCCTGTGTTTGTACCAGGCTTCCCACCTGAGATTAAGCCAATGGAGTTTAAGTACCAATACTACAACCGCGATGAGGTTACCTTATACGGCGCCGAGGCTCAGATTAACCATTGGCTAACCGATAGCATCGAGCTATGGGGTAACATCTCTTACACCTACGGTGAAGATGAAAACGGCGATTACCTTAACAGTGTCAGCCCGCTCAAGGGTAACGCGGGTGTTAACTGGTATACCGATATTGCTAATATGGAAGCCGACTTTGGTGCGGTAGTGCGTTGGGCGGATGATATGAGCCGCACCAATGATATCGAGCTAGCCGAAGAAGATATTTGCGCCATGGGGATCTGTATTCCTAAAGAGGAATTTAATGAAGTCTACGGTACAGCGGGTTATGCGGTCATGGACTTAACCTTTGGCCTGCGCATTGACGATAACTGGAAGTTAAGAGCTGGCGTTTATAACCTGTTCGACAAAGAGTATATCGATTATGCCGATGTTGCAGGTCAATCTGTATTCTTGCTCGGTGCGAGTATGGATCTAGAAAAAGAAGACTTTACCCAGCCGGGTCGTTACTTCAACGTGAGCGTGAACTACCAGTTCTAAGCTTATTTAGACGTACTTAGTACATAAAAAATGCAGCCTAGGCTGCATTTTTTTATTGGGTTCTAATCACACTTAGTCTGATTCTATAAACGATAAGTCAACGTCAGCTTAGCGTTGCGCTCTTCCCCTGGCATACCGCCCAAGAACATAGCCTTACTGTAATACTCTTCGTTAAATAAGTTATTCACGTTTAACTGTAACTTCCAGCTATCAGCATCGTAGCTAATCGCGCTATCGACTACGGTATAACTTGGCACATAGCCGTCAGGAATACCAAAAGATGTTGAGTTGGTACTTCTGTCATCAACATATTTTGCCCCAAGGCTGATATTAATTGGGCTTGAAAGCGCGAACCAATCTGCCCCATAAGTTACCCAAGCACTTGCCGTGACATAAGGCACACCTTTTTGGCGGGTGTCATAGCTAGAGCGATTAGGATCTTTCTTGTCGCGAGCATCTTGATAAACCGCATTGACGTTAACCATCCACTGCTCATTAAGGTGAGCATTCATATCAAATTCAACACCCGTGGTTTCTTCACTACCATTGTAAAAGTGCTTAGGTACGCTCGGTCCAGACACTCCCTCTTCATAATCGGGATTGCTGTATTGCAAATTAGTTCGTGAACTCTTAAACAGCACTAATGATGCCAGCATTTGATCATTGAAGGCCTTAAAGCGCATACCTAAGTCATCACTTATCGATTCACTATCATCTCTATCGGTATCATTTCCGGCAATACTACCGAGAATGCTATAGGCTGTGCGCCCTTTCGAGTGATTAACGAAAAACGACAAGTCATCGGTTGGCATATAAGTCAAACCTAAGTTATAGGTCATACCATCATCTGTAGTATCCGCCTCCGGTGTCGGCTGCGCACGACTTGCACTGTAGCGGGGATCAACACCTAAGTGCTCATAGGTCTGCTTAATTTGATTAAAGGCCACGCCAATGCGAGAAGTAAATCCATAACCTAAATAACCCACATGCTGTACGCCTACGCCCCAAGCACTGACTTTCTTGTCGTAGTTGCTGGTTAGTAGCGGATCATGATCTTCGAAGCTACCTTCAGCCCAATTTGGATTACGAATATCGTAAATGTACGGCAGGCTGCCCTGGTAGATCACCTCTCCCGCTTTGTTCTTGATGACTTTATCGGCATCGTAGATGGAGTATTGCTTAAACGCGATGTCTCTATCTTCATAGTTGGCATTTATCAATAATTCATTATCAATATCGCCTATTTGGAAGTCATAACGAAGATCGGCAAAGTATTGCCAAGATGACTCATCGGCATCCACTTTACGGTACTCTTGGCGACGAGCAGCAAAGGGATAAAGCACGCCATCTTCTACCAAAGGGGCTCGTGGGTCGGCATTAATCGCACCTCTGCGGTTCCAATACACATAGTTGTACGCCCCAGTTTGGCGAGCAAAGCCTGATGTGTAATCGCGATACTGCAATTGTTGATTCAAAAATAGGTTGTCAGTGAAGTAGATATTGTGGGTCAGCTTAAAGCGCAGCTCTTCGCCCTCATTATCCTTGGCCATTGGTGAAATAATGCCTGCATTGCCAAATGCGTAGGGAGTTAAACCATCATTTGCTGCTAACGAGTCAGCCAATTGTTTTCGCTGGGCCTCTGTTAGCTGAATACCCGCGTTGTTTGGATCATTGATTAAATCTTCCCAAGTCACTTCACCTGCAGTTTTGCCGTCAACAGATGCAGAGTTAAAGATGCGAATAGGGTGACCAATTGAGTCCACAGCAATGGCATCTTTGATGTAGCTCGCCGACAACATCAGATCTTGGCTATCATCGAGCACATACTTAAGCGAGGTGTAGATCTCATCACGGTCAGTACCTATATCTCGGTAACCGTCGCTGCGCGCTGTTTTAGCAACTACCCGATAGGCTAAATCATCGGTGATTGCTGCGGTGCTGTCGGCCTCAAGCGAATAGGTATTCCATTGGCCGACTTCGGCAGTAAATGCATGTTTTGATTCAAACTGTGGTTTCTTCTCTATGAGGTTGATTACACCACCCGCGCTACCCATACCGTAAAGCCCGGTTGCAGGGCCTTTTAACACCTCGACAGATTCAACATTGGTTAACGAACGTGTAGGGTTGAAGGTATTACCAAGACCCGCACCGCCATACATTCCATCATAGGTGTAGTTTGCCCCTAGACCTCGGATAACTAGATTATCACCGATACCGTAGTTGTTACCCGCTTGAGTCACACCGCTGATGTTACGCACTAAGTCTTGCAGATTAGTCAGAGCTTGAGCCTGAATCAACTCTTGATCGACAACCACAACCGCCGCAGGCGTTTCCATCAAGGACATGTCGGACTTGGTCGCTAAACCTGAGTTCATCACAACCTGATTCTGGCGGCCATATACAGTAATGCGCTCCACATTATCGAGCGATTCATCTGCTTGCTCAGCGTAAACATTAGTTGCTAAAAATGTCGATGCACAAGCAATTGCTAACACCGAATATCGGAAATGTTTCATCAAATAACCCCACTTTAGTATTATGCGGCGAGATGATAACGATTCTCATTAGCTTTTCAACACTTGTTTCAGCACTGATACATGTGGGATTTGTTTGTGATTGTTTTGACTTGATTTTATTGTTCGGAATTTACATTGTAAATTTAAAGGTAATACTTTAAAACCAATGAGATAGGTGACAAAGATCACACAAAACACTGTGCAAAAATCAAACTCAAGTTTTACCCCAAAATGTTCCAAACTCAAATGTGTTCAAACTTTATCCAAAAGACTTAACGTCGCTTGTCTACAGCCACTCCATGTTGGCGCAACTCTGCGTCCCAAAAACTAAGCAATATTCTGCTGAGCAGTTAATCTTGGACTAACTGCTTAAGGAACAGAGTTATAGGTACTGGTTTAAATAATCGAGCTAAATACTAAGGCTAGATACTAAATCTAGATACTAAGCCTAAATACTAGGGCTAAATAATGGGAATTAAGTGCGGTGCACTGCGACAATAATTCACAAGGTGTCCTGCAAGGCGGTCATACAAGTCATCTTTTATATAGGGCTGCTCTTCACTGTAAATACGACTGTCGAGTTCAGTTGGCAGGATAAAATTTGCAAGGCGATTAATATCGGCTTCAATGGTGAGTCTAGTTTCAATAGAAAAGGTCTCAGCCAGTGGATAATCACTGGAAAGAAAAGCACGGCGAAGAAACACTAACATCTCATCGAAGCTAGCATCCCAGTTAAGGTTACCGTTAGCCTGCGCCTCCCAAGCCAGTAGCTCGAGTACGCGAATAACCTCACCTTGTAAGGTTTGGCATTGACCCGATACTGGCACTAAATGCTCCCATAACCAGAGCACCGTATCGGCGTTACTGCCGCTAACATTCACCTTATTACCGATAGCATTCATCTGAGTTATCACCTCTTCAGACTCACACTGCTCTATGCAAACTCCATCCATATCTGCTCCTTCCATGTCAGCTTCTTCATAACGCAAGCTTTAGTATTTTGAGCAACATTTTAACTGGATTTGCGACAGATGCTCAAATCTTGCACTGAGTTTCTGCAACAAATCGTCAGGCCACGCTACTTAAAAAACCTTGAGCCTAAGCTTCTGCAACAGACTAAACCAAGCAGCAGTAATAGCGTGGCAAGCGACACACTACCACCATGGTAATCATCATAAATATTATCTCTATCGCTACTCTCCAGCGGCAGCGCATATAGACCATCAAAATCGTAGGAGCTTACCGTTGCCACAATATCACCATAGCCAACCTCATAGAGATCGATTAGCACATCGTAGTGGTCGGTCGGGTAGCCCCGATCCAGTGTCGTTAACACTTCAAAGTCATCATCGGTAGCATTGCCATAAATGCTAAAAATATCTGTGGTGTAGTAATGCTCCCAAGGCCCGCCGTTGCGACTCATGTAAAGCTCGGCAAATACATCAGCGCGCTCATTGACATAAATCCCCTCTACATCGGCATCGAAGATCACACTAAAGGTTTGATAGAAGCCATCGTAGTCGTTATCGACAAATAAGCGGCTATAGGCATCGTAAATATAAAAATCACGATAAACGCCATTAGCAAACTGCTTAACCGAACCACTCTTGGCTAACTCCTGTTTAGCCTGAGCCGCCTTATCAATATGGGCTTGTATGACTTTTTCTCGAGTAAGCGGCTCACGGGTGGCTCTAGCCTCTCCTTTCTCCTCAAGGCTTGCCTGTTGCTCTGCTTGCTTCAGCCGCTGCTGCTTAAGCTGGCTTATTTGCACCTCAGATAAGTTATTGCCGTCTTCGGCTGTTTGGGGACTTTGCTCGTCACTGGAAACAGTTTGCGCAACTGAGGTGCTTTTCGGCGGTGAAAGCAGAGTCATATCTGAGTTGGCACTGGCAGGCTGCATTGCACTCATAAATAAGGTTAACAGACCAACACTCGCCGCTCGCGCCCACATGCACTTTTGCTCAACAACATTAGTTATATGAGTTTCATTAGTTGTATGATTTTGTTTTGTGTTCATCTTCACCTCGAAATTTTTTCTTAATGAGGTCATTAGAGTCCACTGAGTGTGAACACAAGCTGAACGTTCAAAATTGTCTAGCCTTCGAATGAAGGCTGATTACATTTTTTGGGTAGCACTATCAGGTAGCGAGCTATGAGTTATAACTTCATTGCTATCAATCGCCTCCAGCGAGTGCCGGACAGGATGTCCGAATGTCGTAAGCACATGGTCAATGATGTTCCCTACATCATAATGACATTTCCCATATCCCTACGGGTCAGATGTGAAAGAACGACGTATGTGCAGACACTGCCGTGACACGCAGCAAGTCCTTCTCTGGAAGCTTTGTAGCCTGAGATTTCCTAATAAAGTGTGCTTAAGCCTAACCTAAAATTATTGGATAAATGCGAGGTTAGAATTCTACACAGATAACTCGCGAGTGAAGTGAGTGAAGTGAATGAAGTGAGTGAAGTGAGTGAAGTAAGCAGAATCGAACATTTTTCACTCTATAAACTTCTAATCCTTTTATAAATCATTGAATTTATAATGATTTGTAAAAGATTGTAGAGACCTCTACATCAAGGCGCTCACTTTTGTGGGCTTGATATTAATAAAATTGGTCTTAATGTTTCGTTTTATCAATATTAAACATTCGTTTGGCTTAGTATGGTTGCTGCTAAGTTGAACTTTAGTCGGAAGATTATCGAGCAACTATATAATAAGCTGTTAGTAGTCAAAGGTTCATTATAGAAAGGAGTCTCAAATGAATAAAAAAACTAAAGAAAATCTAACTGAAGCTGCGCTCATTGGAACGGGTCTTTTGAGCAAATTTGCTCTCTTAAAATCAATGACCGAATCTAAAACATTAACGACAATGGTGATCCTTGGCTTACTATTTTTTAGTGGTTTTATTTTGTTTTTAGTAAAGATGGCTGGCGCCTAACGTTAATCTGTCAGCTACTAACGAGCTGCTAAATTCAGGTTCACTAAGACTGTCATGCCATTTGCTGAGCAAATCGCCCGCCAGCACTTGGTTCACTTATTAGCAGGGCGTTAAGCTCCTATGCCTTTACGCAACTTTCATCAATTAACTCTCAATAAGTGAATAATCATTGACTTATTAATAAGGATATCGAGATGTTTAGCCATATTATGATTGGAACCGATGATATTAAAAGTTCAGAACGTTTTTATAACTCTGTATTAGCTGTGCTAGGCATCAACGAGCCAGTACATAATGTAAATGACACTGGTCAGAAACGATTGTTCTATGTACGTAATGGGTCAGTGTTTTGCGTTACTGAGCCTATAAATGGTGAACCCGCACGCGCAGCTAATGGCTCAACTATTGGATTTGTTTGTGACTCACCAGAGCAAGTAAAAGAGTTCCATTCTGTTGCCATAGCAAACGGCGCGACTAGCATTGAGGGCTCTCCAGGCTTACGTGATAATTCTACAGGCAAAATGCATCTGTGCTATTTCTTGGATCTAGATGGCCATAAAATTTGTGGAATGTGCCGCTGCGAATAAGGTGCAGCAAAATGTTCCCCAAGGATTCGACAGAATAAAAAGGCGTCCCCCAAAGGACGCCTAACTGCTGAAATGATAACAACGGCGGAGAAATAAATTGTTAGGCGAAATCATGCTAAATAAAGCAAACAGAGTCATATTTTCTTGTTGCTTGTCATATCAATGAATAATCAACGAGTTAAAATAACTGGAATTTTTTAATCATTTGGTGAGCTATGATTGCTGTAATTTTTGAAGTTCAAGTCGCGGAAGGGAAAACTACGGAATACCTTGATATTGCAAACGAAATCAGACCACTTCTGGCGGAAATTGAGGGCTTCATTTCAATAGAGCGCTTCCAAAGCCTGACTAACGAGGGCAAAGTTCTTTCCCTGTCATTTTGGCGCGATGAAGAGGCGATTAAAGAGTGGCGTTGTCTAGAAGGGCACAGACTTGCTCAATCTAAAGGTCGAAACAGTGTTTTCGAAAGCTACCGATTGAGGGTTGCGGGTGTTATTCGAGACTATGGTATGGAGGAGCGTTCTCAAGTTCCAAGGGATAGTATCGAAGCACACGGATAGAGTTCACAGCCTAGATATATGGAGCTGTGTAAACTTTATTTACTTTACACATATTCCCTCCACCCGAGGCCCACTTTTGGACTCTTTGCAGTAACTTAATTTTGTCCTGTAATAGAAGTTTGTCATTGCGCAGCAAGCGTTGGACTTTTTGTAATCGATTCTAAAATTTGATAGTTAAAAGCGAGCCCTAGTGACTCGCTTTGTTTCTGGCACTTTTAGCTGTAATAGTCGCGAAACTCATTTAGAGGTGGTCTGATTAAGTGCGGCGCTCAATAAGTGATCACCTCATTCTATCCAGGCTAGTCGTCTTCAATGCTCTCTGACATTGCCATATCAGTGCCATAAAACACCTAGCATAGTAATAAAATGATCTTCTATTACTGGCATCTAGTTTGTTTGCTATGACGCAAAGTAGCTGCCTGCAAAATATCGCTTATTGAGCTTAGAATGTATTCGCCATTACCTCTGATTCATTTGAGCTTGAACACAAGTCGCTCCCAAATGTGTTATTCGGTAAGGCTGCCCATTCTTTGAGCTAATCACTTTTTTTCTCTTTAAGCTGTTAAATACATCTATGGTGCAGTTAGATAGGCCATAACCCTCACGGGTAAAACAAATTACCTCAGCGAGTTTTCTATTGTCATCTAGGTAACGACGAATTTCTCCACCCATCGCAAGAGTGTGAAGTACACGTTGTTCTTGTTTTGATAAATTCAAAGGATTTCTCCAAATATATTTTAAATTTTGTCCTCATAGTTGTTTTTGAAATTGTGCTTGTTGCTTTAGGCATCAAACACGGCTTTTATACAATGCTAAGTAGTGTTCTAGTCAAAAATCACCTTGTCATTTGTTTTTCAGATTCATAGCACCAACGCAAAATAGTATGCCTCGTTACTCTACTAATTCATGCATTTGCGCCATTTTATGGGCGCACTATAGTTCCTCAATATAAAATTTAAATTTGCTCGTCTGGGTTGCTCCACATAATCGGATTTGCGAATACACCTTTAATACTTGATTGAGATTTGCCAATACCATCTAGTGCACCTTGTGTTAACTCTCGAGCAAACCAGAAGTCTGGCGACTCATCTGAGCCGACAGGCAGTGCGACGTTATGTTTAGCATTGAAGCGTCGTGCATAGTGCTTTGGATCACCAAGAACAAAGATGACATCAGCATCTAACTCGCTTTCAGCTTGATCCATTAATTGTGTCGCATACCCTTTACCTTGATGCTCAGGTAATACTGCTAAAGGCGCTAGCACGAAGCATTTCAAATGCGGGGCTTCATCAATAGTAATTGGGGTGTAGCATGCATGTGCGACACCTTTATACACTATAGAGTAGTTACCCTCTTCGATAAGATCTTCGGCAAATTGTGCATACAGTTTTGCATGTGCTTCTGTGTAGTAGCTGTCCGAGTTAAATGCTTCAAATTGTATTTGATATGGCGTTTTCACTTTCAATTTCTCTCATTCTTTGCAAGCAAACCGAATGGTCGGTTTGCTTTGATATTAAAAAAACACGCACAAAAATGTGCGTGACACAAAAACTTATCGGCAATATTTTTTAATAAATTCTTGCTTGATCTCTTCTATCGGAAAATCATCATTAAGCAGATAGTTCATTGCAATGCCGTCGATTTCTGCAATAAACATTTTGGTGATTACTGATGGATTGAGCTCCCCCTGAGTACGGAAAACCTCTTCAGTAGAAGTTTGTAACCCTTGATATCTTGCTTCAATCAGGTCAACAACGATAGCCCTCGTCGTTGGATGTACCATCACACTAAAGTTAAATTGATACATTTTACGATGCTCAACCACAGTCATCCCATCAAAAATGGAGTTTATGGTCGCCTCAAGTGGGTCAGTCTTGCTGCCTAGATATTCATTACATTTATCATGTTCTTCAATAACTGTTGTTATATGAATGAACACTTCTCTTAGAATATCATTCTTATTTTTAAAGTAATGAAACACCGCTCCTTTTGATACTTCTGCTGTATCGCATATCAATGAAACAGGCGTATTCTCAAAACCATGCTCGGAAAACAATCGAGTTGCGATTTCTATTATTTTTTGCTTTTTGCTCATAGTTAACACCAAATACCGACCGGACGGTCTGGAATTTACACCCTTTGGCTAAAGCTTGTCAATGCATATGTTGGGGCAGAGTAAGCTTTATTTGATTACCATTAATTTTGCCCAAAAACGAAATCCCCCCTGAGAAGGCTCTTTCGGATAGATGATTCTGATGTCTCTACCGCTGTGAGCTTAGGTTTCAAGGTGAGAGATCTCAAAGAGATACTGTTCGAACGGGAGGCATTGATGTTTTAATAGGGACGTTATTGGAAACCGCAGAGCGGCCAAGGATGGTTTTATAGCATCCCATAGAAGTCGCGACATCTGAGTCTATATTAAGGTTCACCTGTGAGCAGTTGGCGTTCTTTGCGACCATAAAGCTCACTCCATAAACAACCTACAACCAAGGTCACTATATTCAGCCAGCGTTCATCTAGTCTTATGTATATCTATGTCTGAACTTGACACCGGCAAGCTAATGACTAATCGAATAGGATCTTTTAAACTGGCTGTATCTCAACCCTTTGGTACCTTTAATGAAAACTGCTTTATCTATCATATTGTTCTCGCTCTCACTATTAGCTGCACAGCCTGCTGCGGCGAGTAGTGTGCATGCCGTTACATCTATGATGTCGGTCTCTATGAAGGCCAATAATAACCAGCAGCAGAAACTAAAGGTTCGCAGCAAAGAGCAGGCCGTACAACTGGCGAAACGCCAGTATCGCGGCAAGGTGCTGAAGGTGCAGTCTAGCCGCGTTAATGGCAACCCCGGTTATAGCGTAAAGCTACTATCCAATGACGGTGTGGTTTTTTATGTCAATGTCGATGCCAAAACAGGCCGTGTTTCTCGCAACTAGCTCTAGGCTATTGCTTGCAACGACTTATTATCGAGCCGAACAACAAGGACCCGGACCATGAGATTGTTATTAGTTGAAGATGATTTAGAGCTGCAATCGAATCTTAAACAACACCTTATCGAGGCTAATTATACCGTAGACACCGCAGATGATGGCGAGATAGGCCTATTCCAAGGGCGCGAATACAATTACGATGCCGCAATTATCGATGTCGGCCTACCTAAGCTTGATGGCATCGCCCTCATCAAAGAGCTTAGAAGCCTAGATATCGACTTTCCTATTCTCATTTTGACCGCCCGAGATAGCTGGCAAGATAAGGTCGAAGGCTTAGATGCGGGCGCCGATGATTACCTCACCAAACCGTTTCATCCTGAAGAACTCGTTGCCCGCCTAAAAGCCCTTATCCGGCGCTCGGCGGGTAAAGCCAGCCCGATTATCACCAATGGGCCTTTTAGCCTAAACACCAGCAGTTTAGAGATCACTAAGTCCGGTGAAACCATCACCTTGAGTGGTTCTGAATACAAGTTATTTGAGTACTTTATGCTGCATATCGGTGAGGTGAAATCAAAAACGGTTTTAACTGAGCATATCTACGATCAAGATTTTGATTTAGATTCTAACGTCATTGAGGTGTTTATCAGGCGCTTACGCAAAAAGCTCGACCCCGATAATCAGCTTGGCCTTATCGAAACCCTTAGAGGGCAAGGCTATCGTCTTGTGTCACTCGATGACGGCGCTAAAAAATAAGCCAATGATTAGCCTTAAGCGCTTGCCGACACTAATGCACTCTTTAAAGGCGCGCCTTATCGTCAGCGCCATGCTGCTGATCTTAGTCTTAATCCCCATCGTAGGTTTAACCCTCAACGACGCCTTTAAATTGCAGGTCAAGAGTGCCTCGGTCAAAGAGCTTAAAGCTTACGTCTACTCCATCTTGGCTGTTACCGAGGTCGACAATCAGCAACTATTTATGCCCGAGGCATTATTAGAAAATCAGTTTAACGTCATTCAGTCAGGGCTTTATGCCTTAATCACCGTCCCTGAACGCCAACATCAAGCACTCACATCATCTACTTCAGAATCGACAAATGAAGCTAAACAGCACTCAAGTTTTGATGCAAAGTTTGTAGAAGCTGAAACCACAAAAGCGGCAACCGCTCCGCTTATCGCCGAGCAGCAAGTCACAGCCGGAACAAAGGTCGCATGGCGCTCCAATTCATTACTTGGAATCGACCTCTCTTCTGCGGTAACCACAGCGGTTCATACCGCCCCGGCATTTCCACAACCCGAAAAAGGCCAAGGTCAATTCAGTGAGATAATTCTTAACGGCGAACCTCATTTGGTTTATGGCTTTAGTGCTAGCTTCGAAACCCAGCAAGTCAATGAGCAAGGGGATGAACAGATCACCCGTTTTCCTATCACGGTTTATATCATTAAAGATCAGAGTGACTATCTGATCCAAGTGAATGAGTTTAATCAGCAACTTTGGCGCTGGTTATTGATCTTGATGGTTGCCCTACTTTCGATTCAGCTCTTGTGGCTGTGGTGGACACTTAAGCCCCTCACTCGTTTACAGCGCGATCTAGCAGCGATTGAAAAAGGTAAAACCGATCACTTAGCAGAAAACTACCCCGCCGAGCTGAGTTCCGTGGCCAAGCAGCTCAATACCTTACTCAATACCGAGCAAAACCAACGTAAGCGTTACCGTAATGCGCTCTCAGACTTAGCCCATAGCCTAAAAACACCGCTGGCGGTCATTCAAAGTCAGAAAGACTTAAGCAAACAATCATTTGAGCAGATATCTCATATCAATCGCATCATTGGCCACCAGCTCAAAAGGGCGCAATCGGCGGCGGGTTCAGCTTGGCACTTAGGTGTCGAGGTGGTGGAGGTGTCAGACAAACTGGTGCGTAACCTACCTAAAATTTACTGCCAACCCGCGATAACGATCACTGAAGATGTCGACCGGAGCACCGTCTTTAAAGGCGATGCGGCAGACTTAAGCGAGATCCTCGGTAACCTAATGGATAACGCCTGTAAGGCCGCAACGAGCCGGGTGTTATTAACGGTTAAGTCTATCGACTCAAGCTTAGTTATTGCTATTGAAGATGATGGCAAAGGGATCGACGAGGCACTGCACTCACAAATATTTGAACGTGGCATTCGTGCAGACTCTTATCAACAAGGCCACGGTATTGGGCTCGCGATTGTGCGTGACTTGGTCGACAGTTATCAAGGACAACTGCTCGTGAGTCGCTCGAAAACCCTCGGCGGTGCTAAGTTCGAACTGCGATTCAAAACCTAATCTAACAGCGCTAACCCAACAGTTTTTAACTTTCAGCTTATGTTCATCTTGGCTTTTTTATACTGATGTTAACGTATACAAAGGTCAGGAGTTCACATGAACAGACTCAAAAAATACTGTTGCTCATTGGTCATCACACTTGTCATCGCAATGCCGTTGATGATTGCCACCACCTCTGTCAATGCACAGGATTACGATCAAAAAGACGCTACATTTGATACAAGCCAGTACAGCGAAGGCCAACTGGCGCAGATGCTTGCGCCTATCGCGCTCTATCCCGATAGTTTGCTCACCCATATTCTCATTGCGGCTACTTATCCCCTTGAAGTGGTGCAGGCTCACCGATGGCAACAAAGTAAACAACACTTATCAACGCAAAAGCAGATTGATAAGGCTGAAGATAAAGGCTGGGACCCGAGCGTTGTGGCACTTATCGCCTTTCCTAATGTGCTGCAAAAGCTTAGTGACGATCTCAACTGGACCCAGTCTCTCGGTGATGCTTTTTTGCAGGATGAAGCCCAAGTACTGGCAAGTATTCAAACCCTGAGACAAGAAGCTGATAATGCTAATAGTCTTGCACAGATGGACAATATGCAGGTCACTCGGGTGAATAATCAGATCATTATCGAGCCAGTGAGCAAAGAGATTATCTATGTGCCCTATTACGACCCAAGAACCGTGTATGGTTATTGGCGCTGGTATAACTATCCGCCAATCTATTGGGCTGTTTATCCGGGTTACGTAAGACCTAGCTATGGCCATTTTTACTGGCGAGCTGGTGTGCACATCAGCTTTAACTATTACTTCAGTGCGTTCCATTGGCATAAGCGTCATGTGGTAGTTGTGCATCACCATAACTCACATAAATATCGTCATCGCGGCCGTATCGTAACCAGTCATGGTGCAAAACGCTGGGCACATAAACCGCAGCATAGACGCGGGGTGGCTTACAGCAATAATGCGCTACGCCACAAGTATAACAGTCATCACCCAAGCCGCGCCCAGAGTAAAGTGCTGCGCCACAACGAGCGCAAACATGTTAATCACAAGATGAACAGCCATGAGCGCATTAACAGCCATGAGCGAGCTAAGAGCCATGAGCGCATTAACAGCCATGCGCAGATCACGCACAAACGTGAGCAGCAAATGCGCAGCAAGTTAAACACAAGTTCAAAGCCAAACTTTAAAACAAATGCAAGACCACATAATAAGCACAGTGGTCAAAGCAACAAAGTATCGCCAAGCCATCAGCAGCACTTTGCTCAAAAAACACGGCCGAATAACACTAGGCCCAATAAGCAACCACAATACTCGGCGCCAAAGAGCCAACAAGTCAAAGCGAATAAAAGTTATAACAGGCATCAAAGCCCATCTCGCCATAGCACTAAGCCACAACAGACAGCGAGAAACCAAGCAACTCGCCACTCATCGCCACGAGCCAGTAAGCCTCGTAGTAGTCATCAATACAAACCGAGGAAGGACTAACCTAAGAGGAAGTAAATCTATCAAACAGTTCAAAAAACTAAGAACCCAGTACAAACTGGGTTCCTTGCTTTAAAACTATTAACCACGAAGCGCTCACTTCGTTTGCTACACATAGGGCACAAAGTAGAAAAAGCTCGGGGTGGCTTTCTTCGTGCTCTTCGTGTCCTCTGTGGTCCACTCTTATCTTTCAAAGTTATCAGATTTTCTCTAGGTCACTTCTCTTAGTGGGTGCATTGGTCAATTGACGGCGTTTATATGTTTAACGACTCTGCATTTTGGCAAACTTCAATCTCTAGCAGTTTAAGCAATTTCAGTAACTGTGCATCCACTTCTTTAAAGCGTGGACGGAATCCCAAATTCGGCTGTAAACAGGCCAGTTTTAACTCCAACAATTCGGCAAGTACCGTTTGTTCTGCATCCGTTGGACGCTGCAGACAATGTTCGAGCAAATCCTCGATTAAGCAGCCCAAGGCGCGGACTTCTATTGCCTCCATCGCCTCTCTTTGCAATAACGGCAGTTGGCGTAAATTTGTCGCGGCACCAAAGTCGCCAAACAGGATCTCTGCATTGGCAGAGTACATGGTGTTGTGGGCGTAAATATCACCATGACTGATTTGATTTTGGTGCAGATGAGTCAGACCCGACGCCATCTGTTTCAGGGTAAGTAATATCGTTTGCAACTCAAACTGAGACTCATCCGAGAAGGTATCTCGGGTACAAGTATCCATTGAGGGCGGCAGGCCTAAATTTTGGTAATGGCTTGGGATAAGCTCCATAACAAGACCAGATTCACCAGCCTGCTTGAGCTTAGCGATGACCTTTATCAGATTGCTATGTTGCCCCGCCTGCAAACAGTTAGCCAATTCATCTTTTGGATAACCGTCACTGGTAACCTCCCCCTTAAATATTTTTACCGCGATATCGGCAGGTGTCGCCATCAACTCAAGAGGTTGATTAAGCCATTTGGCACGGTAAATCACACCCGATGCGCCTTGACCAATCACCTCTTTTAGCTCGATATCGTCTAGGCTAACACAAGGCATTGAGCCAACATCTTTACGCGCTTTTTCAGCCAAGTCCTGCTGTGGAGTGAGCGGACAGCCATCAACGGCTAACCAGCTTAGGCGAGGTAATTGAAATAACCAATCTGGCAATGACTTAAAGCCATTTGCTGATAAGCGAGCGAGTTCTAGATTACGACACTTAGCCATACTCTCAGGTAAACAAGTGAGCTTGTTACCCGCCAGCGCCAATTTCTGCAATCGAAGTAACCTACCCATATCTTCTGGCAAAGAGACAAGATTGTTATCCGTTAAAATAAGCCAGCGGGTATTAACCGGTAGAGCATTTTCAGGAAGATGCTTTAAGTTGTTCGACTTGAAACTGATCATTTCAAGCTTAGGGCACTGTGCCAGTACTAACGGAACAGATTCAAAACAGTTATTGGTTAGAAACAGGATTTTTAATTGGTGCAAGTCACTTAAATTATCCGGTAACTCACTCAGTTTGTTATCTGATAGATCCAGCACTTCTAAGCTATTAGCCAGAGAGAAAATTTCTTGTGGAAACTGCGTTAAACCCTCAGCAAGCTGTAATCGTTTAATTCCCTGTAACTGCCCTAACGCTAACTGCTCGATGCTGTGCAAAATCTTGATCCTAAGTGCGCTGAAAAATAGTCGGCAATACTATACGATTCACAGACACAGAGAAAGCCATTGATAACATGGTCTCTCGCAGCTTGCTTCTTGTTTAAAGTCAGGCCAATGATCCATACCCGCTATATCACGTATTGCATCTATGTATCGTTCAATAATGTATTGATATAACCTTGTATTTTCACTTGGCTCAATTGCCAACTTAGAACTAAGGTCTGTAGATGAAAAAGTCCCAAACCGCTAGCGTTCCCAGTAGTCGCCTGTCACGGCTCAGCTCGTTAGGAGGCTTGGCCTCACGCTTAGCTGGAAACATAGCTGTCGAAGGGGCAAAAAGATTTACTCAGGGGCAAACACCTAAGCTACAAGAGCTAATGCTAACACCAACTAATATTGGCCATATTGCCGACAAGCTGGCACAAATGAGAGGCGCGGCGATGAAAGTCGGCCAGATGCTCTCTATGGATTCTGGCGAACTGATGCCAAAAGAGTTAAGTGATCTATTAGCAAGGTTAAGATCCGACGCCAAAATCATGCCCTATAAACAGCTCGTCACCATGCTAAAGCACAATTGGGGAGATGATTGGTTGGCCCCATTTGCACATTTTGAATTACGTCCATTTGCCGCTGCCTCAATCGGTCAGGTTCATCAAGCGACTCTGGCCAATGGCAACAAACTGGCGGTCAAGATCCAGTACCCAGGGATCCGTAATAGTATCGATAGTGATATTGATAACGTCGCCACCTTGCTTCGAGTCTCGCAATTAATTCCAAAAGGTCTTACGTTTGAGCCATTATTACTTGAAGCAAAAAAACAGTTACATATAGAAACTGATTACCGCGCAGAACGCGCGATGCTACTGCGCTATAAGCAACTTCTTGGCGATGACAATACCTTTGTGCTGCCTGCGACGTATGACGAACTATGCACTGCAGATATTCTGGTGATGGATTTTATCGAAGCGCAAAGCATAGAGTCAGTCGCCAATTTAAGCCAAAACGTGCGCAACACAGTTGCCAGTGAACTGTTAAAGCTATTTTTTAGAGAGTTATTCGAATTTAAGCTCGTTCAAACTGATGCTAACTTTGCCAATTATCAATACCAAAGCTCACAGCAGAAGATTGTATTACTTGATTTTGGCGCTACTCGTGAAATTCCGACTCCGCTATCCGATAATTACGAACAACTGATGAAAGCGGCAAAGGTGAATGACAGAGTCTTAATGGAAGATGCAGCCCAAAAAATAGGCTTCTTCCAACAAGCGATTAGCGAGCAACAAAAGGCGATCATTTTAGATATTTTCTATCAAGCTTGCGAGCCACTTCGAAGTGAACAAGCCTATGACTTTGGCCAGTCTAGCCTAGCGACGAGGTTGAAAGCGGCGGGAATGTCAATGAGCACCCAATCCGATAAATGGCATACCCCGCCGGCCGACGCCATTTTCATTCACAGAAAATTAGCGGGGATTTACTTACTTGCCGCTCGACTCAACGCCCAAATTGATGCCAAGTCTATTTTCGAGGCCACTATTGAGCAAGCTTAGTCCGCTTATCACGCTCTAGTTGTAACAGATCTTGCCCCTCGGTAATCGCCATAACCGCTTTTGACTTAAACTCGCGGCGATATAGGGTGTATACCACGAAAATACTCGCAGAGATCAGGGCTAGCGGATGAATAAACCAGCACAGTGCCGCCATCGAAAAGTAGTAAGAACGTAAACCGTAGTTATAGGAGTGGGTCGCCTGATCCTGAATCACTGCCATCTGTCTAGCATAACGGCGAAGGTTCTCATTAGAACTTGTCTTATCGACAGGCGCGGCTCCCACCATCACATTTAAGAAGCCATATTGGCGCATCGACCAGGTGAACTGAAAGAACGCCATCACGAAGATGAAAGTCAACATACCAAGCTTAAGTTGCACCAAGGCATGGTTAGGAGAGGCGGCAAACGGGATTGTTGCGATCACAGCCTCTAAGCGCTCGACTTGAGCAAACAGGGTTAACACACCCGCTAACACTAGCATGGTGGTTGAGGCAAAAAAGGCGATATTACGCTCAAGGTTTGCCAGCAGCGCAGCATCACTGACTCGTACCTCTCGACCTAGTAGCTCATACATCCAATGAATACGATGTTGATGCAGGCAGCGAGCGATACAGTTGGTGTTCTTTGCTTTACGTTTAGCGAAGTAGGTATAGCCAACCCAGCTAGCAATAAAGCAGAAAGGGGCAACAAGGTCGAGTAAAGAAATGGTCATGCTAGTTTCCATTGAACGGCAACATTTAGTTTAGGCTCTATCAACCGACAACCGAGAAGAGCTATAGCTTGTTAATAAATAAAAGAAATTAAAGTAAAAAGTTATGAGTTAAGTTTAGCTTCTAAGTCAGCTTTTACAATTTCAAGCGCAGCCAAAGCTGTGTTGGGCGCTATCTGATTACTCTCGAGCAAAAAAATCAGATCGACGGCTAATTGCACCTCTTCAGGGGCAGTCTCTAAGCCACTCGCTTGCTTTTTGTCACTCATGATTAAATTAACTCTAATTAGGGGGAAAATAAGTGGCTAAGTATACTCAGAGAGTTCCTCCTTCTCAATTAAGAAACCTCAGTCTAGGGCTTTATTACGGCTCAAAGCCTATATATACTGCGGAGTAGAGACACAATCAATATTGTGATTAGCAAATTCAAAGGCAAAAATTATTTATGGCAAAAATGGATTTCTCGGTGATCAATGACACCACAGCAAAATCTTTTAATGAACAGAAAAACCTGATCAAAAGAGTGTTTAAAGGTAACACTGTTCTCTGCCCTGTGTGCAATCAAGCACTTGAGATGAAATTGCCAGTAAAAGGACAAGAAGACAGTGTTTCTGGGATCTGCTGCAAGAAAGGTTGCACCGATATTGAGCTGGATATGGAGCTAGTGCTTTAAAGCACCCTCTCCTTTTTCAATAAAAAAATGGCTGCCAGCATCTGCTCTGCAGCCATTTTTATTTTAGGGATTAAATCAAATACTTATCCGTACACGCCCAGACTCAGTAATTGCCGAGCGAATACAAAGCACTAAGGTAGTTGATACCGATATCGATAAGGTAACGAAAATAGCCACTGAGATCACCAGCTGATACTTGATTGCGATAAGCGGATCTACGCCGCCTAATATCTGTCCAGTCATCATTCCCGGTAATGTAACCAGCCCCATTGTTGCCATTGAGGCCAAAATTGGCGCGAACGATTGTTGCATAGCCGTCTGCACAAATGGCAGACTCGCCTGAGCTGGTGAAGCGCCCAATGCCAACGCGCCTTGGTACTCATGCTTTCTATCATTAAAGGCTCCAAATAGCCGCTGCAGTGCAACTATGTTGCCGCTCAAGCAATTACCTAGCAGCATCCCCGCCGTCGGAATTAGGTATTGCGCGGTATAAAGCGGCTCAGGAGACAAGAGATAGACTATCATCAGCCACAGTACTGGAAACATTCCTAAAGCTAAGCCTGAGAACACAGGAATATAAAGCAATCTCTTAGGCAGTTTCGCCTTACTAATAATTGCACTCGAACCCACCAATAGCATCACCAATAGCCAAGCAAGATTTACCCAGAGATTATCGAGTAAAAAAAGGTATTGCAGGTAGAGGCCAACCAAGATCAGTTGCGCCGTCATACGCACAACCGCCCAGGTCATATCACGGCTAAGACCCAATTGAAAATAGCGCCCTATCGCCATAGGAACCAAGAGCACCAGCATAAATAGGCCTAACTGAAGCCAACCTATATCCATTTATATTTATCTCTTAAACAATAAATCTGTTGCCAATATAACCAAACCATGGGCAACACGATAGCGCCGCGCTCACTAATATTTCTATCAAGATTAGCCTGACGAATTATTCATCTATTGAGAAAAACTTGATCGATATCTAATGATTTCCACTTTTGCCTTGTTAGACTCGGAACACTTTTTGCTATTTTAGAAACTAAAATTATGAAGCAGCAGCTACTTGAGCGATTCTTGAGTTACGTCAGTTTTAACACTCAATCTGACGGCCAAAGTCAGAATGTACCTAGCACTCATAGCCAATTTGTATTTGCTCAACATTTACGTCAAGAGCTTGTCAGCCTTGGCTTTGAGGATGTACAACTCTCAGATAAAGGATATTTAACTGCAACGGTCCCCGCTAATGTAGAGGGCGTCCCCAGTATCGGCTTTATCGCTCATTTAGACACGGCTCCAGACTACAGCGGAGAGAATGTATCTCCACAAGTTATTGAAAACTATGATGGTGAAGATATTCAGTTGGGCCTCGAAGAGGTGTTGTCACCAAAACAGTTTAGTAGCCTAAAGCAATATGTTGGCCAAACCCTTATCACAACTGACGGCAGTAGCCTATTAGGGGGTGACGATAAAGCGGGCATTGCCGAGATCATCAGTGCGTTGCACTATCTACTGACTCATCCAGAGATCCCCCATGGCAAAATCCGACTCTGTTTCACACCTGATGAAGAGATTGGCCGCGGGGCTGATCATTTCGATGTTGAGAGCTTTGGTGCGCAATGGGCCTACACCATTGACGGCGGCCAAGTCGGTGAGCTTGAGTATGAAAACTTTAACGCAGCCACCGCGGTAATCACCGCAACGGGTAACAACTGTCACCCAGGTACCGCATATGGCGTTATGGTTAATGCGCAAACCATCGCGGCACGATTCCACGCAAAAATGCCACTAAAAGACACTCCAGAGCACAGCCGCGATTATGACGGTTTCTTTCATCTGCTTGGTATGGAAGGCGTTACCGAAAAGGCGACACTGACCTATATCATTCGCGATTTTGACTTTGAGCTTTTTGAAAAGAGAAAACGTTGGTTGACTGAGCTGGTCGAAAAATATAATGCCGAATTGCCTATTGGCCAGTTAACGATAGAGATTCAAGACTCCTACTTAAATATGAAGCAGCAAGTCTTGCCGCACCCGCATATTATTGACATCGCTAAACAAGCGATGCAAAACTTAGACATAGAGCCGATAATCAAGCCTATTCGTGGTGGAACCGATGGCTCGCGTCTATCCTATATGGGGCTACCTTGTCCAAACCTATTCACCGGCGGGCATAACTTCCACGGTAAGCACGAATATGTGTGTGTCGAGTCTATGGTAAAAGCGACAGAAACCATCATTGAAATAGCTAAACTTACGGCGCAGTACAAGTAATTCACCCTATAGATACATCATAAAAAGGTCTGCCATGCAGGCCTTTTTATTTGCCCTAATTAACCCTAAACAAATAGTATTTGCTTCCTTGAGCATACTCACTAAACTGACATCATCAATCCCCTTAACTAAGGCTGGAAATGAACGCCGCTATCATTGGTGCCACAGGACTTATTGGACAACTACTGCTACAGAAATTAATCGATTCAGGGCAATATGAGAATATTCTAGTGCTTGGCAGAAAGCAGCCGCACTACCTCAATAAGCAAGGTACACAAGTCAGCTTTATCTCGTGTCAACTCAGTGAGCTTCCCAGCCTAGTACTCCCCTTTGCAGTCGAACATGCCTTTTGCTGCTTAGGCACCACGATTAAAAAAGCCGGTAGCCAAGCAGCCTTTATCGCGGTGGATAAAACAGCCTGTATCGAGTTTATTGCTAAGTGTGAAGCAAGCAATAACTATGTGGTTACGGCACTAGGGGCAAACAGTCAGTCAAGTGCCTTCTATAACCGTATCAAGGGTGAAACCCAAGAGGCTCTTGCTGAACAGCTAAATCAAAGCCAGAAACCAGAAAGGTCTAGGCGATTATGGCTGTTTCAACCCAGCTTATTACTAGGTGAGCGCAAGGAAAATCGCACACTAGAAGATATAGGCAAACTGCTATTTAAGCTTATCTCGCCGCTGTTTATTGGTTCTCTCAAGCAGTATCGCCCGATTGAGGCCGAAAAAGTCGCGAACTCTATGCTAGCTCATTCTCTAGAAGCCCAGAACGCACAATCAGCATCGACTCAACTTGTCACCCTCGTTGTTAACCAAGATATGCTCTAGCTCTAGCTCTAGTTCCCGCTCAATTAACGACTCTAGCACTGCCTCTTGGCTCGCGGCTATTGACTCGACACCGGTCGTTTCATTTAAAATAGCCGCCCTTATTCAATGTCACCGAGAACTCCCTTGAAGATCAGCCAGCGTCTGCAGCACATAAATACCCTAATTAACGCTCCTTACGATCATATTTGGGACTGCTGCTGTGATCATGGCTTATTAGGCGCTGCACTGTTAAAGCGAAAGGCGGCTCGCAACATCCATTTTGTCGATGTTGTGCCAAACTTAATGTTTGAGGTAAAACTGAAGCTACAAAGATTCTTCCCTGATGCAGAGCTTGATAAACCTTCGCTCGATATAGCATCGCTATGCGTCCCGTCAGCAGATAGCCTCTGGCAAGTACATTGCGTCGATGTGGCTAAGCTCGATTTGGCCGAAAAGTCCCAGCGTCAGCTCATTATTATCGCTGGGGTCGGCGGCGATCTCACTATTGAGTTAGTCCAGCAAATTATGGCTCGCCACCCGCAGCACTCACTGGAGTTTATTCTCTGCCCCGTGCACCACATCTATAAGGTGCGCACAGCAATGCAACAACTGGGCTTAGGTCTAGTCAATGAGCACTTGATGCAAGAAAATAAACGTTTCTACGAGATCTTGCATCTGTCGACTACTAGCCAGATCCCACTCACTTCTGTGGGCTCGGTCATGTGGGATCTGGACCGCGAGCTTGACAGGGACTACTTGCAAAAAAGCCTAAAGCACTATCGAAACATTGAGCAAGGTTTATTAAAAACGCAGCAAAATGGCTTGCTCACTGCTGAGCAGCAAAAAGAAAAAACAACCATAGACCAAGTTATCGCCGAATATCAGGGCTTAGGATATAATCCTGCGTCTTTACTCTCCCCAGCGATTCCTAGTCAACTTGAGCCGAGCTAACCTATGCGCCTGTTAAAATCTACCATTCATGCCGATATCGCCCACCTTGCCGCAGATGAACTTACAGCTAAAAGCTTTCATCGCCAAGCTGCTCGCGGCATCATCCTCAAAGGCAAGGAGATCTTAATGCTCTATACCGAGCGCTACCATGACTACAGTATTCCAGGTGGTGGCATCGATGAGGGTGAAGAGATTCAAAGCGGCCTCATTCGTGAGCTAGAGGAAGAAACGGGGGCGCGGCATATTGAGATTGTCAGTGAGTTTGGTCGCTACCAAGAGTTTCGCCCTTGGAATAGGGATGGCTTCGAAGTGGTGCATATGGAATCATTTTGCTTTGTTTGCGATATTCACCCTGAACTCGGCGAAACCAAATTAGAAGCCCATGAGATCCAAAACGGCATGGCCCCAGTGTGGATCAATATTCATCAAGCCATCGCTCACAACGAGCACACTATGGCTAACAGTCCTAAGAAGGGCATGTCGATTGAGCGAGAAACCTTTCTACTAAAGCAGATCGTGGCAGAGCTTTTATAACTGGCTAAACTTCCCCATCGCTAGACCTAAAAGCGTGAACCGATCCTAATGCAATGGTAATAGCTCAGTTCACGCCCAATAAACTAATCATCTACGGATTGAAGTTTAGCGATGGCCAGTTCCAAACGCTTTATCTCCCGTGCAGTCGCGTTGCGATTCATCTCGTTATAGATCCACATCTTAATCGCAATTTGCATCATACTTGCAAGGAGCAAGGTTACGCCCCACTTGATCAACGCCACCGGACTGACGACCACAAAAAAGAACTGATAGCCAGACCACAACATAAGCAAGCTCAGCATAAAAGCAATAATGCTCATTAATATCATCCAGCCCCCCAAACGCCCCTTATAAGCATCTCCCAACATGGCAAACAGGCTGGGGTCACTTTTAAGCTGGCTGTTTATCTGCTCGGACTCTTTAATCAATTGCTGACGGATCTTCTTGTCGATATCCATATACCTTTACTCCTGCTCTAATATTTGCACTAATGCTTGCTTTAGGCGCTCTCTTGCCCTAAATAAGCGTGATTTGACCGTTCCAGTAGGGATCTCAAGTACATTGCCAATCTCTTTTGCACTCAAGCCCTCGAGGTAAAACAGGTGAATAACCTGCCCTTCTATCTTTGGCAAAGATGCAATAGCCTGAGTTAAACTATCGTCTTCAGCCATGGCCGTAACTTGCTGAAGATCGCTAGGCTGCAGCGCTTGATACCGGCTCTCGTGCTTAATGATGTCTAACACTTGCCAGCGAACCAGCTTAAATATCCAACTATTTATCGCCGCAGGATCTTCTAATCGCGTAATGGTCTTAGATAAGCGGATCAACGCATTATGCGTAGCGTCTTCTGCCATAGGCAGTTGTCCACATAATTTGACCCCGAAGCTAATCGCGCTCGGATAAAAGTGCAGACATAGGGCAGAAAATGCATCACGGCTTCCTGCCTGAGCTTCTAATACCCAAAGTTCGATCTGCGCTTGTTGTATGCTGATAAAGGCTCTCCATGATTGTTTTTAATAAAGACGATGCTGCGGATGAAAAGGTTCACGCTACACAATAAAAAAGGGCGCTGTTAACGCCCGATGATTCCCCTTCAATGTTGAGTAACTCTGGTATTGATGCACTACTACTTGATGTTGGAGTGGAAGAGGAGGATGTCTCATCTTTGTTTGGGACATACCTAATCGGATCGTCTGTTGTAACTCCTACGGTTAAAGCAAATGAACCTTGACTGGTCAGCTCATATCCAAAAATGATTTCTCGGTCTTCTGTTGTTGATACCTCGGTACTAAAAACCGGATATAAGATTTGATCTTGCCTTACTGCATTAAATGAGTCAGATAAGTTAAAAACTTCACGGCTTACAGCCTGCATTGCCAACGATGGCTCCCCTTTATAAGGTCCTTCTTCGACTGTAATTTTATCATTATTAGTTACAGCGGTACGGACAACCAACAAGCCAACTTCATCTGAATGACCGACTAATTTAAAACATTTTCTAAACCTCTCCCCTTTCGGTATTTGATATTTCTTAAATTTGGGGATATCAAATTCAGCCTCAAGCTCAACCACCTGACCTAAAGTACATTCTAAATATGGCACCGGGGGTGGTACCACGACTGGCGGAGGTGTGGCACTAACACCAAAAACAATCAATGAAAGCATTATTCCAATAATTATATTGTTCATAGAAAACTCCATTTACTATTATTAACGACAAGCTGGCTATATCCCTCCAGCGCTTCCATTAATAACCC
>NZ_JAKEVD010000043.1 GCF_022398325.1 Shewanella sp. Isolate13
CTTTAAGTTTAGTAATTAAAATTCATTCCTTAAATTGTTCAATATGTAGAACAGTGTTGTTACTGCTCCTTCTGTGTTTATGCCTTTTTGTTTGTATCCTTATATATTTAAAAGGTAAATCCTTTGGCTTTACCTTGTTGTTTGTTCTTTTTGGTGGACAGTTCTTAATAAAATTTGG
Organism: Shewanella sp. Isolate13; assembly: GCF_022398325.1. Classification (GTDB taxonomy): domain Bacteria; phylum Pseudomonadota; class Gammaproteobacteria; order Enterobacterales; family Shewanellaceae; genus Shewanella. The sequence goes on from NZ_JAKEVD010000043.1 coordinate 179, forward strand.
CTGTACTATTTAATCGCAGCGTTATGGGATTTAAAGCGTGATTTTGCGCAAATTAAGGCGAATTTTTGTATTAAAAGTACAACTGCTAGCTTTTTAGCTTTGACTGATTTATGGGCTTTTGGGGCACTAGCAATCCTATTCGGTGCTGCTGTAAGCTCTGGTTTCTTGATCTTAAATGATGGCTTCAAGCTCGGGGTTTTTACTGCTTAAAGCTGTCAATAATACGAAAAATAATACCTATACCTTATAAGGACGAGAATGATGAAAATCCTGAGCGCAACTGCTGCAGCAGTCACTCTAGCAATGTGTTCGTTTGCAGCTTCTGCTGCTGACTTTAAGCCTGCCGTTGCTTTTGATACAACTGGTAAGTTCGATAAATCTTTCAACCAAGCCGTTTATCAAAATGGTGTGTTGAAGTTTAACGAAAGCTCAGATGTTGAAGTACGCGAATTCGTACCTTCAAACGATGCGCAGCGTGAGCAGGGCCTTGAGCGTTTAGCGCGCCGTGGTTTTAGCCCAATCGTTGTTGTTGGCTTTATGTATGGCACTGCACTTGAAAAAGTCGCTAAGAAATACCCTGAAACTGAATTCGTTATTATCGATTCAGTTGTTGACCTTCCAAATGTTAAATCACTAGTGTTTAAAGAGCACGAAGGTTCATTCCTTGTTGGTGCACTTGCTGCTATGAAGTCTGAAACTAACAAGATTGGCTTTGTTGGTGGCATGGATATTCCGCTAATTCGTAAGTTTGCTTGTGGTTATGAGCAGGGCGCGAAGTTCATCAGTCAAGATGCAGAAGTATTCCAAAACATGACAGGTTCTACTATTGCTGCATGGAACGATCCTGCGCGTGGTGCTGAGCTTTCTAAGAGCCAGTTCACTAAAGGCGCTGACGTTGTCTTCGCTGCTGCTGGTGGTACCGGTGTTGGTGTTTATCAAGCCGCTAAAGATGAAGGCAAGTTCGCAATTGGTGTTGATTCAAACCAAAACTACCTACACCCAGGTGTAATGCTAACTTCTATGGTTAAGTTGGTTGGTGTTGCCACATTTGAAGTATTTAAAGATGCTGAAAAAGGCACGTTCGTTGCTGGTATCGATAGCCGTGGCCTTAAAGAAAATGGCGTTAACTGGGCAATTGACGAGTATAACCGTGAACTTGTGACCCCAGAGATGGAAGCGAAAATGGTCGATATCACTAAGAAGATCATCGCCGGTGAGATCGTTGTTCATGACTACATGAAAGACAACACTTGTAAGTACTAAGCCGTATTAAGATTGATTAAGCTCCCTAGTTGCTGACTGGGGAGCTTTATTATGAGTGGCAATTTTTAAGAGTTAATTTTTAAATCATTATTTGATCAATGTTTATTTATCAATGTCTATTCATCAATGTCGATCAAGGCATTTGAGATAATTATGACCATGTCTACATACGCAAAAGAAAAATCAGATGAGCGTCCCACAGCTCTTGAGCTTCGTGGTATCGACAAACGATTCGGCGCTGTTCACGCCAACAAAGATATCTGCTTAAAAATTCCTGCTGGCACCATTCACGGCATTATCGGTGAGAACGGTGCAGGTAAATCCACCTTGATGAATATCATTTATGGTTTCTACACCGCTGATAAAGGTGAGATCCTAATTGATGGTATCGAGCGCAAGTTGGCTAATTCTAAAGAAGCCATCAGCTATGGCATCGGTATGGTGCACCAACACTTTATGTTGGTGGATAATTTTACCGTACTTGAGAACGTCATATTAGGTGCTGAAGAGGGCGGTTTACTTAAACCTAGCCTGAGAAAGGCGCGTAAAGAGCTTGAACGTTTAGCCAAAGAGTACCAACTTGATGTACCGCTCGATAGCCTCATTGAAGAGCTGTCGGTTGGACTACAGCAGCGAGTTGAGATCTTAAAAGCGCTATATCGCGGCGCAAAAATTCTTATTCTAGACGAGCCTACAGGGGTTCTGACGCCGCAAGAAACTGAGCACTTATTCCATATTTTTGATGCCTTACGAGCGCAAGGTGTCACTATCTTATTGATCACCCATAAGCTTAAAGAGATCCTTTCTGCCACTGACAATGTGTCGGTCATGCGCCAAGGTGAAATGGTTGCCCATAGAGAAACGGCTCACACCAATAAAGAAGAGCTCGCTGAGTTGATGGTTGGTCGTAAGGTTCGCCTGAAAGCCGAGAAAAGCGATGCCAATCCAACTGAGGTATTGCTTTCAACCCATAAGCTTACCTATACCGATTCAATGGGCGTAGATCGCCTCAAAGAGGTATCGATTGAGATTAAGGCTGGTGAAGTGGTTGGTGTTGCAGGTGTCTCTGGTAATGGTCAATCAGAGCTATTAAGTGCACTTGCCGGCCTTATCACGCCAACCCGTGGTTCAATTAAGGTTGGCGGTAAGGTGATTGATGCCAACAACCCTAGTTGCGCCGATGAGATGCGCAAACTAAAGGTTGGCCACATCCCAGAAGACAGACTAGTCATGGGGCTAATCAAGTCTTTCACCGCCGAAGAGTCAGCCATTCTTGGTCATCATAATCAGTCGCAGTACAACGGCCATTTATTGAATAAGCCTAAGTACATTACCTCTGAATGTAAGCGCTTAATGGATGAGTGGGATGTTAGACCGCGAGATCCTAAGCTGAAAAGCTCACTGTTCTCTGGTGGTAACCAGCAGAAGCTGATCATTGCCCGCGAAGTGGATCAAGACCCAGATATCTTGTTGATTGGTCAGCCGACCCGTGGTGTCGATATCGGTGCGATTGAGTTTATCCACAAACGCATTATTGAGTTAAGAGAGCAGGGCAAGGGCATTTTACTGGTTTCTGTTGAGCTAGATGAAGTGATGTCGCTCGCCGATAGGATCATAGTGATGTTTGACGGCCATGTGGTTGGTGAGATTGATGCCAGCAAGGCCGATGAGAAAACTTTAGGAATGATGATGGCAAATATTATGCCTGATGAGCTGGCTTCGGATAATGGAGGTCAGCAATGAACGACTCTAAAATCCCATCTTGGGTAAATATTTTTGTTTTACCTTTGATTAATATCATGTTTGCCTTTGCGTTTGCCGCCGGTATTTTCCTTGCGGTAGATGTGAATCCGATCGAAGCGGCTGGTGTGATGGTACGCGGTGCCTTGGGTTACCAAGAGGGTATTGGTTATACGCTTTATTATGCGACTAACTTTATCTTTACCGGTTTAGCTGTGGCAATGGCATTTTCTGCTGGCCTATTTAACATTGGTGGTGAAGGTCAGGCTTATATGGGCGGCTTAGGTGTCGGGCTTGCCTGTTTAGCGCTTGATAGTACCTTGCCTTTCTGGGCATTGCTGCCAATTACCATGCTTGCCAGTATGTTGTTTGGTGCGCTGTTTGCGCTGATCCCGGCTTACTTACAGGCGTACCGTGGTAGCCATATCGTTATTACCACCATCATGTTTAACTTTATCGCGTCAGCGTTAATGGTTTACCTACTGGTAAACGTACTTAAGCTTGAAGGGCAGATGGCGCCAGTATCGCGCGTATTTGAAGATAGCGCTGGCTTACCCATGTTCCATGAAATGACCCAGTGGTTTGGGATCTCCTTCTCACAATCACCGATGAACCTAAGCTTCTTTATTGCGCTTATCTGCTGTGTACTCGTTTGGGCGCTGCTGTGGCGTACTCGCTGGGGTTATGCTATCCGCGCAATGGGCGCTAGCCCAAGTGCGGCCGAGTATGGTGGTATTAACTATAAGAAACTGATCATTGTGGTGATGCTTATCTCTGGTGCGCTATCAGGCATGATGGGCTTGAATGAAGTGCAAGGTTATAGCCAGCAGCTAAAACTCGACTTCGTTGCGGGTTATGGTTTTACCGGTATTGCCGTGTGTTTGATTGGCCGTAGTCACCCGATAGGGATCATCTTAGCCAGTATTTTATTTGGTGTGCTGTATCAAGGCGGCGCTGAACTGTCGTTTGATTACCCGAATATCGATCGTGAAATGATCCAAGTCGTGCAGGCGCTAGTAGTACTGTTTAGTGGTGCATTGGCATTGATGCTGGTTAAACCGACTGAGAAATTATTTGTGTTTCTTGATCAAAAGAAGGCAGCCATCGGCGGCGCTAAGGCGGAGGCATAAATTATGTTTGAGAATATCATTCTAATCTTAGATGCAACCCTAAGGGTATCGGCGCCGCTAATCCTTGCTGCACTGGCGGGACTTTTTTCAGAGCGCTCGGGTATCGTTAACATCGCCCTTGAAGGCAAGATGCTCTCTGCTGCCTTTGCTGCGGCGGCAACTGCCACTGTGACAGGTTCAGTTTGGCTGGGTCTGTTGGCGGGCATTGGCGTTTCAGTCATGCTGTCACTGGTGCATGGTTTTGCGACCATTACCCACCGCGGCGATCAAATTGTATCTGGCGTAGCCATTAACATGTTGGCAGTGGGCTTAACGGTTACTCTTGGTCGTTTCTGGTTCGGTTTAGGTGGTCAAACACCAGCGCTAACAGATGAGTCACGTTTTACCGCTATCACCCTACCATTTGCAGACGCATTAGCCGATGTACCGGTTATTGGCATGATTTACAGCCAGTTAATGTCAGGGCATAACTTCTTAGTGTATCTGTCGTTGTTTGCAGTGCCAGCGGTTTACTGGATTGTTTATAAAACCCGTTTTGGCCTAAGACTGCGCGCAGCCGGTGAAAACCCACATGCGGTAGATACCGCTGGTATTTCAGTTGCGTGGATCCGTTACCGTGCACTGATTATTGCTGGTGTGCTCGCGGGTATGGCGGGGGCTTACTTATCGACTGCCCACAGTGCAGGCTTTGTGCCGAATATGAGTGCGGGTAAAGGCTTTATCGCATTAGCGGCATTGATTTTTGGTAAGTGGAAACCTGTACCGGTATTGTTTGGTTGTCTACTGTTTGGTTTCCTCGATGCAATTGCTATTCGTCTACAAGGCGTTGAGCTACCGCTGGTTGGCGAAATCCCAGTACAGGCGATTGAGGTATTACCGTATATCTTAACCGTGTTGCTACTAGCAGGCTTTATTGGCCGCGCAGTTGGGCCTAAGGCGATTGGTAAACCATATGTGAAATCTCGTTAAGTTTCGCTAATAACGAACTTTTCGATTGAGATTAAAGAGTTTACTTGAGCCGATATATTTCATATTTGGCTCAATAAACTCTTTTTTGTTTTTAAGCCCAAAAACTAGGGCTGATGTCATCAAACTTCGTTTGACTTCAAAGTTAGACTTCGTCTAACAACTAAGGTCGTGGCGTTGCCACATTGGTAATGCATCAGGCTGCGCCTGACCTTGATGTAATCAAGCTCCGCTTGATAAAGGTCGTGAGCTTCCAGCTCACACTCGGGCAAGAGGGGGACAACAGCTTCCCCCTCTTGCATCTCCCCAGCCGCCCCGACGAAGTTGTGATTCCTCAGTTATTTTCGACAATCGCTATCGCCTCATATTCGCCATCCATGGCTCACCTAAGGCTATCTCGGCATCCATGCCTCGCTCACGCGATTGACTTCAATAACCTCGGCAACTCCGATGGGAATCAGGTGTTTTCTGTGAGTGTGGTGGATCATTAATGACTAGATAAAAGGCAAGCAAAGCGCGCGAGCGCACTTTTACCTAGGCTGTATTGGATACAATTATTGATGATGACGTTTAATATATTGTTATTATTTGATTTTAATTGAATAATTATCCACACGCTTTTTCAGCAGATATCGGTAAAATGCGCGAGTGTCATATTAAAAATGTTAGGCAGTTGGAGAAACAATGAAGAATAAATTGCATTTTGATCCACAAAAAAGCCTAATCGAACTAAAGGTTCTTTGGCTTGTAGTAGGTGTTTTTATTAGCTTCGCAACCATTGTTGCGCTGATCGTGGGTATTAATTCACAGATAACCCCAGATTATTCATATGCTGGTTTTAATCACGCCCTAGTAGTATTTCGTGTTCCTCTAGCTATCTTAGCTCTAATCATCCCAATCGTTGCTTTGCTTGCTGCGAATCATCGCTCAGAGCAAACAAAAGAGCAAATACGTGTTGCGAATGAACAAAATAGCTTTTCTAACTACTATAAACATATCGAAGAGTTTGAAAAGTACTTAAATAAGACATGGGATAGCAAGCTTCATACATCGTCCCCTAGGAAATTGCATAAAGTACTATTCCCGAATGCTAGATATGGTGATTTCTCTGTATCTGCCAGTGTTTGGGATAGTTTCAACTCTATGGTTACACGTTTTGTTGGGCAATCGACGGAACTCACAGCGTGCTCGAAGTCTGATCAAGATCGGATTTTGGTTGAAATGCAATCTACTGTTCGAAAGTTTGCCGACTCACTGCATTTAACTTCTTACGCAGGAAATAGTGGCAGTGGCGTAGCATATGATGGTGTACAAATAATTGTTCAAGATGGTGATATAAAGTTATTTGTTTCTCAAATTCAAAAAGTAGCTCATATCGTTAATGAAGTTTGCTCTTTTGAACTAGCGTATGAACCTAGCGAAACACTACAGCAAGTCCTAGACATCGACTTTACAGACCTACCTAGCTCTAAATTAATGCTAGAAAAAGTGAAGCCAGAATTAGATCTAAGTAAATGGCTAAATGTAGCTTAATCGGGTAGCCCGAGGTATCTAACCTCTATCGTCCACACCACTCTACATGGGGCTCCACAAAGGGCTGTTTACTTGAGATCTATCGTAGAGAACCATCGCTATTGGCATGTTTTGCTGCTTCTTACCAGGCTTTAGGTGTTGCTTAAGTAAGGGGCGCGTTAGAAGTACGCTATTAAGCTTGGGAGAAATAGCAATCAAAAAAAACATGCTCAATTGCGTTTAAAATTAGAGATACTTAACAATGTGTTATGTAAGTTTAGATATCATGGGGTGATGCCGTTTTGTATAATAGAGCTTGATTATGTAGATTAAGAATTACTCGTATGAAAGTTGTCACTCCAGTTGTATTTTTCACATCATTACTACTCTCTTCTTTTAGCTACAGTGCTACAAAAATAACCTCTAAAGAGGCTCCTTTTTATGAAGGGAAAGACGTAATTGCTTGCGGTACTTTAAAGGAAGTATCTCGTTTTAAACGGGGGCTATATCTGAACATGGATGAGCCTTTTCCAAAGCAATCTTTAACACTTGTATTATGGGAAGATGATCTTGCAGAATTTAAGCAAGAGCATGGTTCTATTGAACAATTAATTAATCATGAAGTTTGTGGGAAGGGAACCGTTACAGAATACCGTGGGCGGAGTCAAATAAGCTTATATAATGCTTTTTCATTAAAAGTCGGACATTAGAAATAGAGAAGTCTTGGAGCTAGAGTAAACATTATAATACTTAGCTTAAGCTTTCATGCTTAACTCACAGAAAACACCAAATTCCCCATCGAAGTTGCCGAAGTACGTTGGAATAAATCGCGTGATGCCGACATGGATGTCGGCGTAGCTTTCGCGGGGCAGGATGCCCCATCGGAAGCGTTAGTGATTTATCCATAAGTATGAGGATCAACAACTTCGTCGGGGCGTCATGGTGGATGCAAGGAGGATAAGGACGAGCAGTCCTCCTTGCCCGGGTGTGGGATGGAATCCCACGACGTTTATCAAGCGCAGCTTGAGACGCAGTCTAACTTAAAAGTCAGGCGTAGCCTGATAACAACAAGCTCCCAGCGCCAAAAAGCAAGGCGCAGAAAAAAGCACAACCCTACTAGCATAGGATTGTGCTTTTCTTTTAGATTTTTCTTTTCCGGCTGTTACCGTCTTAGCTTTCTCGGCTCCTGCCGTCTCAGCCTTGCCTAGAACCTAGAACCTATAAAGAAGGCTCTTCACTGTAATCCTGAGCGTGATATTCAAGACACGCATCAACTTCATTGGCAGAGCCAAGAATAACCGCTACACGTTGGTGAATTTCAGTTGGCTGAATATCCATAATGGTTTCATAACCCGTCGACGCTTTACCGCCTGCTTGCTCAACCAAGAATGCCATTGGGTTCGCTTCGTACATTAAGCGTAGCTTGTATGGCTTTTCAGGGTTCTTGTTGTCTGTTGGGTAAGTGAAGATCCCGCCGCGGCAAAGTACGCGGTGTACGTCACCAACCATGGCGGCAATCCAGCGCATGTTGAATGACTTTTCACGAGGGCCAATCTTACCGAGCAATAAATCACTGATGTAAGTCTGCATTGGCGCTTCCCAGAAGCGTTGGTTTGACATGTTAATGGCAAACTCGCCGGTGTCTTTGCTAATCGCCATCGCAGGATTGGTTAGCAAGAACTCGTTAGTCTCTGGGTTTAGGGTGAATAGCTGTACGCCTTGACCTGTGGTTAGCGCAAGCATGGTCGATGGGCCGTATAGCACATAACCTGCGGCAACTTGGTTGCGACCCGCTTGTAGGAAACTCTTTTCTGTTAGCTCGCCTGCTGGGGCTGGCAATACTGAGAAGATAGTACCCACAAGTGAGTTGATATCGATGTTTGAAGAGCCATCTAGTGGGTCAAAACAGACTAGGTACTCACCGTTTGCATCGGCTTCAACAACATAGTCTTCCTCTTCAGAGGCGATACCGCGCACTGTACCGTCGGCCTTTAGGGCATCTTTGAGCATATCATTGGTGATGATATCGAGTTTCTTCTGTGTCTCGCCTTGAACGTTTTCTTGTTCCGTTGCGCCTAACACGCCTGCTAGTGCGCCGTGACGGACTGCGTGGCTAATCTCTTTAGAAGTATTAGCTAGGGTCAGGATAAGTTTTTCAAGAGTAGGAGAAATTGCTTGTGATGTCAGGTTTTCAGCCAGAGTTTGCATCTTGTTTCCTATACAATTTTACGTGAGTAAATTGAGTTTGAGGTCAGGACAAAAGTGTATTCTTTATTATTGACGCGATGATACCTGAGAACGCTAATTTTTTCAGCCGTAAAGATGGGCTTTCAACTACAACGAGTGGCAAAAAATTGTGCAATTTTTGTTTTGCTACCGATTAAGGCACAATGTAGGCGAATTTTCAGCCAAGCTTCTAGTGAGCTGTTAGCTGAACACTTTTTTACTAAAGAAGATTTTGCGTTTAATCCAGGGAATAATAATGACAAAAAATTGGATGAGTTTACTGTTGGCTTCTTTGCCAATGGTATTAACACCTGCAGCTCTTGCTCAAGCATCATCACTCCCCGGTGGCACTGAGCCACTCACCATAGAGCGTATGTACGCATCTCCTGCACTGGCTGGCAGCAGCCCACGCGGCTTAAAGCTGTCTCCCGACGGTAAGCGTGTGACTTACCTTGCCGGGCGTAAAGACAATCAACATCTGTATGACTTGTGGCAGATGGATGTGGCCAGTGGCAAACAAAGCATGCTGATCGATGCCGATAAGCTACAAGCTGGCGAGCTGTCTGATGAGGAAAAAGCACGCCGTGAGCGCCAGCGTATATATGGCCAAGGGATCATGGAGTACTTTTGGTCTAAAGATGGCGAGGCGATTTTAATCCCTGCTGCGGGTCAGCTGTATTACTACTCGGTAGCGGATAACAAGGTCAAGTTACTGGCAACCGGTGAAGGTTTTGCTACCGATGCGCGGCTGTCGCCAAAAGGCCACTTCGTCTCTTTTGTGCGTGAGCAGAACCTGTATGTATTGGAGCTGAAAACCCAGAAAATTACCGCATTAACCACAGATGGTGGCGGCGCGATTAAAAATGCCATGGCTGAGTTTGTGGCCCAGGAAGAGATGGGCAGAATGACCGGTTACTGGTGGGCGCCGGATGAGTCGGCGATTGCCTATACTCGCATCGATGAATCGGGCGTAGAGTTGGTGACTCGTAACGAAATTTATGCCGATGGAATTAAGCTGACCGAGCAGCGTTATCCCTACGCTGGCGAGACTAACGTCAAGGTTGAGCTTGGCGTGGTTACCTTAAATGACAAAAAAGTCGCTTGGGTCGATTTGGGCAAAGACACAGACATCTATCTACCACGGGTTAAGTGGTTACCCGATAGTAAACATTTGTCTTATCAGTGGCAGAGCCGCGATCAACAAGCGCTGGATCTGCGCGTTGTCGCGATCGATGATATCAAGAATGACAGAGACTTAGTCAAAGAGCGTAGTCAGGCTTGGGTAAATCTCAATGACGACTTGCACTTTTTAAAGCAGCAAGAGGCCTTTATCTGGGCGTCTGAGCGTGATGGTTTTAATCATCTGTATTTGATTGGCTTAGACGGCAAAGTGATCCGTCAATTAACATCCGGTGACTGGGCGGTTGATGCGGTCGAATATATCGATGAAAAGGCCGGCGAGGTTTACTTTACTGGCCGTAAAACCAAGGTCACCGAGAAGCAACTTTACCGCGTGGCATTAGCGGGTGGCCAAGTCGAATCCATCAGTCAGCGTAGCGGCATGCACTCAACGGTCTTTGCCGATAATAAGCCAGTCTATTTAGATTACTTTAGTAGCCTTTCACAGCCACCACAGGTGAGCCTGCACGACCAAAGCGGCGAGCGTCTGACTTGGGTTGAACAAAATGAGGTTAAAAAGGGGCATCCACTCTATGACTACTTTGGCCTGTGGCAGCTGCCTGAGTTTGGCGAGCTAAAAGCTGAAGACGGCCAGATGTTGCAATACCGCCTATTCAAGCCGACAAACTTCGATGTTAACAAGCAGTATCCAGTTGTAGTGCGCGTCTATGGTGGCCCCCATGCGCAGCTGGTGGTGAATAGCTGGAGCCATCAAGATTACTTTACCCAGCACTTGCTGCAGCAAGGCTATATCGTTTATCAGCTAGATAACCGTGGCTCTGCCCATCGCGGCACTAAGTTTGAGTATGTGATTTACAAGCAACTTGGTGAAGTAGAAGTGAACGACCAAAAGGTCGGTGTAGATTACTTGCGTACATTGCCTTATGTCGATAGCGACAACATTGCTATCTATGGTCACAGCTATGGCGGCTACATGGCACTGATGAGCCTATTTAAAGCGCCTGATTACTTTAAGGCGGCAATCTCTGGTGCGCCAGTCTCTGATTGGTCTTTGTATGACACCCACTACACAGAGCGTTATATGGGCAACCCAAAGACCAATGCTAAAGGTTATGAGGCCAGCAGCGTGTTGCCTTACGTTGGTGGTTATCAGTCAGGCTTATTGATGTACCACGGCATGGCCGATGACAACGTGTTATTTGAGAACAGTACTCGAGTCTATAAGGCATTGCAGGACGAGGGTAAGTTGTTCCAGATGATCGACTATCCAGGCTCAAAGCATTCTATGCGTGGTGAGAAGGTCAGAGTGCATCTATATCGATCATTAGCAGACTTTTTAGACCGCCAATTAAAGCAATAAGTATGGATGGGTCGCGGTGATAAAATAGCTAGAGGGTTATCTATTAATTGCGGCGGCTTTTATTTATATGAATTTAATATTAATTATAATTAATAGCTGAAAGTATTTTGAGGGATGAAATGGAGCGTCAATTAATTACTCTCAAATATCAGTCGACTTATATAATATCAGGCGATATCTATAAGTAAGTATTATGATCGCAGAGGGAAGGGGCAGTTAAAATGGGGAATGACCTAAGCCTGCTTGGCTTTATTTAAGTTAATACTCTAAATTGTTTATGGGTACAATTTTGAAACTCTGCTAACGATACAAAATATAGCTATAAAAAAAGCCAGTCAATCGACTGGCTTTTTATTAGCTGTAGCGCTAGTAGTACAGCTTTCGGCGCTTAGAATTAATCTTCTAAGCTACCGCAGAAACGGTAACCTTCACCGTGGATTGTTGCGATGATTTCTGGCGTATCAGGCAAGCTTTCGAAGTGCTTACGAATACGACGGATAGTCACGTCAACAGTACGGTCATGTGGCTTAAGCTCACGGCCAGTCATCTTCATTAGAAGGTCTGCACGGCTTAGGATCTTACCTGGGTTTTCAACAAAGTGAAGCATCGCGCGGAATTCGCTGCGTGGTAGCTTGTATGACTCACCTTGTGGGCTAACTAGAGAGCGGCTGTTGATTTCAAGGCTCCAACCGTTGAAACGGTAGAACTCAACTGCACTTTTCTCTTCTGAGTCTGTACCTGTGCTATTAACACGAGTTAATAGGTTACGAGCACGGATAGTCAATTCACGTGGGTTGAATGGCTTAGTGATATAATCATCGGCACCAATTTCAAGACCCAAGATCTTATCAACTTCGTTATCACGGCCCGTTAGGAAGATTAGACCGATATTATTAATTTCACGAAGTTCACGAGCTAGTAAAAGACCGTTTTTGCCTGGTAAGTTAATATCCATAACGACCAAGTTAACTTTGTTGTCTTGCATAGCCTTATGCATTTCAGCGCCGTCATTGGCTTCCGTTACCACATATCCTTCTGCTTCAAAAATACTTCTAAGTGTGTTTCTTGTTACTGCTTCATCTTCAACAATCAGAATGTGCGGGTTTTGCATATTAATTACCTAATCTCTGTCAATTCTAACCATGAGTATAATAATTTTTATACTCCATCTAGTTATGCTGATAAATCACTGATACACGTAGGTGCTTTCAAATTTGGTTCGAAACAGCAACACACTGCATGATAAGCAAAGTATGGGTATCTCACATATGGAAAAACGTGAACTGTATAAACTTCGATTAACAATAGTAGGAAAAAGTTCCTTAGCTACCGTTTTTTATGGAGTTTAAATCTTAAGTCAAACATAGATCACATTTGATACAGCTGTGTGGATTACTCTTCTATCTGTTTCAGATATGTGTAACAAAATGTGTTCGTTACATGTATACAGTATGAGTCAATCAACAAGCCTTATTGTACTCGTTTTAGGCATTTGTTAACAAATGAAATGTTAACAAAATTCCTCGATGATATGATTTAGATCACTTTTTGAAGTTTAAGGCATTGATTATATTGAAGTTGGTAAATTTGCAAATGGTGATGTAAGTCACACTGTTAGGAGGCGCTTACGAGTTTGCTATAATAATTCCACCTAAATTGGAGAAATTGTTAGCAATGAACGACTCTGCTGAAACCTTGTGGCGCTATTATAGAGAAACTGAATTTCTGCTTACTCAATCTTTATCTTCTCAATTATCGTTCGCGATTATCACCGCATATAACCCTAGAGGGCAGCTGCTGACCCCTTGTCAAAATGGTCTTCTAGACCGCCTACTTCAGTATGAAATAGATAGGTTGGGCTTTCCTTACCGTGCAATGATAGGCGCATCTCAAGATAGAAAGCATATGGAGAAGAGCTGGGCGGTTGCAACCGATAAAGAGTCGGCCATTAAGCTTGGGTGTCTGTTTAATCAAAATGCCATCTATTATGTTGAAGCTGACAAACTACAACTCGTGCCTTGCTTACTGATGAAAGAAGAGGCCTTTCTGGGGGCGTTTTCACGTCGGGTCTGCAGGGTTCTGGAGCTCCCCGAGCTTACCTGATTATAGCTTGACGGTTCATGCCCTATAGTATGAATTTTGCCCCGAACTTGTATAAAACTAAATCATCTTATATTTCCGTTGACTTGATTGGTTATTTTTTGATATTTTTTGACCTCTTATTTTGTATACAAAGCGGTTATTTTTGCGAACACAGCCTTATACAAAATAAGTACAGAAGAGGAGCGCTGACTAGGTAGTAAGTTTGAGGGGACCAAAACCCAGTGATGACTTATGAGGGAGATTAGCGCCGAGATATTTAACGCGGTTTTGGTATGCGCTTAAATGTCGGTCGTTCAGGCTGAATCCTGGCGATTGTCACCTATGTTTATTATGGTGGAGAGCTTCTGGTGACGATCGCTTTGTCCCATCTTTTGGGGTGCAATCAATAGCACCAGGCTCTTCGAACGAAGTTAGTTCGGAGCTTATTTCATGTTAGTTATTCAAAATACTCATTTCTGTGCGTGTCACCCGTCTCTAATTTGTATGGAGGCTGTACTGTGTCTATAGCATCAGGAGCTGTAACATTCGTTTCTCAGTTAACTGTCGCCAAGTTCGGTGGCACCTCGGTGGCCGATTTTGACGCCATGCAGCGCTGCGCCGATATTATCATTGCTAATCCGCAAACCCGTTTGGTGGTGGTGAGTGCATCGAGTGGCGTCACTAATCAATTAGTCGCGCTCACGCAGGCCGAAACCACTAGTGATGAGTCAAAGGCACTGATCAAGCAGATCGCCTCAATCCAATATCAAATTTTAGATAAATTGGGTAATCCCAGTGATGTGGCCGCCAAGATAGATCACACCCTCAGCCATATATCGACTCTGGTGGAGCGGCTAAAGCTGACTCGCAGCAAGGCGGTAATGGATGAACTCTTATCTCAAGGTGAGATGTGTTCTTCAATATTTTTTGCCGCCGTATTGAGAGGTAAGGGAGCTTCGGCATCGGCTTTTGATGTGCGCCAAGTGTTGAGAACCGATAACCATCATGGGCGTGCAGAGCCGCAAATTGAGCAAATTGCCGAATTGGCACAAACTCATCTTAAGCCCTTACTTACTGAACAGGTGATAGTGACTCAAGGCTTTGTGGGGGCCGATAGTGAAGGCAATACCACAACCCTTGGTCGTGGTGGCAGTGACTATTCTGCAGCGTTATTAGCTGAGGCACTGCAAGCCGATGCCTTGGAGATCTGGACCGATGTTGCAGGGATCTACACTACCGATCCTCGTCTCGCCCCCAATGCGCGCCCAATCGCTGAAATTAGCTTTAATGAGGCCGCCGAGATGGCGACGTTTGGTGCTAAGGTTCTGCACCCTGCAACGATTTTACCTGCGGTGAGACAAAAGATTCAGGTCTTTGTTGGCTCAAGTTGGGCACCAGAGCAAGGCGGAACTTGGATCCGTCATAAGGTCGAAAGCGAGCCTGTGTACCGTGCCGTAGCGGTGCGCCGTGATCAAACCCTGTTAAACCTCCATAGCTTGCAGATGCTACATGCACAGGGCTTCCTTGCCGAGACATTTGCCACATTAGCTCGGCACAAGATCAGTGTCGATTTGATCACCACCTCTGAGGTCAACGTCTCTTTGACGTTAGATAAAACGGGCTCAGACTCGAGTGGGCAAGGGCTATTGAGTGAGGCGCTGCTGCAAGAGTTGTCACAGCACTGCCGAGTGCGCGTCGAAGATGGGTTGGCTCTAGTGGCGGTGATTGGCAATAACATCGCCTCGACGGCTGGTGTGTGTCGCCGAGTATTTGGAGTGTTAGAGACCTATAACGTGCGCATGATCTGTCAAGGCGCCAGTCCCCATAACTTGTGTATCTTGGTGGATGAATCTGAGGCGGCCAATGTTATTCGCGCTCTGCATGAGAACTTGTTTGAAGCCTAGTTAACAGATAGAGATGAACAGGGAACCGAGTCATTTATGAAATTTACCCAAACGAGCCTGAAGGTAGGCGAGTTGGCAACGGGACAGGAGCTGAATGTTCCTGTCTACCGACTTCTTGCGCAGGACCTTAGTGCGCCTAGCGTGTTTATTCAAGCCAATGTACATGGCGCCGAGGTACAAGGTAACGCGGTGATTTTTCAGTTGATGAAGCAGCTGGAGGCGATGGACGTTAAGGGGGAGGTAACCTTACTCCCTTTGGCTAACCCGTTAGGGATTAACCAAAAAAGTGGTGAGTTCACCTTGGGACGCTTCGATCCTATCACAGGGGTTAACTGGAATAGAGAATATCTCGATCATAAAGTCGATATAGCCAGTTGGTATCAAGCGCACAGTCACTTAGATGACAGGGCGCTTATCCAAGCATATCGTTCGCTTCTAATCGAGTCTTGTCAGTCTCATCTTAACAGTGAGTGGGGCGTGACCACGGGTAAACGCCTAGCGGTAACCTTGCAGTCGATGGCTCATGCAGCCGATATCGTCATCGATCTGCATACGGGTCCTAAGTCTTGTAAACATATGTATTGCCCTGAATATGATGCAGCCTCGGCATCCTATTTCTCTATTCCCTTTACGCTTGTGATCCCTAATGACTTTGGTGGCGCAATGGATGAAGCAGCATTTTGCCCATGGTGGCAGCTGGCTGAATATGCGCAATCACAGGGGCGAGCCCTAGATGTGCCGGTATCGGCATTTACCCTGGAGTTAGCCAGTCAGGAGCGTATCGATATGGATGATGCGCTTAACGATGCACAAGGGATCTTGGCCTACTTAAGCCATCGCGGCGTGATCGACGATAAGCTTGAGCCGGCAAGAATGCCAAGGTTTGGCTGTTATCTGAAAGACTATAAGAAGTTTCACGCACCAACGGCAGGCATGGTTGAGTATAAGGCCGAGCTTGGTAAGCCTCTAGCTGCAGGTGAGACTTTAGCAAATATCTTAAGGCTGGATCTGTATGGCACAGATAAGGAATTAACTGCGCTAAGCCTTAAGCAAGACTGTGTACCTATCTTGCATTTCGCCTCGGCTTCGGTCTATCAAGGCACAGAGCTTTACAAGGTGATGACTAATCTGTTTGAGCTGTAGTCCGTAAGCCCAAATTTACAGTTTGGCCTATTTTGTATCGCCTCTGATTTATTTGTTATTACTTGTAATGAAATTGTTGTTAATTTGTTTGATGCATTTTTTTTATTGTGTTACTAATGCTTTCGCCTCAGTCATATGTTCTTTTTATTAGCTCTATGACATTACATCTCTTCTATTAGAAGTTATTTGGCAACGATAAAGCAGGATAAAACAATAAAAAACGGATGTTTTAAGGAATTGACAAGTGAAAACAAAAATTGCAATTGCAGTCTCCACTGCGTTGGTATCTATGTCTGCTAGTGCGCTAGCAATACAGTCTGATTACAATCAACAAATCTCTTATTCTCAATCTGCACATGCAAGAGCGAATATTGCTGTCGTAGACTCTAAATCAAAGTCTTACTCTGAAAATCAAGTTGTAAGAAATAACGCTATTTTTACTCCTGAAACTAACTTGAGCCCAGGTGTTTATCGTTACTTTGTTCGTTTAATTGAAAGTCCGGTAGCTCTATACCAAGGTGGTATCGAAGGCTTTAAGGCCACATCAGTTGAAAAGGCTCAAGGCAAGAATAGAAAGTTAGATGTGACGAGTGCGAATGTAAAATCCTACCGCTCTTTTCTAACTTCGCGTCAAGATAGTGTGATCCAAAAAGCAAGTGCTGTTTTAGGTGAGTTAGATGTTAAGCAAAGAACTACTCTTGCTTATAACGGTCTAGTCGTTGAAATGACACAAGAGCAAGCTGCTCAATTGGCTAATGTTGCGGGTATCGCCAATATCCAACGTGAGATATTACGCAAGCCAATGACAGACTCCGGCCCAGCAATTATCAAGGCTCCGGCGATATGGAATGGTGAGGCTACAGGAACAGAAAGCCAAGGTGAAGGAATGGTTGTTGGTATTATCGACACCGGGATCAACACAGATCATCCCTCTTTTGCTGACGTTGGCGGTGATGAGTATGATCATACAAACCCTTGGGGCCCTGGCGTCTATTCAGGTGATTGTGCTGGTGACTTCCCAGAGCTTTGTAACGACAAGCTGATTGGTGTGCACAGTTGGCCTGCAGTTACTGAAAGGTATTTGGATTATGATATTGACGTACCTGCAAACGGTGAAGACTACAACGGTCACGGCTCTCATACCGCGGGTACTACAGCTGGCAACGTACTAATTAACATCAATGTACCTGATGTGGATGGCGGTGATACAGGAGTTGTATTTGAATCTATGTCGGGTGTGGCACCACATGCGAATATCGTTTCATACCAAGTGTGTCTCCCTGGAGAAAATGACAATATTGGTTTTGCGGGTTGCTTTCCCTCATTGACAGTACTTGCTGTCGAGCATGCTATTGAGAATGGTGTCGATGCGCTTAACTACTCAATTGGTGGCGGTTCAAGTAATCCATGGAATGATGCAGATGCCCTTGCTTTCCTATCTGCGCGTAAAGCGGGTATTCATGTGGCTACCTCAGCAGGTAACTCTGGCCCTGGCCCTGAGACTGTTGGCTCTCCAGGGGATGCACCTTGGTTAACAACCGTTGCTGCTTATACTCATGACCGTGATTTTTCTGAGAAGAATATTGGTGCATTCTCTGGTGGTAATACGGATGCCCCAGAAAAGCTTACTGGCAAGTCAATGACTGGAGAGTTCACTGGTTCTATCGTTTACGCTGGTGATTTTGAAAACAGTAACGATCCTGATAACGATCCCGCTCAGTGTTTAGAACCATTTCCTGCAGAAACCTTTGCCGAAGATACCATTGTAGTATGTGATCGTGGTGCGATAGCTCGTGTCGATAAAGGGCGTAATGTATTGGCTGGTGGGGCATCAGCTTTAGTGCTTGCAAACCTCCAAGGTGGTGCTACAAGTGTTGTTGCTGATGCGCACGTTTTACCTGCGATACATATCGATGCAGATAAAGGTGATAGCTTAAAGGCTTGGTTAGCTGGTGGTGCAGATCACAAGGCAACGATTACGGGAACTGAAGTTGTTCAGGATGAAGAGCTTGCGCGCATCGCTGCAGGCTTTACTTCTCGTGGTCCAAATAAGTCGGTTCCTGATGTGATTGCCCCATCAATTGCTGCTCCTGGCGTGAGTATTTTTGCCGCTTATGCAGACAGTCAATCAGATGGATTCAAGCAATATCCGGATCCAAGTGATTACGGCTTCCTAAGTGGTACATCGATGGCAAGCCCACATGTTGCGGGAGCCTTAACTTTACTTGCTGGTATTCATCCGGAGTGGACTCCTGCAGAAGTTCAGTCAGCGTTAATGTTGACAGCCAACCAAGACACATTTAAAGAAGATGGTGTTACAGCGTCAGATTTCTTTGATATGGGCGCAGGTTATGCGAACGTTGAAGCTGCGGCTAAAACGGGTCTAGTGATGGATGAAGGCTATGTAGATTACGTTAAAGCAGATCCTGCTTTAGGTGGTCAACCATCAGAGATTAACTTAGCAACCATTGCAAATGCTAAATGTGTTGGCGAATGCACTTGGACGCGTACCGTCAAGGCCACTAAGGATGGAGCCTGGACGGCAAGCACTATGGGCGTTACCGATGGCCTAGTACTTTCCGTTATGCCTGCAAGCTTTGAGCTTAAAGCGGGTGAAACACAAGACTTAACTGTTACTGCGGATGTTTCTGCGGCAAGCAATGGTTGGAATTTCGCTAATATTAAGCTGATGGCCGAAGGGATGCCTGAGGTTAAGCTGCCTGTAGCGGTTAAAGGTCATAGCGATAACTTACCTGCTAGCCTAGATATTGCTGCGGGTCGTAGCGAAGGTAGTATTACCTACACAGGCTTTACCTCCAGTGAGTTGACTAACATCATAGCTGGTGTGTATGACAAATCTTCAGATCTCATTGACCCTATTTCTTTAAGTGTCCCTGAAGATGGTTTTGACTATGTGGGTATGAACTTCCCTGCATTGGCTAACGTTACCATCTCAATCTCATCAGAAACGGCACCAGATGTAGACTTACGTATCCTTGATAGCAATTTTATCAATATTGGTAGCAGTGCGGGGCCAGACTCTAACGAGTCGGTGTCTTTCACTAATTTACCTGGGGGTGTTTACTACCTAGTTGTGGACGGCTACACCGCATCTACACCTGGTGGAACTGATGACGTTACCATGAGGATCAGCTCTGTTTTAGCCAATGAAGAGTCACGCAGTGATGATGTTTCTGTCTCTGTTGAAGAATCTGAAGGCGAATTTAGCCTGACTTTCGATTGGAATACAGATGAGAATACATCAGGTATTCTAATCTTAGCCTCTGGTGATCAGAGTAGCGAAGTGCAAGTTCCTGTTAGCATTACTCGTAAAAATGACGTTAGTCATATTCACGATTTGTCTGATTCAATGACTGCTGGTGTTCCTAGCCGTGTTAGCTTTAATGTTGCACCAAACTTCAGTGATGAAGATAAAGAGTATTCGTTCACAGCACAGATGTCTGCAGGCCATAAGGTTGCTAACATCTCGAATGATGGTGCTCAAGAGGGCAATACTGTTACTTGGACCGTTGTTCAAGAAGCTGCTTCTGGAGAGGCGTTATCGGTAGGATTTGACTTGATCCCTACTAAAGCGGGTTCTGCTTATGCCATGAAACTGACCAATGAACTGGGAGGTGATATGGTTGAAGAAACTGTGAAGTTTGGTGTTAGCGAGGTGGCTCCAGTTGCTGTTATTGATGCACCGAAGACAGCTATTGCTAGACGAAGCGTAACGATAGACGGGTCTAGTTCATTTGACGGTAATGATGATGAGCTAAAGTACAAGTGGGTTCAACTTGGTGGGACACCTATTTCTTTCAATGCTTCGGCTGCTTCATTTGAGTTTTTAGCTCCAGATGTCAAAGAAAGTGGTGATACGCTAGCATTTGAGCTGACAGTGTCTGATGGCAATGGTAATTCTGATACGAAGAGTGTTAGCTTCCCAGTGCAGTATCAGCGTTCTTATAAAACGAGTGATGGTGGTAGTGTAGGCTGGTTTACAACACTGTTATTACCGTTATTATGGATGCGTCGTAAGTTTAAAGCTTAATCATATAGCCTTGAAATAGGTCCATGATTCTTATTAAGCCAGTTGGTGCCGCCAACTGGCTTTTTTATATTTTCTTTTCTACTTCCCTATCAATGATGCGTTATACAAGTAAAAAAGCATACTGTTGAAGTTGTTACTGTAACCCACTGTTTACAAACAAACGTTTATTTATCTCTTTCCGGTCAAAACTTGTTAACAAGTTGTTTGTTATGACTTTTGTATTGTGTTACTAATTCTATAGGCTTAAGTCAAACATGCAGTTAATGGGGTTGTTGGTCGCTTCCCTTCTGGCTTAGGCGGTTAGGCAATGTAAATCGAAATATCAAAATACATTTGCGTATAAAGGAATTGACAATTGAAAACAAAAATAGCGATCGCAGTTTCTGCTGCCTTGGTAACTATGTCTGCAAGCGTGTTAGCGACACAGCCCAATAAAAAACCACAAATCATTAACATTCTATCTTCTCAAACAAAAGCTAATTTGGATGTGGAAACACCTAAGTCCAAGCCCTATTTTAAACGCCAACTCCTCAACACTAACGCCATTTTTACGCCTGAACCTAAGTTAGAGCCTGGCGTTTATCGGTACTTTGTTCGACTAATCGAAAGCCCGGTTGCATTGTACCAAGGTGGTATTGAAGGCTATAAAGCAACATCGGTTGAAAAGGTAAAGGGCAAGAACAGAAAGCTAGATGTGACAAGTGATAGCGTAAAGTCTTATCGCTCATTTCTTACTTCACGACAAGATAAGGTCATTCAAAAAGCGAGCAGTATCTTAGGCGAGCTTAATGTAAAACAAAGAACTACGCTCGCATATAATGGGTTAGTGGTTGCAATGACGCAAGAGCAGGCTGTAGAGCTTGCCAAGGTTGCAGGTATCGCTAATATTCAACGTGAAATTTTGCGTCAACCTACGTCAGATTCAGGCCCCGCAATCATTAAAGCACCAGCAATCTGGAGTGGTAAAGCAACAGGAACAGAAAGCCAAGGCGAAGGCATGATTGTGGGGATTATCGATACAGGCATTAACACTGATCATCCTTCTTTTGCCGATATCGGAGGTGATGATTATGATCACACGAATCCATGGGGCCAAGGTGTTTATTCTGGAGATTGTGCAGGCGACTTCCCTGAGCTTTGTAATGATAAACTCATTGGTGTTCACAGTTGGCCTGCCGTGACAGATGAATACCTCGATTATGATATCGACGTACCGGCAAATGGCGAAGATCACAATGGACATGGTTCGCACACTGCTGGCACTGCAGCGGGCAATGTGTTGTTTAACGTTAATGTACCTGATGTTGATGGTGGGGACTCAGGGGTTGTTTTTGACTCTATATCGGGTGTTGCACCACATGCAAACATAGTGTCATACCAAGTATGCTTGCCTGGTGGTGGAGATAGCATTGGTTTTGCAGGCTGCTTACCTTCATTAACGGTACTTGCTGTTGAGCACGCGATTGAAAAGGGTGTTGATGCGCTTAACTATTCTATTGGTGGTGGCTCTAGCAACCCTTGGAATGATGCTGATGCCTTGGCATTTCTATCTGCCCGTAAAGCAGGGATCCATGTAGCCACTTCTGCAGGTAATTCAGGCCCTAGACCTGAAACTATAGGTTCGCCTGGTGATGCACCATGGCTAACAACGGTAGCAGCTTATACTCATGATCGTGATTTGACCGAAAAGAGCATAGGTACGTTTGTAGGTGGTGATACTGAAATCCCTACAACACTTACAGGTAAATCTATGACTGGCGGGTTCACCGGTTCTATTGTTTATGCGGGGAACTTTGAAAACAGTAATGATCCAGATAACGATTCAGCTCTGTGTTTAGAATCCTTCCCAGCAGACACCTTTGCAGCAGATACCATCGTAGTATGTGATCGTGGTGGAAATATTCGTGTAGATAAAGGTCGTAATGTCCTAGCTGGTGGGGCATCAGGCTTGGTACTCGTCAATAAACAAAATGGTGCTGGAAATGTTGTGGCCGATGCCCATGTATTACCAGCTATTCATGTGGATGCAGATAAAGGTGATGCGCTTAAAGCTTGGTTAGCCAGTGGTACAGGGCATAAGGCGACCATCACTGGCACTGAAGTTATTCATGATGAAAAGTTTGCACGGATTGCGGCTGGATTTACATCTCGTGGACCCAATAAGTCTGTTCCTGATGTGATTGCACCGTCAATTGCTGCGCCGGGTGTGCGTATATTTGCCGCTTACGCTGATGATCAGTCAGATGGCTTTAAGCAGTTTCCTAATCCAAATAACTATAGTTTTTTAAGTGGCACATCAATGGCAAGCCCGCATATTGCTGGTGCGTTAACTTTGCTAGCCAGTATTCATCCTGAGTGGACGCCCGCTGAAGCTCAGTCTGCACTTATGCTAACGGCTAACCAAGATACCTATAAAGAAAATGGTGTTACCGCATCTGATTTCTTCGATATGGGGGCAGGTTATGCCAACGTTGAGGCCGCGGCTAAAACGGGGTTAGTGATGGATGAGAGCTATGTAGATTATGTTAAAGCAGATCCCAATATAGGTGGGAAACCATCAGAGCTTAATTTCGCAACGATGGCTAATGCTAAATGTGTAAGCGAATGCAGTTGGACTCGTACCGTCAAAGCGACTAAAGATGGTGCTTGGACAGCAAGCACTATGGGAGTGGCTGATGGCTTGGTGCTTAACGTTAGCCCTGCAAGTTTTCAGCTTAAAGCTGGTGAAACCCAAGAGCTATTAGTGACAGCCGATGTGTCAGCAGTAAATACAGGTTGGAGCTTTGCTAACATAAAGCTGATAGCTGAAGGTATGCCAGAAGTGAAACTGCCAGTTGCGGTTAAGAGCCATAGCGATAACTTGCCTGCAAGTTTTGACATTACAGCGGGTCGCAGTGAAGGGAGTATGACCTACAAAGGCTTTACTTCCAGTGAACTGAAAGATATCACTGCAGGTGTGTATGACAAGGTCTCTGATTTTGTTGACCCCATTACATTAAGTGTTCCTGAAGATGGGTTTGCTTCTATTGAGATGCTGTTTCCAGCGATGGGGAATGTAGAGATTTCAATTTCGTCTGAGACTGCACCAGATGTCGATTTACGAATATTGAATAGTCGGGATGAAATCATTGCTTGGAGTGCGGGTTTTGATTCTGATGAATCGATCTCGTTTACTAATTTACCAGCAGGAACTTACCATTTAGTTGTTACAGGCTATACAGCTTCAACACCGGGGGGCAGTGATGATGTGACGATGAGGATCACGTCTATTTTAGCCAATGAAGAGTCATTAAGTGATGATGTATCAGTGGCGGTTGAAGAATCTGAAGGTGAGTTTAGTCTGACTTTCGATTGGGATATCAATGACAGTACCTCAGGGCTTGTCATTCTTGAATCTGATGATAAAAGCTACAAGGTTGAATTGCCAGTACGTGTAACTCGTAAAGATGATGTATCGCATATCCACAGCTTATCTGATGATATGACTGCGGGGATTGCGAGTCGTGTTAGCTTTAATATTGCACCTAATTTTAGCGATGTAGACAAAGAGTACTCATTCTCTGCTCAAATGTCAGCTGGCCATAAAGTTGCCAATATTTCTAATGATGGTACACAAGAGGGGAATACGATTACTTGGACTGTTGTACAAGAAGCGTCTTCTGGTGAGGCTATGGCTGTTGGTTTTGACTTCATTCCAACAAAAGCGGGACCTGCATATGCGATGAAGCTTACCAATGAGCTTGGTGGCGACATAGTAGAAGAAACCGTTAAGTTTGGAGTCTCTGAAGTTGCACCAGTCGCAATGGCAAGTTCGCCAGAATGGGTAACTGAAGGGCAAACTGTTAATGTCAGCGCTGCAGCATCTTATGATGGCAATGACGATGAGTTAACTTATCAATGGCTACAAACGAGCGGAGCCCCCGTCCTATTTGATAAGCAAGCTGAAACGTTTAGCTTCGATGCGCCAGCAGTGAGCAGCCAAGGTGATACTTTGTCGTTTGAAGTGACAGTTACCGATGCTAATGGTAACTCAGATACTACAACGACATTTATTTCAGTAACGGAAAAACAAGAGCTTGATAAAGGCGGTTCGATTGGATGGGTAGGTTTACTGCTGCTTCCAGTTGTATGGATGCGTCGTAAGCATAGAGCTTAGTCGTTAACTGAAAAAGGCTAACAATTGTTAGCCTTTTTTCTTAATTGTGTCGCTACCTACGGCTTAACTGCCCGTACTATAGGGTTTTGTAGGCTAATCAAGGTTTCTGTTGATTGGATCTCATCAATTGATTGGATACGATTAATCAATACATGCTGTAAGCCATCGATAGACTGGCACATTACCTTTACAAACACACTGTAGTTACCTGTGGTGTAATAGGCCTCAACCACCTCTTCGAGTGCATTGAGTTTAGATATAGCGGCTGGGTAGTCACCGGCACTCTTCAAGTTGATACCGATAAAACAGCATACATCGTAGCCTAAGGCTTTAGGGTTGACGGTGATCTGAGCCCCTGTGATGATGCCCGCCTGTTTCATCTTCTCAACGCGAACATGGATAGTCCCCGCGCTGACGCCGAAACGCTTAGCCAGCTCGGCGAAAGGAGTTCTGGCTTCTTTCATTAATGCAGACAGGATTTGGTTGTCGAGAGAATCTCTTTGAAATGGGGCTTCCATAATAAATTGGTCAATTGCTTATTGGTTAGTTAAACAATTTACGTATTTTTTGATGAATATTCTACTGATTTATCGAAGAAGTGCTGGAGGTAGCACATCTCTATCTTGCAGAGGCTTGTCTTGGCATGAGGCAAAGGGGATGACGCTGAGCTTGTATGTGCTAAGCATAATTTAAAGTGGCAAAGTTTTATCGAGCGATAGCGCCAAAGACTATTTCGTGTCTGTTGACGCTCGACATTAAAGCAACATCAATCAGCTTTACTGCTCGCCTTCGGCATCCATAAAGGGGGCATCGCAGCTAAAGGTCATTCGCTCTTTAGTGTAAGGGTGAGTAATAGTCAGTGACTGAGCATGCAGCAGTAGCCGTGGGGCGAGTCTTTTTGCTAGCGGGTCTGCATAGAAGTTATCGCCCAAAATTGGGTGCCCTAGTGCCATCATGTGCACTCGCAGTTGGTGAGAGCGCCCGGTAATTGGTGTTAGCTTGACTAAGGTTGAGCGTTTGCCTCGGCTGATCACTTCATAGTGGGTCTGTGATGGCTTGCCTATCTTATGATCCACCTTCTGTTTTGGGCGATTTGGCCAGTCACAGATAAGTGGTAGATTAATCGTGCCGTGGCTCTCTTTTACATGACCTGCGACCCTTGCATAGTAGGTCTTCTCGGTTTCTCTGTCTCTGAATTGACGTTTAAGTTCTGACTCGGCGCTGCGCAGTAAAGCCACAACAATAACGCCTGAGGTCGCCATATCTAAGCGGTGAACGATTTTTGCGTCTGGAAACTCTGCCAATACTCGAGTGTAGGTGCTGTCTGCATGGGCTGGATCTCGACCCGGCACAGAGAGCAGCCCTGATGGCTTATTAACAACCATAATATCTCTGTCTTGATGTAAGACTTCAAGCCATGGCGTAGTAGGAGGAGAGTAGACGAAATCAGTCATGATAGAACCTTATTAAAAATGCGCGGCAAAGATACCTCTTTGGCCGTTCTTCATGCAAGCAGATTCGAGCCAATCCATAGTAACTTGTTGGTTATTGCTCTGGCTGGGTTAGGAGAACCCATGGCCATTAACATGCATGATGGCAAAGGTCCAAATCACAAACGCCAGTGCGCAGTGGATCAAGGCGTAGAAGGATTGATCTAGGCGTCCCATACTTCTAGCATCCCAGATCAGATAGAGATGTAGCAAGATAATGATAGGGAAAAGGGCTAACAGTGGGTACAGGCTTAGTACGCTGGCATCACCAAACACCAAGCGACTGAGTAGTGCCCAGACAACCATAAAGCCTGTGACGATAGGGGGAAGCGCAACTCGATATTGTTCTGGATAGGGGAACATAGCTGGCCTCCATTTCATGCTGTTTATGGCAATGTGTACTATACCAGCGGCTTTTGAGCGATAAGCTGTGCCTTATAACTTGCCGAAGGTAATTCTCCTAATAGATCTTCAGCGTAATGGAGTATGCCCCAATTGGCAAATAATGCTTTTAATTCACCCGTTTTGAGTAAGAAGTTGGGATTTTTGGGGCGACCAATTTGCGCTTGTTGCTCGGTAAAGGTCTCGTAAATAACGAGCCCTCCGGGCTTGATACAATCCATGATTTGCTGGAAGAGAGGGCGGTGTAGATAGTTAAAAACCAGTACGATATCGTACTGCTTGGTAGGGAGGTACGGCGCGCTGCCATCTTCGAGATCCCACTCCAATAACTCGATACTGCCATCGTCTGCTGTAACATCTAGCCCAGTTAGATTTCGGTCTAGGTAGCTTACATGGCAGCCCCTGTCGCTAAACCACTGACCATTACGGCCGCTACCACAGGCAAGATCGAGTACCTTGCAACCGGGTGTTAGGTAGTCTGTCAGTGCTGAAAACTGAGTAATAAGCTCAGCGCTACTAGCCTTTAACTTCTTTTCTTCCACCAATTCTGCGTCCATGTACTATTGAGAAATGCCTAAGCCCAGCCGGGCCATGAGATACGACTACGGATAATAACACGATAGCGATCAGTAGCTCAGGCTTGTATGTGGCAAAGGGGATAAATAAACCGAGTAAACCGAGCTTTACCAAGGTCAATACGCCCTTTAGCTGAATAAGCCAGCGCCAGTCACGCACTATTTCCCAAGCCATCATGGCGGCTCCTGTACTCATGGCCATGATCCAGTAGACCAACCATTGCTCCTGAGGAACGTGCAATAAAATGCCACCGCCTGCGCCAGTGATCCCTAAGATATGCAAAGCGCGTAGGGCAGTTTTAGAAAAACGTTGGATCATAAACTGTTTTTCGGTGAGTTCTTTTCTGGCCATATTTAAGGAGTCTTGTGCTGCTAGATTGCAGCAAATCTTATCAGGAAATGACTATTTGAAAAGCGTTGAGAGATCACAAGCTCAGACTTACAGCTATTATTGTCTATTTTAGTGGCGATAAGGCTATGTCACGCAACAAATCTGTGAAGCAGATATCGATACCTATTTATAGATAGTGATAGGCTAATAGGCATATGCTTACTCCTTGCTATTATTGATATTTTTATGCTCAGTCAATAATGGCTTTGATCTGAATGCTTAAGAGAATTTATCCTTAACTCTTTAGTAAAGCCTCAGAATAAGCTGGAAAGCGAGCTGTCAGGAGCTCGCTTTTTCTTTGTCTAAAAACTCCCTCCTATTAGACATAGCTCCATGTCCCACAAGACAAATCTACCAATATCACATACACTGGTTACGGTTTTCCCTTCTCATTTAGGTAAGGTTTCTACAATGAAAATAGGCTTCTTTAGCGCTAAACATTACGACATGCAGTATTTCGAACGTACCAATGCCAGCTTTGGTGCCAATATTGAATATTTCGATTATCGACTGTGTATGCAAACGGTGAAGTTAGCAGAAGGCTTTGAGATCGTGTGCGCCTTCGTCAATGATTCACTGTGTGAGGAGGTGTTAGTTGAGCTAGCACAGGGTGGGACCAAGATAATCGCTATGCGCTGCGCGGGCTTTAACAATGTCGATCTTGAGGCCGCAGAGCGTTTGGGAATGAAGGTGGTAAATGTGCCAGCCTATTCTCCCGAGTCGGTTGCCGAGCACACGGTGGCACTCATGCTCACCCTAAACCGTAAAATTCATAAAGCGTATCAACGTACCCGAGATGCAAACTTCTCACTTGAGGGGCTAGTGGGCTTTAATATGCATGGCCGCACCGTCGGTGTCATCGGTACGGGTAAGATTGGTCTGGCGACTATCAAGGTGCTGCAAGGGTTTGGCTGTAAAGTTGTCGCTCACGATCCTTATCCTAATCAAGCGGTAATTGACTTAGGAGTCGAGTATTTATCGCTGGAGCAGATGTATCCCATTTGTGATGTGATCAGTTTGCATTGCCCACTGACTAAAGAGAACCATCATCTACTGAGTCAAAAGAGCTTTAGTCAGATGAAGCCGGGCGTGATGGTGATCAACACCAGCCGTGGCGGCTTGCTAAATGCCCTCGATGCCATGGAGGCGCTTAAGTCTGGTCAGCTAGGCTCATTGGCTCTAGACGTTTACGAGAATGAGAAAGAGCTATTCTTTGAAGATAAGTCGAGTGAGATCATTCAAGATGATGTTTTCAGACGTCTATCGGCATGCCACAACGTGATCTTTACTGGTCATCAGGCATTTTTAACCGAGGAAGCCTTGAGCGCGATTGCACATACAACACTGACAAACGTAACCCAGCTACTGGCGGGAGAAGTGTGTCCTAATCAGTTGTATTAGAATACTTCACCATTCGCTCGTCGCGAATGTGGCGAGTGAATGTTCAGTTACCAGCATCTAAGGAAAGAGAGCCGATGATCATTACTCAAGAGACCCACGATATTTCCACCGCAACGGGAACCATGCGGACCTACCTATACCGCCCCGATTGTGATGGGCAATTTGCCACCATTATTTTCTATTCAGAGATCTTTCAGCAAACGGCGCCGATTGCCCGTGCGGCGGCGATCCTCGCTGGACATGGGTTTGTGGTCTTGGTTCCAGAAGTGTTCCATGAGCTTAACCCTATCGGTACCGTGCTTGCGTATGACGATATAGGTAAAGACAAAGGCAACGCAGACAAGTTTGCTAAGCGCCTTGAAGACCATGACACCGACACCGAGGCGTTGGTGGACTTTGCTCGTAGCCTAAGCTTTTGCAGCAGTAATATTGGTAGCATGGGGGTGTGTATTGGTGGTCATTTAGCCTACCGCGCTGCGCTGAACCCCGATATCCAAGGGGCGTTTTGTTTATATCCGACCGATATTCATTCCAACACTTTACCCTGCGACAAGGGTAATGACTCCTTAAGCCGAACGGGCGATATTGCGGCCGAGTTGGTGATGGTGTTTGGTAAGCAAGATCCTCACGTATCTAGCGAGGGGCGCAAGCTGGTGTATGACAAGCTTGAAGCCACTGACGTTAAGTTTAACTGGCTGGAAGTCAACGCTCAGCATGCCTTTATGCGTGACGGTGATAGCAGGTATGACCCGGCGCTTGCGCTGCAGATGTACCTGCAGGCGGTGGCATTTTTTCAGCGAACACTAAAGTAACGGACTCAGGATCAGACGCTTCAATCGAAGCAAATAAAAAAGGGCCAGTATTACTGGCCCTTTGCAGATCACGGAGTAAGCATTATTTATTATACCGAACGGTATTAACCTTGCTGGTAAGCCGCAAGCTCATCAGTGCTTACACGAGCAATGAAATTGTTATCTAGATAGAAATCAACATGCTCGCCTTGCTTAACGCCAGACATAACCTGCTGGCTACCATCTTCATAAATCAGTGTCATTGCTAAGGTATTTTCGTCAGTTGCAACCATTGAAGCGCTAGTTAGCTTAACGTTCTTTAGCGGAGCGGTAGTTAGGTCGCCATCGATGTGCTGGTTCACCTTGAAAATCGCTTCAACTGGCATGTCTACAACGGCTGGTGAACGACCTGTGACAGGGTTGGTGCCTGTCCAGAATTCGATGCTGTTAACAATAAATAGATCGCCAGTCGCGGCGAAGCCATAAATTGGGCTCATCAGCATAAATAGGCCAGCGCGGCCGTAACGGTTGTCTACAGCGCTAAGGTTAGCCTTAGTTACCATGGCGCTTAGACCCATTTGGCCCATGCAGCCTGTCAGTTGAGTGCTTAGAATTGCAGTTAACGCGACTGCACAGATTGTCTTTTTCATTGGTTTATCTTACTAAATTGAGAGTGGCGCTGATTGTATGTATCGGTAAAAAATGAGATGTGATAATGATCGCAACTCTGGGTTGGAAACTTGTTTGGTTTGTAGTGCTATTGCTGTGATTTGTTTGTTGGCGGTGGTGTTTGTACTTAAGTTTGGCGCCGTGCTGATTTTTGTTTGTTGATGTGTATTGTTTGTTACTGTAAGCGTTCGCTGCGATTGGCTTTGGGGCTATCAGGGGGGGCATTTTATTAAAGCTGAATTTAACGCATAATAGCGCCCCAAATGTCGGAGACCCCATGTCAGATTATCAAGTACTGCACCAAACCCAAGATGAATACGGCCCACTTATCGTATTAGACGATAAGGAAGCGAGAGTTCTGGCATTTGGTGAAAACGACGAGCAGAGTAAGCTACTCAAAGCTGCGCCGCATATTCCGCAGCATACCTATGTACAAGCCATGTTATTAGTGTTGCTGTATAACCAACCTAAGAGCGCTATCGTACTCGGCTTAGGTGGCGGTGGACTCATTCATGCGCTGCGTCACTTCGATGCCGGGATCAAACTCACAGCCGTTGAGCTACGTGCCGATGTGATTGAGCTGGCTAAGCGTTACTTCCAGCTACCACTTAGTAAAAAGCTCAAGGTGATTAATCAGGATGCGAAACAGTTTTTAGAGACGGGTGACCATAAGCGGGTCGATGTGATCTTCACCGATATCTATAGCGCCGATGGTGTCGATGCGGCCCAGGTGTCGGAGTCTTTTATCGCCCAATGCGCGGCTATGATCAAGGCCGATGGTTATTTAGTACTTAACTGCTGGAAAGAGCATAGCCACAACCGTGAGTTGCTCGCTTACCTTAATAACTACTTTGTCGAGGTGCGTGCCTGCCTAACGGGCAGCGGTAACTGGGTGGTGTTTGCGGGTAAGGCCAAACGTGAGATAAGTGCCAGTGGTTTAAAAACCAAGGCGCAGGCGTTATCGCAGCAGCTGGATTTTCAGCTTGGACGCTCGCTGACCCGATTCGATGTTTGGGAATAACCTTAGTCGCTAATTGTTTTGACTGCTTATACCTCGCTAATACCCTTCTAGTGTTAGCGAGTCCTCTCTCTAGACGGGGCGCTTAATCGATTTTTTCGTTAAGAACTTCATTTTCTGCTGGTTATAGGATTTTATTCTCAAGATCTTCCCCATTAGTGCTTATCTAAGTGCTTGTTAAACATCTAATATCATTGAGTTGTTAATCCTGTTCGGAATTATCGATTAAGATGATAGCTTTTACTCGTTATGACAAATCATTTTTCTCGACTACTATGCTTACATCGAAAACGAACTGGCTTTAAGAGACTCATCATCACTCATC
>NZ_JAKEVD010000044.1 GCF_022398325.1 Shewanella sp. Isolate13
GATATTAAATAGACATATAAACAACAAATAAACGACCCGCCTTCGATTGCTGCAAAGCAACAAATTAATTACAACTGGCAGCAGTTGACTACCAGCAGAATTTCAATTGGAAACTCGACAGTATTCCCCCTAGGAATGATTCACTTTAATCGGCTTAACAATAGATAAATACGGTTTGGGTGTTTAGGGAAATTATAAAAATAAGGACTGCAATCAATGAAAACAAAACTCTCAGCATTGAGCCTAGCCATCAGTATGGCAGCGCTAACCCCCTCAACCTTATTGGCGGCCGAAGCGGCAGACAAGAATGACGCTAAACAAGAGATGGAAAAAATTGAGGTTACAGGCTCACGTATTAAACGTGCCGACTTCGAAGGCGTCGCACCAGTAACAGTTATTACTGCCGATGATATTGCCAACAGCGGCCTAAACTCGATTTCAGAAGTGCTGCAATCATCTGTTGCTAACACCGGTGGTTCATTAAACGGCGAAAGCGATGGTTTTACCGATAGCGCCAGCTCTGTCAACTTGCGCGGTATGGGCGCAAACCGTACTTTGGTGTTAATTAACGGTCGTCGTCAAGCCTCTTTCCCTAGTGCAGCAGGCGGCACCTCAAACTTTGTTGACGTCTCAGATATTCCTACAGCAGCCGTGCAGCGTATTGAAATTTTAACCGGCGGCGCATCGGCTATTTACGGTTCAGACGCAGTTGGTGGTGTAGTGAACATCATCTTAAAGCAGAGTTATGAAGGTGCAAAGGTCGCTGCCAAGTATACCGAACCCACGCAGGGGGGCGGAGAACAGTTAGATCTGTCTTACCTACAAGGCTTTAATACCGACAAGAGCCAAACCTTGTTGATGCTTGAATATAAGAAAGTCGAGTCGATTCAGACTTATCAGCGTGATGACTTGTACAGCCCTGCTTACTATGAAAATGAGGATGGTGAGCTTACCTGGGGCGCAGGCCCTTATGGCGACGCAGCGCCTTCAAGTTGGTCGTCAAGAATTACCGATTACAGCAAAGTTTATCACGACGATAAATACGTTAACCTCAGTGAGCAGCAATGTAGTGAACTATTTGGTGATAAAGGTATTTACAGACCCGACTACAAATATGGATGTTACTATGATAAGTACGCCGATCGCGGCCTTCAGTCGGCTTATGACCGTGTCAACCTCGTCCTAAACTCAACTTACGATTTAAATGATGATTGGCAGCTTTATGGCATGATCAACGCCTCTTACAAAGAGTCGACAAAGTACAAAGATGAAAAGGGTTTCGGTACCAGCATCTATCAAGATGAAGCCACGGGTGCGCTCAGTTATGACAAATACGAGTTTGAAGATGACAACCGCTTCTACCTTGCCCGTAGAATGGAAGAGTACCCAGGGCCACGTACCTATGATACCCAAAACACTAAAGCTGCGATCTCATTTGGCGCCGATGGTACTATTGGTGAGTACGAGCTAGATCTGTCATGGTCGAGCAGCTACAACAAGTATGAGAAGCAAAACCATCATATGGTAAGCGCAGATGCACTACTCGATATTGTCACCTTCGATCCAAATGATGCCGATCCATCAAAGTGGTACCCACATAACGAGCTCACGACTGAGCAAGCAAACTTGTTAATAGCGGATTCGACCAAAAATTCAGATTCAAGCATGCACCAGTTCCAAGCGGTATTCACAGGTGACCTAATGGAGCTGCCAGCAGGTACTGTAGGCTTTGCGACCACTGCAGAGTGGGCCCGTGAAAGCTATGAAGATACCCTAGATGAGGTCACATCAAGTGGCGGCTTAATCGGTATGGGTGGCACTGGCGGTAAGGGCGATCGTGATCGCGTTGCCGTAGCGGGTGAAGTACAAATCCCACTACTTGCCGATATCACTGGGGTTAAGTCGTTGGACCTTTCAGCAGCGCTGCGTTACGACCAATACTTAGATGATTCAGATGTTGGCGGCGCAACCACGCCACAGGTGGGTCTATCATACCGACCAATTAAAGAGGTGATGGTTCGTGCCAATTGGGGTAAGAGCTTTAGAGCACCCGATATGCACCGCTTATATGCAGGTCGAACTATTGGATTTGGTGGAACCGAATACTCACATCCCACTATTCCCAATGAGATTTATGAAGATGATTACCGCTCAATTACTCAAGGTAACTTGAACCTTGAAGAGGAAAAGGGTGAGTTCTGGAACTTAGGTTTTGTGGCTAATATTACCGACAATGCCGATATCACGGTCGACTGGTGGAACATCGAGCTTGAAGGCGCAGTAAAGACTATCTCAACCGATGAGATGCTAGCTGATCCTGCTTATTATCAAACTGGTAACTACAACAGCTGTGAAGAGATGGATGTTGTGGGCTACCTAACTGAACTTGATGATGACAATATCGAGAACATCGCCTGTATGCGTAAAGGTCCAATCAACAGCGCTTATGAAGCCTCTGAAGGTATCGACACTAGCTTTAACTATCGTTTCCCTGAAACCGCTATAGGTGATTTTAAGTTCAAGGTTGCCGCCTCTTACTTAATCAAGAAAGAGTACCAAGAACGTGTAGATAGCGACATTGAAGAGCAGACCGAAACCGATTACTTCCCGAAATGGAAAGGTAACGCAAGCCTGAGCTGGAACTATCAAGACTTTAGCGCAACCGTTGCTTACTACTACACAGGTGAAGCACAGGGTGTCGACCTGTTCGAATACCTAGATGAAAATGGTGATGATGTTGAGTCTATGGAGACCGATACCCTAGATGCGTATCAAATCGTCAATATTACATTGAGCTACAACGCTCCTTGGAAAGGTAAGTTCACCGCCGGTGTTAAAAACCTCACCGATGAGATGCCACCTTTATACGACGTCCGTAACGATAAACATAATGACTGGCCTTTCTATGAAGATGATAACAGCAGCTACTCAGCAGTTGGCCGCAGTGTCTTCTTTGGTTACTCACAGAAGTTCTAATCTCGTTAACTCCTAGGCAAGTTGAAGGCACTGAACTCAACTTGTTTGGGGGGTAAATCTCCCTTTTATTACGAGAAACAAGCGCCCAATTTTGGGCGCTTATTTTTCCCGCTGATCACTTTCCTATTATCAGGAGATAAGAATGTCTCGAAACTCGCTCTTAATGTATGCCCTGATAGCCATCAGCTTGTTGCTGTTCTTCAGCTCAAATGCGATGAGCAATAGCTACCAATTACCAAGTCAAGCCCTACAAGATGTCGTAGAGCAAACAAAGAATGTAAGCACTCGCTTATCTAGAGACAAACAATGGCTTGCGATATTAACACCAAGAAAACACCTTTCAATCGAAACCTTAGCCCAGAACGAACTCAAGCTTGCAGGCCTTAGAGCCTCACCAGAACAGTTAATCCCAAGCCGAATCAAGTACAGCTATTTAAGTGTCGAGCTGATTAATCTTAGTCAGCTAACAGCCGATGCAAAGCCTATCACCATACCACTACCAAGCGGGATGCAGATGACCAATGTCAGCTTTTCCCCTAACAGCCAATACTTGAGCTATATGGGCTTAACCGAGCAAGGTGCCGATCTATTTATTTACGATCTAGTAAAACAGCAAAGCCATAAACTCAATTCAACAAAGCTCAATGCCACCCTTGGCCTTAAATACATCTGGAAAAATGACAGCAAGGGAGTATTCACTAACCTTGCAACGCCAGTATTTACAGCAAAAGAACAAGTCGCCATCGCGCCCTACATCAGCGAAACCTATGGCAAGAAAGCGCCACGCAGAACCTATCAAGACCTGCTTAAAACCCCACAAGATGAAGCCGAATTTGCCGCACTAACCACCAGCCAGTTGGCCTTTATCTCACTCAATGGCGATGTTCAGCCCATCGGCGGTCCCGCCATCAATATCAGCTACAGTCTGTCGCCAAACGATAAATATTTAGTGGTAAACCGTATCGCAGCGCCGTTTTCTTATATGGTGAAATACTACGACTTTGCTCAGTCGGTAGAACTGTTTAGCCATACGGGTGACAAACTGAAAACATTGGCGCAGTTAGAGAGCAGTGAATACCGTCCACCGGGCAGCGACTCGGTACGCCAAGGTCCGCGCATGATCCATTGGCGCAGTGATAAACCAGATACCCTCGCCTTTGTTCAAGCCCTCGATAAAGGCGACAGCCGCATTAAAGTCGCCTATCGCGATCAACTACTACAGCTAAAAGCCCCTTTTAATCAAAAGCCTGTGCCACTAACCAAGACCCCTTGGCGGATCAGTAAAATAGAGTGGGGAGAACAAGACACAGCCCTTATCACTGAGCGACAATCAGATAAAAAGCAGATGCGCGTGAGTCTGCTAGATACCTCACCTAGCAGCGACCAACAGCTATCTACCTGGTATCAAAAAGCGATCCGCGATACCTATAATGCCCCTGGTAGTCTTTATCGCCAGAATGCCAAGCTCAATGGCAAACACTTGGGGCGAGTCTTCAAGCTATATAACAATCAGCTACTGCATTATGGTCTCGGCGCTTCACCTCAGGGTTATCAACCTTTTTTAAAGTCATCACCACTGGCCTCTATTGAGGGGGAGCAAAACATCGCTAAGCCAAGCACCCTCTGGCTGTCATCGAAGGAACAGTTAGAAAGGGTGAAATATATTGTTAAGCTTGAACCACTCACGCTGATTATCAGCAGGCAAAGCCCTGATACGCCATCACACCTAGTCATGCTAGAGGTGGAGTCTGGTAACGAGCAACTACTATATCAAAACTCCCATCAGCTAGAGGCCTATCAAGGCATGACCCGCCAGTTGGTAAACTTCAAGCGTGATGACGGCTTACCCCTATCGGGTGTGCTTTATCTGCCAGCAGGTTACCGCGCTGAAGATGGGCCATTACCTGTGTTGATGTGGGCTTATCCCCGCGAATTTAAAAATGCCGAGGTCGCCAGCCAAGTTAACTATTCGCCCAATCAATATAATCAAATTAGCACTAAGGGCCCTGTAGCCTATACAGCTAAAGGGTTTGCCATCTTCGATAAGGTTGCCATGCCTATTGTTGGCGAGGGTAACAATAAACCCAACGATAGTTTTCGCCGTCAGTTAGTCGCAAACGCTAGCGCTGCTATCGATACCTTAGTGGAGATGGGGGTAGCCGACAGGGAACGTATTGCCATAGGCGGCCACTCCTATGGCGCCTTTATGGTGGCTAATCTGCTTGCACACTCAGATCTGTTTGCCGCAGGTATCGCAAGGAGCGGTGCATATAACCGTACATTAACGCCCTTTGGTTTTCAGCATGAAAAACGTAACTTCTGGGAGGCGCCTAGCCTCTATCAGCAGATGTCGCCCTTTACCCATGCCGACAAGATCGATGAGCCATTACTGCTGATGCATGGCGAAATGGACTCAAACTCAGGCACCTACCCTATGCAGTCCGCCAGACTATTCAAGGCGATAAGAGGTCTAGGAGGGCAAGCTCGCTTAGTGACCTTCCCCTATGAGAGCCATAGCTATAAGGCTAAAGAGTCGATTATGCACATGTTATGGGAGCAAGAAAACTGGCTAGAGCGTTACCTGAAAAGTCCAACACTTGCCAGAGGAAGTGCCCACTTTTCACCTAGCCAGCCGGACAAATCAAAAGTGACATTTCATTAAAAGCGCCGATGGTTAACAGAGTTAGCCATCGATTTTTTGACATTAAGGATAGCCAGAGTATGACTAACTTAACCTCGACTGCTCGTTTCTTTACCATTTGTTCAGGCCTTCTTTGCGCCAGCCTATGCAGCACCGCCCTGTTAAGCAAAGAGGCAGGGGCTGAAACTCACGCTCCCTTTGCCCCCATTATTGCAGCCGAATACCTACCAAAAAATATCATCTATCTAATTGGTGACGGTATGGGCCCTGCTTATACCAGCGCCTACCGCTACTATAGCGATAACCCGCAAACCCAAAGGGTCGAGAAGACGATCTTCGATAAGCTACTGGTCGGCATGTCGAGTACCTATCCAGACGATGACACCTATGTCACCGATTCTGCAGCGGCCGCGACCGCGCTCGCCACCAGCTATAAGAGCCATAACGGCGCGATTTCGGTAGATCATCAAGGCGGGCCTTTCCCGACACTACTGGAGATGGCAAAAGCCCAAGGCAAGACCACTGCCGTCGTGGTCACATCGCAGATAAATCATGCCACCCCAGCCAGCTTTTTAGCCCATAACGAAAGCCGCCGAAACTACGAGCAAATAGCCGATAGTTATTTGAGTAATCTTATCGACGAGCGCCCGGTCGCCGATCTCATGCTTGGCGGCGGCGCTCAATATTTCGCTCGCGATGACCGAGATCTGACCTTAGAATTTCAAGAGTATGGCTACCAGTATATCGACAGCCTTAGCGATCTCAGTAGCATCGAAAACCTGCCCGCCCTAGGGCTGTTTGCCCCCAAAGGTTTACCCTATGCGATTGAAAGCCAAGATCCGCTCAGGCTAACAACCATGACCCGCAAGGCGCTCTCCCTGCTATCGAATCAAGAAGCGCCCTTTGTAATGATGGTAGAGGCAAGCCAAATAGATTGGTGCGGTCACAGCAACGATATCGCCTGCGCGATGAATGAGATGCACGACTTTGCAAATACCTTGAGCTTAGTTAAGCGTTATGTCGATACCCACCCAGACACCTTACTCATTGCTACAGCGGATCACTCAACGGGCGGCTTAACCTTAGGGCGTGAAGGCACTTATCAATGGCAAGGCCAGCTGCTGCATCAGGTTCACAGCCTACCCAGCACTATTGCTCAGCGGATCGTTGCGAGCCCTGAGGTTCTCAATGACTTAGCCACATTTAGTGCATTTTTGCAGCCCCATATCAGTATTGCGATTGAAGAGCGAAAGTTAGACGGGCTAAGAAATAAGCTCAATTCGCGACTATCGCACCATAAGCACAAACAGCAAATCACTGACGATATAAAACAAGCTATTGATAAGTTGACCTATACTGGATGGACGACCGGAGGCCATGACGCTATCGACGTACCAATTTACGCCTATGGCCAGGGCGCTCTGTACTTTAGCGGTCATAAAGATAATACCGAGATAGCCGCAACCTTGATTCAGATGGTGCAAGCTGAGCGCTATAAGCAGTTATAGATTGTTAATGCGATAGCTAGTAGCAACAATCAAATTCGCTTTATAACTATTCACCTCTTTATTTAGTAAGACGTAAAGTAATCCGGTCTTATATTAAAAGGCGGCAATCGATTTACTGCCAATGGAATAATACCAATTCAAGGAACTGTTTTATGAATATGAACCAGAAAATGACTGCCGAGTTTATCGGTACACTTTGGCTTGTTTTAGGTGGCTGTGGTAGTGCCGTCTTAGCCGCAGCTTTTCCTGAGGTTGGCATTGGTTTACTTGGAGTAGCATTTGCGTTCGGTTTAACCGTACTCACCATGGCATTTGCTATAGGCCACATCTCCGGGTGCCACTTAAACCCTGCCGTTTCGATTGGCTTATGGGCGGGTGGGCGCTTTCCAGCCTCTGAGTTGCTGCCCTATATTATCGCTCAGGTTGCAGGCGGCATCGCTGGCGCAGGGATTTTATACCTAATTGCATCAGGCCAAGATGGCTTTAGTCTGTCTGCAGGCTTTGCTTCAAACGGCTACGGTGAGCACTCTCCAGGTGGCTATAGCTTAACCGCAGCGCTGATTTGTGAAATAGTAATGACCCTGTTCTTCTTGCTGATCATCCTTGGCGCTACCGACTCTCGTGCACCAAAAGGTTTTGCGCCGATAGCCATTGGACTCGGGCTAACCTTGATCCACCTAATCAGTATTCCCGTGACTAATACCTCTGTAAACCCGGCTCGAAGCACTGGTCCAGCGCTATTTGTCGGCGACTGGGCAGTCTCGCAGCTTTGGCTATTTTGGATTGCCCCAATAGTTGGTGCGATACTCGCTGGAATGATTTATAAAGTCTTCGACGCTAAAGAATAGTCAGCATAAACAAAACAGAGCCTAAAGCGGCTCTGTTTTCTTTTTCAATGGCCTGCTAGGTGCTATTATCCGTTTAATCGGCGCGTTATCCTTGTTTCAAGGCTCGCCTCATTTAATATTAAGAGATGTAAACCATGAGCAACAAAAACAAAAGCCTTAAACAAATCACTGAAATGACACCAGAATCTCGTTACGACTACCTAGTCGAGCAAGTTAAAGAGCATAAAACTCTGTGGTCATTACAAGATTTAGATGGCTGCGTAATGCTGACCACCGAAGAGGAAGACTGCATTCCTATGTGGCCAACTGAAGAAGCGGCTGCACTTTGGGCTGTGGATGACTGGCAAGATTGCCAAGCATTAGCTATCCCAGTTGATGAATGGTTAGAGCGTTGGGTTCCAGGTATGCAGGACGATGACCTTTTCGTTGCCGTATTCCCAGTACAAGATGACTTAGGCGTAGTGATCCCACCACACGAACTTGAAGATCGCCTTACCCCAAAAAAACGTCACTAATCACTGCTTAGATTATTGATTACGGCTAGTGCCACAAACGCACTAGCCGTTCTTTAGCTTTCTGTCTGCTACACCGAATAGAATAATAAGAACAAGGGAGTAGAAAGTGGATACCAATAAGCCAACCACACAGCCCGATACCACCAGCAAAGTCGGTATGCCTAAACGCCTTATCGCCCTGCTCAGCTTTTTTGTGCTGATCTCAGTAAGCGGATTGCTCGCTAAGCAAGGGGTACTCTTCTGTATCCTGACACTCTTTATGGTCGTTGCCATTATAGGCAAACAAAAAGCAGGACTTATCATGTTGCGGGTATACACCTCGTTACAGCTGGCGATTGTGAGCGTACTCCCTATCGTCCTTTACGATCCTGAAAACCTCGCCGCATCGGGTCCATCGAGTTTTGCTATCGGCAGCTTCAAGACACAGCTTCCCGACTGGCTTGTGTTTGCTATTCTTATCTTATTAGCGATTGTGCAGGTGTGGATCGCCTTTAACCGAAAGGTAGGCCGGTATTTTAACCGAGAGGTCAATCTCAACATTATGCGTTAATCTCTGGCGTTTTCCAGACACAAAAAAGCCGTCAAATGACGGCTTTTTTCGTGACTCGATTGACCTAATTAACAGGTTAGACCGAGAAGCTAGCACCACAACCACAGGTAGTCGTTGCGTTTGGATTCTTAACGAAGAAGCGTGAGCCTTCAAGGCCTGAAGTGTAATCCACTTCGCCGCCAACAAGATACTGCAGGCTCATTGGGTCAACAACCAACTGAACACCTTGCTTCTCTACGGTGAAGTCACCTTCGTTCACCTTCTCGTCAAAGGTAAAGCCATACTGGAAACCTGAGCAACCGCCACCCGTTACATATACACGTAACTTAAGTGCGTCATTTTCTTCCTCTTCGAGCAAAGTTTTTACTTTTGAAGCCGCCGCATCGGTGAAACGGATTGGCAAAGCATCTTCAGCTTGTTCAGTCATTACTACCTCTTACTTCTGTTTGCTGTGCAGAATTATCTAATACCTGAGTACTTTGTTCAAGTAATATGCCCTGCTCTTTTTCATCCACAAGTAAATCTTGTGCACTATATTCCTGTTCAGTTTGTGATCCCTTAGTCCAGCGGCTGGCTGGCACAATCACTTTGGCCTTCACTCTAGACAAGCTAAAGCCCTCAGGCAATGTAAATTCGCCCTCTAGTACCTGAAAATACCTAAATTTGAACTTAAATGAGGCATCACTCAAATCTGATAACTTAAGAGTAACGGTTTTCCCCTGCTGCAGACCGACTAGGGTGATCTCACTGCGCCCGGACAAAGAGCGCTTACGCTTCTCTAATTGTGTCAGTACCAACTTGAGGCGATACTGTCTTGGCTCGAGGCTAGGAGTCAACTCTAAGCCGTTAATGGCGACACCGTCTGCATTGTTTTCTGGCGCCATCACACTGCGATAAAAGGCCAGCTCACGTTCCAACTCTTTTTGTTTAGCATTTTGCTCAACGAACATCGCCTGCATGTTGCTATTGGCTTCTCGCTCTAATGCGAGTTCGATATTGCGTGCCGCCAATGTTTGCGCCTGTAACTGCAGCTCTTGCATGTATTGTTCGCTGTTATCCGCTTGAGTCTGTGCTTTGGGCAGATAATTCGCCTTCGCCACATCGTAACAAAGTGCCCCTAGCGCAAAGGCAACGATAAGCAAAAGCAATAAATAAACGCTGGAGGGTCTAATTTGTCGTTCAATCACTTGCAAGCGATCGACCCAACGATGATAATTTGGCATTAAGTAACAGCCCCTTAATAAAAAATGCCACATTTTGAAATCAATGTGACAAACATAAATTTTGGAAATTTCTGTGCATCAAACAATCGTTAAGAAGCGAGAGCAATTTCAAAAATACTTACATACCGACCTTAAGGATATTCTTTCTCAATCTAAGGTCAGTGTGCAACTGTGTTTGCTCGCTTTGCTTTTTGCACTCTTCGCATCCGGTGTCATTCTTCTTTTTAGGTTATTACTGGTCTGGTGCGACACCTTCACCAAAACCCAAGAGCTGAATTTTACGGACATCATCGATGACTGGCGAGTATTATTACCCCTTTTGGGCTCATTTTTAATCTGGGGTGTCGCAAAAATGGGATCTCAGCGTTATAAACGTATGGGTATCGCCTATGTGATCCATAGAGTAAAACTGCATTACGGTAAAATTCCACTGCAATCTGCACCGGGACAGTTTTTCCAAGCGCTATTCGCACTTGCCACCAACTTCTCTGTAGGCCGAGAAGGCCCTGCTATCCATTTGGGAGCCGTCAGTGCCAGTGTGTTAGCAGAAAAGTTTAAACTCCCCGATAACAGTGTTCGTGTCATGTGTGCCAGTGGTATCGCAGCTGGTATTGCCGCTATTTTTAACGCTCCGCTCGCCGCGGTTATTTTCGTTTTTGAAGTGGTGCTTAGGGAGTATAAAATTCATTACTTCTTCCCTATTATGCTTTCGGCCATCTGCGGCGCGCTCAGTAGCCAGTTGGTATTTGGTGACGTTCATGAGTTCGATCAAATTGGCGTTGCTGCTATCCCACTCAGTCAATATCCACTACTTGCAATATTCGGAGTGGTCCTTGGCTGTATCGCAGCACTCTTTAATACCAGCCTATTAAAAATCACCGCCATCGGCCAAAAGTGGCCTCTTCTCAATCGACTATTACTCGCAGGTACAGTGACCACTTTAGTTGGCCTAGTATTACCGCAAGCGATTGGTAGCGGCGAGCTGGCCATTGCCGAAACCATTAACCAACACCCAAGTATTTTATTCTTAAGCGCTATTTTAATCGGCAAGATCATCGCCACTATCGCCGCCATCGGGCTAGGGATCCCCGGTGGGCTCATCGGCCCTCTTTATGGTATAGGCGCCCTTCTCGGTACCATTTTAGCGTTGGTGAGCGCGCTCATATTTCCCAGTATCGCTCCCTATATTGGCCTTTATACCATTATCGGTATGACAGGCATGATGGGCGTATGTTTAAGCGCCCCGTTAGCCGCATTGGTGGCGCTTATTGAACTGACCAATAATGCTTCCATCATATTGCCCTCTATGTTTGTGGTGATCCCCGCCTTCTTGATTGCCCATCAAGGTTTCAAGACCAAGTCTATCTTCTTCAAGCAGCTGGAGATCATGGGACTGGGCTATAAAGTTGCACCAGTTAACCTCGGGCTACAAAAAGTTGGTGTTCGCCACCTTATGGACAAGCGTTTTGTGATTGTCGCCGACAATGACGAACTGCTACTAGAAGTGCTCAAGCGTGCAGAGGGTCGTTCAGTACTGGTTAGAAATGCTCAAGGGAAAGTTGATATGCTGCAACTCGAGCTGCAAGCCAGAGATGAAGACACCACCTTGACTCGCCACCCTATTCAAGGCCTTCCCGATACATCAACCCTCAATGAGGTCTACGGGATCCTTGCTAAAGAGCGCCGAGGTGAGGTCTATATCTATCAAGAGTCCAGCGAACAGATTGTTGGGGTGATTAACTGGGTTTCGCTACGAAAAGAGATCCGTTCAGGACAAGCGTAAACTGACTATCGTTACCTAATCTTATTAAGAGAAACTGATGACAACGACTAGGACTCTGTATAAGCCCTCCTTGATAATTGCTTTATCCGCACGATTTCTCCCGTTTCCGGTTTATTTAGATGCAGTTTGGCTGCGCTCACTCAAAACAAAGTCAGTACCATAAATAAC
This sequence comes from Shewanella sp. Isolate13, assembly GCF_022398325.1. Taxonomy (GTDB): domain Bacteria; phylum Pseudomonadota; class Gammaproteobacteria; order Enterobacterales; family Shewanellaceae; genus Shewanella. The sequence goes on from NZ_JAKEVD010000044.1 coordinate 12,213, forward strand.
AGTCTCAGGCGAAAGCAGTACTTTTGAAAAATTTCCAACCCATCATTATCATCTTTAACATCTATTATTTAATTCCGCTTACATCGCTAATCGACTGTTAAAATAGCACTTAATATTGCCAAATTAGCAATCGAAAAAGCTTACAACTCAGCCACGATTAATCGCATATTCTCACCTCTTTAGTGACACAAACAGCCTAAATCTTAGACGATTCACCTAGACAAACTTATTGCCATCAAATACAAAACCATAGAACAATAATAAAGCAACAATCACCACACAATTCCCCTAGTTTGAATTCCTACCTCCTAATTGAAACAAAAACAGACAAACTGCTTATTTCTTCATCATTTTCACAACTTTTTAGATTTTTTCACAGGCTTATCATCACACTTTTGGGTAGTTTTACGACCTCAAACGCTTTCATTTACGAATAACGAAAACCAGTACACGAAAGCATTGATAAAAAAACGTTGCTGGGTCGTAACTGAGTGACCACACCCAATAACCCGATGTAAAGGTAAAGCAGTCTTTCAAGTGGCGCTTAACAACATCATCCCGAAAAGGGCACACAATGAGTGTATTAAATAATAAATTAGCAGCATTAGTCCTGCTCTCTGCCTCAACGGTTGGCTTTAGCAGTCAAGCCGTAGCGGAGGACTATCAAAAGCTGCTCAACATGTGTATCGCATGTCACGGAGTTGATGGAAGTAACGATTTTGCTTCGATCCCTAATTTAAAGGGACAAAACGTGCAATACATGGTTGGACAACTAAAAAACTTTAAAGCAGAAAAACGCCAAGATAAGACAATGAGTAAAGTCGCCAAACTGTTAACCGAACAGCAGATGCAGGCAATGGCGGAATATTTCAATACGGGTAAGGAACAAGACTAATGGCTATCGATAGACGTAATTTTTTAAAGGGCGCAGCAGCGACCTCTGTAACAGCCATGCTGCCTCTAAACTGGGCCTTTGCATCAAACCGCCCAGCCGGTATTGAGCCAATGGACGTATCAGCGGTGAAGTGGAAGAGTGTTGATGACTTACCAAGTCACTTCAAAGTACTTAACTCAAGCCCGCTTAATGCTTTCCCTCCAGAGCACCTGCTCGCTCCAGTAAAAACGCCTGCGGATGTCGCCTTTATTCGCTGGAACGGTAAGATGCCCGAGTTCGACAAGATTGATCCAGATACTTGGGAGTTCACCGTTGACGGTGAGTCAATCGAAACGCCAAAGACCTACACCATTGCCGAGCTAAAGAAGAAGTTCAAAACCCACACTCAGCAACTCGTTCTAGAGTGTGGTGGTAATAGCCGCGAGAACTTCTACCCAAATGCTAAGGGTAATCAGTGGAGTAACACTGCAGTATTCTGCGCAGAGTGGACTGGCGTATTGATTAAGGACGTTCTTGCCGATTGCGGCGTGAAGAGCGATGCGGTTTATACCGCTCACTACGGTGCAGATAAGCACATTAGTGGTAAAGGCGCAGCCATCTCTCGCGGCGTACCTATCGATGCTGCCATGAATGAAAACGGCATGATTGCCTGGGGCATGAACGGCGAAGATATTCCATACATGCATGGCTACCCGCTACGTATCGTATTCGGCGGCCGTCCGGGTTCTGTTTCACAGAAATGTGCAACAGGTATGGGTGTTCGAGATCGCGTACACGACGGTAAGAAGATGGAATCACCAGCTTACCAAGTACCAAAGTACCCAGTAGCACCAGGTGAAAAGGTTGATAACAAAGACTTTAAGATCATCGAAGAGATGATTGTTAAGTCACTAATCACAGCACCACAAACGGGTAGTGAATTAGCTTTGGGTAAAACACTTTCTGTGAGCGGCCATGCTTGGGCCGGTATGCGTGATGTAGCGAAGGTTGAAGTGAGCTACGACTACGGTACAACCTGGCAGACTGCAGCTTTAACTAAGCCTGTGAACCCAACAGCGTGGCAACAATGGAATATCGATCTTAAGTTACCACAAGCTGGCTACTATGAGATTTGGGCTCGTGCAACTGATACCAAGGGCGACACCCAGCCTATGGTTCAACCACAGTGGAACCCGAAAGGCTACCTATTCAACGGCTGTCACCGAGTGGCAGTAAGGGTCGTATAATGAGAAAGACTCTGTTTACGGCAAGCTTGCTTGCCTTAAGTTGCCTCTCTCCTGCGATGGCTGCCGATGCAGCCAAAAGCTACCCAGTTGACCCCGAGTCAGGCCTAATTATGGCGCCGGGTTGGGAGATGGTGAACTATCAGTGTAACGCTTGCCATACTAGTTTGATTATCCCGCAGAACAAGGGTAACCGTGAAGTTTGGCGCGATACAATTCAGTGGATGGTTGATACCCAAGGCTTATGGGATCTTTCTGATACATGGGATCCAGTACTCGACTACCTCTCGACCTATTACAACGAGACGGGGATCGACATGAAGATCTTTAGACGTAAGCCGTTAGATAGCGACCAGATGCCGCCAATGCCAACTTCGACTAAGGAGAATTAAGATGGTAAATCATTATTCGAAGTCTTTATTAGCCGCCAGTCTATCTTTAATGGTACTAAGCACATCGGTACAGGCTCAAGGTACATCCTTTAAAGATACCCTCGCACTGCAAGGGTTAAAACTGGAGTCTAGTGCACTGAATTATCAAGCCGATGCAAGCAAAGGGGAAACGCTGGCGAATCAACGCTGTATCGCTTGCCATGGCGATGCCATGCTTGGCATGATGAAGACTTACCCAGACCTTAAAGGCCAAAAAGCCGCTTACCTATTCAAGCAGCTGGTTGACTTTAAGCGTGGCGATCGCAGCGATCCCTTAATGCAAGGTCAGGCGAGTATGCTGTCTGAAACCCAAATGAAAGACATCGCTTATTACTACTCGACGCAAACCGCATCGAACTTGAGTAAATAGCCCTAATCGGCGCTTAATATTCATCCTAAGCACCGATAAATATCAGCAAAAGCCCAGATAATTAAGCTATCTGGGCTTTTTTCTTAAGCTCCATCCTTGTTGAGTCAAATCCTTCATATCCCCCTTTTGCCCTCGCCACAGAGGTAGCAACAATTTAATAACAAGACCAAGTGTAGTAAGATGAAGCTTTAGTTGATTAGCGCCAGACTTAAAGGACTGTGTATGCTCAAGAAACCTCAAACTCTTATCGCTCTTACCCTACTCGCCGTCCTATTAATTCTCTATGCCGCAAACTCTCAATTTAATCCAGAAAGCGACACGGTCACCATCAAACAAACACCAAAAACCGTCGCTGCCGATTTAGCGACACCGCCTGATTCTGATGAGACACAAACCAGCTTTATTAAAATCTCCGATGAGCGCCCAACCAAGGCACCAAAAGACGTACGCATCGACTCGCTCGATGAATTGATGGCATTATTTGACTCATTAAATTACAACACTCAAAGCTGGCAACAAGGCAATCGAGAAGTCCCAAGGCTGACCTTCGAGTCTGTCAGTGAACGCTGGCAAAAAACCTCGAATCAAATCCCTGTGCAACAAAAGAAGATGGTGTTTTTCCGCTTGCTCGCGCCATTAATCTTAGTGGCTAATGAGAATATTCTTCTGGAACGCCGCTTAATTGAAACAGCACCGCTCGATGACGCTGTTTTACAAAGAATTGCCCTAAAGTACAAAATCACTCCTGACGCAGACACAGCGTTAACTGAGGCGCAAAGGCAAACCTTACTTGAAGAGGTCGATATCATGCCGCCTTCATTGGTGCTTGCCCAAGCAGCGGAAGAGAGTGGCTGGGCAACCTCCCGCTTTACCGTTGAAGGCAATGCGTTTTTCGGACAGTGGGATTTTAGCGGCAAGGGGATGATCCCCAAACAGCAGCGTAAAGAGTTAGGCAACTATGGTTTAGCCCGCTTCGATACGCCCCTGGCATCGGTTGAGGGATATATGCTGAACCTCAACACTAACAACGCCTATAAGAAGCTTAGGGAATTAAGAGCAAGCTTACGCGCTGACAATAAGCCGATCACCGGCATGGAACTGGCTGGCACCTTAGATAAATACTCTGAGCGAGGCCAAGCCTATATTGATGGCATACGTCAGATGATTAGCTACAACAAGTTAGATCAAGTCGATGAAGCCTACTTAAGTGATGCTGCACCGCTGCATTTAATCCCAAGACAGGACTAAGGTCTATACAAAAAAGCCGTAAGCGATTTGCTTACGGCTTTTTAATAACTCAATAGTTATTAGGCTTTGCTTTTACGCAAATAAGGCATCAACAGTAGCATTATCCCCACAAGCAGGAATGGAATACTCAATAGCTGACCAGCACTGAAGGTCCAGGTATCGGCGTACACAGCTTGCTTGACCTTCACCATCTCAATCAGGAAGCGAGAGCTAAATACTAGCACTAGGAATAAGCCGAAGATGGCGCCGTGCTTCTGCTTCATATCGCTGAGTTTATAAATGGCCCACAACAACACAAATATCAATAAGTAAGCAATGGCTTCATATAACTGGGCTGGATGACGCGGCAGCATATCGACACGCTCAAACACAATCGCCCAAGGCACAGTGCTTGGTAGACCTAAGATCTCGGAGTTTACAAAGTTAGCCATACGCACAAAGAAGCCAAAAATCGCCGTGGCAATCGCCAAGCGATCGAGTAAAAATAAGAAGGGTAATTTCACCTGACGCTGGTAGTAATACAGGGCTAAAATTGCGCCTAAACCACCACCATGACTTGCAAGCCCACCTTCCCAAATAGCAAAAATCTTCAATGGATGACTAAAGTAATAAGCAGGATCGTAAAACAGGCAGTGCGCCAGACGCGCGCCGACAATGATCCCCACCACACAATACATCAGCAGATTATCTAACGACTCGACAGGCAAGCTCTCTTTAATATAGATGCGTTTCATCACCTGAAAGCCTGACGCAATTGCCAGCGCAAACAAGATCCCGTACCAATGTACCTTCAAGCCCATAAAACTAATCGCTACAGGGTCAATATTCCAAATAAAATGGTCCAAACTAAGCCTTCCAAATCGGTTGTTTTGAATCGAAAATATGATAACTCATGGGCAGTTTTACGCGTCACTTGGCCTTTTGGCAAGGTTTTAGCGAAATTTGCGGCAACAGAATGTTTCAGCCCTTACCTATAAGTCAAAAATCTGGATGATTTAATCCAATGTTCTGTACTTGTTATATTTATCTGCCCATTAGATTCTGCTATAGTGCCGCCTCAGCCACCCTACATAAATTTGGGCTATAGCAAAGCTATTCGCCCCTCAGAAATTGGAAATAAAGGCTGATGACTCAGTTTCAAGGTTCGCACATCCTGTCGGTAAACCAACTCGATTTGGAAGCCGTTCAAACCGTTTTCTCCGTTGCTACTCGCATGACCCCTTATGCTTTACGACAAAAACGTACCACAGTGTTAGATGGTGCCGTTTTGGGTAACCTGTTTTTTGAGCCTAGCACCCGTACTCGCGTCAGCTTTGCCAGCGCCTTTAGTTTACTGGGCGGCCGAGTTAACGAAACCGTCGGCATGGCTTCATCTTCGCTATCAAAAGGCGAGTCACTTTACGACACAGCCCGTGTACTATCGAGCTACTCAGATGTGATAGCCATGCGCCACCCAGAATCTTTCTCGGTGCGTGACTTTGCCAAAGGCAGCCGTGTACCCGTTATCAATGGCGGCGATGGTGCAAACGAGCATCCAACTCAGGCTTTACTGGATCTATTCACCATCCAAAAAGAGCTGGCAGCCGGTGGCCGTGATATTAGCGGTATGAATATCGCCATGGTGGGCGATCTGAAATTTGGCCGCACCGTACACTCGCTTTCTCGCCTGTTATGCATGTATAAAGATGTCAGCTTCACACTCGTATCACCAAAAGAGCTAGCAATGCCTGACTCTGTGATCAGTGACATTGAAAATGCTGGCCATAAGATCACAATAACAGACCAACTTGAAGGCAATTTAGATCGCGCTGATATACTCTATCTAACGCGTATTCAAGAAGAACGCTTCCCTTCTCAAGAAGAAGCGAACAAATACCGCGGTAAGTTCCGTTTAAACCAAAGTATTTATACACAGCATTGCAAATCAAACACTGTGATCATGCATCCTCTGCCACGGGACTCTCGTGAGCAAGCGAATGAATTGGATAATGATCTTAACGACCATCCAAATTTGGCTATCTTTAGACAAGCCGATAATGGTCTGTTGATCCGCATGGCACTGTTTGCGCTGACGTTAGGTGTTGACTCTCAACTTGAGCAATATGAGCGTCCAGTTAATTGGTATTCACGAAAAGCTGATTTCTAGGTTGGCTATAAATTTTAAGGATTAAAAATGACCCGTTCCGACGAACTCTTTGAACAGGCTAAAAAGACCATTCCTGGTGGCGTTAACTCGCCAGTACGTGCATTTTCAGGTGTGGGTGGATCGCCACGCTTTATCGAAAAAGCCGATGGCGCCTATATTTTCGATGCCGATGGCAAGAAATATATCGACTATGTAGGTTCTTGGGGCCCGATGATCTTAGGCCACAACCACCCAAAAATTCGTGAAGCGGTATTAAAAGCTGTTGAAAATGGCCTATCTTTTGGCGCACCAACTGAACTTGAAGTCACTATGGCTGAGAAAGTCATCGAAATGGTTCCATCAATGGAGCAGGTTCGTATGGTGAGCTCAGGTACTGAAGCAACCATGAGTGCTATCCGTTTAGCACGTGGCTTCACTAACCGTGACAAAATCCTTAAGTTTGAAGGCTGCTACCACGGCCACGCTGACTGCTTACTTGTTAAAGCAGGCTCTGGTGCACTAACTCTGGGTCAACCAAGCTCTCCAGGTATTCCTGAAGATTTCGCTAAGCACACGCTAACGGCGACTTATAACGACCTAGAGTCTGTTAAAGCTATCTTCGAGCAATACCCAGAAGAGATCTCTTGTATCATCATCGAGCCAGTGGCTGGCAACATGAACTGTATTCCGCCAATCGACGGTTTCTTACAAGGTCTACGTGCTATCTGTGATCAGTACGGCGCACTAATGATTATTGACGAAGTGATGACAGGTTTCCGCGTATCTAAGAGCGGCGCACAAGGTCATTATGGCGTAACACCAGATCTAACAACACTAGGTAAAGTGATCGGTGGCGGTATGCCAGTGGGTGCTTTCGGTGGTCGCAAAGATGTGATGCAGTTTATCGCGCCAACAGGTCCGGTTTATCAAGCAGGTACACTTTCTGGTAACCCAATTGCCATGTCTGCAGGTCTTGCACAGATGGAAGCCCTTTGTGAAGAAGGTGTATATGAGCAGCTAGCCGCTAAGACTCAATACATAGCAGAAGGCTTCAAAGCTGCTGCTAACAAGCACGGCATTCCAATGGCGATCAACTACGTTGGTGGCATGTTCGGTTTCTTCTTCACAAGCGAAGAGACTGTGACCAACTTTGCTCAAGTGACTAAGTGTGATACTGCACTGTTTGCTGAGTTCTACCACATGATGCTAGATGAGGGGGTTTACCTTGCTCCTAGCGCATACGAAGCAGGTTTCCTATCACTTGCTCACGGTGAAGAAGAGCTTGAAGCAACACTTGCTGCAGCGGATCGCGTATTTGCTAAGCTTGCTAAGGCTTAATCTAAATAGATAGGCGTTAAGTCTATAAATAAAAAAGGAACACCTAGGTGTTCCTTTTTGTTTATTAAGCCTAATGATTTATACCGTATCAAAGATTAAATCGCAGGAACTTTAAACTCGGTACCTTGAATCGCTAACACCACATCTCTGGGGCGTATCTCAACGATTGTCAGCTTGCCCTGAATGCTATCCCCCTCCTGCAACTCAGCCCCGTCGACATTGAGCCAACGATTATCTGGCGCACTCGAATAAACATGGGCATTGATATTAAACTCGGGGACTTGTAATTGTAGCCCCGCTGGCAGTTGACCATACTTGGGGATATCATCCGACTTTGGTGTCGTAGGAATGGGGTCGAGCTTTGGCTCTGTCACTGGCGTCGCCACCGCATTATCCCGCTCTACATCCTTAAGTGCTGCCTCAAATGCCGCTAATAGATTATTGTTTGCCGCAGGCTCCGAGCTTTTTAAGCCTACATCGTTAGCGGCATCTTCTACCTGCTCTTTGAGCGACTCAAGCAGCTCCTCACCACGCTGATTGCTATTGGCACCGAGAATAATAGGCTCACTGTCGCTTGTCACTCGGCTCTTACTTGAGGCGGGGTTAGAAGCAGTCTCATGAGTATTCTCTACACTATTATTCTCTACACTCTGCTGCGCATTCAACACCGCGGCCATCAGCTCATTAGGCTCCTCTGACACAGTACTGTTTGCCGGCGGCAGTGAAGTGGAAACCATCATGGGTTGAGTTACCGCCATAGGTTGAGCGATGGGCAGCACAACCTTCCCTGCAAGACGGATCTCGGCCACCGACTCTGGTGTTGAGTCACCTGTAAGCTCAGAGTCAGCCTCTTGCTGACTCATTTGTTGGGCTGTTTCTTGTTTCGCGAACTCGTGTTGATTAGGCGTTAGATTAGCACTAGAGTTAACACTCGTCGCTTCCAAAAGCCCGTTAGCCCCCTTCGATTCGGGGTACAAGACCTTACTCAAAAGCCAAGCGGCTAAGACGGTCAACAGTAATAGCGAGACAAAACCTATGGCATATTTAAGCCCTTTACCACTGTCTTGCTTCGCCCTGTATTGCGCCCTCGGAGTCAACACCACATCATGGGTTATCCCTTGAGATTGCTGTTTATCTCGCGTCACAGCATCGAGTAAAATCGACATTAATACAACCTCTTGCTTTGACCGAGTCGCGGTCCAGCATCACTTAAATACAGATTAAGCTGCACAAGTGTTTGGCTGCCTGCAATACCATCGGCGGTCAAACCATGTTGACGCTGAAACGCCTTTAAGTTCTGCTCCAATTCGGGGTCAAAGTAATCAACCAGTCTCGGCGCTCTGTCATCAATACGCGCTAGGCTGTTCTCTAGCCACTGGAGCTGAGCCTGATTCGCCGACTGTCCAATCTCCTTTGGCTGATTTAGAGGTGCCTGCCAGAGAAGTTCAAAGGTTCCGCTAAAGTGGCGGGTAAACCAATCTCGACTCACCCAAAGCTGTTGCTCATTAAGCTGTAGCAAAATTTGCTCGCCCTGACGTGACACCACAGTGCCATAAAAGGCTTGATCCTTATCATCGACCAGATAGACAACGGCAGGATAGTTAAGGCGTACTAAAGAGTGCCAATTGCCCTGCTGCTGAAAACAATCAAGCCCCTGCTGTTTAGCCGACTGACATGCGGTCAACCCAATATAGGGCACCTTGCCCCACAAGCCTAAAATACTGGCGTAGGCGCTGTCGATATCACGGCTCTGAGAGATCGCATTATTGAGTACGCGCTGGCTATTATTTAAAGCATTGCTGCTCGCATCTTGCTTTACCGTGTTTACAGAAGCAACGACAGGTGCAGGTGTTTTGACAGCAGCGGTGTTCGCCGTGGTAGCCGATGGGCTAAATAGATAAAACGCGATGCCGAAGGTAGCAAGCAGCGATGCAGCTATGCTGGCTGGCAGCAACAGACTCTTCTTTTCAGGCTCTTCCCCTAATACCTCTGCTGAGGCTAAACGTACCATCTTATTATCGATAGGTACCTTCGACTGGGCATAACTGGCCATCAAGGCGCGCTCACATAACAGGTTGATCAATCTTGGAATACCGCCGCTATATTTATGTAACGCCTTAATCGCACTCTTATGAAACAGTGGCTCATGGCGGCCGGCGACCTGCAGACGATGCTGCACATACAGCGCCACCTCTTCAACCGTTAATGGCAGAAGATGATAACGAGCAGTGATGCGCTGGGCTAACTGGCGTAGCTCTTGCCTTTTAAGTAGTTGCTGCAACTCAGGTTGACCAATCAAGATGACCTGCAGTAACTTTTTAGTGTCGGTTTCTAAATTGGTGAGTAGCCTTAATTGTTCGAGCACTTCGGCTCTTAAATGCTGTGCCTCATCGATAATTAATACCGTATTACGGCCTTTGCTATGATTCTCAAGCAGGAACTTACTGATCAAGTCTGTCAGCTGCTTAAGGCTGGGCTCGTCACCATAAGTAATCCCTAACTCATCACACAAGGTCGCCAGCAATTCTGACTCTGTTAATGACGGATTTAAGATAAATGCGGTATCGGTATTATCGGGGAGCTGTTTTAACAGGCAGCGAGAAACTGTGGTTTTCCCAGTCCCCACCTCACCTGTTAACAATACAAAGCCACCCGTTTCACCTAGGCCATAAGTAAGATGTGCCAAAGCTTCTCTATGGCGATCACTCAAAAACAGATAATGAGGGTTCGGTGCGATAGAAAACGGATTGTCATTTAATCCAAAGAAAGCCTTATACATGCGAGCTTTTATCCTTTTAAAACCATGTTGAACTGACGCCTACAGAGCAGAAACTCTTATGCACTATAAATATACACACAACGGGTGTTTATATTACCTTGATGTGCCAGTCGATGCCTTTCAATTTTCGTGGATGGACAAAACGGCTCCGTTTCGGCCCAAACCTCGGCATAAATCTAGAATTAAGACTCACGTTAAAGCCAAGGGCAATGCTTGTCAAAATTTGCTTTAACTTATTCTACTAAAGTAAGTCCAATATCAAATTGATCGCGATATATTACTGTCTGTATCCAAGTTTTGAGTATGAGAACATCTAACAATTCACTTAGGAGACAATGGAATCATGCTACACTCGCCGTTAAGTTATTAAGTGAGAGATCTTGTGAAAATTTACCTTGTTGGCGGCGCCGTCCGCGATAAATTACTCAACCTTCCAGTTAAAGATCACGACTATATGGTCGTCGGTGCAACACCAGAGCAGATGCTTGCACTTGGCTATAATCAGGTTGGTAAGGACTTCCCGGTATTTTTACACCCCAAGACCAGCCAAGAATATGCGCTCGCGCGTACCGAACGAAAAACCGCAGCGGGTTATGGTGGCTTTAGTGTCGATGCCGCGCCAACCGTTACCCTTGAGCAAGATCTAATGCGCCGAGATCTAACGATAAACGCTATAGCTCAAGATGAAGAGGGTAAACTTTACGACCCTTATAACGGCGTGGCAGATCTTGAAAAACGCACCCTCAGACATGTCTCCGATGCGTTTATTGAAGACCCTTTACGAGTCCTGCGAGTGGCCCGCTTTGCTGCTCGTTTTCACAATCTAGGCTTTAGCGTTGCACCGGAAACCATGGCCTTAATGGCTAAGATAAGCCAAAGTGGCGAGCTGGAGGCTTTAACCGCCGAACGTGTCTACTTAGAACTCGATAAGGCGCTTGCAACAGATGACCCACAAGTATTCTTTCAAGTATTAAGGGACTGTGGTGCACTCGCCGTGTTATTTCCTGAAATTGAGGCACTATTTGGTGTTCCTCAGCCTGAAAAGTGGCACCCAGAAATCGATACTGGGGTTCATACCATGATGGTGCTTGAGCAAGTTGCCAAGCTAACCAACGATAACTCAGTACGCTTCGCCGCTTTGGTGCACGATCTAGGTAAGGCATTAAGCCCTAAAGAACACTTACCAAAACACCATGGTCATGGGCAAAAAGGCTTACCCTTAATTAAGTCCTTATGTGAGCGCTTTAGGGTACCCAATGAGTATCGTGACTTGGCGCTGCTGGTCAGCGATCAACATCAAAACATCCACAAGGTGACCGAGCTTAGGGCTGATACTCTGGTCAAACTGTTTGATAAAGCAGATTTTTGGCGCAAGCCTCACCGACTAGAGCAACTACTAATCGCCTGTGAAGCCGACAGTAAAGGGCGCACCGGACTCGAGTTTACCCCCTATCCTCAGGCTGATTACCTTAAACAGTGTTTTGCCGCGGCGTCCGCTGTTGAAGTACAGGCTATTATCGCACAAGGGTATAAAGGCGCCGAGATCCGTGAGCAGTTAGGTAAAGCGAGAACGGCTGCAGTACAGGTGATTAAAGGCTTGCAAGCCACTTCACCTTCATAAAAAATCATAAAAAGTCGTTTTTATAGACTAATATTATAGGTGTATTATTTGTGAATAATTTACACTTAGCTTGCAATTGCACAAATTTTCACTAAGTTATTCAGAGCTTAGCGATAAAATGCATAGCAATAATTTTTCTGTGTGACATAATTAACCAGTTCAGTTGTAATGTGCAGCTGTGCTTATTTAAACCAACCTATATAAAGGGAATTCCCGATGAATAAAAAAGTACTTATGATTGCTGGTGTAGCAATGACTGCCCTACTAGGTGGCTGTGCAAACACTACTGCTCTTGAAGAAAGCGTTGCAAACCTAGGTAACAAAGTTGACCAGCTTTCAGCTGAAGTTAGCTCTCTAAAATCAGATCACGCTAAAATGTCTGCAGACATCGATGATGCAACTGCAGCAGCAGTAGCTGGCGTTGCTGAAGCAGAACGTGCTAACGCACGCATCGACAACATCGCTTCTTCTTACAAGAAGTAATATTGTTTAGGAATTAAGCCTTATTCTATAACGGCTGACTCCCAAGGCTTGGTTTCGAGTATCGTACTTGACCAAGCCTTTAATTTATCCGCTGTATTCTGTTTCTCAGACTCACTTATTCCCCCAAACTTTCAAACCTTATCAAACTAAGATAATAAAAAAGCGCCCTAATGGACGCCTTTATTAAACAGTCAGCTACTGGTTAGCCGTTTGACAGGCTCTGAATATTGACCGGAATACCCGCTTGAGTCAGCAAGGCATCGTTAGCCTTGGCATAATCGACCTGCTCTTTCCCGATAAACTCAACCACACCACGATTCATCTGGCGGACGTTATCACTGCCACCGTTTGCGGTCGACAAAGGTGAATGTACCTCGATCAACTCACGACCGTCTGGCTCTGTAGAGGTCTTAACGGTTTCATTGATGATAGTAACCTGATCGCCATACTTCACTTGATCGAACAGCCACTCGATGTCATCGGGGTTTAAACGAATACAGCCCGCGCTTACGCGCATACCGATACCAAAATCTTTATTGGTACCGTGAATAAGGTAACTACCGTCACCATAAGATAGCTGAATCGCAAACTTACCCAGTGGATTATCCGGGCCTGCTGGTACCACTCGTGGCAATACCTCACCGCGCTCTTCTAGATGCTCTTTACGAATGCTAGCTGGTGGCGTCCAACTGGGATTAGGAATACGCGACTTAATTCGAGTCACCATCTCAGGTGTTTCACGGCCGACACGGCCGATACCGACTGGGAATACGTGAACCTCTTTACCGCCCTTAGGAAAGTAATAGAGGCGCAACTCAGCGAGGTTTATCACCACACCTTTATGTGGCACATCCGGTAGTAACATCTGAGTTGGGATCAACAGACGAGTGCCAGGTGTCGGCAAGAACGGATCGACCCCTGGGTTAGACTGCATCAGTTCCAAGATCCCAATATTGTATTGCTTAGAGATGGTTTGGAAATAGTCCCCCTTCTGCACAACATGTTCTTGCAACTCCCCAATTAGGCGACTGCCATCTTGAGGAATTGAATAAACATTGGCGAACGAAGTCAGTGGCAAACATGCCAAGATGAACAACAGCAAAGTACGCATCATCGATTTTCAGTTTCCGTTTAATTCAATAAGCAAAGGTTACCCTGAGCACAGATTATTTTCTAGTCATCACGTTAATGACAAAGTCAATTTCTAATCTATCGAACTGGGTATGTTGAATTTGATGTCTCATTTTATCATTGGCGCGCCATGCATAAGGTGTCATTTCCAGCAGCGCAATAGCCTGCTCACCTGATACACTTGCCGTCAGCGATAAACGCTCACTATGGAGCAGTTCAAGCTCTTTAGGCAAATTCTCGCTCAGCGGCTTTTCCGATAAATCTGGGTAGATAAACTCACGAATTTGCCAAAGGTGTCTCGGCCCCGCAGCAACTTGCAGCAAAATGCCTTCTTGCTTCAATACGCGAGTCAGTTCTTTCCCCTTGAGTGGCTTATCTATTAGCGTCACTAAATCGAAGCTTTCATCGGCAATTGGTAAGCGTTTCAACGTTGAGACGATATAAGTTGGTCCCGCCTCGGCCTTAGCTGCGGCAAAAATCGCATTCTCAGCTTCGCAGATCCCTGTCTGCGTCAGCGTAAGTTCTGGTTTTAACTGAGCTAAAATCCCCTTGAGTGTCCGCAGGAAGTAGCCATCACCACAGTCGAAGTCGAGCTGAGACAATGCTTCGGCATTCGCTATTTGAGGAAGCTCAGCAATCACTTTCGCCATAGACTGCGCCAGTGGAACATAAATCCCCGACTCGAGCACGTAACGCTTAGCGCGCATCACCGCACGAGAGTCAGCCTTAGGTTTCTTAGGCTGGCTAAACAGCCAATAACCCTGCTCATTAATATCGAAGTGGTGCTTGTTTTCACAATGCAGCCCCTTGGACTCTTGATGCACCATAAGTGGTGATTGGCAAACTGGGCAAAGATAAATACTATTCATGACACGCTCATTTTTAGAACAATGGTTTAAATTATAGGCTGGCTTGCCCTACGGTTATAAAAAGATAACCCCACATAAAACCGCACCTAACGCTAGGCGATAGATAACAAATGGTGTCATGCCCATCTTGCTGATGATCTTTAAGAAGTAGTGGATACAGATATAAGCTGCAATAAACGACACCACCACTCCTAGGCCTAACGCCTGATAGTCGATGACTTGGCCACTAGAAAGCAGATCTTTGGTGACTAAGATAGCCGCGCCTAGGCTCACTGGAACCGACATCAAAAATGAGAATCGCGCAGCCGCTTCACGACTAAGACCTAACATCAGTGCCGCAGTAATCGTCGCACCTGAACGAGACGTACCAGGAATGAGCGCCATCGCTTGGGCGATACCGATAACGAGCGCCTTTTTCCAGCCCACTTGAAACTCATTAAAGCCTTCACGCTGCATTTTGTCTGCCCACCAGAGCAGTAGGCCAAATACTATGGTTGTTACCGCTATGACCTCAATACTACGAAAGTGAGTCTCGATAAAACCTTTAGCACTAAAGCCGATAATGACTGCAGGAATAGTGGCTAAGATGATCCACCAAGATAGCTTACTTTCTTCAGTTTGTTTACGGGTGACAAGACTCGTTGTCCAAGCGGTAAACATCGACAATAGCTCGCGGCGAAAATACATCACGACCGCTAAGAAAGAGCCCGTGTTAACCGCAACGTCAAACGACAGGCCTTGATCCTGCCAGCCCAGAAGCTGTGCAGGCAAAATAAGGTGAGCAGAACTTGAGATCGGCAAAAACTCGGTGAGGCCCTGAATAAGAGCCAATATAATCACCTGAAAGGTATCCATAACTATCCTAAGTAAAAAAGAGGTTTACGCAGACCAGCTAAACTCAACTGGCCATAGTGATTGTTGACTCTTGTCATAACTCTCCCAAAGGGTTTGATATGACTGTTTGACAACGGGGTGAGTTAAAGAGGGAGCGATCTCCGCTAATGGCCATAACACAAAGGCATTATAAAGGATTTCAGCTCTCGGTAATTCAATCGGCTGCTCGCTAACGGTATCGTCATACAGCAACAGATCTAAATCTAAGGTTCTAGGGGCAAATTTCTTCGCGCCTTTCACTCGGCCATGGGCCTGTTCAATCTGCTTGAAAGTGCTCACCACTTCAGCTATCGATAACTCGGTTTGTGCGGCAACAACCATATTGAGAAAGTTACTTCCCTCAAAGCCCACCGCTTCACTTTCAAACACAGATGATAATTCTAATGCGCTAAAGTAGTTATTAAGGTCCGTTAAAGCCGCCTTAAGATGGCGCTCAGGCTCAATATTACTCCCCAAGCTAATAAAGATCTTTGCCATCTATGCATAACCTCTTTCAATCTCAACACCCACAGCGGCAGCCGTTGGCACTGCGCCGGGCTTCATCACCTTAACCTTGACCCAAGGCACATTAAACTCACTCATCACACAATTAGCGACCATTTCAGCGACAGTTTCAATCAATTCGATCGGCTTTTCGGTGATAAGTGCTGTCAATCGATTCGACACCGTTTCGTAACAGAGCGCATATTGGTAGTCATCGCTATCGGCTGCTGGGCGATTATTCCAAGCCATGTCTAAATCAATTAGCAAGCTTTGATGGATCTGCTTTTCCCACTCATAGATCCCGATAACAGTTTCAATTCTAAGCTCTCTAATCAGTACTTTATCCATGATATCTCCAAAACTTTAATCTATGACGCTGAGGTCAGATAAGCTAAAACGAACAAAAGGGATATAATCCGCCACAAAGCTGAAATATTAGCCTGATGCTCTTTCTAACGAGACCAAACCAAAGTAGGATAAGTCTCGCTATATAAAGAATTATTAAAAAGCTATCGCCTACTAGGCAAGCTTGCTAACGCAGCGTTACCAAAACAATATTTAACGGGCTCTTTAGCCATTTTGGTCATAAGTGCGTGATAAAAATAGCCACGCCGACATTACGTGGCGCGATGATACCCTAAGACGAATAAGGAAACCAATTTGACCGTAACAGTACTAACCATAGTGATGATATTAGCCGCCTATCTGGCCGGCTCAATATCGAGTGCTGTTTTGGTCTGTAAAATGCGCGGACTTCCCGACCCACGCAGCCAAGGTTCAGGCAACCCCGGGGCAACCAATGTACTGCGCATCGGCGGCGCGAGCTCTGCGGCATTGGTACTATTTTTCGATATGCTAAAAGGTGCAGCACCGGCTTATCTTGCGTTTAGACTCGGTGTCGACCCAATTGCACTGGGTGTCATCGCCATCGCTGCCTGCCTTGGGCATATTTTCCCAATATTTTTTCACTTTAAAGGTGGTAAAGGTGTTGCAACAGCTTTTGGCGCCATGGCCCCCATCGGTCATGACTTAGCACTTTGGCTTATGGGCTCTTGGATTGTCATCCTGCTACTTACCCGCTACTCCTCTTTTGCCGCCATCTGTACCGCAATGCTTGCCCCCGTTTATACTTGGTGGCTCGATGACCGATTTACTATTCCCGTCGCCATGCTGTCGACACTCATAGTGATCCGCCACAAAGATAATATAAAGCGCCTACTTAAAGGTGAAGAGTCTAAAGTATCTCGTAAGAAGTCATAGCCGAAGCGAACTTTAAAATCAATGCCTTACTAATTTAGTTAAGGTTATCACCTTTCACTTGTGACCTCTTCGCCCCTCTAGCACTATTCTCAGCAATTATTCATATCGCCTAAATAGTGTTTTAACAGACACCATCTATCACTTTCTCCAATTGCGTTTTTGTAAACGCAACTTATAATTGCGCCGATTTTTGACTGGGTAGCCCGTTTTTCCACGTAGGCAACCTGTTCTGACACTACCTCGAATACAGTGCTCACCTCTTCAGAGCCTGCCAGTAAAGCTATCGTGTTTTATTCTTTTGAGTACCTTGTTATGGTTCCACAATTAAGTGAAGCCGTGATGGATACCATTGCCGATGCATTGGTTGAAACCGGTTATATCGTTCTGCCTGACACATTACCGCCTTCGGTGTGTGAACAGTTATTACTCAGTTCTAAAAATGCCACTTGGGATGACTTTCGCCCAGCCGCGATCGGCCGTGGTGGTGAGCAGCAACTCGTTGAAAGCATTCGCAGTGACCAAATTCGTTGGTTATCCGAGCAGCGACCGGCCGACAAGCTCTATCTCGATCTAATGACACAACTTCGAGAAGGCATGAACAAGCGACTCTTCATGGGGCTATTTGACTTTGAAAGCCATTACGCCATCTATGAGCCTGGCGCTTTCTATCAAAAGCACTCTGATGTACTACAAGGCAGCAGAAACCGCATTTTGACCTCAGTGCTGTTTCTCAACCACGATTGGAAGGCGGAGCACGGCGGTGAGTTGATCGTTTATGACGAAAACGATAATAAACTTGAAACCATTTCCCCTAACTTTGGCAAATGGGTGGTATTTTTGAGTGAACGTTTCCCCCATGAAGTGCTGCGCACCGAAGTCAATCGCTACAGTATTGCAGGCTGGTTTCGCGTCAGTAACGCTAATCACGGTTTCTAAGCAGACCAATTTTATATACAAAAACGGCGCTCAAT
>NZ_JAKEVD010000045.1 GCF_022398325.1 Shewanella sp. Isolate13
GTGTCCACACAGATTTGCTTGTCATATTGTTAAAGAGCGTTGCCTGCTTGGCGTTCTCAGCGAACCGTTCCAAGTGGCTAGGGCTGCGTATTCTACACTTCCCGTTGTTGGCGTCAAGCGTTTATTTTAAGAAGTTTTTCAAGCGATGATTCTTTATACAAGGCACATCAAATGAAGCTCTTAAACCGCTTGTCACCAGATTCAAATCTCTTCCGATTTTCGAATCCCTAACACCGCTGCAAGTCCCGTGCTATCTAGCGTTTACGCTGGGTAGTTGGCCTGCTGTGCCGTGTCAGTGGATGCGCATTATAGGGATGTCAGCTCAAAGCGCAAGAGCAAAAATGAATAAAACTCTAGTTTCATTACTGTTTGCTTATAAAACCCCCTGACTAGCTACTTTTTAGGCTTTATAATGCCATAAAACGCCATTTTAAGGACTTTTAGATGACTAACTACAGAAACAATAAGTCACTGCGCTCATATAAAGGTATTGTTCCTGAGCTAAAGAGTAACGTATATATCGACCAAGACTGCGTTCTCGTCGGTGATATTACGCTAGATGATGACTCTAGCGTTTGGCCTTTAGTCGCTGCTCGGGGCGATGTAAACAGTATCTATATAGGCAAACGTTCAAATATCCAAGATGGTACTGTGCTACATGTCACTCGTAAGTCAGCAGCTTTACCCGAAGGTCACCCTTTAATTATTGGTGATGATGTGACAGTTGGTCACAAAGCTATGCTACATGGATGCAAAGTCGGCAATCGTATTTTAGTCGGCATGGGGGCCATCATTTTAGATGGAGCCATATTAGAAGACGATGTGATTTTAGGTGCAGGCTCCTTAGTCCCTCCAGGCAAGGTACTAAAGAGTGGTTATCTGTATGTAGGCAGCCCGGCGAAACAAGCTCGACCACTTACCGAGACAGAGATTGCCTTCCTGCCTCAATCTGCTGACAACTATGTCAGACTAAAGAACGAATATCTACAAGAAGGCGAGTAGTCTCGAGCTTATGCTAGAACGACTCGTCCCTGCTCATCGAATATCTCCTGTCCGATGAGCGCTTCAACCTCTTCCTCTATATCAAACCGATAATCATCAAATAGATCTAGTGCTTTATTCGCAATATCTTGCTCACCGATATCCACTGTTGCCGATGACAAAGAAATCAGCTTATTTAAACTAATGCGGCATTCAATATTGGCTCCCTGAACCTGTACAGGGAAAACGATGCTTTGTGTTTGTGCATCCCAATCTTGTAGATCGGGAAATAAAATACTCTGGTTCATAACTATCTCAAACATATCTCAAATTAGAGTTCGGCTCGAAGCTGAGCTAAAACAGGTTCTACGCTAGGTTTAACCTTACGCCAGATAAAGAAACTCTCAGCAGCTTGCCCCACCAGCATGCCTAAGCCATCTATGGTTTGGTCGGCCCCCTGCGCTTTGGCCCACACATTAAATGCCGTTGCTTCTTTGCTATACATCATATCGTAGCAAACTGTCTTATCTGTAATCGTATCGCCACTTATATTTGGCACTTCACCGCTTAAACTGGAAGAGGTCGAGTTAATAACAAGATCGTAGCTTTGGCCTGTATGTGATATCGGTAAGGCATTAACCGTTCCGTAGTTAGCAAATAGTTCTACCAGAGCTTCAGCCTTAGCTTGTGTTCTGTTTACTATCGTCAGCTTTTCAATTCCTGCATTCAGTAGTGGCAAAATACAGCCTCTTGCCGCACCACCCGCTCCCACTAATAGAACATTTAGACCCGCAAGGCTGCCAAGGTTTCTTTCGAGATCGGCAACTAAGCCTAAACCATCTGTATTATCACCTCTGACCTTACCATCAGCTTGCACCGATAAGGTATTTACCGCTCCTGCTAGTTGCGCTTGCTCACTAAGCTCGTTGCACAGAGCAAATGCTTGCTCTTTAAAAGGCACAGTAACATTAGCTCCATAACCCTTGTTAGCAGCAAACTGTTTGAATGTTGCTTCAAATGCATCAATCGGGGCTAAGATAGCCTCATAACTTAATGACTGAGCCGTTTCTTTGGCAAACATGGTATGTATCTTTGGGGATTTACTGTGTGCAATGGGGTTACCAAATACTGCGTATCGTTCAGTCATGCTTGCAACTCTATACGGGTTAAAAACACTAGTGTAACGCGGATTAACTCATAGGCAATCTATTCTACCCGAGTTATTTTCAGCTCTGTTTTCTACTGTGGCTCACTTAAATTGCTAGATAAATTTACTCATGGCCTTGCTACACTGTTCGCCAAAGTCGTAATAAGAAGCCGTAGAAGAAGCAATATGAACTGGTTAAAGAAGCTTGTTGGCAAAACCCAACCGAGTAAAGACAGAGGCCCAAGCCAATCCAATGCCTATGATCGCATCGGTGGAGAGAAGGTCATTCGCGCGATTGCCCATCAGTTTTATCTGCAGATGCAGAGCAATGAAGCGACACAAGCGTTATTGTCGCTCCATAGAGCACCAATTGATGAGTCAGAACAAAAGCTCTTTGAGTTTCTAAGCGGCTGGCTTGGTGGGCCACAACTTTATCAGCAGAAACATGGCCACCCAGCATTGCGGGCTAGACACATGCCATTTAAGGTCGACGAGGCCATGCGAGATCAGTGGTTACTCTGTATGAAAGCGGCGATAGAGATAGAAGTGACAGAGCCACAGCATCAGCAAGCTATCTATAGTGCAATCGCTACGCTAGCGGATCATATGCGAAACCAATAACGTTTAAGAACATGATTGGTTTCGCTACTATAGTGACGCTTGTGATAAAGCCCGTTAAAGGTTTAACCAATCTCTTGGCTTTAGGTAATCACTATAAAGTTTTGCCTCTGGGCTACCCTCTTCTGGTGTGTAGGCATATTCCCAACGTACCAATGGTGGCATCGACATGAGAATAGACTCTGTACGACCACCAGTTTGTAGGCCAAACAGGGTGCCACGGTCATAAACCAAGTTAAATTCAACATATCTCCCGCGGCGGTATAACTGGAACTGCCGTTCACGCTCACCATATTCAGTATCTTTACGACGCTCAACAATTGGGGCGTACGCCGTTAAGAACCCATTACCTACCGCCTGCATAAAGGCAAAGCTCTGATCGAAGCCCTGTTTATTGAGATCATCAAAGAAAAGTCCACCAACGCCGCGCGTCTCATTGCGGTGTGGTAACCAAAAGTATTCATCACACCACTGCTTATATTTAGGGTAAACCTCTTCGCCAAATGGTTCACATAAAGACTTAGCAGTTAAGTGCCACTCGAGCACATCTTCTAAATAAGGGTAGTAAGGGGTTAAGTCAAAACCACCACCAAACCACCATACAGGGTCGGCCCCCTCTTTATGGGCAATGAAGAAACGTACGTTGGCATGTGTCGTAGGAATATGTGGATTGTTTGGGTGAATAACTAAAGACACCCCCATCGCTTCGAAACTGCGACCCGCTAGCTCTGGACGATGTGCTGTTGCCGAGGCAGGCATAGATGCGCCCATCACATGGGAAAAGTTAACACCGGCTTGTTCAAATACGGCACCACCAGTCAGTACGCGGCTCTGCCCACCGCCCCCCTCTTCACGTTTCCAAGAGTCTTCTGCAAATGTTGCCACGCCATCTAGGGCTTCTAATCCATTACAAATACGGTTTTGAAGATCGAGTAAGAAAGCTTTTACTACTGCTGGATCTGGTGTGCTCATATTATTCCTTTTTATAGTGGCTAATTAACCTTGTCTCAGAATGGCGCCTGTTTTGGCATCGATAATGGTGGATGGTGATACTTGAGTTCCTAGCTCACCTTTTACTAATCCAGTAATCTTGCCGGTAAACTGCTGTTTAATACTTTCAGCTGATAGCGCTGGCTCTTGCCCTGACAAATTGGCGCTGGTCGATACAACTGGTTTATTGATAGCTGCACATAGGGCTTTAACATCCTCATGCGCTGTCACGCGTACTGCAATAGAGTCAAAGGTGCCACTGAGTAACTTAGATAGCCCTGGCTTAATCGGCATAATAAAAGTAAACGGACCCGGCCACTTACTCTTAACATAAGCTAATTGCTCAGCAGTAAGTTGGGATTCATCGATATACGGCAACAACTGTCGATAGTCACCCGCAACCAAAATAAGCCCCTTCTGCCAAGGACGCTGCTTTATCTGCAGTAACTGATTAATGGCATCATCATTATCGGGATCGCAACCTAAGCCGTACACAGCTTCGGTTGGGTAGGCTATCACTCCACCTTGCTCGATCAATTCGGCTACGTCCGCCGGCAATACTTCTAACATTTATCTCTTAACCTTATGTAATCCGCGCAGTGCAATATCCCTATGATTACTCAAAAGTGATATTAGCGGGAAGATAATATGAATATTTAAACAGGACGCTTATATTTGCATGTCTTTTCAGGGCACTCTAAGCGCATTCCAGCGGCTCCCTTGCGCTCAACTAAGATCCCAAAACCACACTCAGGACAAGCTTCCGCCCTAGGAGGATAGTTGACTAAGAACTTACATTTTGGATAAGCACTACAAGCATAAAACGACTTACCAAATCGACTTGTTCTATGTTCTATATGACCTTTTTTGCATTTAGGGCAAGGGATCTCATCTTGGCTATCGGCCTGATCATGCTTTTCGATGTGGCTACACTCAGGATAATTGGTGCAACCAATAAAAATACCAAAACGGCCAGACTTAACCGCCAGCTCATTACCGCAATCAGGGCAAATAGAGCCCTCAATAATTTGTGTCTCAATCGACTCGTGCTGCACCAGCGGTCTTGTGTAATCACAACTTGGATAGTTATTACACCCAATAAAACCACCGTGCTTACTGTGCTTTACCGACAACTCGCAGCCACATTTAGGGCAAAGCTCAAACTCTTTCTCAAGAGCGTGCTCATGCGTAGTAAACAGTTGCTGATCTATTTTGGTCATGATTGTCTCAATTCATCTCTATGCCGCTATTCTACCAAGGAATCGATTAAGTTTTGTATTCCAGTGTTAGAATTTCGTGAAAAGCAATGATATATTGTATTCAATAAAAGCAAGGGAATTAAAATAAAGGGATAAAAAAATGAATACACCCTCAAAGCTAGCTATGACTATTATAGCGGGTCTACTCACCTCTCTCTCAGGTTGTACTAGTGTCGAACAACAAGCTGTAAACCCATACACCATTAGCCAAATCACTGCGGCTTCCGAAACAGACCTGTTTAATGCCCAAAGCCCACTCTTAACAAGAGATACCTTTTTACAGGCCAGTGCAGCTCTGAGTACGACTCAAAATATCGACTCGGCTAATCAACTACTCTACTATTTCCGTGCCTTTAGCTATTACGGCCCAGTGGATGACCTTAGCGCCGCAGACATCTCTGCTTTAGCGATAGCACTTGAAGACCTAAGTGATTCAGACTTACTCGACAACCAAGCCCGTCTGCAAGAACAGTATGCGGTGACGGTATATCGTTACTTCGCCAATAACGATGCCGCACCAGCCTTGGCCCCCCTACTTTCTCAACTAGAAACGCAGCTACAGCAACTCGCCACATCGACACCCAATAAAGCTAACGACTATGGCTTGCTAGAAACACTTAAAGCTTATGGTTTCCTACTCAATAAAAGCCGTAAGGATGTCGATGGCGAGCTAAACAAAGTACTGCTAGCTGCCGAGCTAAATACGCCACTATTGGCATTTGCAGCCAGCCCTGCCAGTATCCGCTCCGATAGTGACTGGCCTCGCACCAACGCATATTGGGCACTCGCCCTCTACCGTCTCGCCCTTCCTTCATCGGAAGATGGTAAAGCAACCGAGCAAGAGCTTGCCGTAGACGAAGCTGTAGCGGCAATTGCGAAAGCCGACGTTGCGCAACGTGGTGATGCAGCAAGAGATGCTTACACCGCAGGTTTTCACGTCAACGTATTTGGTGGTCAGGAGTTGTGTGAAGAGAATAGCGAAATATGCCGCATTCCGGATCTTAAAACGGCTCTACCAATCGAGCATCATTGCTCCGATAGTTTATTCATACTGACTCAAGATCTAAACGAGCAAGAGTTGGCCGAGAGCTGTACCAAGCTGACATCTCAAGAGTCTAATTTCCATAGTGTGTTAGAGACAGGGCTAAAACCCACACCTAATGACTTTAATACCGCACTAAGAGTTGTCGCCTTTAAGAATTGGAGCCAATACCACCTCTATGGTCAGCTGATCTTTGATATTAATACCGATAATGGCGGAATGTACATAGAAGGCACACCATCCAAGCCTGGTAATCAGGCGACCTTCTTTGCCTATCGCCAATGGTGGATCGAACCAGAGTTTAGAGTCTGGAACCTCAACCATGAATATGTGCACTACCTTGATGGTCACTTTGTAAAATATGCTGGTTTTGGGCACTTCCCATCAAAAATGGTGTGGTGGTCAGAAGGCTTAGCTGAGTATGTTTCCAAGAGTAACGAGAACCCTTCAGCCCTTCGCGTTATTAAACGTGATATAGAAGAAGCACCAACACTAGAAGAGATCTTCGCCACCGAATATAAAGATGGCCAAGACAGAACCTATAAGTGGAGCTATATGGCGATTCGCTTCCTAGTGGAAAATCATCACGCTGACTTTGTACAGCTAAGCAAATACCTTAAAACCGACTACTTTGAGGGTTACGAGCAACTGATGGCATCGTTGACTGAGCATCAACCCCAATTCGCCGACTGGTTAAGTACCCAAGTCAGTGAGTTTGATGATAGCGAAGAAGATGCCAAACCTAGGTTACACAAGCAGGGGCGCTATGATTATCGTGACTACTTGCAACCAAAGCACTTAGCTCATGGTAAGAATCACCTAACATTCTAGGCACAACGCCAATTTGTATCCATCCATGGCAAATTGGCATAAATGTTCCAGACACAAAAAAGGAGGCTTAGGCCTCCTTTGCTTTAGGTTCTTTATAGACTACGAGTGTAGACGCCCGTCGGGCTGTTCAAAGATAAGATCTTCCATCTGCTCATATGCAGACTCATGACCCGGCGCATTAAATAGCACCATCAGGATAACCCACTTAAGATCATCAAGGTTCAGAGTTGGCTCATCAATCTCCATCACTCGGTCAATAACCATCTCACGGGTCTCGACGCTGAGCACTTTAATCTGCTCTAAAAAGAGTAAGAAGCCGCGACTCTCAACATCAATCTTTTCCATTTCGGCATCGGTATAAATGCGGAATGAATGCTGATCATGATTACAAAGATAAGGCGTGCCAGCTTCTTGAAGTTCAGCTAAACGCTCTAACCAAGAAAGTGCTTTGATGATTTCACTCTGGTGAAATCCGGCGCGAGTAAGTTCTTTTGTGAGTTCGTCTTCATCTACCAAGAGTTCGACTTCACTATGAACATAGTTTTCAAATAAATACATGAGGATATCAAACATGGCTAGCTCCTCTTTAGTCTTATGTAACCACCAGGGACTGCAGAAATCCAACCCTGCAGCTCGAGTTCAAGCAATTGCTCTAATACTAGCTCTATGGTTTTTCCACTATGCTCGACTACATCATCTATTGTTGTAGCCTCATAGCCTACACTAGCTAACAGCGAGGAAAATGGCAAATCAGAAGCGTTCTCCCCCCCTATATGGTGACGAGCCTTGAGTTCTTCAAGGTGAAAATACGATAAAGCGGTAACTTCTTCCAAAATGTCACTAACAGACTCGACTAACTTAGCGCCATCACGCAACAACTGATGACATCCCTCACTTTGCTCACTGAGCACACTCCCCGGAACAGCAAACACCTCTCTCCCCTGTTCATTCGCCAGCCTAGCCGTGATCAGTGAGCCACTTTTCAGGGTTGCCTCAACCACTAAGGTTCCTATAGTTAGACCGCTAATAATGCGATTTCGTTTCGGAAAATTACCAGAATATGGCTTAACGCTGGGCCAAAATTCACTAACAACACAGCCATCCTTTTGAATACTATTGTAAATGTGACGATGCCTCTTAGGGTAAATTACATCGACTCCAGTCCCCAGCACGGCAATACTGGGTTTATCAATATCGATAGCGGCCTTATGGGCTGAACCATCGATACCTAAGGCCATACCACTGATAATACCGACGCCATTTATCGCTAATTCCGTTGCTAATTGATAAGCCACCTTTAGGCCACCAGGTGTTGCCCGCCGACTTCCGACAATAGCAAGACCGGGAAACAATAAAGCATCCCGGTTACCTTTTAAAAATAACAGTGGTGGCGGATCGTTAATCTGCTTAAGCAATGGAGGGTAATCTGGGTCATCAAAGCTGATAAGGTGATGGTTGTCTTCGGCTTGCTGCCACGCCAAAGCCGCATCAACTAAAGCATAATCGGGAGAAAGATGAGATTGTAGTAACGACTCTGGTAAAGGCAGCGCTTGTGGCTCATGCGTTAGTCTTTGCCTTAGTTCGGCTACATCCATGTAATTTATTAATTGTTTAACCCGAGCCGGTCCTAGCCCAGATACTGCAGAAACAACTAGCCAATCGACCAGCGTATCGTTAATAGTTCGTCCCTTTAAAAGTGCGATGCAACCATTATGGTTGCATCGAAAGAAACACTATAACTAACTCTAGTCTACTCACTGCTGATCAGCGAATCGGGAATCGCCAACTTGTCGGCCACTCGTACTGGCCGCTCATTAACTAAGATAATCCCCATACTCGTTTTATCGAACACTTTAAACACCATCAACTTGCCGCGATAAAGATCGGGCATCTTAACGGCGCTGTCGGAAGAGATATTAGCTAGCATCTTCTCGTAACGGTTTCGCTCATGAGGCTGTACAGGTATGCCATCGCCATCGATAACTACGACCTTTCCGTCTTTGAAGATAGAGAACACATGCCCAGGCCCAAGGCCGTCGGTTGCCCCTCTGTCTAAGTAGACCACATCAAGCTTACCCATCTCACGAATATCTTTACCCGATGCTAATACTGTCGTTGGTGCATCGACCTCCGCAGCCTTAGGCATAAAATAGGCTGACATGAGTGAATCATCTTCGATCGGTAAGACTCGATATCCAGCAGATGTTTCCTGCAAGCTACTAAGTAGCTCAACTTTGGAAATCGCCCCCGACTCTACCACTCGGCCACTGGCAGACAAGATCACCTCTAAACCTAAATCTTCGCCATCGCTATTCTTAAAGGTGCGGCCATAGGTGTAAACACCTAGCTTATCACCCACAGTGAGCTCGCCTTGAACATAGATAATGTCTGAAACCACATGGAACTTAGAGGGACTCTCTCCTCCCATGACTTTCGGCTGTGACTCATACCACTGCTCATCGACCACGCGATTTTGTAATAGATAAGGGCGAATTAACGAGAGGTCGATTGCTGGGATAGCACCATCTTTGGGGGAGATACGCCCCTGCGGACTCTTTCGAATATGGGGTTTAACCACTAGACGAGGCTTACCATCAATAAAGACCAAGGTAAGTCTGTCACCAGGATAAATAAGGTGCGGATTAGCCACCTGTGGGTTTGCGCCCCAAAGCTTGGGCCAACGCCAAGGATCATTGAGGAAAGACGCCGAAATATCCCAAAGGGTATCGCCTTTCTTAACCACGTAAGAGTCGGGATGCCCCGACTTTAGGGTTAGCGTATCGGCAAATACGGAGGTGCAACCAATTATGAGTGAAGCAAGTAATATTAACCGTTTCATCTGGGTATCCATGCTATTTGCTCTTTTATTAGAGTAATAAGTAGAGCTTTTGCTGTTATTGAATGCCGCTAACGACTAAAATTGAGCCATTAGCCAAAGTCAGTATAACCAACTGACTCAGATTTGACAGACTTGTTAAGAGTTTAGGTATGAGTTTATTAAAAGTTTTACAGTTTCCAGATGAGAGATTACGCACTGTTGCTAAGCCGATAACAGAGTTTAACCCTGCTCTTCAAACACAGATCGACGATATGTTCGAAACAATGTACGAAGAAAAGGGAATTGGTCTTGCGGCAACACAGGTCGATTACCACCATCAACTTATTGTGATGGACCTTCAAGATGAAGTTGAACGCCCAAAAGTGTTCATCAATTTAGAAATTATCGCCAAAAGCGGTGAGTTTTCGAACGAAGAGGGCTGCCTATCTGTTCCAGGTATTTACGCTAAAGTCGATCGAGCCGAATTTGTTACCATCAAGGCACTCGATCGTGACGGTAAAGAGTTTACTTTGGAAGCCGATGGACTGTTTGCTATCTGCCTACAGCATGAATTAGATCATCTAGCAGGCAAACTGTTTGTTGACTACCTGTCACCACTTAAGCGCCAGCGTATCAAACAGAAGCTAGAAAAAGCGGCTCGTCTCGAAGCAAAACAAGGATAAATCGTTGAAACCATTAAATGTCATTTTTGCAGGAACTCCTGACTTTGCTGCACGCCATCTTCAAGCGCTAATCGACTCAGAGCACAACGTAATTGCAGTATATACCCAGCCGGATAGACCCGCTGGCCGTGGTAAGAAACTGCAAGCGAGTCCAGTTAAAGCATTAGCCCTTGAAAATGACATCGCAGTTTTTCAGCCTAAGTCGCTACGTGACGAAGATGCTCAAGCCGAGCTTGCTTCGCTAAACGCCGACATCATGGTCGTTGTAGCATACGGGCTTATCTTACCTAAAGTGGTACTCGATACTCCCCGCCTAGGTTGCATCAATGTTCATGGCTCAATTCTGCCACGCTGGCGTGGTGCGGCGCCAATTCAACGCGCATTGTGGGCTGGCGACAGTGAAACTGGCGTCACCATCATGCAGATGGACATAGGCCTCGATACCGGTGATATGCTGTTAAAAACACAGCTAAAAATTGAAGACAGTGACACCTCTGCAACCCTTTATGAAAAGCTTGCAGAGCAAGGGCCTACCGCATTGGTTGAAGCGCTTGCAGGCATAGCAGAAGATCGTTTACCTGCCGAGAAGCAAGATGAAAGCCTAGCCAACTACGCAGAGAAGCTCTCGAAAGAGGAAGCGCGTTTAGATTGGTCTAAATCGGCTAGCGCACTATGGCGTGAAATCCGAGCCTTTAATCCGTGGCCAGTGAGTCACTACGAGCACGAAGACAATACCATTAAGGTATGGCAAAGCCATGTCAGTGATGAAACCAGTTCAAAGCAGCCTGGTACGATTCTATCTGCCGATAAAAGTGGCATTAGCATCGCAACCGGCGAAGGGGTATTAACCATTACCCAGATGCAACTTCCAGGTAAGAAACCTTTAAGCGTTGCTGACATCCTAAATGCAAGAGCAGACTGGTTTACTCCAGGAACCCTACTTGCTGGCACAGATAACTTAGAGGCTTAATCGCTAATGAATTTAAGAGCTTTGGCCGCTAAGGTCATTTTCCAAGTGCTAGAAAAAGGCGTGTCACTTTCAGTGGCGCTGCCGGATCAGCAAAAGCATTTAGACAGTGGTAAAGATAAGGCACTGCTTGCCGAGCTATGCTACGGCGTGATGCGTCATTTGCCACAACTCGACAAGCAAGTCAGTGATTGCATGAGCAAACAGATGAAGGGTAAGCAGCGCATCGTCCACCAGCTATTGCTTGTTGGCTGCTACCAGCTTTACTTCACCCGTATCCCGAGTCATGCGGCAATCTCTGAAACCGCCGAAGCCTGTCGTCAGCTAAAGTTCGAAGGCTTAGTGAAAGTCGTTAATGGTGTCTTACGTAATATTCAACGCCAAGAAAAGCCGTTATCGACAGACAACGACACCTTAGCCTATAACACCCCAACCTGGATCATTAAGCGCTTAAAAGAGGCTTACCCAGAAAACTGGCAAACCGTCATTGAGCAAAGCCATGAACGCCCCCCCATGTGGCTGCGTAACAATCAGCTATCGCAAACAAGAGAGACCTATCTACAAGCGCTAGCCGGTCTGGAGATCGAAGCGCAAGCAGGTAATAGTCCCGATTCAATCCTATTAAGTAGCCCACGAGATGTGATGCATCTACCTGGTTTTGAAACGGGCGCAGCTTCCGTGCAAGATGGTGCGGCGCAATGGGCTGCCACATTACTGGCACCACAAGGTGATGAGCTAGTGCTGGATGCTTGCGCAGCACCGGGCGGTAAAAGCTGTCATCTATTGGAACTGGCACCAAACATCAAGCTGGTTGCGGTAGATTTCGATGCTAAACGCCTAGAGCGAGTGCAGCAAAATCTTGATAGATTGTCACTCAAAGCCAAATTAGTTCATGGCGATGCCGCCAATATTGATTCATGGTGGCAAGGTGAAAAGTTTGACCGTATTCTGCTCGATGCCCCCTGCTCGGCAACAGGCGTTATCCGCCGTCATCCAGATATTAAGTGGCTAAGAAAGAACAACGACATCGAAGAATTAGCGCAGTTACAGTCGCAAATATTCGATCACTGCTGGAAGTGGTTAAAGCCAGGTGGCACACTCTTGTATGCCACATGTTCGATTTTGCCACAGGAAAACAAAGATCAAGTCAGTGCCTTCTTAGCCAGAACACCCGATGCGACTTTAGTTCCTATCGAAGAGCAAGCTAACCCTGATGATATCGGTTGGCAGATTGTTCCCGGACAAGACAACATGGACGGCTTTTATTACGCTCGCCTAGTGAAGGATTAGTACGGCAATGAAAATTATCATTTTGGGTGCAGGACAAGTTGGCGGCACGTTAGCCGAAAACTTAGTAGGCGAAAACAATGACATCACCATTGTCGATAATGACAAAAACCGCCTGCGTACCTTGCAAGATAAGTACGACTTAAGGGTGGTTGTGGGTCATGGTGCTCACCCAAGTGTATTAAAAGAGGCGGGAGCCGAAGACGCAGACATGCTGATCGCGGTAACCAATAGCGACGAGTGTAATATGGCAGCCTGTCAGATTGCCTATTCGCTCTATGGCACGCCAACAAAAATTGCCCGTATTCGTTCTGAGCAGTATTTAGGTCTTCGTGACAAGCTGTTTATCGATAGTGAAACTAAACACGCAGAAAATCGCCCTCGTGGTGGCTTCATTATCGATGAGCTTATTGCGCCAGAACAACTGGTTACCGCCTATATTGGCCGCTTAGTCGAATACCCAGGCGCACTACAGGTACTTGAGTTCGCCGAAGGCAGACTCAGTCTGGTTGCTGTACGTGCCTACTACGGCGGCCCACTCGTGGGTAATGCATTGGCCGCACTGCGCGAGCATATGCCTAATATTGATACCCGGGTAGCGGCAATCTTTAGACAGGGTCGCCCGATTATGCCCCGCGGTACCACCATTATCGAGGCCGACGATGAAGTCTTCTTCGTAGCCGACAGTCGCCACGTGCGCGCGGTAATGAGTGAAATGCAAAAGCTGGATAACTCCTACCGCAATATCATGATTGCCGGCGGTGGTAATATCGGTTTAGGCTTGGCTAAGCAGCTACAGCGTAACCATTCGGTCAAGCTGATTGAGCGTAAGCAAGAGCGCGCCGAAGAGTTATCAGAAAAGCTTGAGAACACCACAGTATTTTGTGGCGATGCATCGGATCAAGAACTGCTACTCGAAGAGCATATCGATCAAACAGATGTATTTATTGCGGTTACCAACGACGATGAGGCCAACATCATGGCCGCCCTACTCGCTAAGCGCATGGGCGCCAAGAAAGTCATGGTGCTGATCCAGCGTGAGGCCTATGTTGATATCGTGCAGGAAGCCAATATCGATATCGCCATCTCACCACAGCAAGCCACTATCTCGGCACTGCTGACCCATATTCGCCAAGGTGATATTTGTAACGTTTACTCACTGCGTCGCGGTGCAGCCGAAGCGATCGAAGCGATTGCTCACGGTGACTCCAACACCTCCAAGGTCGTGGGTAAACAGATCAGCGAAATCAAATTACCACCCGGCACGACCATTGGTGCTATCGTGCGCGATGAAGAAGTATTGATGGCTCACGACAAGACCGTCATCGAACAAGGCGATCACGTTATCCTCTTCTTGGTAAATAAGAAGTTTATTGGTGAAGTTGAGAAACTTTTCCAACCGAGTGCCTTTTTCTTTTAAAAACGTTCAGGAGCGTAATAGTGCTGAACTATCGTCCTTTACTGTTTATTCTGGGAGTTTTCCTGTCGACGCTCACCGCGTTTATGTTAATTCCCGGCGCCTTCGCGCTCTATTATGGCGAGGAAACAGTAGGTGCATTTATGATCTCCTCTCTGGTTGCGGGCAGCGCGGCCAGCTTTTGTATGCACCAAGGCCAGAGCCGTAAACTCCATCTCAACATTCGAGATATGTTTCTGCTGACCTGTCTCACATGGCTTATCGTAAGCCTGTTTGCCGCAATGCCCTTCACTCTGTATCACGGTATCAACTATACCGATGCCTTCTTCGAAACCATGTCGGGGATCACCACTACAGGTTCTACCGTATTGTCGGGGCTCGACAGCATGGATCACAGCATTCTAATCTGGCGCTCACTGCTGCAGTGGTTAGGTGGAATAGGCTTTATCGTGATGGCAGTAGCCGTGCTGCCCTTCTTGAACGTTGGTGGTATGCGACTGTTTAGAACTGAGTCTTCAGACTGGAGTGATAAGACCACCCCACGCACCCAGCATATGGCAAAGAATCTGTTTATCGTTTATAGCCTACTCACCTTCCTGTGCTTCCTGGCTTATCACAGCAGCGGCATGAACTGGTTTCAAGCCATTAACCATGCCATGACAACGCTATCGACTGGCGGCTACTCCACCTCAGATCAATCCATGGCGGCGTTTTCTAACGAGGCCCATTGGGTTGGCACCATCTTTATGCTAGCAGGTGGCTTGCCCTTGCTAATGTTCGTTCACATGGTGCAACAACGCTCCGTCAGCGTATGGGACGATGCCCAGGTCAAAGGCTTCTTAAAGTTTGTAGTTTTTGTTTCTTGCTCACTTGCCCTATGGCTATGGAGCACCAGAGAAATTAACCCACTCGATGCCCTACGCTTAGCCAGCTTTAATGTGGTCTCAGTGGTTACAACGACAGGATATGGCCTTACCGATTACTCCGCATGGGGCGCACTGGCCAATATCGCCTTCCTGTTCTTGATGTTTGTCGGTAGCTGCTCGGGCTCAACCTCTGGCGGGATAAAAATCTTCCGCTTTCAAATAGCTGGCGTGATCATGCGTGAGCAACTTAAGCAGCAGTTTCACCCCAATGGTGTGTTTAAAGAGCGCTACAATAAACGCATCATTAAAGAGGATATTGTCCGCTCACTGGTCACTTTTATTCTGCTATTTGTATTGGTGATAGTGCTGCTATCAGTGGTGCTGGTACTCACGGGGCTCGATCCTGTCACCAGCTTTACCGGTGCCATTACCGCCGTTACCAATGTCGGCCCTGGATTGGGCGATACCATCGGCCCAGCTGGCAACTTCTCATCGCTACCCGATGTTGCCAAATGGGCGCTAGCAATAGGTATGTTATTGGGGCGCTTAGAGATCTTAACTGTCGCTGTCTTGTTCCATCCAAGCTTCTGGAAGTATTAACGCCCCCCAAAGTAAAAAATAAAAAGCCGCACTTAGTGCGGCTTTTACGATATAAACGAATGAATTAATACACTACTTAGCTAGGCTCACTAAGTGATCAGCATAAACCTTCACATCATCCCAATCGGTATAATCAATGACGGCTTTAGGATCGGTTGGACCATCGGTGATTTTCATGATCAGTTGGATCATCATTCTGTCGTACCAGCGCCAAGATGGATAATCGACCTTACCGGCAATCACCTTCACATCGTTAGGCTTCCACGCTGACAACTCAATGAACTTCTGTAGATACTTATTGTTTTCAGGCACACGCTTTTCTGGCTTACGCGCAACCACATTAACACTAAAGAAGCTTGAGGCTTTTGCACTTAATTCGGCTTGATGCGTGGCTGCGAATTCAAATACCGACTTATGATAGCTGCCGTAAAGTACACAAGCGCCAAGAGCGACAACATCATACTTAGCCCAATCGACACCTTCAGCCTTAGCCTCACTAATATGCATCATGTCGCACTGGTGACCTTGGCTAACTAAGTGGTCGGCGATAGCGCGGCTGATTCTGGCAGTATGACCACCACGAGAATAATAAAGTACCAAAACTGATTTCATCTGTATTCCAATTGAGGATTTGCTATTAAATCCATTGTTACAGCAAATCGTAGTTTTTAAAGGAGAATGGATCACAAATTAGGTGTAGCTCATATTATCGACATCAAAAATTGTGATAATTAGAAACCATGAGTATATTGTCTTATCATAACATCTCAATTAGAATAAACTAATTGAAGGCGATGGAGTAACTAACCGTATGCAAAAAGAAATCGATGCCAGCGCAATGGTCACCAATGCAGAGAGCGCAGCAAAATGGCTAAAGGCTATTGCGAACCCATATCGGTTAATGATTCTGTGCTTATTATTAGATAAAGAGTTAAGCGTAACCGAATTAAATAAAACGGTTCCACTTAGCCAATCGGCGCTATCACAACATCTCGCGGTGTTACGCTCTGAAGATTTAGTCGCAACCCGAAAGAGCTCACAAGTGGTTTACTACACCCTTAAAAATGAGCAGGTCACCGAGGTTATTTCCATATTGCATCGCAAGTATTGCGCCGCCTAAGAGATTATCTTTAGAGCCTATTTAAGATAGAAATAAGCCTGCTATTTAGCAGGCTTTTTATCGGCTCAAATCTAGCGCTTAGCAAATGCGTGGGCAAACTCATCGACCTTATTCCAGTCGGTAAATTCAAAGGTGCCACTGGTATCGGTTGGACCTTTAGTCATCCACATAATGAAGCGGATCATCACCTTATCGAACAGGCGATATTTAGGATAATCAATCTTACCGGCAAATACGGCTAACTGCTGCGGCTGCCACAATGACAGCGCCAAAAACTTCTTCATATAAGGGTTAGTTTCAGGGGTGTTTTTCTCTGGCTTGCGAGCCACGACATTGACAGTGAAGAATGCATTTTGCTTGGCATCCAGCACCGCATGGTGACGGTTAATAAACTGGTACAGCTCGGGTCTATGCTTACCATAGCGAATGCTCGCAGCAATTAAGATCTTGTCAAATTGCGCCAAACCTAAGGTTTCAGCCTCTTCGAGAGAAGCCAATATTACCTTAGCCCCTTGCTCTTGGTTTATCTTCTTTACCTGTTCACAAATCGCTTTGGTTTGACCATCGACTGTCGAATAAATGATTAGTGTATTGTTCATTAACGTCTCACTATTTTTCGGTTCAAACTAATTTCAAACAATGGCCAAAGGCCGATCTTATGTTCAGTATATCGGACAACAATTAACACTAACTGAGTCTTTCGTGCCCCAGATATTGTTACGCTGATTTAGTTCTTCCAGAATGTCGGAGTAAACAAAATTAGCAAGGTGAATACCTCTAAACGACCGAATAACATCGCAAACAGCAGCACCCATTTCTCACCATCACCAATACTGGCGTAGTTACTCGCCACCTCACCTAACCCTGGACCTAGGTTGTTCAAGCAGGCCGCTGTAGCACTAAAAGCGGTAATCGCATCCATACCTAGTGCCATCAGAATAAGCATACAGATAACAAAAACTAAGGCGTAAGCAGAGAAGAAGCCCCATACCGCATCAATCACCCTATCCGGCAGTGCATTACCGCTGATTCGGATAGAGAACATGCCACGGGGATGAACTAGACGCTTCAGCTCACGGGAGCCTTGTAGCAAAAGCAAGATCACTCGGATCACTTTAATGCCACCCGCGGTAGAACCACCACTACCACCAATAAAGCTAGAAAAGATTAATAGGATCGGTAAGAACAAAGGCCAGGCATGGAAGCTCTCTGTACCAAAACCTGCCGTAGTAGAGATAGATACCGCCTGAAACAGTGCGTAGTCAAAGGTTTCTTCAGCAGAGTCATAGATACCTGAGCCATAAAGCGTAACAAAACAGATGGCGGTTAGAACCAATTGAATGGCAATCAACACCTTGAACTCTGCATCACGGAAATAGACTCGTAAATTAATGCCACGGCGAGAGAATGCCGCAAAGTGGAGGCTAAAGTTCAGTGCGGCAATAAGTAGAAACACCACACAGATCATGTTGATAGTAGGGCTGTTGAAGTAACCCATGCTGGCATCGTGGGTAGAGAAGCCACCAATGGCAATAGTGGAAAATGAGTGACAGATAGCATCGAAGACATCCATCCCCGCCAACCAATATGCAACGGCGCAAGCGACTGTCAGTGCTAAATAGATATACCACAGCGCCTTTGCTGTTTCGGCAATTCTCGGCGTCATCTTACTGTCTTTTACTGGCCCCGGCATCTCTGCTCGATACAGCTGCATTCCTCCGACACCGAGTACAGGGAGAATAGCCACCGCCAGTACGATGATCCCCATACCGCCTAGCCACTGTAGTAGATGTCGGTAGAATAGAATCGCCTTAGGCAGGCTATCTAAACCAACAATCACTGTAGCCCCCGTGGTCGTCAATGCCGAGAAAGACTCGAAGAAGCTGTCGGTTAAACTCAGAGAGGGCTG
Source organism: Shewanella sp. Isolate13 (assembly GCF_022398325.1). Lineage (GTDB taxonomy): Bacteria > Pseudomonadota > Gammaproteobacteria > Enterobacterales > Shewanellaceae > Shewanella. The sequence continues at coordinate 18,536 of NZ_JAKEVD010000045.1, forward strand.
ACCAGAGAAGATAAAAGGCACCGCACCAATGGATCCGAGTACTACCCAGAATAGTACCACCAGCAGGAAGCCTTCTCGGGTACGTAGATCCTTATGGTGAGATCGATTAGGGTACCAGAGTCCAAAACCCAAGATCAGGCACAACACAAACGCCTGAATAAAAGCCATGCCTCCGCCATCTTTATAGATAACAGCGACCAGAGCGGGTGGAAGTAAAGATAAAGAAAACAACCCCATCAACAGGCCTGTAATTCTTATAATTGTTCGATATTGCATTGATTCCCATCACTAGCGCTTATGCTTAGCGCATTCTCGCACACTTATTAATTAATATTCACATTCGAATAGCAATCTTGCTACTCATCAATAAAAACGCCAAGCGAGTATCAATCGCTTTTAATAAACCCAAGCTAAGTTATGGCTTACTCTTCAAATACAGCTTTAAGCTGACCTTTACTCATTGTCGCTAAATCTAGATTCAACTGCTGTTTAAAAACCTTAGGGATAGCAAATCGGATCTCTATATGCTCTGCAAACAGCTTGTCTTCAATCAAGACATCTAATTGAGCGAATAGGTGCTCCACATCTTTTAACTGATGATACTCACACACCAGCTTGCCGGGATAACGGATCTGCTTTAACTGGGTCTCAATTTGAGGAATCGCTTGTTTAATGCCAGAGCTATATGCTCTAACCAAGCCACCCACTCCCAGCTTGGTGCCGCCGAAGTAACGGATCACAACGGCGCCTATTTCACCAATATTAGCCCCCTGTAAGGCAGCCAACATAGGTCGTCCCGCACTCCCCGAAGGTTCACCATCATCACTTGAGCCGATATTGACACTATCGGTAGGCGAGCCACCAACAAAGGCATAGCAGTAATGGTTAGCGCCTGGGTATTCAACCTTCAGGTTAGTGAGTACACACTTCAACTCTTCTGCCGACTGGCAGTGAAACAGAAAAGAGATAAAGCGACTATGCTTTATCTCCTCTTCAAACAACAACTCCGCCGCAGGGATGAGATAACTCTCACTCAAAACATTTCTCTCATTCGGTTAACGATTCAGACCTAAATTACGGGTCATATTTTCGATACGATCACCATGAACTATTACATTATCCTCAATACGGATCCCACCAAACGGCCTTATGCGATCAACCGTATGCCAATTGATCTGTGATTGACGCTGGTCTTGCTTTAGCTCTGCCAACAGGGAATCGATAATATAAACGCCCGGCTCAATCGTCAGTACTTGGTTGATATCAAGTTCTCGAGTACAACGTAGGAATGGATGAGCCTCAGGTGCCGCGACATGCGTGCCTTTTTCATCGCAAAGGAAGCCGCCCATATCATGCACCTGAATGCCAAGCATATGCCCTAATCCATGGGGGAAGAAGGCACGGGTTATTCCCTGTTCGACCAGTCCCTGAACATCGCCGCGGACAATATCAAAATCCAACAAGATCTGCGCTAGCTTATAATGAGTTTGTATGTGTAATTGTGCATAGCTCACACCCGGCTTCATCATGCTTATGATCTGTCGCTGCATATTATCCATCGCGGTGATCAGATCATCGAAGCAGTTCTTCTCAAATGAATAGCTACGAGTGATATCGGAGGCATAACCATTATAGTTAGCGCCGGCATCAATCAAAAATGAGCGACGCTGCTCAGGGCTAACATGCTCAAGCGCGGTGTAATGCAAGATGGCGGAGTTTTCATTGAGTGCAACTATGCTGCTATAAGGCACCTGGTTCTCACCTTGTGAGATAGCCGATAAGTAAACTTGCAAGATCTCAAATTCGCTCGCACCATTATAGAAGGCTGTTTTGGCAGCCTGATGCCCAGTCACCGCAATTTCGTTCGCTTTGCGCATGCACGCCAATTCGTAAGCGGTTTTACTGGCACGATGATAATTAAGGTAGCTCAACACAGAGTCAGGGTTGCGCCTGTTAAAGCCCAACACATCGGCAACATCTAAATGCTCACCAATATAGGCCCAATTCTCAACGTCTTTAGGTAAGTACTCGGCAACCTTATCTGCCTTACTCAAAAACTTAATATCGACATGTTCGGCCCAAAAGTCGCTAGGCTCATCGGCAACCTTATGCCAAAAGTCTACTGGGCGATAAAAAATCAATAACGGCTTATCACTGCCATTGACCACCAACCAAGAATTTGGATTATCGATGACCGGTAACCAAGCCTTAAAGTGAGGGTTCACCTTAAAAGGGTAATCCATATCATCTAAAAACTGTCTATGCGGCTGACCAGAATGAATGACGAGTCCCGCTAAATTCTCACGGCAAGAGAGCTCTCTTACACGCTGATTGAGCACTTGAATATGGTCATGATAGAGGTGCGCTAACTGTTCCATGAGGGTTACCCTATTGTTATTATTTAGCCAAATTTTCGACATCGACTCAGTCTATCACATCACTAAATAAATTTTTCTTTAAAGCTATTTCTGGCTAAGTTTACTGTTGTAAACTCAAATATCTACCTTGCAAGCAATTAAACTAAAACACTGATTTTTAAGGCTCAAGAAATTACCGCACCAAGAAACTAAACGATCGTTTAAATTGGGTGTTGTAATTTTTTGTGATTCATCGCACACTGGATAACAACTGGTCAAATGATGGCCTAGGCTGCTGTGACAAAGAAAGTGACATTCAGATAATAAAATCATTAACGATCTGGATAGTGAACTTAAGCTATAAGGAAGCAAGCAATGATCTACCAAAGCCCTACAATTGAGGTTGAGTTACTCGAAGATAATATCGCTAACCTGTGCTTTAAGGCGCAAGGTTCGGTCAACAAGCTAGATAGAGTAACACTCGATTCGTTCAATGCTGCACTAGACAGCATCAAACAAGATCCAAGCATCAAGGCACTGATGCTCAGTTCTGCCAAAGATGCTTTTATCGTTGGCGCTGATATCACAGAGTTTCTAGGACTGTTCACTGAAGAGGATGCGGTATTACACTCTTGGCTTGAACAAGCTAACGACGTTTTTAATAAGTTAGAAGATTTACCTTTCCCAACCCTATCAGCAATTAATGGCTTTGCGCTAGGTGGGGGTTGTGAAACTATCCTAGCAACAGACTTCCGCATAGCAGATACCACAGCTCGTATTGGCCTACCTGAAACCAAATTAGGTATTATCCCAGGCTTTGGCGGCACAGTGCGTTTACCCCGTGTGATTGGTACAGACAATGCACTTGAATGGATTACCTCAGGTAAAGATCAACGTCCAGAAGCAGCACTAAAGGTTGGCGCTATTGATGCCGTTGTTGCTCCAGAGCACTTAAAGTCTGCTGGGTTAAAAATGCTTAAAGATGCCCTAGCAGAAAAGCTAGATTGGCAAACTCGCCGCGCTAAGAAGCAAGCACCACTCACCTTACCTAAGCTTGAAGCCATGATGTCTTTTGCGACAGCTAAAGGCATGGTATTTAAAGTTGCAGGCAAGCACTACCCTGCGCCAATGGCTGTCATTAGCGTTATTGAGCAAGCAGCAAAGTGTAGCCGAGCAGAAGCTTTACAAGTTGAACATCAAGCGTTCGTAAAGCTGGCTAAAACTGAAGTTGCCCAAGCGCTGATTGGTATCTTCTTAAATGACCAACTCGTAAAAGGTAAAGCGAAAAAGGCCAGTAAACTGGCTAAGAAAGTCGACTCGGCAGCTGTACTGGGCGCTGGCATCATGGGTGGCGGCATCGCCTATCAAAGTGCCAGCAAAGGTACACCAATCGTGATGAAAGATATCGCCCAACCGGCACTCGATTTAGGCTTAGGTGAAGCGGCTAAACTGCTTACCGCACAAGTTAAGCGTGGCCGTTCAACGCCTGCGAAAATGGCAGCGGTACTGAATAACATCACTCCTGCACTCGATTACGCACCAGTAAAAGATGCTGATGTGGTGGTTGAAGCGGTTGTTGAACATCCAAAAGTGAAATCTATGGTACTGGCTGAGGTGGAACAACACGTTAGTGAAGACGCCATCATTACCTCTAACACCTCTACCATCTCAATCAATCTATTAGCCAAGAGCCTTAAAAAGTCTGAACGATTCTGTGGTATGCACTTCTTCAATCCAGTGCACAAAATGCCATTAGTCGAAGTGATCCGTGGCGAAAATAGCTCAGACGAAACTATCGCCTCAGTTGTGGCTTATGCCAGCAAGATGGGTAAAACCCCTATCGTGGTAAATGACTGCCCAGGCTTCTTTGTTAACCGCGTACTCTTCCCTTACTTTGCAGGTTTTAGTGGTTTGCTAGCTGATGGTGCTGATTTTGCAGCTATCGATAAAGTAATGGAAAAGCAATTTGGTTGGCCAATGGGCCCAGCTTACCTACTTGATGTGGTTGGTCTAGACACAGGTCATCACGCACAGGCAGTTATGGCAGAAGGCTTCCCTGACCGCATGGGCAAATCTGGTAAAGATGCCATTGACGTAATGTTTGAAGCTGAGCGTTTTGGTCAGAAGAACAGTAAGGGCTTCTATCAATACTCGGTTGACCGTCGTGGCAAGCCAAAGAAAGATTTGGACCCAACTAGCTATGAGCTGCTGCAAGCAGAGTTTGGTGAGCAAAAAGCATTTGAGTCAGATGAGATCATTGCTCGCACTATGATCCCAATGATTATCGAGACAGTACGTTGTCTTGAAGAAGGAATTATCGCTTCGCCTGCTGAAGCGGATATGGGCCTAGTTTACGGTCTTGGTTTCCCTCCATTTAGAGGCGGTGTATTCCGTTATCTAGATACTATGGGTGTGGCTAACTTTGTGGCGCTTGCCGACAAATATGCACACTTAGGGGGTCTATACCAAGTGACCGACACTATGCGCGAACTTGCCGCCAACAATGGCAGCTACTACCAGCAGGCTTAAGCAGGAAGGATTAGAACAATGAAAAACGCCGTTATCGTAGATTGCATTCGTACTCCAATGGGCCGCTCAAAGGCAGGAGTATTTAGAAATGTACGTGCAGAAACTCTGTCTGCAGAATTGATGAAGTCGCTACTTGAGCGCAATCCTAAACTTGACCCAAACACCATCGAAGATGTGATGTGGGGTTGTGTGCAGCAAACCTTAGAACAAGGCTTTAATATTGCCCGTAACGCTGCCCTACTTGCAGGCATTCCAAAGCAAGTTGGCGCGGTTACTGTAAACCGTTTATGTGGTTCATCTATGGACGCACTGCACCAAGCCGCCCGCGCCATTATGACTGGCCAAGGCGATACTTTTATCGTTGGTGGCGTTGAGCACATGGGTCATGTACCAATGAACCATGGCGTCGACTTCCATCCAGGTCTTGCCAACAACGTCGCCAAAGCCTCAGGCATGATGGGCCTTACCGCAGAGATGCTCGGTAAAATGCACGGCATTACTCGTGAGCAGCAAGATGCGTTTGCGGTACGTTCACATCAACGTGCTCACGCTGCAACCGTTGAAGGTCGCTTCGCTAACGAGATTGTGGCGATTGAAGGACATGACGCCGACGGCGCATTGATTAAAGTCGACTATGACGAAGTGATCCGCCCAGAAACCTCAATGGAATCACTGTCTGGTCTACGTCCTGCTTTTGACCCAGCCAACGGTACAGTTACTGCTGGTACCTCTTCAGCACTGTCAGATGGCGCCTCAGCTATGCTAGTGATGGAAGAAGAGAAAGCCAAAGAGTTAGGTCTCCCCATTCGCGCGCGCATTCGTTCAATGGCGATTGCCGGTTGTGATGCGGCTATTATGGGGTACGGCCCTGTACCCGCGACTCAAAAAGCCCTTAAGCGTGCAGGTCTAACCGTTGATGACTTAGACGTTATCGAGCTTAATGAGGCCTTCGCGGCTCAATCACTACCTTGCGTAAAAGACTTAGGCTTAATGGATGTAGTTGAGGAGAAAGTTAATCTCAACGGTGGTGCTATTGCACTCGGTCATCCACTCGGTTGTTCTGGTACGCGTATTTCAACCACGCTGATCAATCTGATGGAAGCTAAAGATGCTAAGTATGGCCTTGCCACTATGTGTATTGGTTTAGGGCAAGGTATCGCGACCATCTTCGAACGCCCTTAAGCGTTCGTTCACTCTTAGTAGAAAAGCCAGCGTAAGCTGGCTTTTTTGTTTTCGTCTTCGAATCAGTCCATCTCAAACAAATACCAAATCACTCAAGCTGCAATTAAAACTCAAAATCAAACCATCTAGCCTAACGCCGATAACTGCATTAACCTGAAGTCACCAACTCCCCATTAGGATCCGTAATGAAATTACTATTGCTTGCCGATAATGAATCAGCTCTGCCACAAATAGCTAAATGGTATAGCGATGAGTGGGGTTATATTGGTGAAGGCCGTAGCACTAGAGAGCTAGAGTTGAAACTCAGAGATTACCTTAATCACAACACGCTTCCTTTGATTATTTTAGCCCAAGATGGCAATGAACTGCTCGGTGCCGCTCAACTTCGTTTCCATGAAATGGATATCTACCCCGAGAGAGAACATTGGCTTGGTGGTGTTTATGTTGCCTCTGAACATAGAGGGAAAGGCATCGCCAATGTCTTAGTAAGCGCTATTATTGATAAGGCCAAGGAGTTAGGGGTAAACAGCATTAACTTACAAACTGAAGATTTGACTGGTGGCCTATATCGCCGCCTTGGTTGGCAAGCTGTAGAACAGGTCAGCTATCACGGTATTAAGGTGCTGATTATGGAAAAATTACTCTAAAGCAAAACCCGCATCGACTTAAGCCATAAAGCTAGCGCAATAAATATAGGTAACTGCAATGACCCCCGCTATCGATCTACTCATTAAACACAAGATCACTCATCAAGTGCATGAGTATCACCATGACCCATCTTGCCAAGCCTACGGTCTAGAAGCAGCCGAAAAGATTGGCGTTGCTCCAGAACTGGTATTTAAAACCTTAGTGGTTAAACTAGATGGTAAGCAACTTGCTGTAGCCATTATTCCTGTAGCCGAAAAGCTCAGCATGAAGTTAATAGCAAAAGCTGCCAAAGCGAAAAAAGCAGTGATGGCTGATGCGATAGAAGTGCAACGCAGCAGTGGCTATGTATTAGGTGGCGTCAGCCCATTAGGACAAAAGAGACAATTACTCACAGTGATAGATGAGACTGCAGCTCAACTCGCTCAAATGTATGTTAGCGGTGGTCGCAGAGGGCTTGATATAGCGTTAGCCCCCGAAGATATACAACAACTGCTTCGAGCAAGTTTTGCCCCACTAACAGCGTAACACGGTACAAGCTTGCGTAATGTTCCACGTGGAACACAGCAAAACATTAATGACCTTAGGCTCACAATTTACCGCTAGCAACTTGGATAAACTGAGGCGCTGGAGTAATATTAGCCACTTCTGTTTAATCGTTCTGCCGAGGTAATATGAACGACCAATTTAATGCAGCACAACATCAACTCGACGCTTTAGGCCTACGCTGTCCAGAGCCGGTAATGATGGTTCGCAAATCAGTAAGGCGAATGAACGAAGGTGAAACTCTGCTTATCATTGCTGATGACCCAGCAACAACTCGTGATATTCCGAGCTTTTGCGAATTTATGGATCACACCTTAATTGCCAGTCAAACGGAAAGCACACCTTATCAGTACTTGATAAAGAAAGGCCTTTAGTACTTCAACCCAAATGAGATAAAAGGAATTATCATGGCATCACTAATAGGTATCGCATTTAAAACGGTAAAACGCGGTCAAATGACTTCGGTTGAAAAGGCCGAAGTCACCCAAGCCAAAGGCGTTGAAAATGACATATTTGGCCGTCCGGGCAAACGTCAAGTTACAGTGATGTCACTTCAACAATGGCAGCTTGCCTGTAATCAAATAGGTAAAAATCTTCCTTGGCTTACTCGCCGCGCCAACCTGCTCGTTGATGGAATTAGTTTCTGCTCCAAAGATATCGGTAAGCAACTGGTTATCGGCGAGCTCATTTTAGAGATCACCGGTGAGACAGATCCTTGTAACAAGATGGAAATGGCTTACCCAGGGTTAGAGCAAGCACTGTTGCCCGGCTGGCGTGGCGGAGTAACTTGCCGAGTAATGACAGGTTCAAGTATCAAAATAAACAATAATGTTGAGTTAATATCGCCATAGCCTTTTCTTTGGCTGAGCAAAGTGACTCAACTCAGCCAAACAACTCATAAGCCAGCCACGATTGCTCTGCCCCAATAATGTAACTCTGTTCAGCCTGTCCACCCCCTATACGCTGCTATGGCTATTGCCCACCCACCTATTAGTCAGGCCATTATTAACTTAACTAATTGAAACAGATTTTTTGTTTTACTGTTAAGCAATTTGTGCGATAACTGTTGCACAAATTAATATCCATTTAAGCGCTAGCGCTAACAATCAACCAATTGAATTGAAACCCACTCCTTTAAAACGATAACAATAATTAGGATTATCATGCTAAAGAATAAGTTTACCCCCCTATATGCCGCCATAGCATTAAGCCTTAGTGCTCCATCTATGGCAGAAGAAGATAGCCAAGCATGGCAAGTCAATGCACCAGCAAACGCCCCTTTAGAGCAAATAAAAATTGATGTCGATGAAGGCACCTGGATGAATGTCAGCGTCAGTCCTAATGGCAAGCATGTTGTGTTCGATCTACTTGGTGATATTTATCAAATGCCAATTGAGGGTGGCGAAGCTAAACCACTTGCCAAAGGTATTGCTTGGCAGATGCAGCCTGTTTATAGCCCTGATGGTAAGTATATCGCCTTTACCTCTGATGAAGATGGCGGTGACAATATCTGGGTAATGGAAGCCGATGGCAGCAACCCTCGCCCTGTCACCAAAGAAACCTTCCGCCTATTGAACAGTCCTGCTTGGAGTCCAGATGGCCAATACCTAGTAGCACGCAAGCACTTTACCGGTAGCCGCAGCTTAGGTGCAGGAGAAGTATGGATGTATCACGTTGCCGGTGGTGACGGGGTAAAACTGACTGAGCGCCCAAATGAACAGAAAGATTTAGGTGAGCCAGCCTACTCACCTGATGGTCGCTATATCTACTTCAGCCAAGATGCAACGCCGGGTAAGACATTCCACTACTCAAAAGATTCTGTAAAAGGCATCTATAAGATTAAGCGTTACGACACACAAACTGGTGATATTGAAGTATTAATCCAAGGAACTGGCGGCGCGATTAGACCAACACCAAGTCCAGACGGTAATAAGCTGGCCTATATTAAGCGTGATGGTTTCCAATCTTCGCTTTATCTATTGGATTTAAAGTCTGGCGAAACTAAAAAATTGTATGGTGACCTAGACCGTGACATGCAAGAAACCTGGGCGATTCACGGCGTTTATCCAACCATGAGCTGGACTGCTGATAATGAAGAAATCTTGTTCTGGGCTAATGGTAAAATCAATAAACTCAATGTTGAGTCAAAGTCGGTAAAACAAATTCCATTTACCGTTAAGACTGAGCGTGCCGTACAGCCAGCTGTTCGCTTTACCCAGGATCTCGATAAAGACGTATTCAATGTAAAAATGCTGCGAATGGCACAAGTGTCACCTGACGGTAAAAAAGTTGCATTTGAAGCACTCGGCAAGATTTGGGTTAAGAGCCTACCCGATGGCAAAATGTCGCGCCTGACTAAACTCGATAGCGAGCTACGTGAACTGTTTCCGCAGTGGTCAAGGGATGGAAAAAAAGTGGTATTTACAACTTGGGATGACCAAGAACAAGGTACCGTAAGTTTAGCAACAGTACGCAATAAGCGGGTAAAAGTACTCACTAATGAGCCAGGCAAGTATGTAGAACCAACCTTCTCTCCTGATGGTGAAACCGTGGTTTACCGTAAAGCTAAAGGCGGCTATATCACTCCGCGTACTTGGTCACAAGAAACCGGTCTTTACCAAGTTGATATCGATGGTGATAACAATACTAAGATCACCTCTGCTGGTTACCAGCCACAATTTGGTGCCGATAATGATCGCGTCTACTTTATGGAGAGTGGCGAAACACCACAGCTAGCATCGATTGGCCTCAATGGTTTTGAAAAACGTGTGCATTACACCAGTAAGCACGCTACTGAGTTTAGAGTCTCACCCGATGGCAAACAGCTCGCCTTTGCCGAACGCTTCAAAGTATTTGTCACGCCATTCGCTAAGCATGGAGAAACAATTCAAATTGGGCCTAAGGCCAGTAACCTACCAGTAGAGCAGTTAAGTGTTCGCGCAGGTGAAAGCATCAGTTGGAATACCGATAGCAATCAGCTGTACTGGACACTTGGTCCTGAGCTTTACCAAGTTAATGTTGATACTCAATATAAACAACAAGCAGAGGGTGACAAGACTGAACCAAAGATTACTGACCTTGGTTTCACTCAAAAAGCCGATGTTCCACGTGGAACAGTCGCATTTGTCGGTGGCAAAATCATTACTATGGAAAATGATGAAGTGATCGAAAATGGCACGGTAATCGTTAAAGACAATCACATTGTCAGCGTCGGCCCAGCTTCTGTTATCGATATTCCAAGTGATGCTAAGGTTATCGACATCAAAGGTAAAACCTTAATGCCAGGCTTATTCGATGCTCATGCTCACGGTGCTCAAGGTGAGAATGAAATCATTCCTCAGCAAAACTGGGAGCTGTACTCAAACCTATCTTTAGGTGTCACCGCAATTCATGATCCATCCAATGACACCACCGAAATCTTTGCCGCATCTGAACAACAGAAAGCCGGTAATATTGCTGGCCCACGCATCTTCTCAACCGGTACGATTTTATATGGTGCCAACTTACCCGGTTACACTTCACACATCGATTCACTCGATGATGCCAAGTTCCACTTAGAGCGCTTAAAGAAGGTTGGCGCATTTAGTGTTAAGAGTTACAACCAGCCACGCCGTAACCAACGCCAACAAGTTATTGCTGCAGCACGTGAACTCGAAATGATGGTGGTCCCCGAAGGTGGCAGCTTACTTCAGCATAACTTAACTATGATTGCCGATGGCCATACCGGTATTGAACATTCATTACCGGCAGCCAATATCTACAGCGACATTAAGCAGTTCTGGGGGCAAACCGATGTAGGTTACACACCAACACTGGTTGTCGCCTATGGCGGTATTTCAGGTGAAAACTACTGGTATGACAAAACTGATGTCTGGGCCCACCCTCGTCTATCCATGTATGTGCCATCGGATATTTTGGATGCGCGTTCGATGCGTCGCCCAACAGCACCCGATGAGCACTATAACCACTTTAATGTGGCTCGCGTTGCCAATGAGCTAAATGAAGTCGGGATCAAGGCCAACATTGGTGCACATGGTCAACGTGAAGGTTTAGCGGCTCACTGGGAAATGTGGATGTTTGCTCAAGGTGGTATGAGCAATATGGAAGTGCTAAAAACCGCAACCATTAACCCTGCTAAGCACTTTGCCATGGATCACCAAATCGGTTCCATCAAGAAAGGTAAGCTAGCCGACTTAATTGTTATCAATGGTAATCCGCTGGAAGATATTCGCGTAACTGATCGCGTAACCTACACCATGGTTAACGGTAAACTGTTTAATGCAGAAACCATGGATCAGCTAAATGGCGGTGCAAAGAATAAAGGCCAGCAAAGAAAGCMGTTCTTTTTCGAAAAATAAATTTAATTTTAAATTTAAAATCTGGCTAACTTAGCTGTGATTTTTAAATTTCAGGAAAATTATTTTTTGATATAAAAATACCAAAACATGGGCTTGGTT
>NZ_JAKEVD010000046.1 GCF_022398325.1 Shewanella sp. Isolate13
ATACAACCCTGATGGGTTTTGTATGAGAGACTAATGTTTCTAACAAAATTAGAATGAAGCACTTAATGTAGTGTGAACCCAATTTTTAAGACTTGCATCGCGAGTCCAGCTTTTCAAATTTACCAAATTTGTCTGGAAACCATAGAGCTGTGGTCCCACCTGAATCCATTCCGAACTCAGAAGTGAAACACAGTATCGCCGATGGTAGTGTGGGGTCTCCCCATGTGAGAGTAGGTCATTTCCAGGCGCCAAATAACGATAAAGCCCGTTGCTAATGCAACGGGCTTTTTTCGTATATGTGCTGACCAAAATTGTTCCAGACAATTTAAGGCACTTCCTATATCCATATAGGTCGCGCGAAAAGAACGACTCCCTACGTCGGTCGATAAATGCTCCTTCAATATCGACACTTCCGCCATCTGATGTTTAGGACTAACAAATGCCTTGGTGACATGGATGTCATTGAAAGGCCATGGCGGTCGCCCGCCGCTGAGCGGGCTCTCCAGCTTCGTAACAAGTTACTCCGCGTTCACTTTTTACTTAAAGCAGAGGGGCTGAATACTGCGTATTCAAAGCGCCTCACTTTCACCCCCATGTGTTCGCTTCGCGAACTATCAGGGCTGGCATTTCCTCGTGCGTCTTTTTATATGTATATAAGGAGTAAAAAAGAGGGTTTTGTATGGCGCCCGTTATATTACTAACGGGCTTGAGGGGGGAGAAGCTATGCCTAGAAGAAAAAGAAGTAGGCGATAAGAACAAATGACAGTAAGGCGCCTATGATGACTGGATAGATCTGATATCCGTCCTCAGCTCTGCGTGCGCGTCTAAAGCACAGATTAACTAGAATTAAGTTAAATACAGCGACCATTACAGAAGTAATTGCTCCATGCTGAAATGACATATTTTTGATCTCGATAATAAGGTAGATCAAAGCAATCCAGTCAAATATTATTAGGTATAGAAAGAGCTTTTGTAAGGCATCGGGTCCTTTTCGCTCATATGAAGCAGGCATTGTGATCTCCTTGTTTGTCACTGAATACCTAGATTGTATAAACCACTAAACCTGTGGTAACCGACTCATATTGTAGACTTTATTGGTGATATAGCTTATCTGTCTTTCGTCTTGTTTAATCCATCTTGCGCCGATAAAGTTAAGTCTGTGATTAATTTTCGCGACGCGCATAACCTGAATCTGAAAGTACTCTTCATCTAAACATATAAAGATGGTCTGTTTGGGTTGTAAGTTACAACGGCTAATTAGTCCTACTCCACCCAAACCTATATCTTTTATGTTGGCGATGCCGATGGTTTTACTCATCAAACAGTATTTTTTTACTAGTGAGACGGTTACACCATCGCAGGCAAAACGAATATCTTGATGGTTGCTTTCCCTAAGACTGAACCTTGTATGTTGCCGACCTTCTTCCTGCTCTTTTTGAGTTGTTGGCTGTTTATCAGCAGGGATAAACTCGCCCTGGACAATTACTGAGTCGTCCATTGTTCTGGGTATCTCGCTCGTGGTTGGTTTGCCTCGGCAACTTGCTTTGCTTGTTGTAGCTCTTTAGCCGGGGCTGGTTGTTCAGGCGGTAGCCCCATCATTTGGCGTAATTGCTCTTGCGCTTCTGATGTCATGACCAATACTTCTATGCGTCTGTTTGCCGCTGCAGCTGGGTCGTTGACGATATAAGGGACTTGGTCGGCCATGCCTGTAACTTGAATAACTTGGCTGCGTCTAAGCCCACCATATTCGAGTACTCTTCTTGCGAGCAGGGCGCGTTTGCTCGATAGTTCCCAGTTGGTGAAGGCCTTACCTGCGTATTGGCTCGAGTCGGTATGCCCTGAGATGGTGATCTTATTTTCGACTTTACTCAGAAGTGGCCCAAGAGCCATTAACAGATCTTCGAAGTAAGGCTTCATCTCTGAACTTCCTCGAGTGAACATAAATTGATGTATGTTATCGTGCATCAAGATCCGCACGCCTTGGGGAACGACTTGTAGCTCTACGTTAGCCCCCATACTGACGTCTGTAATGACCTTATCGATTTCTCTTGCTAGAAATTCTAGTTGCGCCTGGGTTTCAAACTTTCCAGGTACCAAAGAGTTTAACTCAGGTCCTTTGCCCGCCTTGGCATTTTCATCACCATTCGGAATACGGTTATGCATCGCTGGACCACTGCGATCCACGCCAGTGGATGTCGCTGGTAATACCGCTTGTTGAACTCCGATACTGGCCTCAAAGTCTACCATTGAGGGCGCGCTACTGAGATCAAATGGATTGATAGAGCCGGTGGCATACAGATCGCCTCTGAGGTATTGCACTATCATGGCACGTTCTTGCTGATCTGCTATCTGCATGATCCAGAGCACCATAAATAGCGCCATCATGGCTAAGGTGAAGTCGGCGAATGCAACCTTCCAAGCGCCACCATGGGCGGCCTTGGCCTTGGAGCGCTTCTTGCGGCGAATGATGATGGCTTGATCGGGTCTGGCTGCCATTAGCTTTTCTGCTCCACCATCCAACGCTCAAGTTCGATAAATGTTGGACGATTTTCACTCTGGATCTGTTTGCGACCGGCATCGATGGCAAGCATTGGCGGTTTACCTTTTGCAAAGGCTGTTAACATTGCGGCGACGCAGCGCATCTGCGCAGACTTTCGCTCAACTAAGTGCTCGAGCGCCTTAGACAGCGGATCGAATAGGCAGTAACAGGCGAAGATACCGATAAACGTGCCGACTAAGGCGGCGGCCACTTTTACCCCAATCATGGTGATAGGGCCATCAATGTTCGACATGGTAATGATGATCCCCATGACTGCGGCAAGAATACCGAAGCCTGGCATAGCTTCGGCAACTTTGTTCAGTGCGTGCGAGGGACGCATTCTATCTTCATCGATACGGTGGATCTCCTCCTCTAGCATATGCTCTAAGTCGTGAGCGGAAATCTTGCCGATAGATTGCAATCTTAGGTTATCTATGAGGAAGTTAAGCACATTCGGGTGCTCTAATACCGCAGGATACATGAGGAAAAGAGAGCTTTCTCTAGGCTTCTCGATATGGTCGTCTAGCACTCGCAACCCTTGAGACTGGATCTGTGCCATTAACATGCCCATCAAGCCAAAGAGCTGTGGGTAGAGTTCAGGATCTTCTTGTTCGACTTTAACCAGCTCTCTGAGCTGTTCATACATCTCAATTAGTACTGGCTTAGGGTTAGCGATAATAAGTGCCCCTACGCCCGCACCAAAAATGATTAGGATTTCGGCAGGCTGCCAGAGGGAGATCAATGCTCCTCCTGCCCACACGTATCCACCAAATACCGACAAGAGAATTATCACTAGCCCTAACAGTTTGCTCATACTACATCACCTGCTTACCGTTCCCATTGTTGATAGATATTCTGAAGCTGTTTAACTGCTTGTTTATGCAGTTGGCAAATACGAGTTTCAGTTAACCCCAAGGTTGCGGCAATTTCTTTTAAATTGAGTTCATGTTGATAGTAAAGCGACAGGATCAGCTGTTCTCTTTTGTTTAATTTTGAAATAGCTTGAAATAAACACTCTTTTGCTGAAAATTGCTCCAACACGTCATTCTTATCGACAAAATGACCGCCTTCGCTTATGAGTTCATCTAGGCTGCGCATTGACTCAGACTGGGAGGCGAATAGTCGCTCTCGATACTCGCCCTCGCTCAAGCCCATCGCCTCCGCGACCTCTTTATCTGTGGGTTCTCTCTCTAACAGTCGAGTTAGCTGTCTGACGGTATCATTTAGTTCGTGGGCTTGCTGCCTGACGGGACGAGGCCGCCAATCTTGACGGCGTAGCTCATCAAGAATGGCGCCACGAATACGCTGGCCAGCGAATGAAATAAAGCCATTATCGTATTCACCGGGGTAGCGTCTTGCTGCTTCGAGTAGCGCCATCATGCCTATCTGCTCCATGTCTTCAATCGCGAGGACTGAACCACAGTGGCTTCTAAGTTGCGATACTGAGCGCTTTACTAGAGGCAGATATTGCACCATCACCTGACTTTCGGACTGACGGTTCATCGCGCTATCTTCAGAAACTTCTTGGTAGGCAGATTGTGCTGCATTCATAGCATAGGCCTTTATTGAATAACCATACGAGTAAACAGCACATCATCCAATTCGATAGCAAAATCATTCTCGGCTAATACCGTAGAGAGTATGCCGTGAGCTTCTTTTTGCAGGGATTCGAATTGCTGCGCGTTATTGAGCTCATTGAAGTGCTTATGGGAGAACATCTTCATTAGTGAGTTTTTAATTACAGGATCGGCCTGTTTAATGGTGCTTTCGACATTCTGAGAACGGCTTTTGAATGCCAGTTCTAATAGAAGGTAATGGGGGTATTCGTCACCGGGTATGGAGATGACAAATTTGTCGAGAGGGTAAAATTGAGCTGATTTGACTTCGGCTTCTTTAGCTTCGAAGGGGCCACCGATCAGGCTTGGCGATTGCCAACCCACCCAGAAAATCGCTGCTGTCCAGCTGATGATAAGCAGGGCCGTAGTGATCCGTTTGCTGTTATTTTTAGTTGATGACATGAATAGCTCCTAAATTATGCGAGTAGATCGACCTGATCTTGTTGGGGAATATCAGCATTGACCGATGGTTCATGGTGAGTCGCCGCTGCAATTGCCGATTGAGAGCTGCCTTGATGCTGTTTTTGTTGTGACTCGCCTTGGCTGATGTCGACATCAATTTGGCCACCATGATCCATTGCTAATTCGGCTCGCAATCTATCTAGGCCCATCAATAATGCATCCCGAACCGATGGGTTCGCTGCATGCATCTGGATATGCAGGCGATCGCCGTCTAGGCGCACATTGAGTTCAATCTTTCCAAGTTCCGGTGGGTCGAGCCTTAGCTCTGCTTGTTTTATCTGCTGGTCGATCTGAAATCTAAGTTGCTCCCTTAGCGGCGACAGCATCTCATGGCTCTGTTGTGGTAATGGTGCCGACTGTGAAACGGAAACTGGTCCCCACTGAGCAACATTGCTTTGAGTGCGTGAACTGCTTGCTAAAATTTGGTTTACCGAATCGATGGCACTGCTGGTACCACTTTCAGCCAGGTTTGTAGAGAGAGTGGGTGAAAATGGACTGTTTACGCCTTGAAAGGGGTTAAAACCAGCAAGGCTATCAGGCTTGATTGCACCAGACACTAATGGAAGGCTGCTGGTCGTGGCTGTGCTACCGAGCTCTGTCCCGAGCGAAGAGGTCATGGCTAGTGGTAAGCTCTGCGCTCGAGTATCTAGAGTTTGTACTTGAGTCGTAGCAGCCGGTGTAGCCAATTGAGTTTGGTTTAAAGACTGCTGGCTAAATGATAGAAATAGCGGATTTTGGCTTCGCCCCTCTGCGGTTTGGTAAGCCGTGGCTGCAAGCTGAGGCTCGAGCGCTAATTGGGAGTTGCTATGGCGAGCCAGTTGCAGTGTTGTTGCAAATGGCTGACTCTCCCCTCTCGTTGAGAAAGCCGCCACTGTGTGTGGTAGCGACTCTGGGGAGGCTTGATGTGGTGTTACCAATGAAAAAGGAGCCAGCGCCTGAGCGTATTGCTCAAACGAGTCATGTTCCGCTAAGCCACAGTCAATGCAGTTTGCTGACTCTTGGCTGCTTGCTTGTTTTATTGGGCTCGATGTTGCTGAGTTTGTTGTCGCCGAAGTGACTAATGTACTTGGCAATACTGGGCTAGTCATTATCTACTCCGCCACTGACACAGGTTAGTTGATAAGCGGCTAGGCCATCTTGTTGCTGTTTAAACTGACTCATCTCTTGCTTAAGTTGGTCTTTAGCTTGGTGTAACTGTTGCAACGCTTGCTGATGAGTACGGGCTAAAGATTGGCGCGCAAGCAACTGCGAGCGGGAGTTTGGTTTTCCCGCTCTTTTAAGGGCATCAGTCATTTTTTGGTTTACTAAGACCAATTTGTCCCAGTTTTGAGCTTGGCCATGAAATCGCAGCGCTTTTTCAAACTGCTGCCACTGCTCAATTGAGATTTGCCCAGCCGGCTCTGACATCGGTAATTACCTTAGTGATGGGTTCTAGGGCGGCAACGCTATTTTCAACGCTTGCGGTTACCAGTTGTCGACTGCAATAGTCATAGAGGCGGTTAAGGCCAGCGGCGACTTCGCCGCCATTTTCAATATCGAGCATGGAGTCGAGTCCGTGGACGATATTGAGGCACTTATTGATACTCTGGCCTTTATCTTCATAGCTGCGGCGCTGCATAAAACCTGCAGCGCGTTGGATCTCCTCTAATAGGCCATCAAGCAGCATGCGCACCATCTCATGAGGGTTTGCTGCTGCGGCTCTCGCGTCTAGAGAGGTTTGCTTATAAGCATTAAAGGGATCGTGCTCGTTCAACATTTTTTGGTTGTTTCCTTAATAAAACAGTGCGCTAGCTGAGTTTAATTGGCTGATGGTTGCTTCCATTGCGGTAAATTGAGCCAGGTAAATTTGATACCTCTGTTCCATCTGCCTGTCGTGATTTTCCATGCTGGTTTCGACTCGTTCGATCTGCTTCTCTAGGTTCTCTTGTTTAAGATCCATAGAGCCTTGGAATTTCGTGAAAGGGTCGATGAGGGTATCAAGCCTGTCGATATAGCTACCTTCATCGGTAAACATGGCTTGTATCGCGTCAGGGTCATCTTTGAGAGCTTTAGTCAGCTTATCTTGGTCAATAGAGAGTTTGCCGTCTCGGCCCATCTCAACGCCGATATCCGATAGGCGCATGCCGTTTGGTGCTGTATCGAAGATGGCATCACGCATCCCCTGTTGCAGCATTCTAATGCTCGAGTCGCCTTTGAGTACGCCTAGTTGATCTTCGGTGATAGAGGAGTTGAAGTCGTCATCTTCATCATCTTTATCTTCATCGCCGTCATCTTTATCGTCATTTTCGTTATTGATATTGTCTAACTCTTCGCTGCCCATAGAGCGAGTTAGCTTATTGATTTCGTCCATCAGGTTATTGAAGATATCGACGAAGTCTTCAACTGCCTGTTCGCTGGAATCGGTATCTGATGTGATCCTGATGCTGCTGCTTTCACCTGCTGCATGGACTTTGTTGAGTTCGATAGAGACGCCATCGATTACATTGGCTAGGTTGTTACTGCTACTGGTGATATCTATGCCATTGAGATTAACCTTGGCATCTTGTGCTGCGCGTCGCTCTGTCATACCCCAATCGGCACCATTCATGCTAACGCTAATCTTGTTTTCTGCACCCGTGGCGGTAGAGGAAAGCATTAGCTCAACTTGACCGCCGGTTCGCACAAGAGAAGCTTGTACGCCAGGGTTATCTGAATGCTCGTTGATCATGCCGGTGAGATCTTTGACTGTGGCGGTCCCATCAGGGTTTAGTACAGACATATCAAGGCTAATGGTGTCAGCTGGATCTGAGCCAAGTTGGATCTCTATAACGCCGCTGGCGGGTAGCAGGCTGTCTTCACTGCCGAAGCTCTTAGTTAATTGGTGCGCCTGGGCTAGTTGCTCAATATGTAGGTCGTAGTTACCTGTAGGTGCACCGCTCTCGACCATGATAGAGGCATTATCATCACTGATTGAGGAGGTTTTGCTTTCGAAGGCATCGCCATTAATCTTTTCAAGATTGCTGGTCATCTTATCTAGGCTACGTTCAAGGATCTTATAGGCATCGAGTTGTGCCTCATATTTGGTCATATTGCTTTCAAATATCTGATCTTTACCCATACGTTCTGCGACGATAAGTTGTTCGGCGAATGAGGCGCCACCCATACCTGAAATCATTTGATCCTCCAATCTTTGTTATGCAAGTGGCAATCTTCATGCCAAAAGTTAAGTAACTGTTTTACGGTGTTTTAGCTTGTCTGAGGATGTGCGACGGGTAAATTGATTTTCCGTTAGTCACAGGGGAAGGGAAGTGTTGCTTCCGCTTTAGGCCTGGGCGCTATGTTCGCTACAACCACGTAATAAGTAAGGCGACCTCAAGCTAGGGCCACTGAAGTATTGAGGGGAATTTGTTGCCAAAAAAAGGGCCCGAAGGCCCTTGATAGAGAGTTGGGAGAATGGGGGGAAGATTAGCCCAATAGACCCATAACCAAACCAGTGTTTTGGTTTGAAGAAGACAGGATGTTAGTCCCCGCTTGAACTAGTAGCTGGTTCTTAGTCATAGCAGCTGTTTCTACTGCGAAATCGGTATCCATGATACGACCTGCTGCAGCTTTAGTGTTCTCGGTAACGTTAGTTAGGTTAGATGCTGTGTGGCCTAAACGGTTGATGCTAGCACCTAGGTTAGAACGCTCTGCACCAACGGCATCGATAATAGCGTTTACGTTGTCGATTTCACCTACAGCAGCTGCTTGGTCAGTTAGTTCACCAACGAATAGTGCTTTAACGTCAGCAACTTTTGTCGTTACTGTTAGTTTTTCAGCTGAAGATGCGCCGATCTGGAAGTCAACTGCACCATCTAATTCGGTGAATAGCTTGTTACCACTGTATTCAGTGCTATCGATGATACGGATAGCTTCAGCGTTAAGTGCTTTATATTCAGCGTCTAGAGCCGCGATATCTTCAGCCGAGTTCACACCGTTAGCTGCTTGAGTTGCTAGTTCTTTTTGGCGAGTCGCGATGTTGTTTAGTTCGTCTAATGCACCATCGGCAGTTTGTAGCATAGAAGTCGCGTCAGATACGTTACGGCCAGCAGTTTCCATACCTGTTACGTTAGCGTTTAGGCGAGTCGCAATCTGTAGACCTGCAGCATCGTCAGATGCACTGTTGATACGAAGACCTGTAGATAGACGCTCCATAGCATTGCTAAGTAGGTCGTTATTTTTAGTCACAGCATTTTGAGCGATGTTAGACGCGTTGTTAGTCATTACAGATAACATAGGATATTCCTTTGAGTTTTTAACAGATTGTTTGGTTTCTATAACCTTAAAACGACACGCGAATTGAAAACTGAAAGCTATGGCCGATTTTATTTATCGACGTGAATTTAAGTTTTTGAATTTAAAGGTGTAAATATTTAGTTTTTCATGGGCAAATAGTAAAAAAGACTTTAGCTAATCGCTGTTTGGGTCGCTTTCTATAGACATATCTAGGCTTAGCCAAAACTTGATTACAAAAGAGAGCGAGAATGAAACATTCACTCATTAGACCCAGTTTCGTCACTAACTTCAGCTGTATTGGTGGTGAATGTGAGGACAGCTGTTGCTATGGCTGGAGTATTCATATTGATAAGCAAAGCTATAAGAAAACCTTAGCGCATAGCGAGCTTAAGATTTTGGCTAAAACTGCGCTAAAGAAGGTCAAAAAGAGTGAGCAAATATGGGCGCAGGCTGTATTGAATGAAGAGGGAGCCTGTGGCTTTTTAGATGCAAATAACTTGTGCCAGATCCATGCAAAGGCTGGAGAGGCTCTGCTAAGCAATACTTGCAAGACTTACCCTAGAATGGCGCATATCAGAGGGGGGGATCGTTATGACAGCCTATCCTTATCTTGCCCTGAAGCGGCGAGAAATATTCTGCTAAGACCCGATGCATTTCGCGTTGAACGCACGACACTCACCCACCATCGCACCTTCAAACCAACACCGATTTGGGCGCAGAAGGCTTATGACTACTCTATTCAGCTACTACTTAAGCCTGAACAACCATTAGAGCATGGTCTTACCGCTATTGGTATTTTGATGAAAACGACCGAGCGGGTGGTTAACGGCGAACTTGAAAGCAGTGCCATCGACAATATGTTTCAACAGTTAATAATTTTAAGCGATAACGGCCAGCTAAAGCAGCATTTTGAGGGCTTTAATCAAGATACAGATGCACACCAAATGCATGCGTTTACCTCAATTCAATTATGGCTAAATACTAATAAAATCAGGCGAGGACGGAGTCGGTTTGAGCTAATTAATCAGGCTATTCTATCCATGGCGGATGATGACAAAAGCATTAGTATGAGCAAGATTAATCAGGCTTGGAAGGAGGTTGCTGTACCAGCTTTGGCTGACCAGCAAGCGCTATTTAGCCGTTATTTGCTTTATTACTTCTATCATATGAACTTCCCCCTAGTCGATAAACTCACACCATCGCAGGCCTTTAGAGTGATGCTGTTGGATTTCTTTATGCTGCGCTGCTATTTGGCCGTGATAGCCGCTAAAAATGAGGGTTTATCTGAGCATGACATCATCATGTGTTTTCAGGTATATCACACCAATCGGCAGCATAAGGCAAACTATAGCCAGTATGCTATCAACCTCTTGGATGAAGCTAAATTTGATGACTTAGCCTCAATACTCACCCTGCTATCGTAACGGTATAGATGTCACTATTGGGTTTGTGGGGCCATATATTTCTGGCCCCAAACCACTCGATTCTTAAGAGAGTAGAGCCGATACCTGTGGGCGACTCAGATTTGCCTGCGCCATTAACGAGGTTACTTGCAGACTAAAAGGAGAGGACTGCATTAAGCTGGCCACTTGAGTCAGAGTCGACTCCAGCTCTAATACAGTGTCTTTGCGCTGGTTGGCTCTGTGTAATTGCTGTTGAAGTTGCTGTTTACCGTTACTTAATTCTTGTAATTGTGATTCGACCTTGTGGCGTGTCTTGGCTATTTTGGCCATGGTCTGCTTGAGATCCGTTGGGCTATTGAAGCGCCACTCTCTGGGATCTTGCCAATTTAGCTCTTCGCTGACCTTGATGGTTCTGACATCTCCAGCGGGTAAGCGCTGACCTTGTCCGGTCATCAATAATCCTGCTTGCAGTTGTTGCCATTGCTGCTTACTGCTCTTGAAGATGATTCGGCCTTCATTGCTGCGAAGCACCTGCATATCCAGCGGCTTAAGTGCGCTGTTAAGTGTGCTTACCAGCTCTGCAGGTTGTGCATTTGCGGGTAATAGCACTCTTACTGACTCACTACCTAGCTGCATATTGATCAGTTCGTCGCGTGGTTTTACCGCGGCCAAATCTACCGACTTTAAGCTGAAACTGTACTTGGCGGCGGGTCTTTGGCTAGAGATTAGGTTGAGCTGGTGGTCGACTAGAGGCTTACCTTGATAGCTGACCTCCAGTTGCGCCAGTTTTTGCTGGATCTGCAGACTGCGATGCATCTGCTCACGATCTAAGTTAGAAGAGCCTAGGCTAGATGACAGTGATTGCTGGCTTTGGCCTTGCAACTGCTTAAGTAGGCTTTGAACCTGCAGTAAACCCTGCTCTGCCACTTGGGATGCACTGATCTTGTGTTGTCCCTGCGTGACCTTAGCCCAGCGATTATAGCTCTCTAATCTATGGCTTGGAATGCTAGCAACATTGGCCTTAGTTTGTTCTTTTGGCGGTTGCTGTATACCTGCGCTTGGCGCAACCGTCTGGCTGCGCTGCTGAACATTGAGTGAGTCTGAAATCCCGTTGAGCATTAACTTCTCTTAAGCTGATTAGATCAAGGTTGAACTTATATGTGGTTGAACAGGGATAGCTGTGACACCTGCACAAACGTCTGTTGAGTCACTTTAAGGGTGGTTAGTTTTAAGTTGTACTCGGCAGTGGCCTGAGCATAGTCTAAACCCTCAGTTTCACCTATCACTTCTTTGTTAAAAAGCACACGCTCCTCATGGGAAGCCTGCACCAAGCTTAAGGTGTTTTGTTTACCACCTATGTCGGTGATCGCCGAGCTAATACTGGTCAGGGTGTCATCTAAACTGGCTTGCATGTCATCGGCAGCTTGGCTAAATACGGGATCACCCGGAGCCAGTGTTGGGTCTTCGAGCACCGCAATAAAGTCTTTCGTTTGATTGAGAATATCAGTACTACCGTTTGAGAAGATAAAGTCTGCTGCGGTACTGTTAGCCGTCATCCAAGATGAACCAGAGGTCTGTACTTCGCGGGTGTTGGTATCGCCTTGGTAGACATAGTTGCCATCGGCATCTTTGCCAATGGGCGGGGTGTCGGTTTTGTTACCTGAAAAAAGGTAGTTGCCTGATTCGTCTTTAGCGTTGAGGGTATCGGCAAATGCCTCTAGTAGTTCGTTCATCTCGGCTGCATAAGCCGCTCTGTCTTCAGGTGATAAGCTGCCATTATTGGCCGATACGGTAATTTCACGCATACGACCTTGCAGCTCGACCATGCTCGACATATAGGTTTCTGAGCGGCTAAAGCTGGTACTCAATGATTCGGTATTTTTTATATATTGGTTGGTAGCGGCCATGTCACGTTCATTACCAATGACCCTTACCGAGCCGATAGGATCGTCCGATGGGCGCAGTATTGACGTGCCCGTAGACATCATTTCATTGAGTCTGGCGATATCGGCAGTGGAGTTCTGCAGACTCTGTAAATTATTGCTGTAGAGATTAAGCATACTTACACGCATGAAGAGCTCCTTAAATGCTGTTTAGGATTGTTTGAAATAGCTGATCTGCAGTCGAGATAACCTTGGCATTTGCCTGATAAGACTGCTGGTAGATGATGAGGTTGACCCCCTCTTCATCCATGTTGACACCGCTGGTGCTCGCCCACTGTTTTTGGGCCTCTAGTTGGAGATTTTCGGCTGTAGTTTTCGACATTTGAGCCTGACGAGAGGCCGAACCGAGTTCACCAATCTTACTGGCGAATGCATCACCCATGGTGGCGTCGACTCCCATAGAGCCAAAGGTGAAGCTCTTGTTGGCGATATCGACCAGCTCTACCAAGTTGCTGTTGTCGCCCGGGGTGCCATCTTTACCAAACGCCAGCATGTCGGCGTTAAATCCAGAGGTCAGTTTTAGGCTACCAGCAGGGTTAGTCGGATCATAGGTAAATAGATCTTGAGTCGGTGTATTGCCATTTAAGTCGGTGCCGCCAGCCAGTACAGCATTGAACTCATCGGCCATGGTCATGGCGAGCTCATCGATGAATGCCATCGAATCCACTAAGCTGTTGTCGCGGTAGTCGATCAGCGCACCTAAACTGCCGCCTGCACTTTCATCTAGGGGAAAGCTCGATTGGCCGAACTGAATACTGAGCTGGCTAAATTTAGGGTTGGCTGGGTCGGGGGTAACTTGGACCTTAGATGCAGTCGTGCCCGATAGCAGAGGTTGTCCCTGTGCTAAAGAGATGTTGATCATACCCGAAGAGTCTTCGACGACATTGACGTCGATAATCTCTGATAGATCATCGATAGCGGCGTCTCGTGCATCGAGTAGCGCTAAAGGTACATTGCCATTGGCGTTAGCTTTTTGAATATCGGCATTAAAGCTGGCGATGGTTTCTAGTTGGCTGTTGATCTCTTTTGCCGAGGCATTAATTTGGCCTTCAACTTGGGTCACCTGCGAGTTTAGCCCTTCGCTGATTGAGTTAAAGCGTTGGGTCAGCGCCTTGGCTTCGTTGAGCACGCCTTGGCGATGGGCAATCTCGTTAGGTTGCTCCATGGCCGAGTTTAGTGAGGCAAACAGCAGATCCAGTCCAGCCGAGATACTGTTCCCTTCAGAACCAAAAATCTGCTCGACCTGGCCAAAATAGCTAGACTGGGTCTTAGCAAACCCGAGATTGCTGGTGGTATTCCATAGCTGAGCGACTTCGTATTGATCCGATATACGGCGCACGCCGTCGACCATCACGCCAGAGCCACTGCCGTAGATGCCATTTCCCACAGAGCTAAGCATCACTTGTTGACGAGAATATCCCGGCACCATGGCGTTGGTGACGTTATTGGAAGTGGCGGTCAGGGCTGCCATGCTGGCGTTAAGCCCTGACATACCTATGTTGAGCATGCTCATCTTGAATCCTTATCTCTAGCGTTTTAAATGACGGCGAAGACTAATCAGCACCGCAGCCTATTTAGGTTTGCGGCTTGGTAATAAAAGGCAATATCAAGGCTGGTTGCATCGCAACGGTATTGGTATTGCCATTAGTTTGATTATTAGAGGCGACCGTCTCCGGCTCAGACTTAAGCCCTGCCGATAATTGTTTGGTCATCACCTCGGCAAGCCCAGTGCTTTGCATCTGGCTTAGGCGTCCAGCAAGCTCGGCATCGTGCCAGTCGCGGTACATGCCATCGTTTTGCGATGACAGTGGGCTGTCTTTATCTGCCATCACATCGGAGGCGCTGCGCATCTGTTTTAAAACGGTTTGCAGAAACTGAGCTTCAAACTGTTGGCTCACAAGTTTAAGTGCACCTTGCTCGCCGTTGGATTTAATCAGCTCACCCGCATCGAGTTGATTAAGGTAGCTGTGGTTATTGTCGAGTTTCATTAGATCACCACCAATTCAGCTTCAAGGGCTCCGGCTTCGTTTAGGGCTTGCAAGATGGCCATCAGATCCATCGGTGATGCGCCTAGACTGTTAACGGCACGGACTATGTCATTGAGGGCGATACCTTCGGGCCAGACAAACATATGGCCGTCGCCCTCATTGATATCGACCTGACTGTCGGTGGTCACAACAGTTTCACCTTGTGCTTGCCCCAGATAGGCACCATTAGGTTGGCTAACAAACTCTTGCTCAACGATGGTCACCGTGAGGTTGCCGTGACTGACAGCGGCTTTACGTACCACGACATCGCCGCCCATCACAACGGTACCGGTGCGACTGTTGAACACTACTCGTGGAGATTTGCGCCCTTGCTCAATTTGCAGCTCTTCGAGCATAGACATGAAGGTAACGCGTTCGCGATTAGAACTTGGCGCACGAACAATCACCTTGGCGCTGCTGTCTGCTTGTGCGACATCGGGGCCGAACAGCTCGTTGACCGCGCGTTCGATATTGCGGGCAGTCTTAAAGCTTGGGTCGATAAGATTCAGTACTATGTGATCGTTTTCATTAAAGTTACTGTGCATCGGTGCTTCTAACAGCGCACCATTAGGAATGTTACCCACGGTCGGCACGTTTATGGTGACCGAGGTGCCGTTACGGCCTTGAGCCGATACTCCACCAACCACCAAGTTACCTTGGGCAACGGCATAGATCTCGCCATCGACGGCACGCATGGGGGTCATCAATAGGGTACCGCCACGCAGACTTTTAGCATCACCGAGTGATGACACGGTAATGTCTAAAGTCTGTCCTGGGCTCGCCAGTGGTGGCACGGTAGCGTGGACCGCAACCGCTGCGACGTTCTTCAGTTTAGGATCTGTCTTATCATCGATTTGCACCCCAAACTGCTTTAGCATGTTGACGATCGACTGGCTGGTAAAGCGCACTTGAGTGCGGTCACCCGTGCCATCTAGACCGACAACTAAGCCGTAACCTACCAGTTGGTTATCACGGATCCCTTGTACATCGACAATATCCATCAGATAGCGATGCTGAGGCTGCGCCTGAACGGATAGTAGAGGCGATAGCCCTAACAACAGACTGACCATAAAGATGGCTATTTTTTTCATTCACACAATCCTGACTTTTGAATACTCAAACTGATGCTCACAGCGGGAACCAAGGGCTATTGAAGTAGCGGGCGGCCCAGCCCATGCGGTTGCTATCTGAGATGGCACCTTGGCCACCGTAGATTATCCGTGCATCGGCGATACGCTGCGACGAGATGGTGTTGTCATTGCCAATATCATCGGCGCGGATCAGGCCCAGCAGGCGAAGGTACTCATCACCTTGGTTTAGGCGTAACCATTTTTCACCGCGGATCAGCAAAGCGCCATTGGGCAAAACCTTAGCCACGGTCACTGTGATCGAGCCTGACAGTTGGTTCTGTTGGGTGCTGGAGCCAGTGCCGTTAAAGGAGCGCCCCATATTGGCCTCTCCGCTACCGCTGATGCTGTTACTGCCTGTGGTACCTTGGCCATCAATCGACATACCGCTGACCTTGTTGGTCTTGGTATCGGCACGTTTACTCGAATAGGTTTTCTCATCCAGTGCTACCGTGAGAATGTCGCCTTCACGAAATGCGCGCTTATCTTTAAATAGGGTGAGCATAAAGCCTGGACGATAGACACTGCCGTTCTCGGCTGTCGGTAGGCTGTAGTCAATTTCTGGTGGCGCCCACTCAGGCTTACCTGGTGCCGTGTCTGGTTCAGGTATATGTGCGACACAGCCAGACAGTAGTAAGGTTAAACCTATGCCAAAGCCAATCCAAAGTGATTGCATGCTGGAGCCCTTTTCGCGTTTTGTTGGTTGATAAGCCATGGTGGAGCCAGTTGATAAAGCGCTGCTTACAGCGCTTGGTTTAGGAACTTAAGCATGTCGTCAGAAGCCGATACGACCTTGGCGTTCATCTCGTAAGCGCGCTGAGTCGAGATCATCTCGACCATCTCCTCAACCACGTTGACGTTGGCGCCTTCAAGTGCGCCTTGACGTATTTGCCCCAAAGCCTGATCTCCTGCGATGCCTTCTACTGCAGCGCCCGATGCGCCTGTTTCACGGTAGAGGTTATTACCGCGCGCCTCGAGTCCGGCTGGGTTGGTAAAGTTCACTAGGGTGATTTGGCCTAACTCTTGAGCGTCCGCCTGACCAGCCATCTGCGCCGACACGATACCATCGGTCGCGATGGTGACATTGAGCGCCTCTTCAGGGATCTCAATGTTCGGCACCAGTGGTAAACCTTGTGAGGTCACCATTAGGCCTTCGCTATTGCGGTAGAACTGTCCATCACGGGAGTAGCTTAGCTCGCCATTGGCCTCTTCAATTTGGAAAAAGCCTTGTCCCTCAATCGCCATGTCCAACTGTTGGTTAGTGGTAAGCATGTCGCCAGGAGTAAACACCTTTTGAGTGCCGACGACACGGGTACCCGTACCAAGTTGTAGCCCCGATGGCAGCTCATTTTGCTCGTCTACTTGGCCGCCAGGTTGGCGCTGCACTTGATAAAACAGGTCGTTAAAGGCGACACGGTCGCGCTTAAAACCTGTGGTATTAACGTTTGCCAAGTTGTTGGCAATGGTGGTCATCTTAGTATCTTGGGCGGTTAAGCCGGTCTTGCTGACCCATAAAGCTGATTGCATCTGTGTTTCCTTTAAAGTCTAGGCTTTAAAAAATTAGTCTAAGCGTCACGTAACAGGCGGTTGCCTGCTTCGGCGAGTTTTTCGGCGCTCTTCATCAGTTTGACCTGCACCTCAAACTGACGACTTAAATCCATGGCGGCGATTAGCTCGCCTACGGCTTGTACGTTGCTGGCCTCAAGGAAGCCGCTGCTCACGGTTACTTGCTCACTGGCGGGCAGCGGCTGACGGTCTGCGGGATAGAGCAAACCGTCTAAGCCTTTACTTAGGGTATTGATATCTGGGTTAACCAGCTTGAGTTGGCCAACCTCTTCGATAATGCCGCCTTCATCGGCGATGATGCTGAGTCTGCCGTCATCACCAACGAACAGTTCGCGATATTCTGGCAGTACGATCGGACCATCGATACCAGCAACAGGGCGACCATCTAAGGTCAGCTGACCATCGGCATCAGGCTGTATCGCGCCTGAGCGGGTATAGCCTTCACCGTCAGCTGTCATCACCGCGAACAGACCCGCATCATTGATGGCCAAATCTAAGGTTCTACCCGTTGGGTTCATCGCGCCGGTTTGTTGGCTAAAACCACTGCTTTGAGTCTGAGCCAGCACACGAGTCTGCAAGCTATTGCCGGTCGGGTTAACCACCATGGCGTTGACTCGCTCTAGATCCGCTTTAAAGCCCGTGGTATCGGCGTTGGCTAGGTTGTTGGCGCGGATGGCTTGCGCCTCCATCACCCTCGCAGCACCTTTGGCGGCG
Organism: Shewanella sp. Isolate13; assembly: GCF_022398325.1. Taxonomy (GTDB): domain Bacteria; phylum Pseudomonadota; class Gammaproteobacteria; order Enterobacterales; family Shewanellaceae; genus Shewanella. Next base: position 17,652 of record NZ_JAKEVD010000046.1, read on the forward strand.
GTATATATCATTCTATCCATGAGTCTGGCCTAGATAGCGTTGAGCAAAGCTTGCTGCATGGTCGAGTTGGTATCTAACACCTTGGCATTAGACTGATAGTTACGCTGAGCCGTCATCAAGTTAACCATTTCGGCTGTTTGATCGACGTTTGAGCCTTCAAGGTAACCGCCAGCAATCGAGCCTAAGGTGCCTGTAGTAGGCGTGCCGATAATTGGCTGCCCCGCTGCATTAGTTGCCGCCCAAGCGTTGTTGCTCACAGGCTCTAAACCGTTAGGGTTATTGAAGTCAGCCAGTACCACTTGGCCCTGCAGCTGCTCCTGACCGTTGGTGTAGGTGCCATATAGCATACCGCTGTCATCTAGACGTATACCGTTAAGCTCACCAGAGGTGTAACCGTTCTGGCTTAGGCTCGAGTTGTTATAGTCAGAGGCGTATTGGGTGCTCTTGTCATAGCTTAGGGCAAGGTTCATGTCCGATGCGCCGCCGACAATATTGGGGTCAGTGATATTGAGGGTAAGATCTTGTCCGCCAGTTAGCATGCCGTCAGAGTCGAAGCTGAGCTGGTGGCCGCCTACTGGAGTCACGTCGGTGTCGCCCATCATGTAGTGCACAGACCAAGTGTTGTCGGAGGTCTTAACGTAATACTGAGTAAGGGCGTGTTCTTTACCTAAAGAGTCATAAGCGGTCACAGTGCTCGATGAGTGATAGGTCGAAGCGTCATCTGGATCAAACGGATTAGCTACAGGGTCGATAGTTTCAACTCGAGCATCTAAGTTAGAGACCAGGCCGATTGTTGTTGTTGCTTTAGCGGGCAGGGCACCGGCTTGTACCTGTAGGTCGGTCACATTACCCGTCTGTAAGTTGCCTGCAGCACCAACAGAATACCCTTGCAAACGGTTACCAACAGGATCGGTGATAAAGCCGTTGGCATCTTGATTATACATACCTGCTCTTGCATACATGGTGTTGCCATCTTGGCCCTTTAGCACGAAGAAACCTTCGCCTTGAATGCCCATATCTAGCTGACGACCGGTATAGGTTAAGCTGCCACCGGCAGAGAAGTTTTGGCTGGTGTTCATCACGTTCACACCACCCGCTTGGCCACCGTTATAGATTGCAGAAAACTCACTGCGGCCACTGCGAAATCCTACTGTCGAAGAGTTGGCAATGTTATTACTGATAGTGTTTAGATCTTGTGTGGTTGCTTGTAGGCCACTTAACGCAATATTGAAAGACATGAATTAATCCTTTGCTAACCTGTTATGAAACTTCAGAAATTTCAAGCACTGAAATAGTGCCTAGACCATTACCTAGCTCAGCCATCATCATTCCTGACGCGCTGATAAAATGTATTTTTTCGATTTCAGCTTTGACGAAGGTATCGGCAGTCTCGGTGACTTCGCCCGCCGTGGTGTTAGCCACTATGCTGTAATCTCCCGCTGGCAGTTCCAGCGCTTCAGGGTCGATGGTGAAGCCGGTATCTCCCGCCTCTTGTGGACCCATCTCTAAGGTGTGAACGACATCGCCATTGTCATCGACGATATCGATGCTTAAGTTCTCAACTGAGCTGCTTAGATAAACCTTGCCGTCGATAGGCGTATCTTCGATGCTAAATTCAGAGGCTGGCACCATGGCATCTTTGCCTACTAGCTGCGCCGACTGAACGATGCCAAGGTTCTCCATGATCACCATCTGTGTCGACTGGTTGGCACGCATCTGCTCTAAGCTTTCGACCTGAGAGAATTGGGCTAATTGGCTGACATATTCAGTGCCATCAATCGGGTTTGTGGGATCTTGGTTCTGAATTTGCGCAATCATCAAGGTCATAAATTCGTTCTTGATAGAGGCCGCATCGTTACCTGGGGAGTTAACCACGTTGTTGCCGTTGGTATTATTGCTACTACTAGTACTGGTTACGTTCATTACTTAGCTCCTAACTGCAGTAAACCCTGTTGCATCGAACGTGCACGGTTCATGATCTCAACATTGGTTTCGAATGAGCGGCTGGCCGCCATCATGTCTGCCATCTCCTCAACGGTATTGACGTTGGAGTAGGCGACATAACCCTGTTCGTCGGCGTAGGGATGGTCAGGCTCATAGCGTAGATCTAGCGGTGCATCAGATTGAACTATCGCCGATACTTCAACGTGAGCACCTGCGACTTGCCCCTCTTGAGTCTGTTTGTAGATGGTTGAGAATACGGGCTTTAACGCTCGAAACGCCTCATCTGGATTTTCTGCTGCAGCACCCGCGTTGGCTAAGTTACTGGCAACAGTGTTGAGTCGAATGGTTTGGGCGTTCATGCCCGCGCCGGCAATTTGGTAAATTTCTGCAAATGACATAGGGGTTATTTACCTTCGATAGCAGTGCGTAAACCTGAGATCTTCATGTTGAGGAAGGTCAGGCTGGTTTGATAATCCATGGCGTTTTGTGAGTATCTGGCTTGCTCTTTGCCTAGCTCAACCGTGTTCTGATCTGCCGATGTTTGATAAGGCACACGATAGCTAGCCTGATAGTTACGGTCGGGAGACATGCCTGCATTGATCTGCAACATCACAGATTTGAAGTCGAGATCTCTCGCCTTATAGCCGGGGGTTTCTGCATTGGCTAAGTTACCAGCCAACATCTTGCTGCGTTCGACCCTAAAATCTAATGTGTGCGGATGAATACCTAATGCGGCATCAAGGTTGATAGCCATTACGACTCCTAGTATGGTATGTCCAAATTTAATTGCCGCTTGACTATTCAATTAGTGTGCCAATAATCTTAGTTGAGGTTTTTCAATGCTTTACCTGTTTTTGGGGCGCAAGATCGGAACCTGTGTTTCCTGCTTCCTCATCGCTGTTTCCTGTTTACTTCCGCAGTTGAGTTTGGCGCAGGATTCGATGAAAACGGTGGAGCAGATTGATAGCGCGTTGACGCAATTACTGACTAAGGAATTAGAGCAGTGGCGCCAGCAAGCCGCTTTGTCTCAGCTGGAATCTAAGATAGAGATCAAGGTGCCATCGGGGGCGAAAAGACTAGCGCTTTGCCCCGCCGCGGTAAGCATAGATGCTGGCTCAGGGATCCCATTAGGCAATGTGCAACGCAAGGTGAACTGTAAGCCGCTAGGCTGGAGCCTCTTCGTTCGAGCCAAGGTGGGCGTGAGCGTTAAGATTCCTGTGGCTAACCGAGTACTCAAGCGTGGCGAGCATATCCTAGCTGCAGATCTCGACTGGAAAGTGATAAAACTTGGGGCATCGGATCGAGACTTAGTAACCACACTCGATGAGATAGTTGGTCGCCAAGTGGTGCGCAAGGTACGGCGTTATCAACCGATTAGAGCGGTGCAACTGAGTTCGCCTCAATGGGTGAATATTGGTGACAGGGTCATTATCGAGGCTCGCAGCAATGGCTTCTACGCCAATATGCCGGGAGAAGCCCTCGAAGGTGGCGGTGAGGGTAAAGGGATCCGAGTGAGAAACCTTAGCTCTGGCAAAGTGATCATCGCCTATCCAATCGCTAAGGGGCGGGTGGCAACGCAGTTTTAGTCGCTAATTGATGTTAAATAAATCGCAGCGCTATTTCAGAATGGCCCTAATGGAGTCGCTTTACTTCATATAGTAGGAGAATTTGAGGCAGCCATTATGGAAATAAACAAAATAAACAGCACGATAAATGCTGAAATGGGCACGAGCAAGAGTAAGACGCATAGCGCCGTTCAGCCTTTAGAAACTCCCGTTACTACGGCGATAAAACCTCAACAGGAGGTCAGTGAAGACTGTCGATTGATTGAGTATAGTCAGCAGCGGTTAGAGCAGTTGCCGGACTTTGATCTGGCTAAAGTCGCGGAAATCCGCCAGTCGCTGATCGACGGTAGTTTCGATCTCGATCTCGAGAAGTTAACCGATGCTATGGTGCAACAGCATGGCTGAGCCTGTGAGCAAGCGTGAATTAGTGCAGGGCATAGTGCGCGGGATCCGTCAGGATATTGAGGGCTATAAGCAACTTAAAAGCTTGTTGAAGCGTCAGCGAGAATTGATGCAACGTCGTGACAACGGCGGCCTTAAACACCATAACGAACACCAATCGAGCCTGTGTTACAGCCTGATGCACAAAGCTGGCGAGCGCCGCAGAATGTTGCAGGCGCTCGGTTTTACTGGTGATGCCAGTGGTATGGATGCGTTAATTGCCAGACTTCCGCAATCATCGGCGAGCCAAGTTTCAATTCTCTGGCAAAACTTGCTGTTGTTGGTGAAAGAGAGCCAGCAGGTTAATGAGGCCAACGGTAAGTTGCTGGTGGCACAGCAAGAGGTGATAAATCAGCTGCTTAATCGAGGTGGTGATAGCCATATCGATTATGGCGAATTGCGTTAGGCTCTGCTTGCTGTCGCGTAGCGCGCGGCTAGATCATCTAACTGTTTCTGCTCCTGCTTCTGCTGTAACTGATGTTGCTGCTCTAGTCTTTCTTTATATAACCACTGTATACCTTGCTGACGACCCAACTGTTTATGCCAAAGTTGATGCATTCTCTGCTGCTCCTGTTGTAGCAGCAGTTGTTTGCGGGTCAGTTGCTTTATCATCGGCTCGATGACTTGGATCATCTGCGCGCTATTTTGCAGCATCATTGCCGAGGCGTTGGTGAGGTTTATCTGGGTGTAATCGGTTACCATCTGCCCGAGCTGAAGCTTTTGCTGCTCTATGGTATCGATCTTACTCTGGGCGGCATTACGCTGCTGCCCAAGTTGGCTAAGTTTTTTCTCTTCTTGCTGACATAACCTGAGTAATTGCTTCATCTTGTATTTCCCATCGGGATAATCTAAATCGTGATTTAAGCTGCTTTTTCGCAGACATCACCTCAATAACCACAGCTCTGCTTGCTGCTATTGCGTTTATCGTGACTCGTTAAGGCTGAAGCCCATCTGGCTGACCAGTTGCTCTAGGGCGCTAAGGCTCTGTTTGAGATCGGCTTGTGTATGGGTTGCTTGGCGCAAGAACGCCGCCATCTGTGGATAGCTACTCACCGCCATGTCCATCTCTGCATCATGACCGGCTTGATAGCCGCCTAGTGGCAATAGCTCTTTGACCTCGTTATAGCGACTATTAAGGTGGCGGAACCACTGCCCCTGTTTGAGGCTACTTTCGCTGGCGACCTGTGTGGCGAGACGACTGACAGAGGCGCCAATATCGATGGCTGGAAAGTGTCCCTGTTCGGCCAGTTTGCGGTTAAGCACGATATGGCCATCGAGAATCGCCCTTGCCGAGTCGGCAATCGGGTCTTGCTGATCATCGCCCTCGGTTAATACCGTATAAAAGGCGGTGAGGGTGCCCGTTGGATGTTGGCTGTTACCAGCCATCTCCACCAGGCTAGGTAGTTGCGCGAACGCCGAAGGCGGGTAGCCTTTAGTGGCCGGAGGCTCACCTAAACTCAAGGCGATTTCCCGTTGAGCCTGTGCATAGCGAGTCAGTGAGTCCACTAGCAGCAATACCTGTTTACCCTGATCACGGTAGGCCGCGGCAATATGATGGCATAGGCGCATGGCGCGCATGCGCATCAAGGGCGTGGTGTCGGCTGGTGCAGCAACCACGACGGCGCGCTTGCGACCCTCTTCCCCCAAGGACTCTTCGATAAACTCTCTGACCTCTCGGCCACGCTCACCAATGAGCCCAACGACGACTACGTCCGCTTCGGTAAAGCGGGTCATCATACCAAGTAACACACTCTTACCCACGCCTGACCCCGCGAACAGGCCGAGACGTTGACCGCGGCCGACGGGAAGTAGGGCGTTGATGGCGCGAATTCCCACATCTAATGGCTCGCGGATCGGCTTACGTAATAGTGGGTTCGTGCTCTTAAATTGCAGCGGCACATGGGGAATATGTTTAATACTGCCGAGGTCGTCCAATGGTTGACCTAAGCCGTCGAGTACGCGCCCAAGCAGGCCGAGTCCTGTCGGTATTTGGCAGCGCCCTTCGATGGGCATCACTCGCGCACCAGGCATTAAACCGTTGGTCGGCTCGATTGGCATCAGGCAAAGGGTATCTTTGTAGAAGCCGACGACTTCGGCTTCGACTAAATGGTTATCACGGCACTCAACATAACAACGATCGCCAGTGCCTAATTGGCAGCCCACCGCCTCAAGCAGTAGGCCGTTAACGCGCGTTAAGCGACCATAGACTTGGGCAACGGGGACTTTCGGCCAATCCAAGATATCGGCATTAAGCTTCAACGTCTGCCTCGTTTGTTACGCTGTCTGCCGATGATGAGTCTTGCAGATGGGCTTCAACCTGAGCCATGCAGCGGTTGAGGCGAGTCTCGACCGATGCATCGGCATCGGAGGTTTCGCTAACAATTCTGCAGCCGCCAGCACTGATGCTAGCGTCAGCCACTAAGGTCCAAGAGTGGATCTTATCGGCCGCTAGCTCTTTAAGCTTGTCTACTGCGCTCGGTTCAAGGTGGATCTTAACTTGAGTCGGGTCGTCTGGCAGAGCGGCCAGAGTCTCTTCAATTAAGTTTAAGATCTGCTGTGGCTGTAGGGTCAGCTCGCAGCGAATAACCTGTAACGAGACTCGTCGCACTAGATCGAGGATCAGCGACTGCTGCTGCAAAATCTGCTGATTATGGCCCTCTTCAAGCAGTGACTTTAATGCTCCTAATGGGGCAATGATGCTATTGAGCTGCTCGTCGATATTGTCTTTGCCTTTCAGTTGGCCCTCGATGCGTCCTTGATTAAAGCCAGCGGCATAACCCGATTGACGGCCTTCCTCTTCGCCGGAGCTAAAACCCGCTTGGTGGCCTTTCTGAACGCCTTCATCGTAACCCTTGTCGAAGGCTTGCTGGAAGTCTTGCCAGTTAGAGCCCTCGGAGTTGTCATCGGTTTGTGGCGCGACTAACGGTGAGAAGCGGTGACGGCGAGGGTGTTGACCCACAAGGCGCCAGCGTGGATCGGTATTATTGAGTCGTTGGCTCATTATTCTACTACCTGCTCTTCAAATAACTGCAGTTCAATCTCTCCGTCATCCATCATCTGCTTAGCTAGCTCCATGATCTCTTTACGGGCGGCAATGGCCTGACTCAATGGTACTGTGCCTATGGCTTCGACCTGGGTTTCGATTGCCGAAGACATACGTTTTGGTAGTGCACCGAGCAGTGTCATCTTAAGTTCGTTGTCGATACCTTTTAATGCCAGTGCTAATACATCGGCTGGTACGGCTGCCATGATATCTCGTAGTGTCTCTGGCTTTTGTCGGCCTAGGATGATGAAGTCGAACATGTTGTCGGCGACGTTATTGGCTAGCTGCTTATCGTGCAGTTTTAGCATCTCCATCAGTTGCTCTCTGTCGCCTTCGAAGCGGTTGAGAATGTCGGCAACTTGGCGAACACCGCTGATCTGGGTGTGGCTCTTTTCCATCGCTATTAGCATGCAACGCTCGACGAGTTGCTTGAGTTCATCGACCACTTCACGGTCTAAATCTCCGAGCTGGGCAATGCGCACTAGCACTTCGTCTTGGCCGCTGGCTGGCAGGCTCTGTAATACTTGAGCGGCGCTCTCCGGTGGCAATAGGCCTAATAGCACGGCTTGCAGTTGGCTGTGTTCGTTGGCAATCTCGCGAGCGAGTAGCTGTGGGTCAACCCACTCGAGTCGCTTAACGAGGATCTTGATTTCATCGCCATAGATGCTGTCGATTAGGCTCTTAGCGACCCTGTCTCCTAGGGCAAGATCTAAGGTTTTTTGTAAATAGGTACGTGAGGCACGAGCGATACCCGATTGCTCTTGGTAGCGCTTGAAGAAGCGGCCGAGCACGGCCTCCGCTTCATGCTGGGTGATGCTAGATAGACGCGCCATCTTGTGGCTGAGGTGCTGCACATCGTTGCGATCTAAATGGGCCATCACCTGAGCCGCCCCTTTTTCTCCCATGCTAAGCAGTAGCATGGCGGCTTGCTCTAGGTTGTCCATCTTAATTGTGAGTTCACTGTTATTCACTGTTTGGGTTACCTATCTATATAACGCTGAATGCATTTGGTTTCATTAGGCTTGCTGAGCGTTCTGCTCATTATCTCGGTCACTTATCCAGTGAGAGATCACCTCGGCGACTCGTGCAGGTTCCTGGTTAGCAAGTAAACTTAGGTGCTCCATCTGAACCGTTAGCGGCGAGCCAGGAGCGGGTAGGCTTAGGTTGCTGCTCCAACTACTATCTGTGGTGGCATTTTCGACCGCCAGTATGTTATCCACTTGCTGCTGCGCCGAATCATTAAGCGCTGCGGCTGCCTCTGGTGGCGGCATTAATGGCGTGGTATTGGCCGAGTCGCTGTCTTTAATGTTGTATTCAACGGTGCGTGTCAGGTGCTGCACTAGAGGGCGTAGCACAAAGAAGATCATGCCTAGGCCTAAAATGGCACCGATAAAGTAACGCAGGTAGGCTTGATAACTTTCACCCTGCCACCAAGGTAGCGGTTCGAACTCAACCACTTTTACTGGGGCGAAATTAAAGCTGCTGATACTAAATTGGTCGCCACGTGCGGCGCTATAACCGATAGCATCCTGCACCATGCTACTCATCTGGTCGAGTTGCGGTTGAGTCCAGCCGTTTTCGCCTGCCGCTTGGCTATTGAGTAGCACAGAGACTGACAGGTTCTCTAGCTGCATCTGCTGATAGCGGGTGTGAGTGACTGAGCGGCCCACTTCAAATTGACGGCTCTCTTGCTGATTAAGGTTAGTGCTGGTGTTATTTGCCGCAGGATCCGCAGTCGGTGGTTGGTTGCTTAAAGCGCCAGGGATCCCTAGCGCCATATCACCACTGGTTTGATTGGTGCTTTGCTTCTCTTGGCTGACGACGGTTTGTGGATCCACTGACTCACGCGTCTCTTCCACTTGGTTAAAGTTAACCATAGCGGCGACTTGTACTTGGAAGTTATCTCTCCCTAGGATAGGTAACAGCATGCTTGAGGCTCGGCTAATAAGGCTTTGCTCTAACTCTTGGGTGTACTTTATCTGCTTATCACGCGACTGGCTCATATCTTGACTGGCATTGATCTCAGAGCTTAGGTGATTTCCCTCTTGGTCAACAATTTGTACTCGCTCAGGCGTCATACCTGTCACGCTGCCTGCCACTAAGTTAGCAATAGAGGTGATCTGCTGTGGTTGCAGGTGCTGCCCCGCATAGAGATCCAGCATTACAGAGGCCGAAGGCAGTTCAGGTTGTTGACGGATAAATAGGGTCTTCTTCGGGATGGCTAAGTGTACTCGCGCGGTTCTCACCGCTTTTAGCGCCATGATGGTGCGCGATAGTTCACCCTCTAAGCTATAACGGTACTTAGCTTGTTCCATAAACTGGCTGGTGCCGATGGTCGATGCGTCGAGAGACTCCATACCCGAAGGTACTTTGGCCTTAACGCCGCGAGCGGCGAGCAGCATGCGTGCATTGCCGAGCTTATCTTCAGGAACAAGTACTAAACCTGAGGTTGGGTCGAGGCGATAGCTGATCCCCTCGGCTTCGAGCACTTCAATAATGTGGGATGTGTCGACGTTCTCTTGGTTACCATATAAAGGGCTATAACCTTGGCCTGTGCTCCAAAGCATCAACACGATTACGCAGGCTGCGACAATCGCGAGAATGGCGAGCGTCGCCGCATGTCGGTCTCCTCGACTGAACTGCTGCCATTTCTGCTTCAACGAGTTTAGACGTTCATTCTTGCCATTTACATCTGTCATGGCAGGGCTGGTTTGAGTCAATGTGGTTGACATGCTTTTAGTTATCCTTGCTCAAAAAGGCTGATTAAGTTTTTGGGCGTTATTGCAATAGTTATAGACAGTTGTAGGGGTTAGATCGGCATCTTCATGACGTCGTCAAATGCTTGTACTAGGCGGTTACGGATCTGCAGCATGGCTGAAAATGCTAGGCTGGCCTTTTGCGAGGCAACCATGGCACCAACGAGATCATCACTCTGACCACTGTCGACGGCACTCACTAAGGCCGATGACGCGTTTTGGTCGGCGTTGATAGAGGCGACTTTCTGCTTCATTAACTCGGTGAATGAAGCCGGTTGAACGCCAAAATCCTTAGGATTTGGGCCGACTTTAATTCCACCTTTGGCCATCTCAGAATGAATACTGAGTTGCTGCATCATAGCGCTGGCATTGATGTTGGCATTTGACATATCTGTTCCTTATTTATTGTGAAAGCCGACTATGCAGCGTGACCCGATTGCGACAGGATCTGCTCAATATCTATGCCTTCTTCACGCATCTGCACCAGCTTGTATCTGAGGGCTCTCGTTGTCATGCCTAGCGCTTGGGCGGTATTGTTACGATGACCGTTATGACGTTTCAGGGTGTCGATGATGTACTGGAATTCAGCCTGACGCTTCGACGCCTTAAGCCCCAATTCGCTTTGCTCGACTAGCGCGCTGCCATCTTGATTCACTAGCCCCAGTTCTTCGGCCTGTAGTGCTTGGCCGCGGCGCATCACTAAGGCACGCTGAATGGTATTCTCTAATTCACGCACGTTACCTGGCCAGTCGTGACTCAAGAGGAGGCTACGAGCCTGTTCGCTGAAGTAGCACTGCTGGTTGGCAGCAAGGATCTTGTAGCGCTGTAAGAAGTGCTCGGCGATGGGCAAGATGTCCTCTTTTCGCTGACGCAGAGGCAAGATCTTGATCGGTAACACATCTAAGCGATAGAAGAGATCCTCTCTAAACTCACCGTCTTGTACCGCTTGGCGCAGATCTTTATTGGTAGCAGCAATGACGCGGATATCGAGCGCGATAGACTTGTGTCCACCTAGACGCTCAACTTCTCGCTCTTGCAGAACTCGTAGCAGTTTTGCCTGCAGCAGCTGTGGCATCTCACCGATCTCGTCGAGCAGCAGGGTTCCACCGTTAGCGAGTTCAAACTTACCGGGTTGATCGATAGTGGCTCCAGTAAAAGCCCCCTTAACATGGCCGAATAGAATCGACTCTAAAATGCTTTCGGGAATGGCGGCGCAGTTGATCGCGATAAAAGGTTGCTCTGCACGATTCGAGTGGCGGTGAATATAGCGCGCTAGAGGCTCTTTCCCTGTGCCGCTTTCGCCAGTCAGAAGCACGGTGGCTTCTGTGTTGGCGGCGCGGTGTGCCAGCATTAGCAGCTGACGGCTAACAGGGGCGGCACAAATCAATTCGTTATTGGGGAGCTCTAATCTACGTAGCCTCTGTAGCAATGAGCATAATTGCGCTTCTTCGATCGGCAGTAATAGATAATCTTGAACACCACACTGCATTGCGACACTGGCGAGCTCGGTTTGCTCAGGATCGAGCAGAGCGACTTGATGCTTGCCTGGGTATTGACGAAGTTTTGCGGCAACATCTTGGCTCGCGCTGCGAGAAAGGTTGATTAGGCTAAGCCAAGGCGCGGTGTCGTCGTTCTGCCACTGAGTAAAGCCTTGCTGAGATAGCTTATCTAGACTCGATTGCGGCAGTTCAGCATCGACGAATCTTAAACTTGTGCGATTCATTTGCTTGCTCCTAACGCCGACGCGGTAGAGGACTTAGAGGCAGACTTTACTAAGCGCAAGGTGACTCGACGATTAAGCTCTCTCCCCTCTGTGTTGTTATTGCTGGCTACTGGAGCGCGGGTACCGTGATGTCGAGTCTGGATCATCTTTGGAGATACCCCTAGTTCTATCAGCCTTGAAAGCACCTCGTCGGCACGTTCTTTACTGAGTACTAAGTTGGCGAGATGATCCCCTGATGCATCCGCATGGCCATCGATCAGTACTTCCACAATGCTGGGGTCGGCTTGAATATAGCGATAAACCGCCTGCAGATCTTGTTCGTGAGTAGCGCTTATCAGACTTGAATTTGGGGCGAACATCAGCTCTAGGCGACGAACATAGGTGAAAGGCTTAGGTAACAAGTGTTGACGACAGAGCCTAAATTGATTGGCTACTGCACGGGTGGAAACTGGGCTAGCATTAATTAGGTACTGGCTATTGTCTGTGCTGGTGACCGCGACTTGCCATGTGTGCCCCTGCTCAAGTGCTTCTAAAAATGGGGCGGTATTTTGTTGGCTTATCGCCTGTGAGCCAAACCAGTTTAGCGATGTGGTTGCGATAGGTTGGCGTACCGTATCTTGCCAAGCTGCAGAGACCACCGAGGCTTGGCTTTGGGTGTTACTTAAATTTAGCCAGTCGGCTTCAAGGCTCAGCGCAAGAGGTTCGCCTGGGTTCGCGTTGAGTTGTAATGTGCCGAAACTCTCTACTCTATGGGTAATCTCACAGCCAAACTCGTCTCCTGAAAATTGCCATTGGGCTTTTTCAAAGGGAGTTTGATACTTAACTGGAGTCGCCTGAGCGCTATTTGTGATGTTTGTACAAATAAAAAATAAACAGATTAATATATAAACTGACAGTTTCAATTGTTCATAACCCTTAAATG
>NZ_JAKEVD010000047.1 GCF_022398325.1 Shewanella sp. Isolate13
AGCTAAAATAAATAATCTTTTTCGAGTGATAAATACAAGCAAGCCGACATAAATAGTCGGCTTGTGATGATGCTTATTGTATTAATGATGAAGCGCACAAGGCTAACAATATAATATCAGCTATTTAATACTTGGTTGTAGCGCTCAAAGGCTGCGTCAAGATCGGCGATTAAGTCATCGACGTTCTCAAGGCCAATATGCAAACGTATAAGTGGCTTTGTGCTGTCCCAATGGGTCGCGGTGCGCAGTTTATCGATACCAAATACCCCTAAAATCAAGCTTTCAAATCCGCCCCAAGAGAAGCCCATCTTGAAGTGTTGCATATTTTCCACAAAGGCTGTAACCGATTTGATGTCACCTTGTTTGAGCACAAATGAGAACAAGCCGTTGGAGCCACTAAAATCACGTTTAAAAAACTCATGACCAGGACAAGACTCGAAAGCAGGATGGCGCAGGTGATCGACTTCTGGTCGGTTATTTAGCCAGTTGGCGATTTTAAGTGCATTTTGTTCATGTTGGGCTAAACGAATACCCAAGGTTCTTAGACCGCGGCTAGCAAGGTAAACATCATCGGGAGAGGTACACTGGCCGAGTAGGTAGCTATTTTCTCGCAATTGTTCCCAATGCTTCTCGTTTGCAGTTGCTGTGCCCATCATTACATCGGAGTGGCCAACAATGTACTTGGTCGCCGCTTGAATTGAAATATCGACGCCCATTTCAAAAGGGCGGCTATTAATTGGCGATGCCCAAGTATTGTCGAGCATCACAACGATGTCATGCTGGTGGGCAATACGACTTAGCGTTGGTACATCTTGCACTTCCATGGTGATAGAACCTGGAGACTCCAAGAACAGTACCTTAGTGTTTGGCCGAATTAAGGCTTCAATACCCTCACCTATCATAGGATCATAATAGGTAGTTTCGATGCCGTAGCCAGCCAGTAATTTATTACACAGATCGCGAGTGGGTTCATAGGCGCTATCGACCATCAACAGGTGGTCTCCTGCTTTTAAAAATGACAGCAGACTGTTACTGATGGCTGCGCTGCCTGATGGGTAGAGGGCGGTGCCTACACCACCTTCAAGCTCGGCGATGGCCGCTTGAAAGGCAAAATGAGTCGGGCCGCCGCGGCGACCATAGAACATCTCGCCATTAGCCTTATTCTTTGCGGCAAAGCGCATATCTTCTATGGTATCGAACACCATGGTGGAAGCGCGGTAAATGGGTGGGTTGATGACTCCTTGTGTCCATTTTCTATCGCGACCAAGACTGACTATTTGAGTTTCTTTTTTCATCGGGCGAATTCCATCAGTTTTTATTTTTAGCCATCTTAACATCTAAACGGCTAAAAAAAAGTGTCTATAAGAATAAGTGTCTATATTTTCATGATCCTTTTGTATTGCTTTCTGTATTGATTGACTAAGCTGTTTTCTACGCCATATTTGGTCTCATCTCATATTTACGACAGACTCTCTTTGCTCAATGGCAATCTAATTTTTATCTCAACACCAGTGATCTCACCAGACTTTTGCTGAACATTGCTAGCGCTTATCTGGCCTTGATGGAACTGACAGATCAATCGAGCGATATATAACCCTAGCCCTAAATGGGGCTTTTCTTGCGCTTTTTGTGGACGTACAGACACCATGGATTCAAAAATTTGCTCGGCCATATTTTCAGGGAGGGCGGGCCCTAGGTTACTGACGCATAGCTCGGCAAATTTGTTTTTTACTTTTAGTGAAACATGGATTGGGCTCTGTTCATGACTAAACTCTAATGCGTTAGCAATAAGTTTATCCATTAGTTGGGCGATATATTCTGGTACGCCAACAATGGGCGTTTCTTCGTTGATGATCTCTAGGCTGAATGTCTGATCCGGATAGGTCATTTGGTAGCCTTGCATGCAACCGCTGATGACTCTCTCCAATGGGAACACGGTTTTTTCAGCATGAGATAGGCTCTCCTCTAGGCGAGTTGCCTCGCTCATATTATTGAGGATCATGTTGAGGCGGTTAACCCCTTCTTGTGCCCGGTCAACATATTTTCGAGTGTCAGGGTTAAGCTCCTGCAACCCAAGATGTTCTAATGATGATCGTACCACGGCAACAGGTGTTCTAAGCTCGTGAGATAAGCGTGATGACATATTCTCTAAATAATGAGTGTATTGACTCAAGCGGCTGACAATACTGGCAAAGCTACGAGACAAATCACCAATCTCATCGCGGACTTTTGAGCCTTGAATTTCATTCTTTATTCGCCCTTGGCTATCGATGGCTTGCTCGGCCTCATCACGTAGTTTTCGGATACGACTAGAGATATTAGAGGCAAAGAAAAATAACGCCAAAGTGCCCATACTCATAATGGTTAAAATGACATTAAATAGTTTTTCTAAGGCTTTGTTTCTGAGGGTGCGAATACCATGGGTGGTCTCCTCAGCGATAACAACGCCCATAACCTTGTCATCGATCCAGATAGGACTAGCAGCTGCAAGTACCACAGCTTTGTTGTCGGGGGTGAGTCGCCAGGTGGAGCCTTGCTCGCCATTGAGTGCCTTAGAGATATGGCTACCTTGCAATACTGTCGAGTCTTGTAAGGAGTCGATAAAGTCTTTGGCCGGTATGGTGAGGATTTTATAGTAAAGCGGATGTAGGTATTTTCGCTTAAATTGCTCCCAAGTAGAGTTACTCTCTTTTTCTGTGGTTGAACGAGACCAAACGCTGTTATCGGAGCGAATATCGCCGGATTTTGCCAGTACGCGACCGTGTTTATCTACCACCCAAATTCGTGAGCTATTATGGCTCATACCTTTAATGATGCTTTCAATTTCTGGTGATGGCACCAGTACAGTGCCTAGTTTACTGACATCATCAATAGCCGAGGTGCCAACAACTGCATCCAAGGTACGGCTATTTTTATCGTTGACGTCATAAACGGCAAAGCCTAGCTTACTGCCTACCATATTAAGCGGGATCCGAACTTCGACATTGTAACCTTGCTCGGTCTTAGTCCATTTACCTTGAATTTTGACCTCTGGCGTCACTGGCTTAGTGAGACTGGGATCTTCTGGCAGTTCAAAAGCACTGATCCAACCGTCTTGAGTGGTGGCGATAATATAACGGCGGAACATGCCATCGGGAGCGAGCGTCGCAATAGCGATGTGGTCGTTTCTATCTATGCTGAGGCTGTTCTTGCCACGGTAGATCACATGGGGATCATTGACTTCGAAGAAGGCGTAAAGGTATCCCGCGTATTTTCCCACCATATGGGTAAAGCTAACTGCGAGGGGCTGGTTTTCATCGCGTTTATAGATCTGGTAGTCGCTGCCATAATTCAGCGCTCGGTGGCGGTAACTGCTCCAGTCCGACAACTTGCCATCGAGCTGAATTGGACCGGAAAGCGGGTAGGCATACAGATCGCGGCCTTTTTCGACCTGAGTCAAGAAGCTCGCTTGGCTGTCAAATAGCTTTGGTCGTTCGTGAAGCGCCGTTGCTAATGCCTGAGTCGTGCCCTCTAAGGTTTTTTCTTGACCGTGGCGCAGGTACTTCTCCATCTCCCACACGTACTGATACCCAAGCCAGGGCAGGCAGAGCAGAAACAGAGATAACACTGCGACTTTAGTGCGCAGACCTATGGGCAAATTAAACATGAATGAATGCCGTACCTAATTAATAACCTAAATGAAGTTAGTCACGTGGCGCCGTAAAGCGCCCCTTTGAAAATAAAAGAGAATTAACTGTGTGAATCCCAGCGATACCCCATGCCGTAGACGGTATCGATACAGTTAAAGTCGGGATCTTGGGCGATAAATTTCTTCCGAATTCGTTTTACATGGGAAGTAATGGTCGAGTCATCAACGAATATTTTTGCTTCCTGCATTAATTCTTGGCGTTGACGCACATGCCCAGGGCGTTTCGCCAGCGCATGCACCATCCAAAACTCGGTTACCGTGAGTTCAATCTGTATGCCACTCCAGCAGACCCGCATGCGATTAACATCTATGGTGAGCAGACCGTGCTCGATAATATGGCTATCATCGCTGCCGACATTTTTAAGATCCGAACGTCTAAATAGCGCTGCAAGTCTGGCGATAAGGTGGGGAAAGCTCACATCTTTACTCAAGTAATCATCCGCCCCGAGGCGAAGACCACAAACGGTATCAAAGTCACTATCACGGGCGGTTAAGAAAATAATAGGTAGAGTGCTCGACATGGCTCGTAGTGATTGACATAGAGTAAAGCCACCATCGATCTCATTTTCTAAACCAATATCGATAATTGCCAGATCCGGTAGACGTGTATTAAACGCCAGCATGGCTTCGGGCCTATTGGCATAGGCTTGTACGCAGTAACCTTGTTGCTGCAACACTTCTTTATAATTTTCTCTGATCGCAGCTTCATCTTCTACTATGGCAATTCGTTTCATGACTTCTTGTATTTGGTGTTAACTGTCTAATTGATTGTGACTATACAGGAAAATAATCGCGTTTAAAGATGCAAGCTGCGATTGCCATTTTGTTGCCACAATTGATATTCAATTTGCCACTTTTACTCCCCTTAAAAGCCATTTCACTGCGGTTTAATAGCTCCATCGAATAGATACAACTTCTTAAACCAAATTATGGCGATTAACCCCGCCAATTAAATAGCGATATAAAAGGGAACTACATATGAAAAAGCAACTTATCTCTAGTTTAGTTATCGGCGCCTTAGTGTTTTCGACTCACGCCTCTGCTGAGCAGGTTGTTGAATCTGATCGCAGTCACAATGAAGAATTAATTGGCCTAAGTTCGGGCATTGTTGTTGGGGCGATAGTCGGTGGACCAGTTGGTGCAATCATCGGCGGATTTACTGGCACCTTATTAGGTAAGTCTGTCGGAGACGATGATGAATTGAAAACCCAACAAGCCATGTTAACCGAGCGAGAGCAAGAGCTTGTCGAGTTAAATCAACAAAAGCAGTCGCTAGTTGAGTTATCAGATCAATATGAGCAGGCGCAGCAACAATTGACCACATTAAAGATGGCACAAGAGCAAAAGTTAACCGAATTGGCACTGGGGCTTAATGTGCAATTTAAAACGGGTTCATCTGTTATCGAACCGCATTTCCAACAACAGCTTAACGATATCGCCTATGCCATGTCGTTATCGCCTGAGCTAACTCTGGACCTTACCGGTTATGCTGACCGCCGTGGAGATGGTGATTATAACCAAGCTTTGTCTGAGCAGCGGGTCGCTGAAGTTAAAAACTATCTAGTTGAGCAGGGCGTTGCCGAAGAGCGTCTAAATAATCAGGCTTTTGGTGACTCCTCGCCATTGATGGCTGAGCAAAGCTTTGAGAACGACTTTTTCGATCGACGAGTGACACTGAAACTGCAAAACCAAAACAGTGCACTAGCTGCTAATGCGACTAAGTAGTAGCTAGAAAGAGAACATCAAGAGGAGTAACAGATGACTGTGTATTTATCAAAGCTAAGTCATCGCCAAGGAGGCCCCCGCTTGGGGGCTCTAATGGCAGCTAAAATCAACATGAAAGTGATGATGTTATCGATTTTTTGTTTGCTGTTACCAATGAATACAATGGCGATGATAGCGACAGAAACCTTTTCAATTGATGACGTTAAGCAGGGGAGCCTAGTGTTTGAGAACGCTCAAGGAGAGACAGCGTTGGCTCTACCAATGCAAACCGAGGTCAGTATGCAGGTTTCCGGTTGGATCAATCGTGTTTCTGTGCGCCACGAATTTAAAAATAATAGCAGTGACTGGGTTAATGGCGACTATCTATTCCCCTTACCTAATGAAGCGGCTGTTGATCAACTTAAGCTTCATATTGGCGATAGGGTGATAGAGGGACAAATTCAACCTAAAGCCAAGGCAAAGGCGATATTTGAACAAGCAAAAGCTCAGGGAAAAAAGGCCAGTTTACTTGAGCAAAGAAGGCCCAATATCTTTAGTACGAAAGTGGCTAATCTCGCCCCTAATGAATTGCTGATTGTGGAGCTGACCTATCAAGAAACTTTGGATTATCGTGACGGAGAGTTTAGTCTTCGCTTTCCTATGGTAGTGGCACCAAGGTACGCGCCTGAGCAAACTGCTAGTGTTTATAACGTAACAGCTAACGAAGCAAGAGCCCTAAGTGATGAGATAGGTCGTAGCACTAAGCCTGCTGAATATGCCAAGTATTACGCAAAACAAGAGCAAAGCTCATTTAATATTCACAATCAAGTTTCTGCTCTACGCCTAATATCTGAGGCAGGAAGAGTCTACCAGCGAGGCAATAACAATCGAATCAACTTGAAAGTGACTTTTGATAGCGCAATGCCCATTGAACAGATCCGCAGTCCCTATCACCAGATTAATGTGGATGTGGCGGAGGATGGCGGCGCGTTAGTCAGCTTACAAGGGGAGGCAATTGCGAATAGAGACTTCGTTTTGAGTTGGCAGCCTATTCAAGGTAGTGAGCCTACTGCAGCGGTGTTTTCTCAGGTAGGCAAAACACATGGCACTCATATTCCCTCGGTTTCTACGGAGTTGAACCTTACTCCCTCAAACTTAGCTCCATCAAAATCGGCAACTGAGCAGTCATCAGATATGGCAATGCCAGCACTACCTGCAAGTGACAAATATGCCCTAGTGATGCTGATACCACCTCAAGGGGCGACTCAGCATGATTTAGTAATCCCAAGGGAGTTGATCTTAGTCATCGACACCTCTGGTTCTATGTCTGGTGATGCCATTATACAAGCCAAAGCAGCCCTCAAATATGCTTTAGCAGGGTTAAGGCCTCAAGATAGCTTTAATATTTTGCAGTTTAATTCTGAGGTTGAAAAATGGTCCGATAGGGCAATGCACGCAACGGCAGTTAACCTAGGGCGAGCCCAAAATTATATTAATCGTTTGCAGGCTAATGGTGGCACCGAAATGTCGATTGCGCTCAATTCGGCGCTAAATATCGAAACTGGCATTGATAATAAAGAGCATGCTCCAAACAGGCTGCGCCAAGTGTTGTTTATTACCGATGGTGCGGTTGCGAATGAGGCGATGTTATTTGAGCAAATTGAGGCACAACTCGGTGAAAGTCGTTTGTTTACCATTGGGATAGGCGCCGCACCCAATGCCCACTTTATGCAAAGGGCTGCGCAATTAGGTCGCGGTACGTTTACCTATATTGGTAAGCTAGATGAGGTTAATCATAAAGTGGTGAGCCTACTTGAGAAGATAGAAAAGCCTCAGGTAACGGATGTGGATCTTAGGTTTAGCGATGGTAGCGTGCCAGATTATTGGCCTGTACGCATTCCCGATCTTTATGCCGATGAACCTCTATTGGTGGCCGTTAAGTTACCTAGCTATGTCAGTAATGACTTGTTAATTCAAGGTCAGTTAGCGGGGCAGTTTTGGCAGCGCAGATTATCCGTTAATGCCACTGAGCAAGCAAAAGGTTTAGATCTAGTTTGGGCTCGAAAGCAGATAGCGGCACTGGAACTAAGCAAACAGGGAGCCAATCGAGAGCGTGTTGAAAAACAGATCACCGCTATCGCAATGAACTTTCACATCATGAGTGCCTATACCAGTTTGGTGGCGGTAGATTTAACCCCTTCAAAGCCACAAGGTGTTGAGGCTAAGCTAGCCAAGGTGATGCAGCATTTGCCTCGTGGTTGGCAAGGCTCCCTACAAACTTTGCCCCAAACTGGTACTAATAGTTACGTGTTTATTATTTTTGGCTCGGTATTACTGCTACTTGCTGTGCTCTACCGTCTGTCCTTTCGTCGTCCAGAGATTAGTGAGGAAGGGCGGTGATAGGTTTTAGCGGTCAAAACATGAACTCACACCCTCGAACGGGGGGCGGTAATGGCCTCTGCTGGCGCTTCCATCGATACTTCCCCTGGCTGTTATTAGCTATGGGAGTGCTTTTACTTACTCAAGGAGGATATATGCAAGCTAAAGCACATTTTGCCCAGTTTCTTATTCAGCAAGCTTGGCAAAAAACACTCGAAGATCGTAAACCCCATAAACCTTGGTCGTGGGCCGACACCCATCCCGTTGCTAAGTTGGAGTTTTTATCGACGACTACAAGTCAGGGAGGACGACAATTACATGATAGAGATAATAGTGACAGTCTTTATGTCCTCTCGGGTGCAACGGGTCGAAACTTGGCCTTCGGTCCGGCATTAATGTTATCAAGTTCAGAATTTGATGACCAAGGTAATACGGTTATCGCTGGTCATAGAGATACTCACTTTGCTAGGCTTAACGGCATTAAAGTCGGACAGTTAATCCAGGTGCAAAGCGTTTCGGGTAAACGCAATTTATACCGAGTATTTGCAACGCAAGTGACCCATGAGTCAGATATGAGTGTGGTTCAAGACAGGGGAGAAAAGGAGTTAACCTTAGTGACTTGCTATCCATTTGGGGCCAATTTTTCCGGTGGCCCACTGCGGTTTGTGGTTAAGGCAGAACCTATTTAAGATTAACGACCTGCTTTTTGATAAAGTAGGTCGCTATTTCTATGACCAATTAGGGCTGAATGAAACCCACATGAACTCGAAATGACGTTTAACGTATTATTGGCATGACACGGTTTCGACCAAGGTGTTTTGCTTGATACAACTGGCTGTCGGCGCGATCAATTAACGAACCATGGCTATCGTTGACTCGATACTCGGCCACTCCAAAAGACGCGCTGATGTTGTTTATGGTTTCGCCTTTACGTCTATCTTTTAAGGTGAGTTTTTCTAAACTGCGGCGCATAGACTCAGCCAGTTGACGCGCACGTCTTAACTGGCTCTTAGGTACGATAAGCGCAAACTCTTCTCCACCAAAGCGATAAAGCTTGGTGCCGTCTTTACAGGCTTCAGTTAATCGTTTGGTAACTGCTTTTAGTACTTGATCGCCTAGCTGGTGGCCATAGGTGTCGTTAAATACCTTAAAGTGATCGATATCGGCGATGATCAGGCAGAGTCCTTGTGGCTGCTGCTCCAAGATCCCCTTAAGATCACTATCAAATGCACGGCGATTCAGTGAGCCAGTTAATGCGTCATAGTGCATATCATGCTCTGACTGTTTTAACTGTTCTTTTAGTGCATCAATTTCAGATTGCGCCTTAGCTAACTGGGCCGAAAAGTGCTGAGCACTGACGCGGATCTCATTGGAGTCTCGAACAAGGCCTTTAACAACGGCTAATACTTCTTCAATACTAAAGCCTTCATTTTCAATTTTATTTAGCTTGTCGTAATTATTACTTATCTTGTGGTGAAACTGGCTAGCATCGAGATTGGTATCTTTGAGTGACTGCGACAACTCTGTGACCATAGCATCGAGGTTAAGGCGCATATCGATCACATTTATAGCAGCAGGCTCAGCTAAGTACTCTCTATATAGGCGCTCACTATAGCTGGGAGGGCAAGTGTTATATTGGCCAACAATTTCATCTAAATGTCGGTTGAGTTTAGGACTTTTTTCATCGACATAGGCATACCATAATGCGTAGTTTGTTGGCGTAGTGGGGATTTGGTGCTTAAGCATTAGAGGAATGGCTTTTTTCAACTTTAATGCCGATTCCTTTAGCAGTGGATTAGCCATTGCAGTGCCTTAATTGCGTATTAGTTTTTGGTTTTATTGTTTGTATTCATTCATGCATGCAAGTGAGTAGCTGACACCATTATGCATTTTTATGAGCCATTCTATTATGTTTTGCGCCGATACAGAACTTTAAAAAAAGCCTAAACAGAACACTAATAATGATCCGAACCACAAAGCCAATGGCGAGAGAATAAGCATGTAACTGTTACCTTGATTATCTCCTTAACTTCCTGAATGAGCTAAATAGTTTTGTTTAGGCAGTGCTGATTTAAAAGTGATAACTGACCGAAAGCATAGGTCCGATAAAACTGTAATAGATGTTGTAATCGGCAATCTTGATATCGGCGTCAGTAACCGTTGATGTATATTCAACGTCAACTTCGTAGTAGTTAAAGGCTGCGGTCATATACCAGTTCTCACTGATAGCCGCCTCAACGCCCATTCTTACATCGACTAACCCACCCTTAAGATCGTCCAATTTGATATAAAAATACTGTGCATGGCCATTGAGTTTAAAACCGGGATAAAATTCATAGGAGCCATAGACGCCAATATCGGGTAGCGGTGCGGTGAGCTTTTCATCCACCACCTTAGGGATCTCAACCGTATCGGGGCAGCGAGCTTCAGTGGCGATATCACAGATCCCTATGTCCCCCTTAAATGCGGTTTTTATAAACATGGCATGTAAGCCTACTGAAACACCCACATCATAGTTATGGCCTTGCCATATATCGTAACCATAACCGACTCGCATAATATCGATATTTAAAGTGGTATCTAATGATATGCCAGCCTTAATATCGTAGGTGGTATCATCCCAGGTAAATTGAAATGGCTTTTCAACTGACTGAACTAAGGCGTTACGGTGCAACTGCTTCCAATCGACATACAAGGTGTGTCGATCGTTAAAGTGATGAGAAAACTCGAAGAAAGGTAAAAATTGAGACTCTTCTAATTTTAGGTCTGACTCGAAATCCAGTACGAATTCATTGCCTAAAATAGGATCATTAACATCAATGGTTGAGTCAGTATTAGCATAAAAGCCACCGATTCGGATAACTGTACTGCTATCTGCAAAAGTTACTGGACTCGCGATCAAAGCCATAGTGACGGCGCTGCGAATGATGAAACTTTTAACCATTAAAAGTGACTCCGTGTTTTTTATTCTTATTAGGACTAAATAAATAGTGCTTTTATTATTTTTTCTAGCATAGCAGGATCTATATGGATGTGAATAATTTGTTTCAAAAAATGTGCGGTTTATTTGATCTGATGCAGCAAAGATGTTGTTGGTGAAGGATGTTATTTGCAGTGGTTTGGTCAACTTTTAATCGAGCATGATTATTCAGCTTGAAGGTATAGCACTCATAATAAGAAAGAGAGCTACCAGAGTGTGTTTGGCAATTCGTTGCCTAGCCCATAAGCGTTAAACACTTGCTGAGCGATATCCCCTCTACTGATTGCTTTAGCGCAGGGGTAAGTGAGCGCCCATTTAATGGGGATTAAGCGCTAAATAAGACTTAGCGCTTATGGTTTTTTAGTTGTGAAGGAGGGATCTGTTAAAACAGTTTGGGAAGAAGAATGAGTGCCCAAGTTAACCCACAAAAAGTAAGGCTCATAAACACGGCCGCAGAAGCGATATCTTTCGCTTGACCGCTCAAGGAATGGTGCTCACTGCTAATTCTATCGACAACAGCTTCGATCGCTGAATTTAACAGCTCGACAATCAACACTAAAAATAAGCCTAACAGGAGTAAAACGCGTTCTACCGTCGTCACATCCACCAAAAGTGCGATAGGCAGCATAATTGCCGCTAACATCAACTCTTGCCTAAACGCCGCTTCATGCTGCCATGCCAATTTTAGGCCCTGCATTGAAAATCCTGTGGCCCTGATTATGCGCTTTATTCCGTGATTATTAGCAGGTTTCATAGCATTCCAAAATAGTATTCATAATAGTGTTTACTCGTGGATGATAGTCATCCGATAACAATATCTTTAGCTAGATAACTAAAAATTTGTCACGGAGTATATCATGTTCCTTTTTTGATTTAATTCAAAATGCCCAACCTATTGTTTGTGGCTATTAACTCGTCTATGACCTTGAATGTAGCGAGTTATAGTCATTCCGACTAGACTTAAGCGTCTGCGAGTTAGATCTATTGACGATAGAGCATAAGCACAGGATGTGCGGAAGCAAACAAGGAGTAAGGTATATGTTATCGAGACAGTTCATCGGATTTTTATTCTGGTTACTTTTGGCTTACCTTGGCAGCATCGACAGAATTTACGCCGAAGAGCTGCATGATAAAAGCCCTGATAAACCCTCTATTCAGTTAGCCTCAACGTTGCAAAAGCCTGTGGCCGATATTACCGAATATCTAGTCAGTGAAAAGCTTGATGGTGTAAGAGGTTATTGGGATGGCAAATCGATGCACAGTCGTTCCGGCCGAGAAATAGCTGCGCCAGCTTGGTTTGTTAAAGATTTTCCTAACTATCCGTTAGATGGCGAGCTATGGATTAAACGAGGAGCATTCGAGCAAGTATCAGCGATAGTCAGAAAATCCCAAGCGAGTAAGGCTGAGTGGCAAACGGTCAAATTTATGGTGTTTGATTTGCCTGACGAGGCTAGCGTTTTTGAATTACGTTACCGTAAGGCGCTCAAGGAATTAAGCCATATTAGCCCATACTTAAAGGTCATCACCCAATATCAGCTTGAAAATTACCACGTACTTGATACTGACTTGCAAGAGGTGGTTGCAAAAGGCGGGGAAGGGCTCATGTTGCATAAGAAAAGTGCCTTTTATAAAGCGGGTCGCAGTAACGATATCGTTAAAGTAAAGCCTTTTTATGATGCCGAAGCAAAGGTCATTGGTTATACGCAAGGTAAGGGGCGCTTTAGTGGCATGATGGGGGCGCTGATCGTTAAAAACGAACAGGGAGTAATATTTAACTTAGGAACGGGGTTCACGTTAGCTCAAAGGCAAAGCCCGCCAAGAATTGGCAGCTTAGTGACCTATAAATACTACGGGTTGACGCAAAAAGGTACACCAAGGTTTGCTAGTTTTTTGCGAGTAAGGCAAGCACAGTAATCTAACACACAATAAAAAGTCAGGCTCAATAATATTTGAACCTGACTTTTGTCAATTAAGTTGTGTTAAAGCACTTGAAGAACGTCTTCCATAGCAAGGCGTGATTTAGGTAGCGCAGCGTTATAGTCTTCTTCACTGTGGTGATAACCCATGGCCAGAGCAACATCACATTGGTAACCACCTAACTCTTCTTTGAAGATTTCACCGATTAACTCGTTATCAACACCTTCCATTGTGGTGGAGTCTATTCCTAATCGAGCAAGGGTATGTAGTGTATTGCCTAAGGCTAAATAGGTTTGAGATTTGGTCCAAGCAGCATTGTTACCAGCCTCATCAGTGTTTAGCTCTACGAAAGCATAGGCGCCAAATGCCTGCTCTCTGTCTTCAGCTCCCATACGTCCGTCGCTAATACCTTTGTCAATCACCTTGGCGTAATCGTCACGAGTGTATTTAGGGTTGTGAGCGAAGAGCACAATGTGCGATGCAGACTTAATATGAGGTTGGTTAAATTGAAACTTGTTGGCGAACGTATCATGCATACGTTGCTTAGCTTCATCGCTTTCAATTACGATGAACTTCCAAGGTTGTGAATTGATAGATGAAGCCGAAAGGCTCATTGCTTGATAGATCACATCAAGATCAGCTTGAGGAATACGCTTAGAAGCATCATAACGTTTTGTGGTGTAACGGCTTTCAAGATCGGCAATAATTGGGTGAGTCATTTCAGTATCCTAATGTGGCTTGGGGAGCAATAATTTAGTGGCTGCTATCCTACCTGTATCTTATGCATGGAAATAGTGTTTGCATATTGATTTATTATCAAAATTATTTTGGTAATGAGCGTTTATTGTGTCGCTTTAGCTATATAGAATTTGCGCATGATATTGTTAAGTCACTGACTGCTCGCAGCGGTTAATTGGGGCATACGATGATGAATCCATAGCGTATGCCCCATCGACAGGTTGGGCTCTGTTTCTAGACTTCAGGTATTATCTTATTAACTGATAAGTTTAACTGCCACAGCCATCAGAACTCCTGGAGTTGATATAGCGAACATCTTTAGCTCTGTCATAGTTGACAGGATCGAGCGTGTCATGCTTTTTGATGAATTGATAAAGCATATCTGCATCAATAAAGCCTGTGTCTCTCGCCTTTTCCTTCAACTTGGGATACTTATTACCGCCCGCAGCGTTATAGCTAGGGAGGGTAAATCGATATTTATCAGTGAGTTTGAATGGCTTGCCTCCAACAGTTTTGATGTCGACATCTTTAGCTTTACAGTCAACAATCATCTTGATGCCGCTGAAGTGGGCAAAGCCTCCGGAGCCACGAGTCTTAAGCGCAACCCTAGACAAATACTTCTTCAGTTCTGCCCCGTTCATCTCTGTCACCGTTACACTGTTAGAAAAAGGCTGCACCTTAAGCACATCACGATAGCGAATAGGCCCTTTTTTTATGGTGGCGCGAATACCACCTGAGTTCATGATCCCAAAATCTGCGGGGATAGGAAGCTGAGTTTGAGCGTGCGCAATCATCATCCCCAGAGGCGTAGCTTGGTAACGAACAACCTTACGCTTACCAATGAAGTCCGCCTTTGCAACGCCAATCTGCTCTCTCAACTTCAGCTGTCCATTACGCTGATAAGGGCGAAGCAGTTCAAGAGTCTCCTTATCCTTAGGAGTTAGCATATGAGGAGGATAGTAAGAACCAAACTTGGTTTCCGTATTCACCGGTACCAACTCGTAGTTTGCCAAGTGTAGCTTACCGCCATAGTATTCAAAATCGGCACGACCAACGAACTTGCCCCATTCGTAGGCTTGCATGATCCAAGTGCCATTTTGACGATCAGGCCTACAAGGCTCATCTCGACCGTAATCTTCTACGTACTCACCAGTGTCACCTTCCATACAAACTGGCAACTGTGAATGTCCGCCAATGATTGCTTGGATCTGACCTGGCTTTAGGCTTTTAGCTAGAGCAACATCACCAGGCGCGTTACTACCATGTTTACCATTTTCATAGTGCCCCATATGGGTGAGACCAAAAACAAGATCCGGTTGATGCTTCTCTTCCAACTCTGCCAAAATATTTTTGGCCTCAGCTTGAGCAGAAGTGAATTTAAGATCTTTTACGAATTCTGGGTTACCTATCTCAGCGGTATGCTCGGTAGTCAGGCCGACTACGGCTAGTTTCAAGCCTTGAATCTCGAATAACGTGTAGGGTTCGAAATAGCGTTGCCATTCACCATCTACTTGGCGATAGATGTTGGCCGATAACCAAGGAAATTTTGACCAGCCTCTCTGCTTATCCATGACCGTTAATGGATTATCAAACTCATGGTTACCCACGGCCATGGCATCATAACCAAGGTGGTTCATGCCGATAAAATCAGGTTCGGCGTCTTGCAGATCAGATTCTGGTACGCCAGTGTTAATATCGCCACCTGAGAGCAGTAACGTTTCCCCCCCTTGCTCTGTGACTTCTTTGCGAATTTGGTCGAGAATGGTTTTTCGCGCGGCCATACCATACTCACCTCTAGAGCCTTGCCAAAAACGGCCGTGGTGATCATTGGTATGAAGCAAGGTGAAGCGCTTGCAGTCATCACCAGCAGCTTGACAGGCGATAGATGCTGTCGTCTTAGGTGGCTCTTCCACCTTTTCCTTACCACAGCCGCTCAATGTTAACGTTAGAGCGATAGCTGATCCGGTAAGAAGTAGGCTAGAAGGACGGAGTGAAGTATTCATAATAATCCTTCAAAATTATTCAGATAATCGTTGTCATTTGCCCTAATGGCTGATTTCTCATTCTGAATTCAACGCGCAAAAGGCGAGATGTAAACAACGTCTGTAAAGTTAAAAAAGCAGCACTCAGAGCGCTCCCAGTGCTGCTTTTTATAGGCTTAACTGATGATTAGCCTTGGCGGCGACGCCACCACATTAGAGGTAGCAGTAGAGTCATAAGGCCACCTAAACTACCCGCCCCATCAGGCTTAGTCCAACCAGTTTCTTCGGTGTTTTTCACCTCAATGCTAACAGACTTGCTGACGCTTTCTTCGTCAACGGTTGCCGTGAGTTCAAACACAAGAACTTGATCAATACTTACGCTAGGTGCGGTTACATCAAGTGTCAGGCCTGTAGCGGTAAACACTGCCGTGTTTCCAGATACCTGCTTCCAACTGTAGCTCGTGTCCTCTGGAGCATCCACAACAGTCGCTGTGATAGACGTTTCATCACCTTCAGTCAGCTGGGTGTTGCCAGCAAACGTCACATCTAAAGTCAGAGGCACGTTAGTCACGAGCAGGCTAACAGCTTTAGTTGTTTCCAAAGTACCGTCGCTGATGGTCAAGATAAAGTTCAAAGTCTCGTCCGCTTTAACCATTGGCGCAGTCAGAGACAATATCGCCTTGTCGCTAACAAGGGTCTTTTCTTCACCAACAATCTGCTCCCACTTGTACGTAAGAGCAACACCTTCACCAGCTGTAATTTCAGAAGCATCGATGGTATATGCAGCCCCTTCATTTACGCTCTCAGGAGTTACAATATCACCTTCGACTATCAAACCAGGGTTTGGATCGTCGCCACAGGCTGCACCATACACTTGCTGCACTAACTCAGGGCGGTCAATGAAGGGGTTACGGTTACCCTGATATTTATATACTTGGTTGTTACGGTTTTGCTCGTAGCTATCAACAGCGTCTAACTTATTCCAAGCATACAGAGTACAAAGCGTACCGATTAGCGGTTCGCTATCCTCGGCAGTAGTCGTTAGACGATCAACTGCAATTAGATCAGGCATATTGGTTGTAGCTGTATCGGTACCCTGATAACGAGTATCCATATACATGATCATACGAGCTACGTCGCCTTTCACCTCATCGCGAGGCTCCCAGCAGTCCGTAGTTTTGTCTAGGTAGTTACCCGTACCTTGACCGTTGAATAGAACCTCTTCACCAGTGTCGCTACACGCACCAAAGTCATTATTGCTTCGTGCAGTGTTGATCCCAGGATCTGCGGGGCGAAGGTGGTGGGCATCGGTATAGCCCCATTGAGTGTCGCTAGGGAAACCATGGCTTTTGGCCCAAACGTGCTCTCGGTTCCACTTACCAGCACCGCTACCACTCGTTTGGTTGTCGTACTTAGAAATAGAGGCACCCGTGTAGATCTCAATAACATTCTTATCATTGTCAGGATCTTGGTCAGCGTGGGTCAGTGTACTCCAAACCTGCTTATAGGTCAGATACTTGTGATCTTTCGCAATGATGACTGACAAGGCGTTCTTAAGCTCATCTGCATTGGCAAAATCGCCACTTAATACATCAGAGTAATAGATTTCAGCATTGAATGTAGTAGGGTCGGCAACCGGAGTCAGAGTCTCGCAATTAGTGCAAGGACCTGTTTCTGGCTCAGGCTCAGGAGGCGTAACTGAGCCATCACAGGCACTCTCACCAGCACAACCAAGACCGTCAGAGGTATCGACATCGAATACAGCCCACTGGTTGTTGGCTCCAGGGAAATCGGCTTCGGCAACAGTGTCACCAGTATTGACATTGTCTTTACGACGTAGCGTCTTATTCGCCGTGGAGAAATTTGCATCGTTTGGATCAGTCCAAGCAGAGCCCGGATCTTCACCACGCTTACCGAAGCGATCGATAACCACGTCGTCTTTGGTTAATACCAGAGCATCGTCACCGTTGAAGTATGTTACGGTAGAAGCGCTGCCTACTTTGAACTCATCAGCTGCACTAGCATTATGGAAAACAATACTCTTTCCCGGCTCCAGAGTGCCCGTCAGTGTCTCGGTATTACCTGGATCTGTTTTACCGTTGCCAAATAGCGTCAGTTTGTAAACATTGGCATCCAGATCAATGGCTGTACCACCTACGTTGGAGATTTCAATCGCTTTGTTACTGCTGCTGCCTTCGACATACTCGGTAATCAAGAGTAAGCCTGGAGTGGCTTCTGCGCTACAAGCGCTTTCACCTGTGCAGCCAAGGCCATCAGACGTGTCAGTATCAAACACTACCCACTGGTCATCACTTGGGAAGGCTGCACCAGCATCGGTATCACCTGTGGTAACACTGGTTTTGCGACGAAGCGTCTTATTAGCACTGGAGAAATCGGGGTTATTTGTATCGGTCCAAGCCGAACCTGGGTCCTCACCCAATTTACCAAAACGATCGATCACGGCATCATCCTTGGTTAACACAATGGCATCATCGCCATTGAACCAGGTAATCTCAGATGCAGTGCCGACCTTAAAGCCATCGCCGGCACTAGAGTTGTGGTAGACAATGCTCTTACCGGCATCCAGTGTGCCGCTCAACGTTTCAGTCTTTCCAACTGTCGTTTTGCCGTTGAAGTAAAGGCTTAGCTTGTAAACGTTGGCATCCAGATCTATGGTGCTGCCGCCTACATTGGATATCTCCAGCGCTTTATTGCTGCTGCTACCTTCTATGTACTCAGTAATAACTAGATTAGCATTGGCGGCGGTGGAAAGGGTGCCCAAAAACATGGCAGTCGCTGTGGCAACTGCACTTATTTTAATTCTCATAATGTTATCTCTTTTGAATCTTTTAAGGGAAGCGCACTGCCCGAAAGCAGGCGCTTCATTGTTGAGAACAACGCTTATTTGCGAAGACGACGGCGCATTGCTGCCAGCCCAAACAGGGATAACAAGCTGATGAAACCGGTGCTGCCAGCACTACCGTCACCACCTGTGTGATCGCTTTCTTCTTCTACAATGTCAGCAATCAAGGAGTCGCGGTTAGATACCTTCGCTAGGAAAGATTGCTCAGATCCTTCTACAAGTTTGCCGTCACGCTTTAGACTTACGGTCACATTGTAAAGAGCTGAAGGCGCACCAAAGACCTCGAAATTGACCAAGGCTGTGGTGTCATCAGAAAGGACTACATTAGGAAGCACCATTTGGCTCAAGTCTAAACGCTGTTCATCATCATCAGGACTCATTTTCACGGTCGCGACATCACCAGCTTGGGTCGTAATACCCGTTGGGATCTGGTAAGGAACTTTGATTAGCTTTCTCAGCTTTGGCAGGTTCAGAGGCACGTTAGCGTCCGCATCACCAGGCTTATAGCTCAGGGTTATCAGTGCTGGATCGTGATCTGATGCGCGATATATATCCTCTTTGTAGAACTTATGGGTTCCAGTACCGTCGATGGTACCTTTAAAGCGGTTTTGGTAGTCATACAGGCCAGTCTCTGCAGCATTAACATGCCAGTCAGTGGCATCAATCACTCGGTCTTTTAGAGAAGGCGAGATCAAGATGTGATCAAGCGAGCCAATTTCGTCACTGAAAGAGTAACTCCAAGGCGTCTTACCCTTCTCCATTAGCTTTTCACCGACGATATCGATGTAACCATAAGTTTTAGTGATGATGACTGGAGAGCCATCTTCGTTAAACTGAGGCTTAGGCCCAAGGAAAGTGTGGCTAGCGGTAACGATAGTCTTGTTGCGTGGGTTCTCGGTAAGAACTAATATAGGATCTTCTTTACCGTAGGCGTTTAAATCACCAAGGATAATCTTATCTCCAGGAACGTCTTCCATCTCTTCACCTAAGTGCACGGCACCGGCTACACGGAACTCAGCACAAGACCCTTGGTAGTCAAGGTCTGGCGCTGTACGGTTGTTCCAGGTTGTAGCATTACCAAACTCAACACCTTGCCATTCTTCCCAACAAGTAGAGCCTTTTGACTTAAGGTGATTTACAGCTAGCGTCAAGCGCTTGCCTGTTTGGTTAACGATAAAGGTTACAACCAAGGCGTCACGGTGGTAGTTCTGACCGTTCTCTAGAATTTCCTCGTTTTGATCTTTGATCACCTCACCTAAGTCGTTCACTATGGTCGGTGCTTTCTGTTGAGGCATTGGGATAACGCGAGTTCGCTCAATGCTCATCTTGCTTGGTCGATATATGATGCCTGTAGCAATAGCGTCAGAACCAATGGCGTCAAGGTTATCCAACATTTGATTACCATTGTTGTCAAAGCCAACAAACACATAACGGTTCTCGGTAGAGTTAGGGCCATTGTAATCCTGAGGTCTCTCATCCACATACTGGATATTGACCTGATTTACAATCTCAGCAATGGCACTCGCATCGCCAAAACCGTTATTTTCAATCTCCATCAGCGCCATGACATCGGCGTCCTGCGCACGAATAATTTCTACCAGCTTGGTTCTCTGGTTAATGTATTCATCGTAGCTATCTGCGCCTCGGCTCTGACCAAAATTGTTGTTGTCGCCACCGAAAGGAGAGTTAAAGAAGTTAAACAGGTTCTGACTAGAAATGCGGATAGCAAAATCATCATCAGCCACAGTATCTTGCAGATCTGGTGTCTCTGTACGCGGTAAATTGTGAATAAAATTATCGCTAGTTAACTGGTTGGTTATAGTCAGACTGTAGTCCTGATCATACTTATCAGTGCCTGGGATCAACTCAGTTTCATATTGACTGATCACACCCTGCGCGTTAATTAAACTATCGTCGATACGGATATAGTTAGTGTGTGGATCACTGTTAAAACCAGCGTAATAAGGCAACTCGGTGCCGTTGGACTTAGTGGCACTTTCAATCACTAAACGATAGTCATTGTTTTGCTCATAGGCCGCCTTTGACTCAGGGCTTCCCGCAACATTCAAATGGTTGGGCTGCAAGTTAGGACGCTTATAAGCCGCCACCATATTGTTGCGGTTATGCCCTTTGCTACTTAACAGGTAGTTGTAGCTGAAGCTGCGAGTAATACGCATATCTTGGTCGCCATCAGTCTGAGGATCCAGATCTGTAGGCAGGTTAACCAACATTCCTTCGTAACGCTCCAACGTCTTATCGAAAGAGCCGTTATCAGAGCTAATAACCTCAATATCGGTAGGCTGAGTTAAGATGTCAGTATCAGTAACGTTCCAGCTAAATGCCGTGTCTGCAGACAGTTGAGTCTGACCTTCAAATTCAGCTACTTTACTGCCAATACAAACTGTCTGACCTACTTTTAGAGCACCCGCAGCGCTAGAGCTAACAAAGATGCCATCGGAAGTATCTGGATTGTTATCAGAGGCAATATTGCGAAGATAGAAACCTTCATTAGGAATAGATACCTTAGCTGAGACGATCCCCTCTACGGCCACTTTTTCATCTGATTCTGTCTTGCCTTCGGCAATTAAAGGTGAGGTAAAGCCTGTGCCTTGGACTTCGCTAGGAGACTTAATTTCACTCCTATCAGTTGGGCATGTGAATATGTCCATGATGTCTTCAGCATCAGCGGCGGGCAGCTCTGACTTTCCTAAATCATCGAATCTCATTGGTAAGATGTTCTGCCACTTGGTTGCATCGAAAGTGCCTGATTGAGCTGGATTGTTGCCATCAGCTGCTTTTTTACGACGCAAAGTGGTATTTGGAGCCCACTTGCTAGTCTCATTCGCGGCTCCAACACGATCGATAACGGTATCACCATTTTTCAGGAAGAAACCGTCATCACTTGTCATAAACAGGTTGTTGTACTTATTGCTGCTGTCATATGTAGAGATAACAACTGTGCCACCTTGAGTCGTAATGGCATTACGAAATTCTTCACTGGCTCTGCTATTAACGATCACCATAGAAGCGCCAGGAGCAAGCGTTTGGCCAGTCAACAGCGGCTTAGCATCGGCGTTAAGCAATTGGTTGTCGTATTTACCGCTAGAGCGTTGGTAAGCTGTAATGTCATCAGTGAAGGTGAAGGCATCAGAGCCTGTATTAGTGATTTCAACCGTGCCCACATTCGCATCGGTACTTTGGGTCATTTCAGTGATCAGCAAGTCTTCAACGCCAGCGTAGGCGCCCATACTGATGGTGCTGGCAATGGCCAGCGATAGGAAACTTTTCTTCATAGTAGACTCTATAAAATTGAATTCAATTAGGACTAGAAGTACATACGCACGTATGCATAGCCTGCTTCTGGGGCTTCGCCAACTCGGCCTTCTAAAGACAGCACAATGTCACGAGCAGGACGATAGTTAAAACCTAAGCTGGCCCAACGACGCTCTTTTCCGTACTCAGGTGGCAGTTCAGAGTAGTCGTAGTTCGGACCGAGTAGATCCCAACCTTCATATTCTTCGTGGTTTAAGGAGCTGATTATTTCCCAGTGTTCATTCAGGTCGTACTTGGCACTGACCGTTATCCCAGTGTTGCGGAAGGTTTGATAATCTAAATGCACGTCACCGCTCTTACGTGTAGACAAGTCTTCATCTTCTAAAAAGCCATTCAAACCAATAGAGAATTCAGGCATTAGTTTCAGGCGTGCACCTAAACCAATCAGTTTCTGCTCACCATATTTACTGACGCCGTTTGAGCCGCCTCGAGTTTCTACGCCAACCACGACAGACAGCAGATCAGACATCCACCCCATGTATCCATTAATGATGTCACCCTGCAGCGCACCGCTCTTGTGTTCACCATCGTATGAGTAAGAAGCACCAAAAATCAGATGTTCAAATTTAGCTTGATACTTAACGGTATTCTCTTGGTCACCCGCTTCACCGGTTTCAATGGACTTGTTGAAGGTGAAATCACCGAAGTGGTCGTAATCGTCGAATGCTGTATCGGTCAAGCCGAGCTCGATCCACTGTTGTTCGGTAAAGAGATAGCCTACGTACAATTTGTCGATGGCCAACTCGAACTCACCGTCGCCACCAAGCCAATTACGGCGTTGGTAATCTAGCTCTAGACGATAAGTGAATTGTTGACGTTGACCTGTTACTCCCAGAGTCGCAAAGCTATCATCTACGTAGCCCTTGGTATCGTAGAACTCATCGTGGTTGTAATCTGCATGAGTATCAAAATGACCCCCTACGCCCACTTCACCATATAAGCGAACATGGTCACCTTGACTTTCACCTTCTAACACTACAGCGTTCACTGAACCAGCACTAAGCATAGTGACAATAGCGATCGCAATTGTTGATTTATTTAACATTGCTGTTACTTCCGATTAGTAATTTGTCAGCCTATATTTGAAGGCCAAACTCAAAATTAAAAATGTTTATTAGTAATATCTAAAACTTATGGGTAGTCAGGTGGGTGGAGAGTTCGATGACGAAACTGTTGATATACTTGTTACATATTCCATAGAGCAACCCCTAATTTGTAATATTTCCGCTAATTTCCATTAACGTTCGCCGCGATTGTTGCAGAATTTTGTAACAAAAAAAAGAAGGGTTAATCACATTTGAAACGTATAAGCATTTGTTAAATAAAGAAAAATGAAGTCTTATTGGTTGTAGTGGAGAACAGGGTGGTAGCTTGGTGTTCTTATGGCCTAGAGAATCAGGCACTTAGGTCAGAACATGGGTGGGTGTTTTTTTGTATAAAATGATATGAAAATCAAAGAGATTTTTTTCTAAAAAAACTAAATTTTAATCATTTATCTACTACAACAGGAGGATGTCAGCAAGACTTTAGCAACCCAAACCAGAAAATGCGCTGTTCATAGTAAAGTATTGAAGCTTAATGCAGCTACGCCATCAGGTGTTTCATAACTATGCAGGGTTGAATCTCGTCATCCGTAATTCAATGCATAAGCATAATTAACTTGAGAAGAGGCAGATAGGCGCCGGTCCTTAGCCTTCATTTAAGGTGTTAGGTGGACTGCCCTAGGTCTTATGGACAAATTTCACCTAAACTTTGGACTGCCCTGTGTAATTATCCTCGTAATTAGCTTGTTGTGCGATAGGTTCATTCAGACAATGCATAAACCACTGATGTCACACAAGCGAGAACGATATGTCGCTATCAAGTGCTTTAGCGATGTCACTATAAACTCTTCTACCACATCGCTTTTGCAAACATCTGCTTTAACTCACTGTCCTTAAACATATTATGCCATTGCTCATATTTGACCAGCCATGTCACAGTTGGGAAAAAGCTGTAGTAGAGCAGGTTAACGGCCTAATTCGGAGTTACTTACATAAGGGAACTGACATTGAAAAATCACTGATAATCAAATTTTGAAAACTGAAAGTGCACTAAACCCAAGGCCGAGAAAGTGTCTAAATTACAAGACACCTTTTGAAACCTATATTGAAATGAGTGGTGCACTTCTACTTTGAACAAGGGAGACATACAACCATGCCATTAACGATGGGTGTCTATGGTGATTGTGGAGTCCAGAGTTAACCAGAAACCAAGGAAAGCAGCCTCGGTCAGGGAAGTCATACCGTCTTGTCTAACCGGGAGCGTCCATATATGTCTATAGCTAGGTTGAAGTTGGAGGCCAACAAACACGCCATTTACCATGGGGCCTATAGTTAAGTTTATATAGTTAGTTTTAACCCAGCAATCTAATTTGTAAACAAATTGTTAATTGTAACTTGATTGTATATTAGCCAAAAATGTATAATGCATTCAAAAATTCAAGGAACCTTGTAAAATGGATGTTATTCACTCAATTGGCAAAATCAGCACTGGCTTTGCTTATCTTATTGCAACACTTATGTCATTTAATAGTTTCGCAGCCCCCGATCAAACTGATGAGTTTACCGATCTCAGCGGCTATGACAACGATATTGTCCTGTCAAAAATGCAAACCAATTTTGAATTAATCCCGCTAAAAAACGATTCATTTGGGGATAAAATTGACTTGAGCAGTGGCAAGGTACAATTTAGTTACACAGACGTGTCCATACCTTTAAATTCACACTTAGACATGTCCGTACGCCGAAGCTTTAAAGATAACTCTCTTTTAGCAAAATATAATGACTCTTTGGGTTTTGGGGACTGGAGCTTAGAGATCCCTCATGTAAACCTAACATTAATGTATAGATACAACGAATTTACTCATGGCTGGGGCACTAATAATGAATGCAATAACTTAGCTCTAAACCAAGGTGATGTTGAAGTCGATGAATCTTGGAAAGGTGCAACCTTAAACATTCCGGGACAAACTACTGAGAGCATGCTTCGTAATGGTACTGAAAATGGTGATAGATTAATTACTAAGTCAAATTGGAGCATAGAATGTATGACACGCTCTGATGGTAAAGGCGAAGGCTTTAGAGCAAAATCACCTCAAGGAATTACTTACTATTTCGACATAAAAAAACTATTCAAACAGCCAAATTTGATCCTGTATGGAAAACTAGTTATTACCAAGGTTATATGTATGTATCGAAGATAGAAGATAGATTCGGGAATTATATTAAGTATGAATATTCTAATAACGCAGAAGAGCTACTCTCTATAAAATCAAATGATGGTGCTGTCATACGTTTTTTTTATACCACACCAAATACAGAAAAATTGCTAACCTCCATTAAAACCTATTCTTTAAATAGCCATGGGCAAGAAGAATATACCGGTAAACAGTGGCGCTATATTTATCAAGAGAGTTCATCAAACTTTAATAGATTATCTTCTGTCGTTTTACCTGATGGTACCTCTTGGCATTATGAAGGATTTGCAATAGACGAATCACCATCTTTTCGTGTGCCAGAAAATCAATGTGTTGTCGATAAAAAAGACAACGATGATATAGAAGCTGTCATGGAGAAAGAGTACACCATTAAAGTAACCCACCCTAACGGAGTACAAGCTCACTTTGTACAAAAATACCAGATTGGCGGAATAAGTAATCAACCAAGCTATGCTAATCCTATAAAAGCAGAGACAATGAAGCGCTCTCCCTCAAAGAAACTTCACTTTCACCCAAGATGTTATCTTGCAAAAAGGTTACAATATAAAACGATAATAAACTCAGCGTCAAACTTAACCTGGCAATACCAGTATGATGAAGGATTAGGAGGATATGCATCTACTAATTCTCAAGAAGATCCAGCTGCAACAGCCATGCAAGCTAACCCAGTAACAAATTATGTCGATGCGGTGAATTACCGAAGAGTAACTGTGATTAACCCAGATCTTTCCAAAAGTGTCAGTTATGTTAACCGTGATTACCAATCCATTTTGCAAGGTAAAACTGTTTACAGTGAACAATACTCGGCAAACGGGGAAAAGTTGTCGACAAGTTATCACGAGTTTAAGCAGTTTCCACTACGATTTGGCACTGACTTTACAAAACGCGGTAACCCGCTCGATCTCCATAGGGTCGATAGGGTAAAAACCACACTAAAGCAGCTAACCAATAGCAATGACAGTTATTACACAGAATATTCAGGCTATGATGTATTTGGCAACCCCAGCTTAGTTAAAGAGCACAACAATTTTTCATCAAACCAACTGTATACCAAGCGGGCATATCTATATGACCTGCACAATTGGTTAATAGGCTTACCCTTAAACCGGCAACTTTCAAGTGATGGTAGTAACTGGTCAACGATAAGTGAGACCAATTATTACCCTGCAACTGGCGCATATAAATCACAGCCTTATCAAACTAAGGTAATGGGTAAACTTCTTAAAACAGTCAACAGCTATCATGCCAACGGTAATGTAAAGAGAGTCGATTATAACGGCGTAGGTCGCTATGAGCTGTTTGAGGACTATTATCGGGGGCAGGCTCGCAAAGTGACCTTGCCCTGCAGCACGAACAATGGCTGTAACACGGCTAATGGCAGCACTGCCAATACCATAGTTGCCAGATTTGAAATTAACCCCGATGGCAGGACCCAAAGCGTCACGGACTTTGCAGGTAACCAAACTCGCTATAGTTACAACCCCGTTGGCTGGGTGACTAAGATTGAGCACGCTGATAGCCGATGGACTGATAAAAACATTAGCT
This sequence comes from Shewanella sp. Isolate13, assembly GCF_022398325.1. Lineage (GTDB taxonomy): Bacteria > Pseudomonadota > Gammaproteobacteria > Enterobacterales > Shewanellaceae > Shewanella. Next base: position 26,389 of record NZ_JAKEVD010000047.1, read on the forward strand.
ACAGCATAGTAACTAGCGATGGCGATGGTATATCTGGTAGCCCAGTATTAGCCGGCCAGCTTAAACAGATGCTCACCCAAGGTGAATATCAGAGCACTACTTATTATGATCTGATGCATCGCAAAATATTGACCCAAGAAAAAGATTCAACTAATAGTGACACCCACCGTTATCAGTACTTCGACTATGATTTTGACAGCAAGCTGTTACTACAAACCTTTGTCAATCATAGTGCTGGCAACCGTAAAGGGGTACAAACAACTTATGATGCACTAGGCCGAGTCATATCAACCACACGCCAAAGCGACAACGCCACGACTAGCACTAAGTATTTATCCGGCAACCGTAAGCAGATAACCGATGCAAAGGGCAATATCACTACCATAACTTATCTCGCTTATGGCAGCCCTAGTTACGACAAGGCGACCTTAATTCAAGCGCCAGATGCTCACGATACCTCTATTAGTTATAATAAATTTGGCCAAGTTACCTCAATTACCCAAGGCGGCGTCAATGAAAAACGCCTGTACGATAGTTATCAGCAGTTGTGTAAAACCTATCGCCCCGAAACTGGAATGACCGCTTTTGGCTATAATACTCAGCGCCAACTTATTTGGCAGGCATCTGGAACGAGTGGCAGTAAAAACAGTTGTGACTCTTCATCTGTGCCTGCATCCGATAAAATCATCTTAAGCTACGATAACCTAGGTCAACTGAAAAGTGAGAACTACCCTGATAATACCCCAGATAAGCACTACAGTTATGATGCCAACGGCAATATAACAAACCTGATATCTGGCAGCGGTAGCGATACCATTAGTTGGCAATATCAATACAACTCGCTCAATTTAGTTGAAAAAGAGACCTTAGCCATTGATGGAAAAAGCTTTATTCTTGACTGGGAATATAACAATTTGGGGGCAGTTTCTTCACTGAAGTACCCATCTGGCAGAAGGCTCAATTATTCACCCAATGCGCTTGGGCAACCAACAAAAATTAGTGAAGGCAGTGGTAGTGCCGTAGTGAACTATGCCAGTAATGTTGAATATTACCCTAATGGTCAGTTAAAGAATTTGAGTTATGGTAATGGCGTGGTACGCAGTATTGGGTTAGACACCAGTGGCCGTATAGATACGATTAAGGATGTCCATAACGGTAGTAATAAGCTATACCTATCCCCTCGTTATGACAAGAATGACAACTTAGTGAGCATAGTGGACTGGGTTGACCGTGGTAATGACATTGGCAATATGACTTATGATGGAGTTGACCGTTTGAGAACTGCTGACGGTAAGTGGGGGCAGGGCACCTATACTTATGATGGATTAGGTAACCTAAAAAGCCGTACAATCAACGGCTCATCAATTACTTACCATTACAACTCGCTTAATCGTCTCAATAATTTGAGTGGGTCTTATGCGTATAATTACAGTTATGACACGCGTGGGAATGTGACTCATAACGGTCGTTATGGCTTGACTTTTAATCGCGCTAATCAGCTTATAACAGCTAAAGGCATACCGTACCGCTATGATGGCCATAATCGTCGTGTTAAAAAACAAAATGATTACAGTGTTTATAGTAATATTGGGCAATTATTATATCGCCAAAAATTAAGTGGGCAAAAGACTGATTCACTCTATTTAGGAAAACATTTAATTGCGGAAGTAGATTTTGAAGGGGAGTATGTACCACCTGTAACATCAGACCCTTTTTTGAACCTAAGCTTTTATGTTACACCACCTGATAATATGTGTCCTACAGGTCAATTATGCCCTGTAGACATTGAAGAACCTAAAGATAATTATTTTAAATTAGTTTGGTCTTCCATCAATGCGACAAGCTGCAGCGGTTATGTAAAACGGAATAACGTGCTGTTTATGTCTTTATCAGGTTTGAGTCATTTAGGTTTGAACATTTCCAATGACGGCGCAGCTTATTATGGGCTAATAACTTGTACGGGGAGAACCGAACAGGTTACAAAGAGTGTCACTTTTGGCGGTAATGGAGCGGCTTTATAATGGGGAATTTAAGGATGATAAACCGAATAAAGCAGTTCATGTTGTTGGTATGTTTGTTAGCTACTACGACTTTGAAGGTAAACGCGGCTCAAACGGTTCGTTATCAGCATGCGGATATGCTAGGTACGCCAGTAATGGAAACGGATGCTAATGGTGGGGTAATTAGTCGTTCGAGCTATGAGCCCTTCGGCAAACGCTTAGGTGGTGAGAAGGCGGGGATAGGTTATACAGGTCATTTGCAAGATGAAGATCTAGGGTTAACCTATATGCAGGCACGATATTATGATCCAGTTATCGGGCGTTTCTACTCGAATGATCCTGTTGGTTATACGGCTAAAAATCCAGTCATGTCGTTCAATCGCTACATGTATGTGAATAATAACCCTTATAAATATACTGATCCTGATGGTGAGTTTTTATGGGGAGCTGTGATTGGAGCTGGGATAGAGTTAGCTGCTCAAATTTCGACAGGTCAAGATATAGATATGACAGATATAGCAATAGCAGGAGCTGTAGGTGCTGTTACTGGAGGCTTTGCTGGGAGAGCAGCAACACAAGCTGTTAAAGGCGCTATGACTGCTAGTAAAGCAGTTAAACAGACAACGGCTGTGAGTGCTGCTGCAAGTGGAGTTGGCTCTATGGGACAAGATGTAGCAAATGGAGATTCTATTTCTATTTCTAAGGCTGCTGTCAGTACCGTTAGTGGTGCTGCTGGTGGATTAGTAGGTGGTAAGGTTGGTAATTCTTTCGCTGGAAAGTTAGATAGCATGTCTAATGCTGGAGGCGTTGCTGCTCAAGTTTCTAGTACTACAAGAAGTGCTATGGTTGGTAATACTGCTGGACAAACTACTTCTGCTGCCACAGGCTTAGCAAATAAAGCCGCAGATCTTGGGATCTCCGTTGCGGATAAGAAAATAAAAGAAAACTTATAAAAAGGTTAATTGTGAATGAATTTTTTTAGATTACATAAAGTTCAATTAATAGCTTATTTTCTCTTATCGTTAATATGCGGAGGAGTGATTTCAATTGAAAATGGTTTAATTCGTGGATTAGGTTTTACTGTGGTCTGCCTAGTCTTTTTGACCTCTATATCATATTTTTCTTACCGAAAAAGTATTTCAAAATATGGAAAAAGAGACATCAAGTAATATAG
>NZ_JAKEVD010000048.1 GCF_022398325.1 Shewanella sp. Isolate13
ATTTTAGGTTTTGATGTTCTAGGCCTATACTTTCTTCATCGAAATGAGCAACGAACAAAACATTCAAGTCTGGAGCAAATTATGAAGATGAGTCATGTAGGTATCATGGTTGGTGATATGGATAAAGCAGTCGAGTTTTATACTAATGCTTTAGGTCTTAAAGTGGTGATGGGTAACACGCCTGTTGTTGAAGAACGTGAAACCGCGATTGGTAGAATGTGTATTGCTGTGTTCGGAGAAGGCTTTAAAGGTTTCAATATTGCACACTTAGTGACAACTGACGGCATTGGTGTTGAGCTATTTGAGATGGTTGATCGTCAAGAGCGCCATGAAGTGGATTTTTCTCGTATCGGTATTTTCCATTTCTCGCTGCAAACTGATGACTTTGAAGGCGCGATTAAGCGTACTGAAGAGTTTGGTGGAAAAGTGCGCATGGATGTTATGAGATACCACCCGGAAGATGAAAGCAAGCAAGCTAAAATGGTTTATTTAGAAGACCCATTTGGCAACTTGTTTGAACTTTACTCGCACACTTACGAAGAAACATACGCGTCAGACTACGAGTAATTGATTTTGTAGCGATCAACTCGCAACGAACAATCAGTAATGAAAAAGGGTTAGTAGCAGTGCTAATCCTTTTTTTGTATTGAATAAATGTCAAATTACGGGTGCGCTCACGGTGCTAGGTGCTAGGTGCTAGGTGCTAGGTGCTAGGTGCTAGGTGCTAGGTGCTAGGTGCTAGGTGCTAGGTGCTAGGTGCTAGTTACCTCTGTGTTTGATCTAAGGGCTTATAGGGTTTCGAAAGGGCAGAAGATTGAGTCATCTATCATTACTAATATAAGGACTTATATCAGTATTGATATTAGCACTATAAATGCTAAAGCAGCTCTTAAGGCAAAAAAGTGGCTAATTGGCATAATGGCGGTTTTAGCTTGTGCATAAAGTAGCTAGGCAAACAGTGAAACTCTAACTAATCGCTGACTAAACTCATTTAAACGAGTAGAGCTCATTTAGTCTTTCGTTTTTCCCACTCAGATTGGCAAATTTCCCTGTGTAGAACAATACTTGAAAGGATCTGTTGCGTTTAGCAGTGTTTTTCGTCGCTTGGAATAAAGAAAGCGAGATATTTTAAACTCAATTAAAAACTTAACGCCAGCCCTCAAGGTGCTCCATATCACGGAGGTAGAGATGAAAAGCTTCAAGAATATATTATTTGTTAGTCAGGGATTGCCTAGTGACAGTGACTCCATAGGGCAAGCGCTACGACTGTCTCAGGCCAACAATGCACAGGTGAAAGGCTTGATTGTTTGTCCCGCACTTTCGCCTAAGCTCAATGAATACCAAGACACCTATGAAAATGCGCTGCGGCAAACAGTCAATCAACAAATAGATAAAAGCAGGCAGGAAAATCATATTGCAGAGGCGGATGTTCCTCTGCCTCTGCAAGTCCTCAGTGGTGAAAAACCTGCGGTAAACATCATCAAAAACATCTTAAGCCATAAGCATGATCTGTTGATTAAAGATGCCGAACCTTTAGATGGATCCGATGAAGGGTTCAAGGCTATCGATATGACATTATTACGTAAATGTCCATGCCCCGTTTGGCTTAATCGCCTAGTTCATCAACCCTTGGACAAACGCCAAGTAGCAGTTGCGATTGACCCTATAAGTACCAGCCTTGAAGAAAATGCACTCTCAATTCGAATGCTGCAGTTAGCCCGTGATATTGCCAATAAGTGTGACTATCGTCTGCATGTATTATCTTGTTGGGAGTATCAACTCGAAAATTATTTGAGAAACAGCCTCTGGATTAAAATTGACCAAGATGAACTGAATGCTGAACTCGATTCCTCAAGAGTCAGTCATCGCAAAGCATTAGATAGGCTTATCGAACAATCTGGCATTGGTGGTGACATTATCATTCACCATCTGCAAGGCGCTGCAGATGTGCAAATCCCTGAGTTCGTCAACGAAAAAGAGATCGACATCTTGGTGATGGGCACCTTAGCGAGGACGGGGATCCCCGGCTTCGTTATCGGCAATACCGCAGAGAATATATTGCAATCGATTAAGTGCTCATTAGTGGCGTTAAAGCCCGAAGGCTTTGAGTCTCCGATAAGTTAGCCTTGAGTGCATCTGCTATAGCCGCAGTTAAAATTATGACCATTCAAAAATAACAGATGTTTGGACAATTACCGGATGCCATCGCATCCGGTACGATTAATACCTGCTCTAAAAATCGTCATCTATCCTCAATGGGATCGAGATGAGCCTCGTGCTTTTCTTATGGCGCGATAACCGCCTAGCGCCAGCATATTATTCCACGAATACTCAAAACCGCCGCGACTTTGCAGGCTAAAATTGCCTCTGGTTAGATTATATAGATCACGAAACAGCAGATTACACTGCAGAGCAGTAAAATAAGGATGAAAATTAACTTAAACAAGCAGATTTTAATAATAAAAAAACCGTTTATACTCCTCGAATTATTATCACAGTTTGCTTGTCTTTCGGCTTGTATCCCAGCTTGCTTCTCTGCTTGATATCTTATGTTTTATGTTGAATGAAGACAGATATGTTCAAATACACACCTCGAGTTGACTTCCCTTTATTACTGGCTATTTCGTTGTTGATCCTGCTTGGCTCACTTACGGTCTGGAGCGCGAGCGGTTTCAGTGAGTCGATATTAGAGCGACACCTTGTCCGAGCCTTCATTGCGATCGGCGCCATCCTAGTTATGTCAGTCATCTCACCGCTAAGTTATAAACGAGCCACCCCTTATCTATATGCTTCGGCGGTCATACTACTGCTCGGCGTTATTTTTGCTGGTGATAGCACCAACGGCTCTCAACGTTGGTTGGTTATTGGTCCGATTCGATTTCAGCCCTCAGAGTTAGTCAAAGTGGCAATTCCTTTGATGGTGGCGTGGATTTTAGTTGCTGAAGGTGGACGTCCTGATATTAAAAAAATCATCGTCTGTCTACTTGTCACCTCGATTCCAGCTGGACTGATATTTATTCAGCCCGATCTCGATGGGGCGATATTCACCGTTATTTACGCGCTATTTGTTTTATATTTTGCAGGGATGAGCTGGAAAATTATCGGTTCATTTCTCGGTGGGGTAGCAATCACTGTCCCTGTGTTGTGGTTTTTTGTCATGGAAGCCTATCAAAAAAAGCGTGTGACTCAATTTTTGGATCCTGAATCGGATCCCCTAGGTGCGGGTTACCAGATAATCCAATCATTGATTGCAATTGGTTCTGGTGGGATGCATGGCAAAGGTTGGACGAATGCGACTCAGGGGCAGCTTGGATTTATTCCGGAAAGTCACACAGACTTTATTTTCTCAACCTATGCTGAGCAGTGGGGCTTTATTGGATGCTTACTCTTAGTCGGACTCTATCTGTTTATTACCGGGCGAGTCATCTGGCTTGCTTACCAATGTCATTCCTCATTCAATCGTTTAGTCAGCGCTGCTTTTGCGCTCAGTTTCTTTCTATACGCCTTTATTAATATGGGGATGGTGAGTGGTTTACTGCCAGTCATGGGGAGCCCATTACCCTTCTTTAGTTATGGTGGCACAGCCATGATCACCCAAGGAATTTGTTTCGGTATCATAATGTCTCTTTGCCTACAAAAATCATATAAACCTTAGCGGCATAACACCTTTTTCGAGACCGGATTTAACTGAGGTTTGTTGCTTACTTACGTGATCAAGATCTCATCTTGTTGTTATGGCGATCGCTTGGGCAGCACATTCTGTAATTAAATTAGATTAACTGCTTTTAATCTTTGTCTCGGTTCGTATAATTTCGTTCCGGCTAGAACGTCTCGTTCACTGCCACCTTATACAAGCCGTTACAAGGATAAGTGATTAACCCACGGAGTTGGACTGGCAAAACTTTTGTAAGTTTTTAGGTGCTTCATTCTTGTATCAATGGCCGGACACTCAAATCGCTCGACGCTAAATGGTGAGGTTATCCCTAACCTGTTAGTCGACGTCAAATGTCGCTTTCATTAAAGCATTCCCCATATTCTATACAATTGCGACCGCCTGCAACTTAACTCTTTATATTTAATAAAAAATTGAGATAAATTATGCAGATGTTGATCAGTTTAGTCGGAATTTCCTTTCTTGTACTCTGTGGTTGGATTTTCTCTGAAAATCGCCATGCCATTAAGTGGCGCACTGTGCTGGGCGCCTTTGCCTTGCAAGCCGCTTTAGCCGCCTTAGTGTTGTATGTGCCTATGGGGCAAAACATTCTTGGCTCGGTGAGTCAGGGGGTTGCTTCTGTATTAAGTTTTGCCGATGAGGGGATTCACTTCCTGTTTGGCGATCTTGCTACCAACAGCTTTGTGTTCGCTATTCGCGTTCTACCATTAGTTATCTTTATCAGCGCGCTGATCTCTATGTTGTATTATTTCGGCATTATGCAGTGGGTGATAAAGATCATTGGCGGTGGCTTGCAGAAACTACTCGGCATAAGCCGTGCAGAATCACTGGTGACCACAGGTAATATCTTTTTAAGCCAAGGTGAATCACCACTGCTAGTGAAGCCATTTCTACCTAAGATGACTCGCTCCGAGCTATTTGCGGTGATGACGGGTGGCATGGCATCAGTTGCGGGCAGTGTATTAGGCGGTTATGCAGGGCTTGGGGTTGAGCTTAAATATCTGATTGCTGCGAGCTTTATGGCGGCGCCGGGCAGCTTGATGATGGCGAAATTGTTAGTGCCAGAAACAGGGAATATTGAGCATCAACAAGAAGTGGATATGAGCAAGAGTGAACACGGTAATGTGATTGACGCTCTCGCCTCTGGTGCGATGAACGGCATGCGTGTGGCGGTGGCCATCGGTACCATGTTGCTAGCCTTTATTAGTGTGATCGCCATGTTTAATGCGGGCCTTGAGCAAGTGGGTAACTGGTTTAATTTTGAAGGTGTGACCATGCAAAGCTTGCTGGGCTATCTCTTCTCACCAGTGGCATTTCTGATTGGTGTACCTGTCAATGAGATGATGCAGGCGGGTAGCTTTATCGGCCAGAAGCTGATTTTGAATGAGTTTGTCGCCTTTATGGACTTCACCGAAGTTAAACAGCAACTCTCGATGCACTCTCAAGTGATCATTACCTTTGCTCTATGCGGCTTTGCTAACATCGGCTCGATTGCCATTCAGCTTGGTAGTATTGGTGTGATGGCGCCAGAGCGCCGCAGCGAAGTGGCAAACCTCGGCCTTAAAGCGGTACTTGCGGCAACCCTTGCTAACTTAATGAGTGCTGCGTTGGCTGGTATTTTCATTAGTTTGTAGTTCAACTATCGTTGTTATTTCCTTTGGGAAGTTCAAACATAAAAAAGAGCAGCTAAGCTGCTCTTTTTTATGTTTAAATATCTTTAAATCGAGTCAGCGTGACTAGTGTTTTTGCATCTGGTACTTGCTTATCACATCTTGGGCAACGGCTTGCCCCCATTGCTGACCTGCCATCATTGACTCTTGCATGATAAGTGGCTGAACCTTAATGAGCTTCCTACCCGCAGGCGTGTCATAGAAGCTATTCAGTGCTTGTACTTCCTCTTCACTCAGGTATTTCTGATAGATAGGCACTGTCATTTCGACTAGATCTTCAGGGTTAAATCCTGCCATGTAGTCGCTCCAAAATGTTTCTGGTGCATCTGGGATAAGGTTTTTAAGGGCTGGGAGCATCTGATTCATGGCTTGAATACCGAGCTCTCCTGCACCGGTTTTATCCATTAGTTGTTTAACGCTTTCTGCGGAAGCGGGCTCTGCAAAGGTCGTCGCTGAAAACGTTGCTGAAAATGTAATCAGTGCCAGAAGGGGGAGAGTTGAGAGTTTCATATTGAGCATCCTGCTATTAATGGAGTCTAATGTTTAGTGATTCGAATGTGTCATTCGAGTCAGCCGCTTTAACTGAAAGTGAGCTAATAAGCTAATTAAATGCTGACTAAAGTTTGGCTAAGGTTTTACTAAGTTATTAGATTGATGACTGTTTAATTTATGCTGACAGCATAGAGCACTGCGCTTATGAGTGAAAGCGAATTATTAATTCCTATGACGTTAGTCCGGTAATCGCACTTTAAAGAGGAGAGAGTTCAAAGTTAGAGAGTTCAAGGTTAATTAAATTCCACAGACTGGAAATGTGGGTTATTGATACAGACGTGAAGACTTGCTATCTCATCAAGGATAACGAGTCGAGTTACGGCCAGGCTATGATTGGCCTCTATATCTACGCCATTATTTGGACTGTCTTGGTAAGCGAGCTTGATGCACTCCCGTTTGTTAGCGTCACGAGCAGTGTCTAGAGCGATACCGCTAATGGTTGCACCGCTTTTAAGCTTGAGTGTTACCGGGTAACGATACAAACAGGCGATTTCGATATAATCGTATTGATTGCAACTGATCATCTTTTTTCCTCCATTTTTAGTTAACGTTAACTAAAGCTAGATGGCTCGACTCTAGAGTAGCACAGTTGATAAAGCCTCTGTGTCGACTAGGGCGCGAAAGCGGAAACGGAAGTAGGTTGCCAGTGAGTATGAAGATGGCGTTAGCTAAATATGCTCTACAGACTGATATTGAAACTCACGCGAGGCTAAAGCAGGAATGAGACTAATGCCCGCCTTGCGTGAGGGCTACTCACAAAGCAAGTAGCCTAGCAGTCAGAACTAGAAGTAGTAGTTTAGACTGATGTTGAATAGAGAATGGAACTCATCGTTTTGGTTTTCGATACCAAGACCTTCTTGACCGCCAATCCATACTGCATTCTTACCGTAGATGTGGTCTACGAAGATGAAGAAGTCAGATACCGCAATGCTCATACCTGTTGTGTTGATAACAGAGTCATTTAGGTTAGCGTTAACATCGGTATTTGGTGTCAAGTGGCTGTAGTCGTTATACAGAGTCACTGTACCCCAGTCATAACCGATAGTCTTGGCGATGTTAGCGGCAAAGATTTGACCTTTAGCAGCAACTTCATAAGCGCCGCCGCCCATCTTCATCGCGTACAGGCCATCTTTATTCGCCTGATACTGGTCGTAGTCATAGTCAACCATCTGTAACTGTAGCTGGTAACCGCTGTACTGAGCATCTAAGTGCACAGCATAAGCTGTCGATGTACCATGGTCATCGTGAACGGTATCGTATAACTGGCCGTATTCTAGCGACGCACCCACTTGAACCGTTAGTTTGTCATAGTCAAAAACGTATGACTGACGAATGTTGAACGTGTTGGTTTCTTCGTTGTTGTAGGTATTCTTGTCTGTACAGTTTCCTTCAGCGTCTGTCGCTACACAAATGTCGCCTGTAAAACCATCTGCGCCGTAACCACGGGTATCAGATGATGAGTATTCACTGTTCTTGAAGAAGGCAACTTCAGAGGTCCAGTTACCAGTGCTATAGATAGCCTTAGCACCTAGATCGAAGTCATCTTCAAAGCCCATGTAGTAGTTGATACTTTCCCACCAGTTGTGAGAGATGAAGCTCTTATTACCGAATGGCTTGCTAACAACACCACCCTGGAACTGCCAATCTTCAACACCATTGTACGCAGCATAAGCGTACTTGATGAAATGGTTGCTTGAAGAGTTCTTGAAAACGTACTTAGCACTTGCTGTCCAGTTTTCACTGATCTGACTATCGATATCAAGTTCTAATGCGTCAAATGCGAATGTACCGCCATTTGATTTAGACGATTCGTTAGCATCATCAATGAAATATTTAACTTTAACTGCACCACCTAAATCAACAGAAGGTTTGAATTCATCTGCCATAACAACCGTAGGCGCGCCAAGTAACGCACCAATTAATATAGATAATTTTAGCTTTTTCACTTTTTATTCTCGTTTGTATAATCCGACATTGGATTAAGGACACGAATAATATCTACAATTGAATATTAGATTGTGACGGAATACGCAATCACGGCGGCGACAGTGCTTCGATTGATTAATATTGTGAGCTAGGTGAGATTTTTAAGGGGAACTTTTTAGCTTTGTTAATGCCGTATCGTGAACTAAAACTAAGGTGCGACAGTGTCTGAGATGTAAGGCCCGACATGCGGGCCTTTATTAGGTATATTTATTAGGCTTTAAAGCGGTTCTGCAGGTAATCGAATACTGCACGAATGCCGAAGGCTTCGCCGCCAACTGGACGTCCCGGTAATTTGCGCACATTGTACGCCATGACATCGAAATGGCTCCAGCTGATATCTTTATCGACAAACTCCTCTAAATAAAGTGCCGCCGTAATCGCACCGCCAAAAGGTGTGGTAGCGCAGTTAGCAATATCGGCGATATCACTACCTGTCAGTGCCATATAGGGCTTGTGTAGTGGCATACGCCATACAGGATCGTCGACCTTAAGACCCGATGCGGTAAAGCCTGCAGCCACCTCATCATCATTGCTGAAGAAACCTGGTAGCTCAGTACCTAGGGCGATACGCATCGCACCTGTGAGTGTGGCAAAGTCGATGACCAGCTCTGGTTTGTCGTTGTTGGCTTCGGCCAGTGCGTCACACAAAACCAAGCGTCCCTCGGCGTCAGTGTTGTCGATCTCAACGGTAATCCCTTTGCGTGTGGTGATCACGTCGCCGGGTCTAAAGGCGTTAGCCGATACGGCGTTTTCAACGGCAGGCACCAGTACACGCAGTCTCACCGGCAGCTTGTGAGCCATGATTAGCTGGGCTAGACCGATAACGTGAGCCGCGCCGCCCATATCTTTCTTCATCAAGCGCATGCCAGAGCCAGGCTTAAGATCAAGGCCGCCAGAGTCGAAACAGACACCTTTACCGACTAAGGTCAGTTTTGGGGCTGACTCATCACCCCAAGTGAGATCGATTAGACGTGGCAGGTTTTCACTGGCGCGGCCAACCATATGTATGGTGGGGTAATTTTGCTCGAGCAACTCATCGCCAACAATTTGGGTGACGCTTGCACCAAACTCCTGTGACATGGCGATCATGATGTCACCTAAATGTTGCGGCATCATATCGGCAGCAGGGGTGTTAACCAGATCGCGCACCAGTGATACCGAGCGAATGAATTTATTTGCCTCGTCCGCCTGAGCCTGAGTAGGCACCACTAGAACGGGTAAGGCGTTATCATTCTTCTTATAACGGTCGAATTGGTAAGCGCCTAAGCCCCAGCTAAATGCCGCCGTTCTAATGAGCTGCTCATTGCCATTAAGTTGATATTGTCCTGCTGGCAACTGATTGACCAGATCACCACAAAGCCAGTAGGAGTCGTCACTGTCGCTGACAAAAATAACTTGCTCGAGTTCGCCTTCTGGGCCTGGAATTAAGCTTGCGCCTTTGCTTTTAAATTGGGTATTACTGAGCCAGTTTTGAATGCGCGGCGCTTGCTGATCGCGCCAAGCGGCAAATGTGTCGCTGTTAAAAATAGATAAAGGGATGCCTGAAGCACCAGAAATAATAAGGTTGCTCATGTAAGGACTCTTTTTTGTTATTAAAAGATGAGGATTGCTTAGGGGTTAGAGTATCAGGCAATAGGTTTAGGATAAAGGTAACTGCGGAAATTGAGCTGGTTGGCGCGGGACTTGAGTTTGACTCTACTCGCCCCTCGCTAAGGAGCGCATTTAAGATAAAGCTGAGGCTGGGTTATTTTATTTGCTCAGAACTGGCCTGTAACCTTGCTTCACTGGCAACGCGTCTGATATTGGCTTTACGCTCAGACATATTATTAAACGAGCTAGGTAGCACGTCGACGCCGACAAGCTTGCCGAGCTTCACTACCAGCGGAATTGTGATCGGCGCAAAGGGTAAAACGGCAAACATGCCGAGGCCTAGGCCTTTTAATAGATCGGCAAATTGCTTATTCGCTTCAATCAGTTCCTCTTTCGATGCTTGTCTGCAGGTATAGCGCTTATAGGCGACTAACATATCTTTAGTCTCCTGCTTCTCTTGAGACAGTGCATCTTTTAACACTAACATATCGCGCTTTAGCCGCAGCCAAAAACGGCGTCTTCCGATACGGATAACGCGAATAGGGGCTTTATGTAGGTGGACGTAAATTTTCATGGCGGCGATTGTGGCACAGCTGACACGTTATACCAAACTCCAAAAGAGAATAATGGTTAATAAACGTGTCGCTGAGCGGTTTTTGCACAAAGTGCTGAGGGGTTAACCGGCACGTAGGCTAAGAATATCAGCCAATACTATGGGCTCTGGGTAGCGACAAAATGCGCCGTCTTTTTGGTCGATAGCATAAATTGACATACGGTCGGCCAACTCGTTGCCCTCAATGCCAACGTGAGCTGCTACGTGCTGAATCGCCAATTTGTCTTTCAAGGCATCATAGAGTTCATGGGACTGCTGAATGATATCTAAGTTTTTGATATCTCCAGCAACTTGGCGCTTCCAGCCTTTGGCTTTCCAGCCGTAAGCCCAATTAGTGATACAGTTTATCGAGTACTGGGAGTCACTTAAAATCTGCACCGTCAGCCCTTGCTTGAGCGCCTTGTCGGCAATCAGTAGCGCCTGATGCAGGGCATTTAGCTCGGCTGAATTGTTAGTGCCGTTGGCGTTATAAAGGCCGTAATACAGCTCGGCAAGCTGGGCATTACGATAAACCGCGACGCCTGAGCCCGCTTCACCTGGGTTGGGTTCACAGCCACCGTCGGTAAAAATAGATAGATCGCAGCGGTTAAGATCGATATCGACACTGGCTTTGGCGGCTGTTTTGGCTTTCGCGGCACCTGCCGTTGGCTTTTTAGTGCCACTGCTATAACTGGGCGCCTTAGCAAAGGCTGTCTTAGCTTCAGCCTCTGTGGGGAAGGACTTATATTTGGCCTGTGGAAATTTATCGACCTGTTTTTTCGTGTAATCCCAGCTAGTAAAAATGCCGGTTTCACGTCCAGCCCAGACCACGTAATATTTTTTAGCCATGAAGCTTATGTCCTAAATCTAAATTAATCATTGTTTGGCTGCCACAGGCTCGGGGTCGCCACTAAATTGGGGTTATTGACCTTTTTTACAGTGCGCAAGTAGTTTTACAAAGAACTCGCTGCCTTTACGTTCGGCAAAGGCGATGTTGCGCTCAGGGATCGTTTCCGGCTCATCATAAGTCGATAGGGCTAACTCCATACTGGCCTCGCGAATAATGTGCAAGGTCGGGTAAGGAGAGCGATTGGTATAGTTCGCTGCCGAGTCTTGTGGCTCATCCTCAAAGCAGTAGTCTGGATGAAAACTCGCGAGCTGGTATTCACCTTCATAGCCTTGTTCAATCAATAGTTCGTTGGCGATATCGACTAAGTCTAAATAGAGATAGAAGCCTTCGAAACCACGAGGCATGATAAACAGAGTCGTTTCAATATCTGGATTTTCATCGAGATAAACACACTCATCAATCAGTGCCTGCAACACATCTTGCATGCGTGATTCATCGATGACGGCATACCTGATGCTGGCGCGTTCAACTTCACGGCGGGCAAAAGGGCAGATGTTATATTTCATAATCACCTGCTTTACCCAGTTTTCGGTTTCTGTTGCGTACGCTTGTAATTCTGGATCCATTAACTGAGTCATGGGCTACCGTCTTTGAAGGATTATGGCGCGATCATAGGTAGGATCGATAGCACAAGCAAGAGTGCCATGGTGACATTGAAGATTTTCTGCTGTTTTGGCTTCTTTAATATCCGCTTTAAGGCGACTCCAAACCCTAGCCAGATAAAGGCACTGGGGACTGCAACCGCAAAAAAGACGAGAGAGATAGTCATAACTTGAGGGGTCAACGCTTGGCTCATGGTTGTGAAGGTGGCGACAGCGCCAATTCCCATCACCCAGGCTTTTGGATTAACCCATTGAAAAGCGGCGGCTTGTATAAAAGAGAGTGGATTAGCCGTTTCTTTGCCATTCATCTTGGTGCTGCTGTTGGCGATAAGCCAAGCCAGATACAGTAAGTAGGCGATCCCGACATACTTAATAATTACATGTAATAGTGGATAGGCTTGAAACACAGTGCTTAGGCCTAATCCTATGGCTAACACCATGGCTGGGAACCCGATACAGATCCCACTGAGATGGGGAATGCTGCGTTTTACGCCAAAGTTTACCCCGGAAGACATCAACATGATGTTATTTGGGCCGGGGGTGATCCCCGATGAGAATGCAAATAATGCGATGGTAAAAATGAGTTCCATAGCCCATAAGTCGATATGAAAACAGGCGCTCATTCTAGCGCGATAAAGCAAATGGGGTAAAACCAATATTTTGATGGATGAGTAAACTCATTCTCAATAAATCTACTTAAGATCTAACTCATAACTTTTAGTTATAAATGGTGAATGCCTAATTACTTCTGCATAGGTATTCACTTTGATTGCAGTCTTAATCTGCTCTTTCAGAATCTCTGCTCCTAACCCTCAGTATTTAAAGTAGATCCGTCATTTCTTTGACTCTTGAATGTTAATTCAAATATGCAGTTTTAAGTTGATACGCCAATCTGGTGTTGAGTGATTTTTAAGCTTGATTGTGAATATTGTATAAATTATAACTTAATGAGAGTTAACAAGTCGTTAACATTTAGCGCTGTAAAAACTATATGCGGCAGCGTTGGTACAAGCCATCCATATCTCACTTTCCTGCATTAGGTGATTTAAGGACATAGTCGCAAACAATTGGAGTCAAACATGTCAACAGAATCATCTAAGCCACAAACTCAACGAGGTAAGTTTAAAGTTCATGCTTTAGCGCTTGCCTGTTCGGCAGTCCTCTTTCCTGGCGCCGTATTGGCGACCTCTGAGGCGGCACCAACGGCCAAAGAATCATCTAAAGCGGCTCATGGTAAAGAGTTGAAGAGCCGCTTTGAAAAAGGCGCCAATATTCCTGGGCAGCAGAAAGGGACAGAAAAAAATCAACGCCAGCATCCTACCAAGGGGAAGGCTGAAAAAAAGATTGAAGGGCCGACGGGCGCATCCGGTCCCGCCGCTGAGGCCGAAGAAAACGTGTGTAGCAGTGAGTTAGCTAGCCTAAGCGGTGAAGCCTTGTTTGATGCCGTTAGACAAGCTGAGATCTCATGTATTTCTGAGTTGTACTCTAGAAATGATGCCGTTTCGGTTGCCGCCTATCAGACAGAGAATGTGGTTGCGGTTGCTAATCGAGCAGCGGCCATCGCAGCAACTTATGATAGCAGCACAGGTTACGAAATGCGTAACTTGTTCTACTTCCTGCGCGGCGCATTTTACATTGAGTTTTACAATGATGATTTAACTTATAGCGATACCCAAGCCGCGGATGCCGTTTATGGTGCGTTAGTTGAGTATTCGAAGAACCCTAAGCTATTTGAGATCACTCATTCTGCAGGTGATACCCTGATGGAGTTCTTCACATCATGGGCGAGCGCCGATCATATTCTTGAAAGCGTGCCAGTGATCACCGATTACCTACAGATGTTTAATGCAGATTTCTTAGCGAGTAATCGCCACCGCGCCGCGATGACTAGCGCGCTAACCACACTGTATTACGGTAGTTGGGCTGAAGATTACAACAGCAAAGCCATGGAGCATGGTGAGCTGATCGATGCGCTACTGAACATAGCCACTGCTGATTATATTATTAACTCTGACTATCAATATGAGTCCACCGATGCCTTCCATGAGTTTGGTCGCTTCTACGAGTATCAAGCATACTGGGATCTACCGCAAAGCTTGAAAACACGCCTCAATGACGGCGTTGAGCTCTATATGAGCAAATTTGAGCGCATGACTGCTGAGTGGGCTGACGGTGCTGGCTACCTAGATTATTACAACCCAGGTGAGTGTGAGCAGTTCGGCATTTGTGGTTGGGAAGAGGAGCTTGAGCAAACGGCGCTACCAATCAACTATAGCTGTAGCGATACCATTTACATTCGCGCCCAACAGTTAACTAATGACGAGCTCCAGGCGTCTTGTGATCTGATGGGCGGTGAAGAGATACTGTTCCATGATGTGCTTGCAACGGGTTATCAACCAGTAGCCGATGATTTGAATGAAAGCCTTGAAGTGAACATCTTCGACAGCTACGACGATTATGCTCAGTACGCTAGCGTGATTTTCGGGATTAATACCAATAATGGCGGCATGTACCTTGAAGGCACGCCTTCCCAAGAGGGCAATCAGGCACGCTTTATCGCCCATGAAGCCACTTGGACCGATGAGATCTTGGTATGGAACTTAAAGCATGAGTATGTGCATTACCTCGATGGTCGTTTTAACCTTTATGGTGCGTTTAATTATTTCGATATCGATACCGGAAAGTCGGTATGGTGGACAGAAGGTCTAGCCGAATATATCTCGAAGCAAAACCGTAATGACGGTGCTATCGATATGGGACGCTCACAAGCTTATAGCTTAAGTGAAATTCTCTCTAATACCTATGACAGTGGTTCAGATCGAGTCTATAGCTGGGGTTATTTAGCGGTTCGCTTCCTGTTTGAGAAGCACAGAAGTGATGTCGATGCGTTATTAGTGCTGGCTCGCGGTGGCGATGCTGATGGCTGGTTAGCCTATATCGATAATACCATTGGCCAAAACTATAACAGTGAGTGGAACACTTGGCTGGCGACAGTGACCAGTAACGATGACTCGATTGCTAGCGGTATTTTACCCCCCGTTGATTCTGACGGTGACGGCGTGGCAGATAACCAAGACGCATTCCCGAATGATCCAACTGAGACTCGCGATACAGACGGTGATGGAGTCGGTGATAACGCCGATGCGTTCCCAACCGATGCAAATGAAACGGTTGATACCGATGGCGATGGTGTGGGTGACAATGGCGATGTGTTCCCAACGGATCCAACTGAATGGGCCGATAGCGATGGTGACGGCATTGGCGATAATGCCGACACCGATGGGCCAGTTGAACCCACTGAGCATTGCGGTGCGGCAACGATTACCGACGGTAAGTTAACACTCGAGAAGACTGAGTGTGTTGCAGGCAGCGATATCAACTACTTCTATACCTACATCGAAGAGGATAATACCCCACTTTATATCACTACATCTGGTGGTGAAGGTGATGTGGATCTGTTCTTCAATCAAGATATTTGGGCTAAGCCATCTGATTTTGATGCTAGATCTGAAACCAATGGCAATGAAGAGTCGCTAAACGTGATTGCTAACCGTGGTTGGGTTTATGTGAGTCTATTAGCATACCAAGATTACCAGGGAGTCAGTCTTAAGGTCAGCTTAACTGACGCTGGCGATAGCGGCACAACTCCTGTCGCAGTAGCCGATGCGTGTGCGACACAATCCCCTTATAGCTATGGTGGTGTCGAGTTTGGTGAAGCTATCTGTATTGCAGACGGTCACTCAAGCTATTACTTCTATGTACCAGCGGGTACGCAAGAGGTTAGTGTAGCCAGTGGTCATGGTAGTGGCGATGTGAACCTTTATGGCAACACCCAGACATGGGCCGGACCAGATTCATTTGAGGTGAAATCCGAGAATCAAGGCAATGTCGAGAGCCTAACTATTAGCGGGCCTGCGGAAGGTTGGTATTACATCAGTGCCGATGGTGCACCATCGAGTGAAGGTGCAAGCTTAGTGGTTAATATTAAAAGCCAGTAAACAACTCGCTAATTGACAAAGAAGCCGATTCAGATGAATCGGCTTCTTTTTTAACTGTTACAAATAATCAACAATATGAGGGCAATACGGCCCTAAAGGCTCGACAGCAGCTTATGAGTCAGGTTAGGTTAATGTTTAAAGTGTTACGCTGCAATTAGATAACAAGAGGTGGGGAAGCCTATGATTAAGAAATGTATCTCAATGTTAGTAGTGGGGTTATCACTACTGGTTGGTTGCAGCTCAGCTGAACATGCAGAGGCTGAAATGGCCGCAACGCGTACGACTATGGTGACGACAGGCGATCTTGAACTGCTCGGCCACGCCACAAAGGCCTTTGCTTGGCACCCTGATATGTTTGCGGTTCACGCTAGTGATGAAGTGGATAGCCAAGCGGTGATCAAACATATGAAAGCCGCCATTGCTCAGGCGATGCAGGCAAAGGGCTACCATTTAGCCAGCGCTCATGAGTCACCAAGTGTACTGGTGGGCTTTGGTGTGGCGCTTGAGTCAGAGATGAGTGATAAAGAGATCTTGAAGAGGGCGGGCTTAGTCGCAGGCTTATCGACCGAAGGCGTAGATAAAGAATATGAAAAGGGCTCTGTATTAGTGGCGTTGTTTTCTCCCTATAGCCCCATGCCTGTGTGGCGGGTGCTTGCGCAGGGCTTTACCGATCTGAATAATAGTCCAGAGCTGAGAGAACAACGCTTCGAGCGCTTGTTATCCGCTATGCTCAAGCCGGTTCCTGCTATTTAATGTTAAAGTAAACTGGAATAGGCGGATATTTCTGAATATTGCCACCGATACGTATTGGTACCATTCTAGGTTCATAAGGATAGTAAATGATTTTACGACTAGTTAATGTCGCAGCATTGGTTCTTATCATCTTGGGTTCGTCAGCGGTACAGGCAAGTGATTGGATTCAGATCAGTGAAAAAACGGTTAACTACAAAACGGAAACCGACACTGTTACGCCTAAAAAAGCTGAAAAACAGGTTAGCCATATAAAGCTTAAATGCGTTCAAGGCACAGTTAATATGCATAAAATCATATTGATTATGGCAGATGGTAATAGGAAAGAGGTCGACAACTTAGGCGTATTGACTAAAGGCTTATCAAGCCGCAGCATTAGTGTCCCCGATGGCGATTTAAAATCCATTGAGTTGACCTACGATAGTGTCGGCAGTCAGACATTAGGATTGGTTGGTGCGACTAAGAAAGGGAAGTTAAAGATAATGGGAAAAACCAGCAACGACGGTTAAACCGTATGATTTTATCGTCCCTACTTTTGATATAGAAAGAGAAAGGCCCTGCAATTATTTATCACTAATTGCAGGGCCTTTTAGCTAACACTATGTGTTAAAAAATCACGGGGTTAACAATTGTGTCCCGGCTGAGCTTAAAGCTAGCCTTTATCTTAAAAAAGGACTAATAACTTACGCTCACTTCGTAAGAGCCAAATTTGCGCACATTTATCACTCCGGTATCGAAGATCAGGTACTGGCCCTTTATGCCTTTTAAAATACCCGAGACCTCTGGGTTTTTATCGAAATTGTGTGAGCTTATCTTGGTTGGAAACTCACTCACGGGATAGTTGATGGTTTGAATCGGCTCATCGAGTTGTGACACGGCAAACTCGCCGTGTTCGGCGGTGATCTCTTGAAGACGTTCAGCTATCTGCGGAATAAGTGTTTCAGCCTGCAGCTTGAGATCCAGCTCATCGGCGTTGCCTTTTAGCATTGTGCGCCAGTTAGTCTTGTCGGCAATCATCTTGGCCAGTGCGGTTTCAACTAGGCCCGAAAGTAGGCGGGTCTCAACCTTAAAGATTGGCAGGCCTTGGGTTGCCCCCTGATCTATCCAACGAGTCGGTAGCTGTGTATGGCGTGTTATGCCCACTTTAACCCCAGAGGTATTCGACAGGTAGACATAATGTGGCACGAAGCAGTTGGCCTCTCCCCAAGAGGGCTCACGGCAGGTTCCTGCTGCATAGTGGCAAGTCTCTGGCTTCATGATACACATGTCGCAGCTCGCCAGTTTCTGCATACACACGTAGCAGTGACCCTGGGAGTAGCTCTTCTTGGTTTTCTTGCCGCAACTACAACAGAAGATTTTTCCCGTATGAGTTAGCGTAAGTTGGTGGCCAATCAATGGATTCAGATCCAAGAGCTCTTCGCCTACGGGCAGCTGATATTGCACGACTTGGTTTTCATCCAAGTGGCTGCGCATTTTTCTTAACGTTCCAAGCATGACATTTCATTTGTTATCGGTGTTTGCGCTAGTCTAACAGATTGTTAAACCAGCTTTGGAATGGTTTTTTCGATTGCTGCCGATGGAATTTTTGATTTTAAGTCTTCGCTTTAAAAATTCTCAATGTTGGAACTTGGCAAGCTTAAAACTAAATAACCATTAGTTTTAAGCGAGTAGTCAGCCGCTAGTAACGGATCCCGTAGGTACTTGACTCAGTGAATCGATGAATGACTAGCGTCTCGCATCACATTGTATAGCGAGAGTAACACTGTGTAATGCACAAGCTGTTCAGCTTGAACATCTTTCTTGCTCTTCTCAATTAAAAATTCATGTTTTACAACTGTTTAAATCTTGGCTTGGGAGTTGCAATAACTGGGCTATGATGTCCTTTAGTTAGTATGGGATAGGGGCATTAATTATCACTACAAGGAGATAATCTAATGAACTTAAAATGTTATAACTCTGCTAGATTATATTGCCATAGCAGGCTCAATGACTTAGTTAAGAGTCGCTTTATCAAACAGTTAGCATTACTATTGGTTATCAGTGCCGTTATTAGCCTTCAGGTTACGCGAGCAGATGCTGGTGCTCCTTCTGCAGGAGGGGTTCAACCGCAAGACTTTAGTGGCAATCCAACTTGTTCCGAGTTTTTTGGAAACGAGGATTTAAGAGAGCTAAAAGTTGAGCCTGTCTATGATGGCACATATGGGGACGATATGTTGTCGGTTACACTCAATGTACAGCAAGGTGCTAAGACATTTTCCTGGGATCAGGGAGACAGCTCGGTGATCATGCTGGGAGTATTTGTTAAAGGTGGCCCAGGGGGCAACCTCTATAACTACGATGGCTCGTTTATCACCTCCGATGCAGGCTTACATTCACCGGAAAAGTCCAGTAATAAATACTATGGTTTGAGTCATGTTTCGTTCTGCTACATACCAGGGAAGCCAGAGTTGAAAGTAACCCTCACCTGTGATGGGGGCGAGCTTGTACCGGGCGGTGATGCAATTAAATACGAATATTCGCTCAAGGTGGAAAACACAGGTACGTTGCCACTATTTGATATAGAAGCAGAAAATGTGACTGCAGGCGATGTATTCAATGCCGCGACTTTAGCTGTAGGTGAGTCAATAACATTTGATGATGATTTTCTCACGACGATCAATGGGATTAGTGGTACTGCCGAGGCTAAGGCTGCTGTCGAGGGCGGCGGTACAGTTGTCGCCAACGATACAAGCGAGTTTGATTGCCCTGTTGAGACATTCCCTGGCAAGCTGAAGGTGACAAAAGACTGTTCAACTGTCGTTGTGCAAAATGGTTATGGTGATTACGGTCTTCAAGTTAATTATGGAGGAGACGTGTGTAATGACTCGGCCGTGCTTATCAAGGACATCATCGTTGAAGAAACCCACGATAATATGACTGAAATTATTCATACGGTTGATTTTCTTGCTCCAGGCGACTGTGAAGATTTCTCGGGTAGCTATGTACCTCTGCCTGGGCTCGATGAGCTTCCTGAAGGTGGGGTTTCAGGCAGTGAGGTGAGAGCTTTTGTCGATACCGTTAAAGCAAGTGGCGAAACATTCTTTAAAGAATATGTTGAGTCGATGGAAGCCGATGCGAGCTGTAAGCTCTGCCCTGACTGTCCAGAGTGTCCATAAACGCTTCATAGATGAATCGTAAAAGGAAAGCCACCTTTGATGCTTATCGGTAAAACGATAAGCATCAATTTTAAGCAAAGCTTTATGGGTTTAAAAATTAATGATGGGGTTATAAATCATCATTATCTCTTAAAATCTAACGGCGCACTTATATCCAGAAGCGAGTTAGCTAACACTGAATACATTGAACAAGTATCACTTTTTAAAAAGCGCTAATTTCACCACGAAGCGCTGCGCTTTCATAAAGAACACTAAGGTAAAGATATTAGAGTCAAACGGCTTGAGCTGTTGCTTTTCTTCGTGGCTTCTGTGGTGAGCCGCTTTTGTTCATTTCCAATTAAGCCAAAGCTCGACTCAAGCCTAAGCTAGACCAGCGATAGTCTGAGTTCGTTAGTTTATCTCACGTTGGCTAAATCAAATACAACCAGAGCCAATCATACAAGTTGGCTTTGGCTATTGATTGCATCACATCTCATTTTATCCAAGTGTTACTTATGTTCAACATACAAAGAAGTGTTATGTTCGAATAACGGCTGCTGGTTTGAGTTCTCTGCAATACGCCAGGCATAGTTGACCCGCTGGTTACCGTCGAAGAAGTTCATATCCAGAGTCAAACCACCACTATGGTATTTAACCGCTGCGGCGACACTACCAAACCAGGTGTTATCTGTGGTGCAGCTAGATTTAACTGTAGTGTCTGGAAATACCTCTAAACGACATCTTCGTTTTCCATCGGGATGGTTCCAGATGGTGTAGATGTTTACCCAGCCAATACTTGGTTGCATTTCCAGTACGCTTACATCGTCACTGTGTGTTACGTAGTAACGTACGCTTGGATAGGGAACCAGCCTAGACTGGTCATCTGCTTTACCCGTAACAACGTGATGCATGTCAATCGTATCAGTTTGCTTATGGATCTCATGGGTTGAGATATTCACATTAGCCATAAGTGGTACGTCAGGGATAGGTGTTATTGGTGTATCTTCCTCATGAGGAGGGACATCACCGCCACAACTATCGGTACATGGATCCTCAATGGGTAAACCGTCATCTGGCACAATTGGGGGCTTTTCTGGAATAGGAGCGCTACGATCCGGCAGGTTGGTTATTGGTGGATTATCACTTTTGCTGTCGCTACCACAGGCTGAGACACCCAATGACAGGAAGAGTACTAAGGATATGTGATTAAGTTTCATAGAGAAAACCTTTTTGCTCAATAAAGTAATTGCACTAATTTACAGCGAGCTTTAGATAAACTAAATTGGTTGAAATATATCTTTTAGATAAACGTTGTTTATCTTGGAGGGTGGTAATGACATTTGAAAAGTTTGATCTCAATCTCCTCAAAGTATTTTCTAAGGTGATGGAGACTGGCAGCTATCTAAAGGCGAGTGAAGCGTTAGAGATCTCTCCGCCTGCGGTAAGTATTGCTATGAAGCGACTGCAAACATCACTAGATAAAGAACTCTTTGTTAGAGGTGGGGGACAGATCCAGCCAACAGCAGCGGCAAAAGCGTTCTATCGAAATACACGTTTAGAATTTTTATCTATAGAAAAGGTGATTAGATCCTACGGAGAGTTTGAGCCTCATTCATCTAAGGTTCACTTTACCTTGAGTAGTCCTGAGGAATATAACTCTACATTACTTTCGGCTTTCGCAAACGAGAAAAATAGCGGGTTAACTTATAGTTTAAAACAGCAAGCTAGTACAGATGAAGAAGCTATTACTAGCTTACGGACGCGAGCGACGGATCTCGTGATTGACAGTGTGATGTTAGCCGACAGTAGTATTGAGAGCTCGCTGCTTTTTGAAGATCGAATAGTCTTGATTGCTGCCAAAGCGAATCACACCATCGGTGAATCATTAACTCTTGAGCAGTACCAAAAATTGCCACAATCTGTGCTAAATATTCGGCGAAATGGTCAATTGGCTCTGGAGATGTTTCGTGATGATAGCACTGAGATCCATAGAAACATTAGCCATGAGGCCAGTTCTTTGATGGCAAATATGCTGATCGTCAGTCAAACCATGCTGTTCGGCCATGTGCCACTTAGGTTGGCCTTACGTTATCAAGAACAGCTCGCATTAAAAATCATCGAACCGCCGATCAAGTTAAAACCAGTGCCGATTATCATGCAGTGGCATAAATCAAACTCGATAGACCCTAGTCATATGTGGTTGCGAAATAGAATTAAACAGATACTGCTGGCGTAAATTGACATGCTGCTAAAGCGTGCTAGATAACAGGAAGTAATTATTAATACCACAGTGGCATGAGTTGGGGTATTATCCTGCAGCTTCCCGAGCCCCCCCTATCTATTTACCGCAATATCACCAAGTTACAGTGCTTTTTTTGAGGGGCCTTAAGGGGAAGATGTTTTAAAATGGCCAGCAATCCTTTTGGCACTCTTTTATTCGGTTATTGCTGACTGTTGTCGCAAGTAAGACGTTTTTTAGTACGAAGCATGAGAGAAACTATTCAAACCCTTGGACGACTGAATACGGTCATCCTCATTACAGCAATATCGGTTTTTGCTTCTGTGTTCATCACATTTATGGCGTTTTACCTTAGGCAAAATGGCGGCATAACCCATATTGCTATCTTTTTAGCAAGCTTCATCCCATTGACCGTATCGCCTTTGGTTTCATGGCACCTGATGGGACTGCTGATGAAAATCGATAAGCTAGAAAAGGAGATGAGGAAGTTAGCATCGCTCGATCCATTGACTGAGCTCTTTAATCGACGGGCATTTTTTAATGATGCCAACTTATCTATTCGTCGCGCCGAGCAGGAGCGAAGAGTGGTATCTGTGATTGCGTTAGATCTGGATAGGTTTAAGGTGATTAACGATAGGTATGGGCACAGTGCGGGAGACTTAGTGCTCAGACATTTCGCGGCATCGATTAAAGCCAACTGTCGAGCAACGGACCTAATTGGTCGTTTAGGTGGTGAGGAGTTTGCTTTGTTGCTGCCAAATACATCGGCAGCGGCGGCCTATGCTCTCGCCCAGAGACTGCACCTGACACTAAGGCAGTCTGTCATTGCGCATGAACATTCAAAAATCGGCTATACCGTTAGTGTTGGGGTTGTATCACTGGTTCCTCGAGAAACGGACACTATTGAGACCTTGCTCAATAAAGCCGATCGCTCACTCTATCTTGCAAAAGAAACGGGGCGAAACTGCACCGTGGTCTTTGATGGTTAAAGTGGCTAAGCTTTTATAGTCGTTGAATAAAAGTGCCTATTGAGTTTGGCAACTTTGGCATTCTCTCACTTGAGTCGGCTTAGGACTGTTAACGCTAGCCGGACGTTATACTCAGTCTGGCTAGCATTAAACTCAAGCCGATAGGTTATCCAACACCACATCGTCACCTATGTCGTGAAGGGCTTGAGTCAATCGCTCTTCATCTTGGCTATCTTGCATGCTGACATTAAATTCGGCTCTAAAAAGCGCGATACCCGTGTGGCTCGCGCTCTCGTAACGGGTACTCATATGCTCGATATTAATCCCAAGAGCGCTAATCTTATTTGAAATTTCATGCACTAAACCGGGTCTGTCATAAGCGACTAAGGAATAACTGACCTGTTTATTTCGAGTTTGGGGCTTACTGGTCTTGGCGTAGGTTAATGAAATATCCTCTAATAGCTCCAGACTCTCGATGAGCTCATCCCACTGGGCAGCTGGGACTTCTAGCAGTAGGATTGCGGCAAAAATGCCATCGATATGGCGCAGCTCAGAATCCAGCCAATTTCCACCGTGGCGACTGACCGCATGGGCTATCTGTTCTACTAAGCCTTCTCTATCCTTTGCCTGTAAGGTAACTAGATATCTTAACATTTGATATTACTCCATTATTTATCATGCCAATTGGGTTGGATTTACTAGGTCATACAAGGGGTTTCCGTCTAATATAGCCAGCATTTAAATCTAACCACTAGTAAGTCAACCTTTGTAACACTAATGTCATTTTTGCGTCATATAATGCACCACATTAAAAATACGCATGCTTGGAATTCGTTCTAGGAAAACTCACTAAACCTAGTGTTAGCATAATCGTTAATACAATCCCAGTTAAACTTTAACTGGCTAAAGAATAATCGAGGTTCTTAATGGAAACTCAGGTATCTCAGCCTGGAACTGCTGCAAAAAGCCTATTGATCAATAATGGTTCTTCGCGAAGAGCTATCAAGGATAAGGCTGCCCAAATTGGGGTGACAGTGGGCGGAACCATGGTGTTTGTCGCATTGCTCTTGATCTTCTTTTATCTGCTGTATGTGATTAAGCCTATCTTCGATAGTGCCGAAGTAACGCCTGTTATCAGTGCTGAATATCATGATGCCACGCCCGCACTTATGGTGGGAAGTGATGAGCAGAACGCGATTATGTACCGAGTATCACAGCTAGGTAAGGTCGATTTTTATGATACGCAAACCTCTCAGCTGTTAAGAAGTGAGCAGATCAACACTCCTGCGGGTGTTCATGTCGTCAGTAGTGCGGCGGCGGTAGCAAGCGAGCAGCGGTTTGCTCTTGGGTTGAGTAACGGTCAGGTGATTATCGCTGGCATTGAGTTTGGTGTGACTTACCCTGATAACCAGCGTTTGATCACTCCTAGATTACGTTTTCCTAACGGAGATGAAGCCTTAACAGTTGATCCACAAGGCCGTGCCTTAAATAACTTAGTCTTTGATTACAGCAGCGATAAAATGAGCTTCGTCTATCAAACCGACGATAAAGTTTGGCATCTGTCTCGCCAAGAGGGCGAAGAGAACATGATGACCGAAGAGGTGGAGTGGCTAGCATATAACAGCATCATTCCTGATTCACCGCTTAAGGTTCAGCAGCAGTTGATGACGCCCGATCAGCGCCAGCTAATTCTAAGCTCTGATAACAAGCTGTTTATCTACAATATTCGTGATGCTGATGAGGTGCAGTTAAGCCAGGTGCTGTCTCTGTCTCGCGCTAAAGCCGAGGTCACCAATGTCAGTCTTTTGGCTGGAGCAAGCTCATTACTTGTTAGCTATGACTCTGGTTTAGTCCAGCAATATTTTCAGGTCAATGGCGAGCATGGCCGTCAATATCAAGAGATCCGCAATTTCAAGGTCGATGGCGATATTCAGACCGTTGGGTCGGAGTTTTATCGGAAAACCTTCGTAACGATTACCGCAAAGGGTGAGTTGAGCCTACTGTATACCACCAGTGAAAAAGAGTTATTCTCAGAAAATATGGGGTTAACGGATCCTGGAACCGTAGGTTTTAGTCCGCGCTCAAACGCCCTCATTGTCGAGGCTGGCGGCAAACTAAACTTGTTCAGTGTCGAAAACACTCACCCAGAAGTCTCATGGAGTGCGATGTGGCAGAAGGTGTGGTACGAGGGGTATCCAGAGCCTAAATATGTGTGGCAGTCGACGTCGGGTTCAGATGACTTTGAAGCTAAGTTGAGCCTAATGCCACTGGCCTTCGGTACAATGAAGGCAGCCTTGTATGCCATGTTATTTGCCACACCTCTGGCTATTGCTGGCGCCGTGTATACCGCTTATTTCATGTCGCCGAAAGTTCGCGCCATCGTTAAGCCGACCATCGAGATCATGGAGGCGCTGCCAACGGTGATTCTGGGTTTCTTGGCCGGTCTTTGGCTAGCGCCACTCATTGAAGATAACTTACCAGGGATCATGACCCTACTGCTGTTACTGCCAGTCTCGATTCTGACCAGCGCATTTGCTTGGTACAAGTTGCCGGGCAAGTGGAAGCAGCGACTACCGGACACCTATCAAGAGTTGATGCTGCTACCTGTGATAGTCTTTGTCGGTTGGTTTTCGTTTGCGATTAGCCCAACGCTTGAGCTTGCACTGTTTGATGGTGATACACGCATGTTTATTACCAATGAGCTCGGCATTACTTTTGACCAGCGTAACGCTTTGGTTGTGGGTATCGCCATGGGCTTTGCGGTTATCCCGACCATTTTCTCTATCGCAGAAGACGCGGTGTTTTCGGTGCCGCGACACCTTTCAAATGGCAGCTTAGCTCTCGGGGCTACGACTTGGCAGACTCTGACTCGTGTGGTGCTGCTAACGGCTAGTCCTGGTATTTTCTCGGCGGTGATGATGGGTCTTGGCCGTGCAGTGGGGGAGACCATGATTGTACTGATGGCGACAGGTAATACTGCGATTATGGAGTGGAGCGTATTCGAAGGTATGCGAACGCTCGCTGCAAACATCGCGGTAGAGATGCCTGAGTCGGCTATCGGCAGCTCCCACTACCGAGTGCTGTTCTTGGCTGCCTTCGTGCTATTTATCTTCACCTTCCTCTTCAACACGATTGCTGAGGTGGTTAGGCAGCGCCTGCGTGAACGTTACAGCTCGCTGTAAAGCCGATTGTTATGGATGATAAGAAATGACGTTAACTATGAATTCTTCAAACATGAGTTTCATCAATACGAGTTTGCCAGCCACTATAAGAGGTGTCATTAATGGGTAAGTGGTTTAAATCTGGCTCTCCTTGGATATGGATGACCAGTGGCGCAGTGAGCCTGTGTTTGATTGCGGTGTTAGGGCTGTTGTTATTGATCGCCTGGCGCGGCTTGAGTTACTTCTGGCCTGCGGATATTTATCAGTGGGAGATGAAAGGCCCACAGGGTGAGCGTTATACCTTAATTGGTGAGGTTTACGATAGGGAAGAGGTGCCGACAGAGCGACTGCTTGCTGCGGGGCATAAATTTGATACCCAAGTGGGTGAGACGGTGACGCGTTACCTCATTAAAACGGGTAACCGTGAATTCGTGAGCCTAGATTTTCGCTGGATTTTGGCGACAGATATCATCTCACGTAGCCAGCCGGAAAATATAGCCATTATTGAGCGCAGTAAAAACGGTGACTTCTATGGTTACCCTGTGGCGATCATCGAAGACGGTGTACGGCTACCATCACAAAATATCGAAGCGGATTTTCAGGCCCATATTGAACGCGCGGTGGAGCTTAACGATAGGGCGTTATCGTTGCAAAAAGGCGTCATCGGCTCGATCAACTATGAGCTTGAGAACCTGCGCTTAAAGTCTCGTCGTTACGAGTTAGATAACGCGTTAACCGAGAGCCGTGAGGCAGAGATAGAGGCGCAGCGTGCTAAATTAAACGCAGAATATCAGTTGGTTGAAAAAGAGTTCTTCGCGCTAAAGAGCGAGGCGGCGAGAGACTCGGTGGTTATCCGTGATATGCGCGGCGAAGAGGTGATCTTAAAGTTAGACACTCTTTTAGATGTGACTTACGCCAACCGCCTAAGCCTGTTAGGTAAAGTCGGGCAATGGTTTATCGGCGTGGGGAAATTCGTCAGTGATGACCCACGTGAAGCCAATACCGAGGGCGGAGTGTTCCCGGCGATTTTTGGCACAGTTTTTATGGTGATACTAATGGCGGTTATCGTGACACCATTTGGGGTTGTCGCGGCTATTTACCTACATGAATACGCCAAGAAGGGCCCAGTCACTAAGATGATCCGCATCGCGGTAATTAATTTAGCTGGCGTACCCTCGATTGTTTACGGTGTGTTTGGTCTAGGCTTCTTCGTCTATATGTTTGGTGGCACGCTAGATCAACTCTTCTACCCTGAGGCATTACCCGCGCCAACCTTTGGCTCGCCAGGTGTCATATGGTCAGCATTGACCCTAGCTATTTTGACCTTACCCGTGGTGATTGTCTCGACGGAGGAAGGATTGAGCCGAATTCCAAGCTCAGTCCGTCAAGGTAGTTTGGCACTAGGCGCTACTAAAGCCGAAACTCTGTGGCGGATTATCATCCCGATGGCGAGTCCGGCAATCATGACGGGTTTGATTCTGGCGGTCGCTCGTGCGGCAGGTGAGGTCGCGCCCTTGATGTTGGTTGGCGTGGTAAAGCTTGCGCCGACACTGCCTATCGATATGAACTTCCCTTTTGTGCATCTAGAACGAAAGTTCATGCACTTAGGTTTTCATATCTATGATGTCGGTTTTCAAAGCCCTAACGTAGAAGCGGCGCGTCCCTTGGTATACGCCACTTCATTTCTTTTGGTCTCGGTAATTGTGGCACTTAACTTAACTGCCATTGGTGTACGAAACCACTTACGCGAAAAATATCGTTCGCTTGAGCATTAATTGACGATTATCCTAAGCAGTAGGAAAGAACATGATTTCAATAGATCAATCGGTAATGAAGACTGATATGCTAGACCTAGAAAACTTAACCAGCGAAGAAACAGCGCTTGAGATCCGTAACTTAGATCTTAAATACGGAGACAAACAGGCACTATTTGATGTGTCGATGAAAATTCCTAAGAAAAAAGTCACCGCATTTATTGGCCCAAGTGGTTGCGGTAAATCGACACTGCTGCGCTGTATTAACCGCATGAATGACTTAGTCGATAATTGTCACATCGGTGGTGAGATATTACTGCACGGTCAGAATATTTACGACAAGCGAGTCGATGTTGCTGCACTGCGTCGTAACGTGGGCATGGTGTTTCAGCGCCCGAACCCTTTCCCTAAGTCCATCTATGAGAATGTGGTTTACGGTTTGCGCCTTCAAGGGGTCAATAACCGCCGCGAACTCGATGATGCGGCAGAGCGCTCACTGCGCGGCGCGGCTATTTGGGATGAGGTTAAGGATAGATTGCATGACAATGCCTTTGGCTTATCGGGTGGTCAGCAGCAGCGTCTGGTGATTGCCCGTGCCATTGCAATTGAGCCAGAAGTGCTGCTTCTCGATGAACCGACATCGGCACTGGATCCGATTTCAACCTTGACCATTGAAGAGTTGATTACCGATCTTAAGTCAAAGTATACCGTGGTGATTGTAACCCATAACATGCAGCAGGCAGCGCGTGTGTCTGATCAGACAGCATTCATGTATATGGGTGAACTGATCGAATATGCCGATACCAATACCATCTTTACCACGCCTAGGCAGAAGAAGACCGAAGATTACATTACTGGCCGTTACGGTTAATAGAGATAGGATCGAACGATGGAAAACATGAATTTAAATAGACATATCTCTGGCCAGTTTAACGCTGAACTTGACGATATTCGTAACCGTGTATTGGCAATGGGCGGCTTGGTTGAGCGTCAGCTTGAACAGTCACTGGATGCCTTAAGCGCGCTGGATGCTGAGCTTGCGCAGAAGGTCATTGAGGGCGACCATAAGGTTAATGGCATGGAGGTGGCTATTGATGAAGAGTGTACGCGTATCATCGCCAAGCGTCAGCCGGCCGCGAGTGACTTACGCTTAGTACTGGCTATCTCTAAGACGATAACCGATCTCGAGCGTATTGGCGATGCCTGCGTTAAGATTGCTAAGGCGGCGATGGATAAACGCTCTAAGAATCAGCAGCCACTGTTGGTGAGCATAGAAAATATGGGCCGCCATGCGACACGTACTTTACACGCCACTCTCGATGCATTGGCGCGTATGGATGCCGACGTCGCGTTAGAGCTTCACAAAGAAGACTCTAAGCTGGATAAAGAGTATGAGGGTATCATTAGACAGTTGATGACCTATATGATGGCGGATCCGCGCTCAATTCCAGAAGTACTCGATGTGCTTTGGGCCGCTCGAGCTGTAGAGCGTGTAGGGGATCGCTGTCAGAATATTTGTGAATACATTATTTACTACGTTAAAGGTAAAGATGTGCGCCATATCTCCTATGAAGAGATGGAAAAGGATCTAAAGCGTTAGTTTATTTGGGCTTCTATTTTTTAATTTATTTAAATG